>CAVWTQ010000004.1:0-119965 GCA_963757985.1 uncultured Alphaproteobacteria bacterium | reverse complement strand
ACCAGACCGAGCTCGAGGAAGCCAACGTCAAGGCGCTGGAAGCTGGCGGCAAGCCGGCCTCCGGGACGCCGGTGCTGCTTGGCATCACCAAGGCCTCGCTGCAGACGCGTTCGTTCATCTCGGCCGCCTCCTTCCAGGAGACGACGCGGGTTTTGACCGAAGCCGCCGTCAACGGCAAGGCCGACACGCTCGAAGGCCTCAAGGAGAATGTCATCGTCGGCCGCCTGATCCCGGCCGGGACGGGCGCGGCGATGGCGAAACTGCGGCGCGTCGCGGCGATGCGCGACGAACTGATCCTGGCGCAAAAGGCGGAGGAGGCGCCGCACGCGGCGGCGCCGACACCGCTGCTGCCGGCGGCGGCGCCGCAGGATTGACCAGGGGCGCCAAGGCCGCATGGCCAAGGCCAATTGGACGCTAGTCAGGAGAGAGCATGACCGTTTCGGTCATGCTCTCTTTTTTGTCCGGGACGGCGCCCGCGCCGCCGCGGGCGCGCAGGCTCCCCGCCGGCGCCGAAAGCTTCGCGACAGATTGATCGATCATGACGCCTATCGCGGCCTCGGCTCTGTTTTTTGCCGTTTTCTTCCGCCAGATCGCGTGTCATCCTCTCCGCCCCGGCAGAAACTTGGGTTTCATGATGCGCAAAGCAAGATTGGTCCTTTATGCCGTGAGCGGCGCGGTTGTGGCGGCGGCGTCGCTCTCGGCGTCTCAGCCCGCGCTGGCGCAATGGCGAAGCTACGGGGGTTATGAGGCCGACCCCTATTATCCGCCGGCGCCCTTGCCGGCCTATCCCGATTACCCGCTGCCGCCGGGGTCGCGGCCCTACGCCCCTCATGCGTATGGCGGCCCGAACCCGCCCTACGGTGGCGCCTATCCCGACTCCGATCCGAGCGGCGAATCCTACCGGCAGAGTTACGGCGCCCCCGCGGCGCAGCAGGACCTCGAAGTCGGCGTCAACCCGAACCAGAGAACCGCCGCGGTGGTCGCAAACCCGACCGATGAGCCGCCCGGCACCATCGTCATCGACACCCGCTCGCGCCACCTCTATTTGATCCAGCCGGGCGGCCGGGCCATCCAATATGGCATCGGCGTCGGGCGCCAGGGATTCGAATGGAAGGGCATGGCGCGCGTCGGCCGCAAGGCGGAATGGCCGCGCTGGATTCCGCCAAAGGAAATGCTGGCGCGACGTCCGGAGCTTCCTGAATCGATGGACGGCGGGCTCGAAAATCCGCTCGGCGCGCGCGCCCTCTACCTGTTTCAGGGCAACAAGGACACGCTGTTTCGCATCCACGGCACCAATGAGCCGGACACCATCGGCCAGGCTGTATCTTCAGGCTGCATCCGCATGATGAACGCCGATGTCATCGATCTTTATCAGCGCGTCTCGGTGGGAACGCGGGTGGTCGTGCTTTGACCCCGGACCGCGCCGGGGCCGCAGCCGATTTCAGATCGTGAAATCGGTCCCCAACGCGGGTTCATCGGAGAGATTCAGCGCCTCGGCGCGCTGGCAGATATCTTCGATCGTAATCGTATCGAGCTCCCTCAGAAACGCCGCGCCGGCCGATTGGACCAGCGGCGCGACGACTTCGGCGACGAGCTTGCTCTCGCCCGGCGGGCCGCTCTCGGCGACGCTTTCGTTGAGCACCGCGCGTAAGATAGCGGCCGCGGTGATCTTGCGCCGCTCCCGCGCCAGCTCGTAGCCGCCGCGCGGGCCGCGCAAGCCCTTGAGGATGTGCGCGCGCACCAGCGCCTGCAGCAACGTCTCAAGGTGGCGCGGCGGCAGTTCGAGGCGGGCGGCGAGCGCCTTCGCAGCAACGGGAAGCGGACGGGCGTGCATGGCGATGTCGGCCACCGCAGCCAGGGCGAGAAGAGCGCGGTGCGAAAGCACCATCATCGCAGCGATTCCTTATCCATAAGGCGCCCCGTCGATCCAAACCCGTTGGCGCCGCGTTCGGTTGCATCGAGGTCGCGGGTCTCGAACAGCTCCGCCCGGATCACGCGTGCGAACACGATCTGCGCGATCCGCGCGCCGCGGACGATGTCGAACGGCGCCCCGCCGTGATTGATGAGGATCACGCCGATTTCGCCGCGGTAATCGGAATCGATCGTGCCCGGCGCATTGAGGACCGTGACGCCGGCCTTCGCGGCGAGGCCCGAACGCGGCCTGATCTGGCCCTCGTGATCGGGCGGAATGGCGAGCGCGATGCCGGTCGGGATGAGGCCCCAGCCCCCCGGCGGCAGCCTCACCGGCGTTCCGGGCGCCACGGCGGCGAAGAGGTCGAGTCCAGCCGCCCCCGCGCTCTGATAGGCGGGCAGCGGCAGCCCGGCGCCGTTCTCAAGCACTTTGACGCCGACGGAAAGAGGCGCGCTCATGCCCGCGCCTCGCTGAGTGTTCGCGCCAGCCTCGCGACGAGCTTTGCGGCCACCTCGGCCTTGCTGAGACTGGGCCAGCGCTCCATTCCATCGGCGGCAATGAGCGTCACTTCATTGCGCTCGCCGCCGAAGACATTCGCGCCCGCGCCGACATTGTTGGCGACGATCAGATCGCAGCCCTTGGCCAAGCGCTTTTCCTGTGCATGTTCGACCAGCTGCTCGGTTTCGGCGGCGAAACCCACGACGAGCGCGGGCCGGTCCTGCTTGCGCCGCCCGACCGCCGCCAGAATGTCCGGATTTTCGATCAGCGGGAGAGTTTGCCTCGCAGCCGCCCCTTTCTTGAGTTTCCCGGGCGCCGCCTCGGGCGTGCGCCAGTCGGCGACCGCCGCCGCACTGATGAAAATATCGGCGGGGAGGGCAGCCTCGACGGCTTGCTGCATGTCCCGCGCGGTCTCGACGTGTATGGTCGCGACGCCCGGCGGATCGGCGAGCGCCACCGGCCCCGAAATGAGCGTAACCTCGGCCCCGGCCGCGCGGGCGGCGGCGGCGATCGCGTGGCCCTGTTTGCCCGATGAGCGGTTGGCGATGTAACGCACCGGATCGATCGGCTCATGCGTCGGCCCCGAGGTCACGACGACGCGCCGTCCTTCCAGCCCGCCGGCGCCCCCTCGCGCCAGGGGGGCGGCGCGATAGGCGGCCGGCAGCGGCAACGCCGTGTCGCCGGCGAGCGCCGCCTCGATCGCGGCGAGAATCTCCAGCGGTTCGCTCATTCGGCCGGGGCCATATTCGCCGCAGGCCATGTCGCCATTCGCCGGCCCGGCGACGATCACGCCGTCGCCGCGCAAGGCGGCGACGTTGCGGACCGTCGGCGGCGCCAGCCACATGCGCAGGTTCATCGCCGGCGCGACGAGGATTTTCTTGTCGGTCGCCAGCAGAAGCGTCGACGCGAGATCGTCGGCGAGCCCATGCGCCATCTTGGCCAGAAGGTCCGCCGTCGCCGGCGCGACGACGACGAGATCGGCCTCGCGAGAGAGCTCGATATGGCCGATCGCGGCCTCGTCGGTGAGCGAAAAAAGATCGGTGAAGACACTGTCGCCGGAGAGGCTGGAGACCGACAGGGGCGTCACGAAATGATGCGCCGCCGCCGTCATGACGACGCGGACGGAGATCTCCCTCTCGCGCAGGCGGCGGACGAGATCGAGCGCCTTGTAGGCCGCGATGCCGCCGCCGATGATGAGAAGGATGCGTTTTCCCGACAATCCACTCATGCGGCCAAAGCTTCCCCCCGGCGACAAGGCGCGTATCCGGCGCGGACCCGCCTTATTTTAAATTCTACGCCCCATCGCGGTCGATTTTTGGACGGGGTTTAGAAAAGTTTTCTTTTTCTAACGCAAGGTCTAACGCATGGGAAGAAATCTGCAACTTTGAGGTTAAATTCCCGGGCATGGATTCCGGCGCGGATACAGGCGGCAGGCGCGATCAGCGACGCAAAAGCAGCAGCAGGCCGACCGCGGCGATAATCCACAGCGCGATATGGCCGAGGCGCGCGCCGCGCGCGGAGGCCTCGCCCATGCTTTCGATCGCGCTGTCCGACAGTTCGACGCCTTCTTCCGCGATGCCTTCCAGCTGCGTCAGCACGCCTTCCGCGCGCAGCAGCGCCGCGGGTAGACCAGCGGCGAAGCGCCCCAGCGTTTGCGCGGCGCGGCCGGCGTCCTGCAGCTTGCCGATCGGCCCGAGATTCTGCTCGATCCAGGCTCGGACGACCGGCTCGGCCGTCGCCCACATATTGAGCTTGGGGTCGAGCGTGCGCGCGACCCCTTCGACGACGACCATGGTTTTTTGCAAAAGCACGAGTTCGGTGCGCGTCTTCATGTCGAACAGCCCGGTGATCTCGAACAGAAGCGTCAAGAGCTTCGCCATCGAGATCTGGTCCGCGGTGCGCGAATGGATCGGCTCGCCGATGGCGCGGATCGCCTGCGCGAAATCCTCGACCTTGTGGATGCGGGGCACGTATCCGGCCTCGAAATGGACCTCGGCGATGCGGCGGTAGTCGCGTCGGATGAAGCCGTAGAGGATTTCCGCCAGAAAGCGCCGCTCGTTGAGGCCAAGCCGGCCCATGATGCCGAAATCGACGGCCGTCAGGCGCCCGTTCTGGTCGACGAACAGATTGCCCTGATGCATGTCGGCGTGGAAGAAGCCGTCGCGCACCGCATGGCGCAGGAACGACTGGATGACGATGCGGCCAAGGTCCTGCAGGTCGTAGCCTTTGGCGGCCAGCGCCTGAATGTCGGAGAGCGCGAGGCCATCGACCCATTCGAGGGTCAGCACCTCCTTGGCGGTGCGATCCCAGTCGATCTCCGGCACACGAAAATCGGTGTCATCGACGCAATTTTCGGCGAATTCCGAGGCCGCCGCCGCCTCCAGGCGGAAATCCATCTCCATTTTGACGCTGCGCGCCAGCGTATCGATGACTTCGACCGGCTTCAGGCGGCGAACCTCCGCGAACCAGCGCTCGGCCAGCTTCGCCGCGAAATACATGTCGCCGAGATCGCGGCGGAACAGCCGCTCGACGCCGGGGCGCAGCACCTTGACGGCGACCTCGCGCTCGCCGCGCTCGTCCTTGACGCGCCCCTTGTGCACCTGCGCGATGGAGGCGGCGGCGACCGGCTCACTGAGGCTGACGAAGATCCGGTCGATCGGCCGGCCGAAGGCCGCCTCGATCGTCGCGACCGCCACCTCGCGCGGAAACGGCGCCATGCGGTCCTGCAGCAGCTCCAGATGACCGACGACGTCGGGCCCCACGACATCGGGGCGGGTCGCCAGAAATTGCCCGAGCTTCACGTAAGACGGCCCGAGCGCGCTGATCGCGGCGGGAAGATTGGCGAGGCCCCGGCGCTCGCCGCGTCGTGCGATCAGCTTCGCCAGCGCCAGCGGCGCCCGCGCGGCCGGCGGCATCATCATGGGATCGATGTCGCTGAACACGCCGGCGCGGGCGAGGACGAACCCCGCGCGGGTCAGGCGGAACATGGAGCCGAGGGAAAAAATCACGCGGGGGCCCTAAAGCTTCCAGCCGGAATGGATGGCGACGACGCCGCCGGTGAGCCGGGTGAAGGCGGCGCGGTCGAATCCGGCCTCGGTGATCCGTTCGCGGAAACTTTCGGCGTCCGGAAAGCGCGCGATCGATTCGACCAGATAGCGATAGGATTCGCCGTCGCCCGTCACCCATTCGCCAAGGCGCGGAATGGCGTGGAACGAATAGGCCTCATAGATTCTGCCGAGAAGGGGCGCCTCGACCTGCGAGAATTCGAGGCAAAGGAACCGGCCGCCGCGCTTCAGGACGCGCCTCGCCTCGTCAAGCGCGCGGTCGATGCGCGGCACGTTGCGGATGCCGAAGGCGATCGTATAGGCGTCGAAGGAATTGTCCGGGAAAGGCAAATCCTCGGCGTTGGCCTGAACGAACTCGAGCTTTGCCGCGAATTTCTGCTTTTGCGCCCGCGTGCGGCCGACCTCGAGCATGTCGGCGTTGATGTCGAGCACCGTGATCTCGGTCTGCGCGCCGCCCGCCCGCGCGATGCGGAAGGCGATGTCGCCGGTGCCGCCGGCGACGTCGAGGTGGCGGAATTTGCCGCGCCGGGAGGGATGCGCCTTGGCGGCGAAAATATCCTTCCAGACGCGGTGAAGGCCCCCCGACATCAGATCGTTCATGAGGTCGTAGCGCGCGGCGACCTTGTGAAAAACCGCGTCGACCTTCGCCTGCTTCTCGTGCAGGGGGACGCGGGCAAAACCGAAATGGGTCTCTTCGGACATCAATCTTCGCGCTCGGGGCTGAGAGCGGCGACCATAGCCCGCGCTGCGCGCAAAGGCTATGCGGGCGGGAGATTTGCACTTAATTGCTCGTCAAAAGACCGGGTTTCCCGGCGCTGACGCAGGGGGCGCGTGTGCGGGAGGGCGCTATCCCTTCGGCAGGACTACGATCTTGCGATAAAGGCGCCAGGTTGCATGGCCAAGGACCGGGACGGCGACCAGCAGGCCAAGAAACGCCGGCGCCGACGCGACGATCAGCACGATGAACACCATCGCCGCCCAGCCGAGCATCGGGCCCGGAACTCGCCGCGACCGCCCGCAAGCTGGTGATCATCGCGGTGACGAAATCGACATGCCAGTCGAGCAGCAGGGGAACCGACACGACTGTCAACGAAAACGCCACGAAGAGGATCGCGGCCCCGAGCAGGTTCCCAACCAGCAGGAACAACAGGCCTTCCGGCGTGGTCGTCACCATTGTGAGGAATTCAGCCAGAGTGGAAAACGACCGCAGCCCGAAGAACAGGGCCACCAGGATCTGCGCCGCATATATCCAGGCCATGAAGATAAACAGCGTCACGAACGCCATCCAGCCGAGTTCCTCGCCGGCCTGCGAGCCGATCGTTCCGATGATGGCGTGCCAGCTGGGAGGCGCGCCCGCTTCGCGCAACCGGCTGATGGCGTATAGCCCAATGGCCGCGAACGGGCCGATCATCGCGAACCCTATGATCAGCGGATAAATCAAATAAGAGAGGCCAAACGCGCGGGCGCAGGCGACGATCGCGACGCCGCCGAGCGCAAAGATCGCGCCGAAGACGAGGCCATAACCCGGCGCGCTCTGGAAATCGCGCAAACCCTGCGCAAACGCCTCGGCCATATCTTCAATCGAGATCGGCCGGACAACCGGATCCTGTCTGCTGACGGCGTCCCGTCCAGCGTCGGCTGCATCGATCGAAAGTCGCTCGCTCATGGCGTTTCGCCAGCATTACAGCGATGCATAGCCCGTTATGACGGACCGATCGGCCCCAACAGTGCCCCTTTTGGCGGATTTTGGCAATGGCCCAATCGCCAGCCTCAGTCGAAGAACATCGGCGGCAGCACCGGCATGGCGCCGGCGATGACGGTCTGCTCGGGGGCGGGGCGTCCGAGCTTGTAGCAGAGCGGCACGGGCGCGAGCGTCATCGGCTCGGTCGCCGGAAGCGCGACGGCGTGCGCGGCGGCGAGCCAGATGCGCGGCGCCGCCTCCTGCGGCGCGGCGGCCGGCGGGGCGTCCGCGTCGGGTTTTGCCGGTCCCAGCGCCGGCCCATTGGCGATGGCCTCGGGGCAACGGCCCTTGTGGGCGCAAATCCCCCGCGCCGGCGTCAGCACCTCGTCGATCCCGGCATAGGCGAGCGCCTCCGGGCGGCTGACCTCGCCAAGTTGCGCGCCCTTGCGCAGCAGCGCGGCGAAGTAGGGATTCTGCCCGCCGTCCGAATAGACCGTGCGCACGGCGGCGCTTCCCTCCGCGACAAAGGCTGCGATGTGCGCCTGCTCGCGCGTGCGCCGCTCCGCCGCCGCCGCCTCCTTTACGGGATCGGCCGAGGGCGCGAAGGCGTAGCGGCCGTTGACGACACTGACGGCGAGCTCCTCGCCCGTCGCCTCGAACCGGTCCGACCCCTCCTTCAGTTCGCGCCAGAACGCGATGTTCGGGTCCGAGCGATAGCGCGCCATGTTCTGCGCGCTCATGCGAAACGGATAGGCCTGGAACTGGAAGGCGCTCTGGCCGCCGCGCAGCGCCTCGCGGGCGAGGGCGAAGATTTCCCCGACGCCCTTGTCGGTCATCGCGAAGCAGCCCGCCGACGAGCAGGTGCCGTGCACCATCACCGATGAGCCGGAGCCGCCATGCGCCTTGTCGTAGGCGTTGGGATAGCCGGTATCGAAGGAGAGGTAATAATGGGAATTGGGATTCATCTGCGTCGGGCCGACGGCGTAGAAGCCTTCCGGCGTCTGGCGATCGCCCTGCGTCGTCTTTGGTCCCAGCGTTCCCGACCAGCGGCAGATCGGGAAGCTTTTCAGGAATATGAAGCGCCCGGCGCTGTTCTGCTTCCAGATTTCGATTTCGGACTCTTTTTTATAGGAACGCATCAGGATCGGGGCGGCGGGCGTCGTGTCCTTCGCCGCCATCAGCGCCAGCGTCGCCGCCGGGATCGGCAGTTCGCCCTTTTCCGCCGCGCTCGCGCCCTGCGCCAGCAGCGCCGCCAGCAGAACGAAGCCGATAAATCGGGCGCGGCGGAAAAATTCGCGCCAGGATGCTAGAATCATTTTTGGACCCGAAGGGCGCAAGGGGCGAAGCGGCGGCGAAGCGAGGTGCTTCGCCCTACGGGCAATTTGTTCGATCTTTGCGGCGGCAATAGGGGAAATCCGCTGCCCGGTCGGGCGCCCGTCAACATTTTGTGGTTAATTTCTCATAACTTCCGTTAGATCCCGATGATTTAGGATTGAACCAATCCAAAATCTGAACGTGATCGATTCGATTACGGCGCCAGCGCTTGCCGCGAGGCGCGCGCCCGTGTTCAATTAATTTCGGTCAGCTTTGGCAAATCTCATGCTCGATTCGGTTATCGGTTCGCATTTGGCGATGATCGCGGGCGTCGCGATGACCCTTCTCATCGTCCCGCGCATGTTGCGGCAGCGCCGCTCCGCCGCCAGCATGACGGCCTGGCTGATGGCGATCCTGCTCATCCCGTGGCTCGGCATTCCGGCCTATCTCGTCCTTGGCGGGCGCAAGCTCGACGGCGCCTTGATGCTGAAGCCGCATCTTGGCTCCGGCCAGCCGAAGGCGGCGCTGCCGTCGGGCGAAGTCGGCGCCGACCTGTTGTTGCAAAGTTACGGCCTGCCGCGCGCGCAGCCCGGCAACCGCTTTTCGCTCTGCGCCGACGGCGTCGAGATCTTTCAAAGATTCATCGAGGTGATCGAAGGCGCTGAGAGCCGCATCCATATGGCGAGCTTCATCCTCAGTCCCGATCCCGTCGGCCGCGCCATCATCGAGGCGCTGGCGCAACGCGCGCGCCATGGGCTCGAAGTGCGGCTGCTACTCGACGGATTCGGATCGTTTCACACCTCGAAGCGCGCCCTCGATCCGCTGATCCGGGCCGGCGGCGAGGCGGCGTTCTTTCTTCCGGTCCAACTGAGGCATTTCACCCGCACCAACATGCGCAACCATCGCAAGATGCTGATCGCCGATGACCGAAGGGCGGTCGCCGGCGGCGCCAATGTCGCGCTCGAATATATGGGCCCCGAGCCGGATCCGAAGCGCTGGCGCGACCTGTCCTTCCTGCTCGAGGGTCCGGCCGTGCGCGACTACGCCGCCATCTTCGCCGCCGACTGGCAGTTCGTCACCGGCCACCGCATCGAGGCGCCGCCGGGCGCGCCGTTCGCCGCCGGCGAGGCGGTCGTGCAGATCGCCCCGTCAGGTCCCGACGTTCCGGGCGATCCGGTTTACGCGGCGATCGTCTCGGCCGCTTTTTCGGCGCGCCGGCGCCTGTGGATCGTCACGCCCTATTTCATTCCGCCGGAGGGCCTCGGCGAGGCGCTCGCGCTCGCCGCCCACCGCGGCGTCGACGTCCGCGTCTATGTGCCGGACCCGTCCAATCATCTCATCGCGGATCTCGCCCGCGGGCAGCCCCTGCGCGACGCGGCGGCGGCCGGGGTCAGCGTCATCCGCTTCATCGGCGGCATGGTGCATGCGAAGATCGTCCTCGTCGACGACCTGCTGGCCATGGTCGGCTCGGTCAACATCGACCCGCGCAGCCTGTTCCTGAATTTCGAGGCGAACGCCATCGTTTATGGCCCGGTTGAGACCGGCGCCGTCGCGAAATGGATCGAGACGCTGCAGGACCAGACGCAAAAGGGCGTCCTGCCCGTCTCGACCTTCCGCGACACCGTCGAGGGAGTCGCCCGCATGCTTGATCCGCTGCTTTAGATCACGATGATTTTGGATTGAATCAATCCAAAATCATGAACGCGATCGATTTCAAAAGTTTAGAGCGGAATGAGGAAAAGCGGTTTCCACCTTTCATCCCGCTTTAGACGCGCGCGGCGTCGCGGCGCTCGATCGCGATAATATCCCAGTCGATCAGCGTTAATTGCTGCGTCGCACATAGCAAATCGCCCCTTGTCGGCGTCTTTATTTCCAAGGCTTGCAAGTTCTTGCAAGATCCTTTCTATTATTCAGCAACATCTATCCGAAGCTCCGCCATGCTCGCGACCATCGAATATCGGGAAGCGATGAGATGGAAGGCCAAATTTATATCTATTCAAATAGAGCGCCGCCGGATACGACTTTGTACGAATGTCACTTGCAGCACGATAGTAATAAAGGAAGACAGCAATTACGGATCATGCGCAAGCTTGCGCACTGGCGGGAGCCTGTGACGAACCCGCAAAGTCGCGCCGAGTGCCTGAAAATGTGCTCGATAACGCCGTGGGATAAATGGTGTCTTGGCTGGAAACTGCAGTGGCAATGGATGTCTTGTAATCTTTATCTTCAGGTTTGCGTCGCCGCAAAGCGCGAGCAGGACGTCTTCGAGGCCATTGAATCCTGCCTCGGAGCGGAAGCCGTCAAAGCCGCGGCGACAGCTATTTTCGCCGCCATATCGCAAGACGGAGTGGGCCTCGTCGCGGCGAAGGAGGATTTCGTTTCGGCGTTCAAGGCGTCCATCGACACGAGCCGAAACGACGTTTCGAGCATAGAATTGTGCCAGTCATGCGGATGGGGCGACGCCGACGAAGCCCCGAAGTTGATCGGCGCCTGATCGTCAACTGCGCCGTCAGGCCGCCGCGCCGCTCAGGCGAACTGGCCGAGCTTGTCGAAATGCTCCGCCAGCAGATAGTAGAAGGTGAGGCGCGACTTGTTGTGTTCGGCCTTCAGCGTCTGGCACACGGTCTTGATGGCGCCGTCGAGGTCGCCGCCGGAGAGGCCCAGCTTCTTCTTCAGGAAGTTCTCGCGCACTGTCTCGACCTCTTTGGGGTCGGAGCAGGCGACAAAGCGCGAATTGGCATGGCTGAGGACCAGACGATAGGTCTTTTCGAGCCCGGCGAGGGCGGCCTCATCGACCGGTTTTTTGGCGTATCTCTTGATGTCCGCGAGATGATCGCTCATTGCTCTTGCTCCCCCCTCGGCGCGGCTCCGGGCCTTTCGCCAATCCATCCCGAATCCTTGGCCAACCCTTGGAAAGGCCCCTGATTCGCAATGCGTTTTCAGTCTAAGGATTCTTCACATTACAGAAACGCGGTCAAGGCTTGTAAGGCGCGCGCGCCGGCGCAAGATTGACTTTCAGGCGCCGCCCCGGCACGCTTGAGCCTCAAGCAAAATCACGCCCCGGCTTGACGCCGTCCGCATCCGCGCCCTTTGTTCCCGATAACTGACGCGCCGCCCGGTCGGCGCCCGCGCGCGCCGCGCCCTTAAGGCCGCATCTGGAGGAAGCCCATGCGTCTTTCGACTTTCGCCGCGCCGGTCGCCGGCGCGTTCGCCCTGGCCCTTCTCGCGGCGGCCTTTCCCGCCCGGCTGGCCTTGGCGCAAGCGCCCGCGGCGACGCGCGTCGGCACGGTTCTGGCCGAAAAGCAGCCGGTCAATCCGGCGCAGGAACTGGTCGGCCGCATCGAGGCGGTCGAGCGCGTCAATGTGCGCGCCAGAGTGACCGGCTTCCTGCAGGAGGTGCTGTTCAAGGAGGGCGACGCGGTCAAGGAGGGCGCGGTCCTCTACCGCATCGAGCGCGAGCCCTTCGAGGCGGCGGTGGCGCAGGCGCGCGGCGCCCTCGTCAAGGCGAAAGGCGTCGTCGTCAACGCCGCCGGCCAGCTCGGACGCGCCGAAACGCTCTTGAACAAGCAGTCCGGCTCCGTCGCCGACCGCGACAAGCGGCTCGCCGACGAGCAGACGGCGAAGGGCGATGAACTCATCGCCGAGGCCAATCTCCAGACCGCCAACATCAACCTCGGCTACACCGAGATCAAGGCGCCGATTGCCGGGCTGATCGGGCGCACCAGCGTGACCAAGGGCAATGTCGTCGGGCCGGACAGCGGGATTCTGACCACCATCGTCAGCCAGGACCCGATGTATGTGACGATTCCCGTGAGCCAGCGCGAATTCCTCCAGCTCGAGGGCGATCGGCGCCTGTCCGGCGGCGCGGGCCTCACCGCGAACCTGCGCTTCTCGGACGGCTCGGCCTATGAATTTCCGGCCAAGTTCAATTTCGTCGACGTCTCGGTCGATCGCGCCACCGACAGCGTCCTGGTGCGCGCGAGCGCGCCCAATCCGAAGGGGCAGCTGATCGACGGCCAGCTGGTCAAGGTCTCCATCGAGGCCAACAAGCCGGAGGAGAAGATCCTCGTGCCGCAGGCGGCTCTCATCGCCGATCAGCAGGGCGTCTATGTCTTTATCGTCGAGGACGGCAAGGCGGCGGTCCGGCGCCTGAAAATCGGCGGCGAGAGCGGCCCCAACGCCATCGTCGAATCGGGGCTGGAGGGCGGCGAGCAGGTGATCGTCGAGGGGCTCGAGGCGCTGCGGCCCGGCTCGCCCGTCATCGCCGCGCCGGCGGCCAAGACGCCCGGCCGGAGCTAGCGCGATGCTCTCATCCGTCTTCGTCGACCGGCCGCGGCTCGCCATCGTCATCGCGCTGGTGACGACGATCGCCGGCCTCGTCTCGCTGCTGGCGATCCCGATCGCGCAATATCCCGACATCGTGCCGCCGCAGGTCTCCGTCTCCACATCTTACCCCGGCGCCTCCGCCGCCGTTGTCGAATCGACGATCGCCCAGCCGCTCGAAAGCCAGATCGTCGGCGTCGACAAGGCGATCTACATGAAGAGCGTCAGCGGCAACGACGGCAGCTATTCGCTGCTGGTCTCCTTTGAGCTCGGCGCCAACCCCGACATCAATACCGTCAACGTCAACAACAGGGTGCAGACCGCGCTCTCCAAGCTGCCCGAAGACGTCCAGCGCCAGGGCGTCAACGTCAAGAAGCAATCTTCGGCGCTGCTCGGCGTGATCGCCCTCTATTCGCCCAAACGCACGCATGACGAGCTGTTCATCTCCAATTACGCGACGATCAACCTCGTCGACGACATAAGGAGCACCGCCGGCGTCGGCGACGCGAAGCTGTTCGGCCCGCAGGACTACGCCATAAGGGTCTGGGTGCAGACCGACCGGCTGACCGGCCTCGGGCTCACCTCGGCCGACATCATCAAGGCCGTGAAGAGCCAGAACGTGCAGGCCGCCGTCGGGCGCATCGGCGCGCGGCCGATCTCCGACGATCAGCAGTTGCAGCTGAACATCCAGACCAAGGGGCGCCTGTCCTCCGTCGCGGATTTCGAGAAGATCATCATCCGCACCAATCCCGACGGCTCGGTGCTGCGCCTCTCCGACGTCGCCCGCCTTGAGCTTGGCGCATCGAATCTCGATCGCGCGACGAGGCTCAACGGCGCGCCGGCGACCCTGATCGGCGTCTATCAGTCGCCGGGCGCCAACGCGCTGCAGACGCTCGCCGCGGTCAAGGCGAAGCTGGCCGACGCCGCGAAAACCTTCCCCGAGGATCTCGAATGGAAGGTCACCTATGACCCGACGACCTTCGTCTCCGCCACCATCAAAGTGGTCGAGCACACGCTGGTCGAGGCCTTCATCCTCGTCGTGCTGGTCGTCTTCCTCTTCCTCGGCAGCCTCAGGGCGACGCTGATCCCGACCATCGCCGTGCCGGTCAGCCTGATCGGCACGTTCATCGTCCTCAACGCCGTCGGCTATTCGGCCAACACCGTCTCGCTGCTCGCCCTCATTCTGGCGATCGGCATCGTCGTCGACGACGCCATCGTCGTCGTCGAGGCGGTCGAAGCCAAGATGGAGCAGAAGCCGGAGCTGACGCCGGCCGAGGCGACGAAAGAGGCGATGGCCGAGATCACCGCCCCGATCATCGCCATCACGCTGGTTTTGCTGTCGGTTTTCGTGCCCGTCGCATTCATTCCCGGCATCACCGGCGAATTGTTCCGGCAGTTCGCCGTCACCGTCGCCGTGTCGATGTTCCTCTCCGCGATCAACGCCCTGACGCTGTCGCCGGCGCTCTGCGCGATGCTCCTGAAGCCCCATCACGGCCCGCGCCGCGGCCCGATCGGCGCGGTCATGCGCGGCATCGACCATGTGCGCGACGCCTATGGCGCCGTGGTGGCGCGGCTGGTGCGCATCTCGGTCATCGGCCTCGCCATGGTCGCTGTCTCGATCTTCGGCATTCTCGCGCTGAACAAGATCACGCCGACGGGATTCCTGCCCGAAGAAGACCAGGGCGCCTTCTTCGTCGTGGTGCAATTGCCCGACGGCGCCTCGATCGGCCGCACCAGCGACGCCGTCGTGCAAGTCGAGGACATTTTGAAAGAAGAGCCGGCGATCGCCGACTATTCCTCGATCATCGGCTTGAATTTCATCGATAATTACTCGCAGCCGAACGCCGCCTTCGCCATCGTGACCTTAAAGCCCTTCGACGAACGCACGGGCGCGGGCGAGTCCGCTCCCGCGATCATCGCCCGGCTCGGCGAAAAGCTCGCGATGGTGCGCGGCGCGCGGGCGATCCCGATCGCGCCGCCGCCGATCATCGGGCTCGGCACCGGCGGCGGCTTCAGCTATGTGCTGCGCGCCCTGAACAGCAACGACCCGAAGGCGCTGTCGCAGGTCCTGCGCGGCCTGCTCGTCGCCGCAAATCAGGATCCGAAGCTCTCGCGCGTCTACAGCACTTTCTCGGCCTCGAACCCCTCGATCTATCTCGACATCGACCGCGACAAGGCGCAGATCCTCGGCGTCGACATCTCCGACGTGTTCCAGGCGCTGCAGGCCTCGCTCGGCGGCGTCTACATCAACGACGTCAATCTGTTCGGGCGCACCTGGCAGGTGCAGGCGCAGGCCGAGGCCGCCGACCGCAGCTCGATCGACGACATCAATCGCATCAACGTCCGCAGCAAGGACGGCAAGATGATCGCGCTGCGCAGCCTCGTCGAAACCAGGATCGTCATCGGCCCGCAGGCGCTGATCCGCTACAACAACCGCCTCGCCGTGACGGTGCAGGGGGCGCCGGCGCCGGGCGTCTCGTCGGGCCAGGCGCTGAACGCCATGGAGAGCGTCGCCGCCAAGGCGCTGCCGGCCGGCTACAAGGGCGAATGGACCGACATTTCGTTCCAGGAGAAGAAAGCGGAGGGCAAGACCGCGATGATCCTCGCCTTCGCGGTGCTGTTCGCATTCCTCTTCCTCGTCGCGCTGTACGAAAGCTGGACGATTCCGGTGCCCGTGCTGCTCTCGGTCACGATCGGCATTCTCGGCGCCTTCGCCGCGCTCGTCGTCACCCGTCTGACGCTCGATCTCTACGGGCAGATCGGCATGATCGTGCTGATCGGCCTCGCCGCCAAGAACGGCATTCTGATCGTCGAATTCGCCAAGGAGCGGCGCGAGCACGGCATGCCGCTGCTCGAGGCCGCGACCGAGGGCGCGCGGCTGCGCTTTCGCCCCGTGATGATGACCTCCTTCGCCTTTATTCTCGGCCTCGCGCCGCTGGTGTTCGGCACGGGCGCGGCGATGCTGGCGCGCCGCAACGTCTCGACGCCGGTGTTCGGCGGCATGATCGCGGCCTCATTCATAGGGATATTCGCGATCCCCGCGCTCTACGTGTTCTTCCAGGCGATTCGCGAGCGGGTGAAGGGCGGGTTCAAGAAGAAAGAGGCGGTCAAGGCGCATGTTTAGCGCGGCGGTTTAGCTGCAGGGGAACAGCTTGATCCGGTTTGGCAATCTGGACAAAACGCTCTTATACGTGTAGTATACGTATAGAGGGATCCGCCATGTCGAAGAAACTCACCATCACCGTCGATGATGAAATTTACCAGGGGCTGCACAGCGTCATCGGGCGCCGGCGCATCAGCCGCTTCCTGAACGATCTGGCGCGCCCGCATGTGCTTCGGCGCGACCTCGCGGAGGGATATCGGGCCATGGCCGCCGACGAGGCGCGCGAGCAGGACGCCGCGGAGTGGGTCGAGAACCTGACCGGCGATATCGCGCATGAGCGCGGATAGGACGCCGCTGCGCGGCGAAGTCTGGTGGGTGGCCTTTGATCCGTCCGTCGGTGGCGAAATCCGCAAGACCCGCCCCGCCGTGATCGTCAGCAACGATGCCGCCAATGCGGCGCTGAACCGGGTTCAGGTCGTGCCGCTGACGAGCAACACAGCTAAGCTCTATCCGGCGGAAGCCTACGTTTCCTTAAATGGCGAACAGCGAAAAGCGATGGCGGATCAGCTCGCTACGATCAGCAAGCTGCGCCTGCGGGAGAGCATGGGTCGCCTCAGCCCGAATGATATGGCCGCCGTCGAGCGCGCCGTCTGCCTGCAGCTTGGCCTTTGAAACTCACCTGAAGCGTTTCGCCATCATCGCGTCGAGGCTGCAGGAGCCGCCGCCGAAGGCGACGGCCTGCAGAAAGCCGCCTGCAATCGCTAAATTCTTCAAGAAATTAACCATCTGGGTCTGATCGCCGAGATTGTGATGGAAGGCGAGCGCCGTCGCGATCGAAAAAAGCGCCAGCACGGCGGCCATCCAGCGCGTCTTAAATCCGAGCAAAAACAGCGCGGCGACCCCAAGCTCCACGGAAACCGCCAGCCAATAGGCGATTTCGGGATAGGGCAGGCCGGTCGCGATATAGGTCTTGGTCGCAGCCGGCGCCGCGAGCTTTCCGATTCCGGCGAAGAAAAACACCGCAGCCATCAGCAAACGGCCGACCGCAGGCGTAAAGCGCATGAAATCAGGCATGGGCGCATCCTCCGACAAGACGGGCGAAGGAAGCGGGGGCGGGGCGTTGGCCGGCGCGATCCTCACCCGAACAGTTTGCCCGCGACCTCGGCGATCCGGCGGCCCTGATAGCGCGCGCCGTCGAGTTCTGAGGCGCTCGGCTGGCGCGATCCATCGCTGCCGGCGATGGTCGTTGCGCCATAGGGCGCGCCGCCCGTCACCTCGTCAAGCCGCATCTGGGGGGCATAGCCATAGTCGAGGCCGACGATGACCATGCCGAAATGCAAAAGATTGGTGATGATCGAGAACAGCGTCGTCTCCTGGCCGCCGTGCTGGGTTCCCGTCGAGGTGAAAGCGCCGCCGACCTTGCCGTTGAAGGCGCCGCGCGCCCAGAGGCCCCCCGCCTGATCGAGGAAACTCGCCATCTGCGAGCTGATGCGGCCGAAACGCGTGCCGGTGCCGACGATGATGGCGTCGTAATGTTCGAGATCGGCGATGCTCGCCACCGGCGCCGCCTGATCGAGCTTGAAATGCGACTTGGCGGCGATTTCGGGCGGGACCAGCTCCGGCACGCGCTTGATGTCGACGGTGGCGCCGGCGGAACGCGCGCCTTCGGCCTCGGCCTCGGCCATTTTCTCGATGTGGCCATAGGCGGAATAATACAGAACGAGAACTTTAGCCATTTGATTCCCCTCAGCTTTTCGCTCTATGCCGCGTCGACGAGGACGATCTCGGAATCCTCCAGCGCGGTGATGTTCAGCACGTCCTCGTTCTGGATCGCGGCGCCGTCCCGCGCGTCCAGCCGCACGCCATTGACCTCGACCGCGCCTTTCGCCGGCACGAGATAGCCGCTGCGCTTGGCGCCGAGGGGATATTCGACCTTCTCGCCGGCCTTCAGGCTCGCGCCCAGCACGCGGGCGTCGGTGCGGATCGGCAGCGCGTCCTTATCTTCCGCAAAGCCGCTGGCGAGC
Source organism: uncultured Alphaproteobacteria bacterium (assembly GCA_963757985.1). GTDB lineage: Bacteria > Pseudomonadota > Alphaproteobacteria > Rhizobiales > Beijerinckiaceae > Methylocapsa. The sequence continues at coordinate 102,045 of CAVWTQ010000004.1, read as the reverse complement.
GGTACGAGCCGCCCGTCGCGCCCCGATTTCGGGAAGGGCTTTGCGCCCCAGGCGGGCGCGCCGCCGGGCCGCGTCGGCTCGATCCAGATCTGGAACAGCTTCGTCGGCTTCTCTTCGAGGTTATATTCGGAATGGCGGATGCCGCTGCCCGCGCTCATCACCTGAACGTCGCCGGCCTCGCGTGCGTCCCACATTGCCGAGACTGTCCTCATGCGTGATCGCGCCCTCGCGCACATAGGTGATGATCTCCATGTTCGAATGGGGATGCGGCGCGAAGCCCTTGTTCGGGGCGATCTCGTCGTCGTTCCAGACCCTTAAGGAGCCGACGCCCATGCGTTTGGGATCGTAATAATTGGAGAAGGAGAAATGGTGCCTGGCCTTGAGCCAGCCATGGTCCGCGCCGCCCAAGCCGTTGAAAGTCCTGCGTTCGATCATGTAAATGCTCCGTTTTGGCTCGTGGCGTGATCCCTCTTTGAACCGATCATGCGCTCGCCTTCCGACCGAAATCTATGACAAGCTCGAGAATAAAAAAGAGAAACGTCGGAAAGACATCATTTCGAGATTTTAATGTCGAACCTCCCCGACCTCGAAGGGCTGGCGATCTTCGCCAAAGTCGTCGAAATGCGCTCCATCGCCGCGGCGGCGAGCGAGTTGGGCCTGTCCGCGCCGACGGTCTCCAAAGCCCTGAGCCGGCTCGAAAAACGCCTTGGCGCGCGGCTCTTCAACCGCACCTCGCGCCGCCTCGCCTTGACCGAGGCCGGACGTCAGCTCGGCGAGCGGGCGCAGCGCCTCGTCATCGATGCGGAGGCCGCCGAGAGCGATCTCCTGGCGCAATCTTCGACCCCGCGCGGTCTCGTGCGGCTCGCCGCCCCGATGTCCTTTGGCCTGCGCGAAGTCGCCCCGATTCTCCCAGAGTTTTTGGCGTTGCATCAGGAGGTTAGCGTCGACCTCCATCTCAGCGACGCGCGCGTCGATCTGATCGGCGAGGGCTTTGACGCGGCGCTGCGGCTTGGCTTTCTGCCCGATTCCTCGCTGATCGCGCGCAGGCTTTGCGCCGCGCCGCGCTACACCGTCGCCGCGCCCGCATATCTCGAAGCGCCATGGGCGCCCATCGCACCCGGCCGAGCTCGAAAACCATGTCTGTTTCGGCTATGCCTATCTGGCGAACCCGGACATATGGCGCTTCTCCAACGCCGCCGGCGACGAGGTGACGGTGAGGCCGAAAGGCCGCCTGCGCGCCAACAACGGCGACGCGCTGATGCCCGCGCTGCTGGCGGGGCTTGGGCTCGCCGACCTGCCGGCGTTCATCGTCAAGGACGCGCTTTCGGACGGACGCCTCGAGAGGGTGCTGTATGATTGGCTGACGCCGCAGGGCAGCCTTTACCTCGTGACGCCGCCGGGCGGGCCGCGCCCCGCCCGCGTCGAGGCGCTCGCCGATTTTCTGAGCCAGCGCCTCGCGCGGAACCGCAAGGGATCGCCGCCAAGGAATCAGAATGACCGATGTCATCTTCGCCCGCGCGCTGCATGTTCTTGGCGTCGTCATCTGGATCGGCGGCGTCGCGATGGTCACGCTGTCGGTTCTTCCGGCAGCCCGGCGCGGCGACCTCGGCCCCGCGCGATTTGCCGCCTTCGAGGCGATCGAGCGCCGCTTCGCGCCGCAGGCGCAGATCGCCATTCTCCTCGTCGGGCTCACCGGATTGTACATGCTCCACAAGCTCGGCGCGTGGGATCGGTTCCGCGATCCCGGCTTCTGGTGGATGCATGCGATGGTCTTCATCTGGCTCGTTTTCGCGCTGCTGCTGTTCGTGCTTGAGCCGCTCGTCCTGCATCGGCGCCTGCGCGAGTGGGGCGCGCGCGATCCGGACGGCGCGCTGGCGGCGCTGCAAATCGGGCACTGGATTTTGCTGATTCTCGGCCTCGTCGCGATTTTTGGGGCTGTCGCGGGAAGTCAAGGCTGGTCGGTGTTTTGAGGCGCCGGGAAAAACGCCATCCTACCTCGCCCCGCTTCAAAAGCGTGCGATCGGCCGCATCGGGCGCGAAGGGTGTTTCACGTGAAACACCCCCCGATTCGCGCGCAGAAACGGCCCCGCGATTGGGCGAAGCCGGGCGAAAAGTTGAGCCGGGCGCTTTATGCCGCGCGCGATCTGGCGCATAATGGCGCCGCGCTTCCCCGCCGCGCGCATCGATTGAGCCGCGAACGCCGGCCATCGGGCGGCGCAGACAATATTATAATGATCATATAAACGGTATGACGATTATCATGTAAAATGCGGCCGGCGCAGGAGTGGGCCATTGACGGCGAATGAACCCGGCGAATTCGCCTCCCCCGCCTGCCTCGCCCATGAAATGGACGATTCCTATATGGGCCGCGCCCCGACGGGACCGCCCCATCAACGAAGGAGGCCACGCTTATGCCGCTCGTTCGAATCGATCTTGCCCGCGGCAAGACCGAGCATTATCGGCGCACCATCGGCGATGTCGTCTACGAGGCCATGATCGCGACATTGAACGTGCCCGCCAACGATCGCTTCCAGATCATCGCCGAGCATTCGGATAGCGACTTCATCATCGACAAGACCTATCTCGGCGTTGAAAGGACCGACGACGTCATCGTCATCCAGGTGACGCTCAACGCCGGCCGCTCGGTCGAGCTGAAGCGCGCCTTCTACAAGGCCGTGGCGGACGGCCTCCATGAGCGTCTTCAGTTGCGTCGCGAAGATGTGTTCATAAATCTGGTCGAGACCGCCAAGGAGAACTGGTCATTCGGCAATGGCGAGGCTCAATACGCTTGAGTTGAGCGAGCACGGAAGGAGTCTGCGGAATGGAGTACAGGCGTCTTGGCGGCATCGGGCTTCAGCGTGCCGGCGCTGAGCTTCGGCACCGGCACCTTCGGCGGCAAGGGCGAACTTTTCGCGGCGTGGGGGACGACCGACGTCAAGGAGGCGACCCGCCTCGTCGATATCTGCCTTGAAGCGGGCCTCACCATGTTCGACAGCGCCGACATCTATTCGGACGGCGCCGCCGAGGCAGATTCTTGGGGAAGCGATCAAGGGCCGCCGCAATGAGGTGCTGATCTCGACCAAGGCGACGTTCCGCTCGGGCGCCCGGGCCGAACGAGGTCGGCTCGTCGCGCTTCCATCTCATCAACGCGGTCGAGGGCGCGCTGAAGCGCCTGCAGACCGACCACATCGACCTTTTCCAGCTGCATGGCTTCGACGCGCAGAACGCCGGTCGAGGAGACGCTGTCGGCGCTCGACGATCTCGTGCGCGCCGGCAAGATCCGCTATGTCGGCTGCTCGAATTTCTCCGGCTGGCATCTCATGAAATCGCTCGACGTCGCGGCGCGCTACAATCTGCCGCGCTATGTCGCCAATCAGGCCTATTATTCGCTGATCGGGCGCGAATACGAATGGGAGCTGATGCCGCTCGGCCTCGATCAGGGCGTCGGCGCGATGGTGTGGAGCCCGCTCGGCTGGGGACGGCTCACCGGCAAGATCCGGCGCGGCCAGCCGATCCCCGAGGCAGAGCCGCCTGCACAAGACGGCCGAGATCGGGCCGCAGATCGACGACGAGCATCTCTATCGCGTCGTCGACGCGCTCGACGCGGTCGCGGCGGAGACCGGCAAGACGCGTGCCGCAGATCGCGCTCAACTGGCTGCTGCGGCGCCCGACCGTCGCCAGCGTCATCATCGGCGCGCGCAACGAGGAGCAGCTGCGCCAGAACCTCGGCGCCGTCGGCTGGTCGCTGACGGGCGAGCAGGTCGCAAGGCTCGACGCCGCGAGCGAGCGCCCGGCGCCCTGGCCCTACTGGCATCAGCGCGCGGTGTTTTCCGAGCGCAACCCGCCGCCGGTGTGAGCTTTCCGTTTCGCCGCGTGACTTCATCCAGGTATAAAAATTCTTGGGATCATGCTGTGGATCGCGCGCGCCGATATGATATGATCTCGATAATATCACGGGAGAGCCTCGATGGCCGAGGGCGAGCGCAAAAGCGATGATCTGTTACTATCTCGACGATTTGAAGGTCGGGCAGCGCTTCGTCAGCGGCGCGCACGAGCTTGACGAGGCGCAGATCAAGGCGTTCGCGGCGGAGTTCGATCCGCAGCGCTTCCATCTCGACGAAGAGGCGGCGAAAGACAGCTTCTTCGGCGGCCTCGTCGCCAGCGGCTGGCATACGGCGTCGATCACCATGAAGCTGCTTGTCGAGGGCGGCGCGCCGCTCGCCGGCGGCGTCATCGGCGCCGGCGGCGAAATCGATCTGGCCGCGCCCGACGCGGCCGGGCGACATCCTCCATGTCGAAAGCGAGATCATCGAGATGCACGCCGTCGCGTTCGCGCCCCGAGCGCGGAACGGTCACGGTGCGCAGCGAAACCCTGAACCAGCGCGGCGAGATCGTGCAGGCGATGACGGCGAAGCTCGTCGTGCAACGCAGGCCGGCGGCGGGTTGAGCACGCCTCCGCTCGTCATGGCCGGGCTTGACCCGGCCATCCAAACCAGCGGCGTCGCGCGACCTGATGCCCGGGCCAATCCCCGGATTAAATCCGGGGATTGGCAGACAATCGAGGGAAGCGACCGCGCCGACGTCAGCGTGGACCGATTCGATCCACACTCGTCGCGCTCTAGTTGGCGTCCTGCGCCGCGTGCTCGGCTTCGAGCAGCTTCTGCTTGTCCTCGTCGGTCAGCACCGGCGGAGCGACCGAGATCTCCAGCTTGTCGATCTTGCCGGTGAAGGCGAACGGGACCTGATAATCGGCGTCGTCGACCGGCGTGCCGGTCTTCGAGCCGATGTCGAAGGTCTCGTCCCAGGGCAAAATGATCGGGATAGTCCGCTCCATGCGTTTGCGTGGCGACGACCTTGCCGTCCACCGACAGCGTGCCCGTGCCCGGTCGGCCGATGCCGCTGAGATTGTTGAAGGCGAGCGTGGCGAAGCCGAGCCCATCATATTTGAAGTCGTAAACGAGCGTGTGTTTGCCGGGCGACAACGGACATCCGGCCCCTCCCATTTGACTCGCTTGAGGTCGAGCAAGTTCCAGGTGAAGACCGGCTTGCCCTTGAGCAGATAGAGGCCGTAGCCGCCGAAGCGGCCGCCCTGGCTTACGATGTTGCCGTCCGCACCGTCCTGCGGCGCCTCGATCTCGGCGGTGATGGTGTAGGAGGTGTTGAGCAGGTTCGGCGCCGTGGAGTACGGGATGCCGGTGATCGGTTCGCCCGAATAGGTGAACACCTTGCGGCCCGCGATCAGGCTGGGGCGCGGCACGACCAAGCGCGTCGCCACCGAGGCGTCGAGCGGCAGAACCTGATATTTGGCGAACTCGCCGAACATCAGATCTGTCATTTCCCTGACCTTGTCCGGATTTTGCGCCGCGACGTCGGTGTATTGCGTCCAATCCTTCTCTTTCCGGACGTCGTAGAGCTCGAATTTGAAAGCGGTGGCGGGGTCAAGGATCGTTTTGCCCAACACATCCCACGGCGCGCGCTTGGGTACGGCGCTCAGCATCCAGCCGTCTCTGTAGAGACCCTGCACGCCAAACATCTCGAAATACTGGATGTGGTGCGGCGAAGGGCGCGTCGGCGTTGGCCTTGTCGAAGCTGTAGGCCATGCTGACGCCCTCGATCGGCTTCTGCCCGATTCCGTCGACCATGTCCGGCGCGGGGATGCCGGTCGCCTCTAGCAAAGTCGGCACGATGTCGATGACGTGATGGAACTGCCAGCGGACGCCGCCCTTGTCGGTGATGTGGCCGGGCCAGGAGATCGCCATGCCGTTCCGCGTTCCGCCAAAGAAGGAGGGGATCTGCTTTGTCCATTTGTAGGGCGTATCGAAGGCCCAGGCCCACGGCACGGCCATATGGTTATATGTATACTGGCTGCCCCAGGCGTCATAGAATTTCATCTGCGCGGCGACCGGCAGATCGACGCCGTTGAACGTCATGACTTCGCTTGGCGTGCCGTTCGGCGTTCCTTCGGCCGAGGCGCCGTTGTCGCCGCTGATGTAGATGATCAGCGTGTCGTCGAGCTTGCCCAAGTCCTCGACCGCCTGAATGACGCGGCCGATCTCGTGGTCGGTATAGGCGAGATAGGCGGCGTAGACATTGGCCTGGCGGATGAAGAGCTTCTTCTCCTCGTCGTTCAGCGTATCCCAGTTTTTAAGCAGATTGTCCGGCCAGGGCGTGAGCTTCGCTTCCTGCGGGATCACGCCGAGCTTTTTCTGATTGGCGAAGATCTGGTCGCGCAGCGCGTTCCATCCCTTGTCGAAGAGATGCATGTCGCTGATCTTGTCGATCCATTCGGGCGTCGGCGAATGCGGCGCGTGCGTGCCGCCCGGCACGTAGTAGAGGAAGAACGGCATCGTGGAATCGATGTCGTTGAGCTGGTTCAGCCAGTGGATGGCGTCATCCGCCATCGCCGTTGTCAGGTTCCACTTTCCCTGCTGCCCAACATAAGGGTAGATCGCCGTCGTGTTGCGGAAGAGGTTCGGCTCCCACTGGCTCGAGTCGCCTCCAAGGAAGCCGTAAAAATAATCGAAGCCCATGCCGGTCGGCCATTGGTCGAACGGTCCGGCCTGGCTCGCCTGGTAGGTCGGCGTGTTGTGCGCCTTGCCGAACCATGAGGTGCGGTAGCCGTTCTCGCTGAGAATCCGCGCGATTGTCGCGCGAGTCCTTGGGGATGAGGCTGTTGTAGCCGGGGAAGCCGCTCGACTGCTCGGAGACGACGCCGAAGCCGACCGAATGATGGTTGCGCCCGGTGATGAGCGCCGCGCGCGTCGGCGAGCAGAGCGACGTCGTATGGAAATTCGTGTAGCGCAGGCCGTTGGCGGCGATGCGGTCGAGCGCCGGCGTCGGGATCACGCCGCCGAAGGTCGAGGGCGCCGAGAAGCCGACGTCGTCGGTCATGATGAGCAGGATGTTCGGCGCGCCTTTGGGCGGCACGACGCGCATCGGCCAATAGGGCTTCGACTGCGCCGCGTTGAGCCCGATCTCGCCGCCGAATTTTTGCGGCGGGGGCGGCAGCACATGACCGTCGATGGTGGTGGTGGCGTTGGGCGCGCCTGGCGTCCCGTTGATCTGCTGCGCCGCCGCCGGCCCGGCGAAGGCGAGGATGGCGCCGGCGATGGTCATGCCGAGCGCGGCGACGAGGATCCTCGCGCGGCCACTCTGCGTACGGTCGTCTGGCATATTAATTTCCTCCCGCGAAAACGCCGATTTCCTTACCGGATTCGTTTAATAACAGCATTGACCCCGGTCAATGGCGACGCTCGCGCCGAACTGGAATCCGGAGACGGCCAAGGCGGCCGCGCTCTTGCTTGTCGCCCCCGGCGACGCGGGCTATCGTTCGAGCCGAAATCTTATCCGGCTTTATCGTGACGGTTCCGCGACGCCAGGCGCGCGGAGAACGGGGAAGCGCCTGTAAAGGATTTCGATGCCCGTCTTCCAGCGCAAACGCTCCATCCTGTTCCTCATTTCGATGCTGGCGCTGCTGATCGGCGTCATCGCCATCTCCTTCTTCCTGGTGTCCCAGCAGGCCGAGATCGAGGGCCGCGTCAAGACGGCGCTCGAGGCGCAGCTTCATCTGTCGCGCGTCTTCTCATTGCTGCAGGACGCCGAGACCGGGCAGCGCGGCTATCTGCTGACAGGCAAGGCGAGCTATCTCGACCCCTATAATTCCGCCGTCGACGGAAATTCCCGGCGAAATCGCCGCGCTCGGCAAGATGCTCGCCGACAACGGCGCGGCCGAGCGAGCCGATGGAAGCGCTGGAGGCGAGCGCGCGGGACAAGCTCGGCGAAATGCACCGAACGGTCGACCTTGCGCAGGGCGGCGACGTGGCGGGGGCGCTTGCGCTGGTTGAGGCTGGCGGCGGCAAAGCCTCGATGGATCGCATCCGCGATGCGGTCCAATCGTTGAAAGCGACCGAACAGCAGATCCTGAGCGCGGCGCAGGCCGAGTCGCTGCGCGATCGTCTCCGTGGCGCGGACGCGGACGATTGTGGCGCTGGGCCTCGCGATTCTCCTTGGCGCGCTGATGATAAGAGACGCCCACCGGCTGTTGCAGGATGCCGATGAAGGCCAATGACGCGCTTCAGGTCGCAAACCACAAGATCATGGATGAAATGCTGCAGAAGGAGCGCGTCGAGCACCAGTTGCGGCAATCGCAGAAGCTTGAGGCGATCGGGCAGCTCACCGGCGGCATCGCGCATGACTTCAACAATATGCTGGCGGTCGTCATCGGCAGCCTCAATCTCCTGAAGCGGCGGGCCGAGCGCGGCGACAAGGATTTCCTGAAATTCGCCGACAGCGCCCTCGAAGGCGCCGAGCGCGCCGCCACGCTGACCCATCGCCTGCTCGCCTTCGCGCGTCAGCAGCCGCTCGCGCCGCAACCTGTCGACTGCAACAAATTCGTCGCCGGCATGTCCGATCTGCTCCGCCGCACGCTCGGCGAGTCGATCAGGATCGAGACCGTTCTCGCCGGCGGCCTGTGGCGCACCTTCGTCGATCCGAGCCAGCTCGAAGCCGCGATCCTCAATCTCGCGGTCAATGGCCGCGACGCCATGCCGGAGGGCGGCAAGCTGACCATCGAGACCGCCAACGCCGCGCTCGACGAGGCCTACGCCGCGGAGAACGCTGGCGCCCAGGCCGGCCAATATGCGCTGATCTGCGTCACCGATACGGGCGAGGGCATGACGCCGGAGGTGGCCGCCAAGGCGTTCGAGCCGTTCTTCACGACGAAAGGCGTCGGCAAGGGCACCGGCCTTGGCCTCAGCCAGGTGTTCGGCTTCGTCAGGCAGTCGGGCGGCCACATCAAAATCTATTCGGAGCCGGCGCAGGGGACGGCGATCAAGCTCTATCTGCCGCGTTTCTTCGGCGACGCCGCCGAGCCCGTGCGGGCGAGCGCCGCGGCCGCCGGAGCCGCTCCCGCTGGGAAGCGCCGAGACGATCGTCCTCGTCGTCGAGGACGAGCCGCGCATGCGCGCGCTGACGCGTCGAAGCTTTCCGCGATCTCGGCTATAGCGTGCTTGCAGGCCGATGGTCCGGCGATGGCGCTGAAGATCATCGCCGAGCGCCCCGACATCAGCCTGCTGTTCACCGACGTCGTGATGCCGGACATGAGCGGGCGGCAATTCGCCGAGGAGGCGCTGCGCCAGCGCCCCGACCTCAGGGTCGTCTACACCACAGGATTCAGCCGCAACGCCGTCATCCACAATGGCGTGCTGGACAGCGACGTGAATTTTCTATCGAAGCCGTTCACGCTGGAGCAGCTCGCCCGCAAGGTGCGCGCGGCGTTGTCGCGGGCGACATAGGCGCGCGAGCCGCGCCTATGTGGCCAGAGGCCAAACGCGCGGCGGCCTCGATCCGGTTCAGGCCTCGGCCTTGTGCGCCGCCAGCGCGAGGCCGATGATCGAGGCGCCGCCGAAGGCGAGGTCGATGCCGACGAGGAGGCCGACCGCCCACAAGGCGGTGCCGGGCAGGCCGGAGATGAGGATGGCGGCGAGGATCAGATCGATGACGCCGCTGAACACGACCCAGCCCCAGCGGTCTGAAAGATCGCTGCGATACTGGAGGCCGAGGATGATGGTGAGGATTCCGTCGATGAGGAAATAGGCGATCAGCACGACGGTGAGGCTGAACAGGCCGACCAGCGGGTTGGCGAGGAGCGACAGGCCGGCGAGAACGGCGACGGCGGAGGACAGAAGCGCCCACCAGAAGCCCGGCGCGGCGCGCTCCTTATAGGTGAAGATCAGTCCGGCGACGCCGGCGAACAGGAACAGCCAGCCGATGAAGAGGGTGGTGGCGACGCCCGCGACGAAAGGCGCGAGCACGGCGAGAAGGCCGAGGACGATCAGGATGACGCCCTCGGCGACATACCATTTCCAATGCGCGCCGATGGTTCTGGCGAGCCCTCCGCCGAGGCCGCCGCGGCCGAGCGGCGGGATCGAACTGGTCGCTGGCGAGTCAATCATATCGGTCTCCCGTGTTGATTCTGCGTCAATTTCTTCTGCGGCATTCTACAGCGCGATGGTATCGGCGCAACCGCGATTCAGTAAAACATACGCAAATAATACAGCATCATGATGACGGCGGATTGATCAGCGTCAACGCAAGCGCTAACCAACAGTTGTACGCAGGAAACAATCTTCCCTTTTCTTTTTACATTTCAAATCTTCAACATCGAGGAGGAAGCATGTACAGCAATATCCTTATCCCGACCGACGGCTCCGTCCTGTCCGGCGAGGCGCTGAAGCATGCCGTCGATCTGGCCAAGGCGATCGGCGCCAAGGTCACGATCCTGACGGTGACCGCGCCGCTTCAGGTTTACAGCGCCGAGGTGGCGCTGATCGAGGAGCCGCCCGCCGATTTCGAGGCGCGCATCACCGAGCACGCCGAGCGGGTTCTCGCCGAGGCGGCGGCCGTAGCGAAGGCGGCGCGGCGTCACGGTCGAGACCGTGAAGGTCGAGGCCGACAGGCCCTATGAGGCGATCATCGGGACGGCGAGCGCGAAAGGCTGCGACCTCATCGTCATGGCCTCGCATGGGCGCAAGGGCGTCGCCGCGCTCGTTCTCGGCAGCGAGACGCAGAAGGTGCTGACCCATTGCAAGGTCCCGGTGCTGGTGCATCGCTGAGGCGGGCGGGATGGTTTAGGCCGCCGCGGCGTCATTGCGGCAATCGCTCGCCTTTCGTCTCGATGGCGAAAGGAATGATGAGGAGGCCGACGCCAAAGGCGACGGCGGTCAGGGCGACGGGAACGCCAAGCGTTCCCATGTGCAGGACCGTCGCCGCGAGCAGGAAATTGACGCCGGCGCCGATGAAGCGGCCGACGGAGGTCGCGAAGGCGAACGCCGTCGCGCGGACGCGCGTCTCATACTGTTCGGGCAGCCAGAGACTGAACATCGCGAAATTGCCGCCGGCGAAGCCGAGGAAGAACAGGATGGCGATGAAGGGCGCGAGGCCCTTGTCGAGATAGAAGGCCCAGCCGAAGGCGAGCGGGATCGCGACCATCATGCCGGCGAAGTAGAGGGCGAGCGTCGGCTTGCGGCCGAAGCGCTCGGCGAGGACGGGCAGGGTTATGCAGCCAAGGATCGTGCCGATCGACAATATCGCCGTGCCGATCGAAGCCATCCGGGCGGCCGCCGGCGCATCCATTCCGGCCTTGCGCGCGAGCGTCGTGATCGCCGCCGGCTCATAGACGGCGGCCGCCCAAAGACCGATGATCGCGACCGTCAGCAAGGCCGAGTTGACGAGCGTGCGCCTGCGATAGACCGGGCCGAAGATCTCGCGCAGGGGATTTGTCCGCTTGACCTCGTTTTCATGCGCCGTCCAGCGTTCCGGCTCCTTCACCTTCGACAGAATGAAGAGCGAAACGATGACCGGCGCGAGGCCGCAAAGGAACATGGCGCGCCAGCCGAAATGCGCTCCGACGGTGTAATTAAGCGCGGCGGCGAGGAAAAAACCGGAGTAATAGCCGGTCTGGAGATAGCCGGCGCCCATCTTGCGGCGATCCTCGGGCCAGGCTTCGGCGACATAAGTGCCGGCCATCGCCCATTCTCCGCCGATGCCGATCCCGGCGAGAAAACGGAAAAGTCCCAATTGCCAGGCGTCCTGAGCAAAGGCGGCGGCGCCGGTGAAGACGGAGTAGACCAGAATCGTCGCGGCGAGCGATTTGGCGCGTCCGAATCGATCGGCGATCGGCCCCCAGATGAAGGAGCAGCCCCAGCCGACGAGAAAGAGCGCAAACAGAATCGAGCCGGTGAAGCCGATATTGGCCGGCGTCGCCGCGATGCCGGATTTTGGCAGCAATTCGGTCAGCGCCGGCGCAAGAACGAGGGCGTAAATGACCGAATCCATCCCATCCAGCGTCCACCCCGCCCAGGCGGCCCAAAATCCCAGAATCTGCTGCCGGTTCAGCCGGGTTTTCGTCTTGGCGCCATTCGTCTTGGCCCCGTTCGTTTTGGCCTCGACCGTCGGAATCGCGTGAGCCATTTCCTGCTCCTGCCTCGACGCCGAAGCCCCTCCTGCGAGAGGCGTGCGCCGACGAGAATGCATATCACAAAATTACCCTGGAAAACGCCACGAAGGAGATGGCTGTTCCGCCGATTCGATCAATATTGATCGCCGGTTGCGCAGCTTTCCGGCCAGCTCGATGTTTTGCGCTGCGCAGATCGCCTATAAGGGCGCCGAGACGCCGTCGCGCGTCGGCGGAGGCCCCACGTTGACCCTCGTTCTCGCCTTCCTCGCGGGCGTAGTGAGCATCCTCAGCCCCTGCGTGCTGCCGCTGGCCCCGATCGTCATCGCCGGGGCGGCGGCGCAGGATCGGCGCGGGCCTGTCGCGCTGGCCTTGGGCCTTGCGCTCACCTTCGGAATCGTCGGCGGGTTCATCGCCTCCTTCGGCGTCGAACTCGGCGCGACGGCCGCGGTCCGCTCCGTCGCGGCCGCGATCATGATAGCCGTCGGCCTCATCATGCTGGTCCCGGCCTTCAGCCTTGCGTCCGAGCGCGCGCTGGCGCCGCTGACGCGCTGGAGCGACGTTCTTTCCAGGCGGCTTCCGGCGGCCGGACTCCTCGGGTCCTTCGCCGCGGGAATCGTGCTCGCTTTCGCCTGGGCGCCCTGCGTCGGTCCGACGCTGGGCGCGGCCTTCGCGCTCGCCGCCTCCGGCGGATCGCTGGCGGCGGCGATGGCGACGATGTTCGTCTTCGCGCTCGGCGCGGCGTTGAGCCTGCTCGCGGCGGGCTTTGGTCTTGGCAAGCTCGCCTTGCGAACGCGCTTCAAGGCGGGGCGAACGGCGCGGTTCGGCAGGGCCGCGCTCGCCGTCGTCCTCATCGTCGCGGGCGGCGCGATTTTGACCGGGCTCGACCGCAAATTCGAGGCGGCCGTGCTGCAGGCGACGCCGGACTGGTTCGTCGCGCTGACGACGCGGATCTGAAGTTGGGGAAACCCGCGCGGGCCGCCGCGCGTTCTCTCGGCGCCCCCCTCGTGGGATTGCCGATGAGCCAGCAGGCGGACGATGCAACGAAATGGCCGGTCCTGAGTCCGCTCCGCACCGGAATCCTTGGCCGCTGCCCGCGCTGCGGCAAGGGGCGGCTTTTCCAGGGTTTTCTTGAACTGCGGCCCGCCTGCGAAGTCTGCGGGCTCGATTTTTCATTCGCGGATCCTGCCGACGGCCCGGCTTTCTTCGTCACGTGCTTTTTCTGCATTCCGGCCGTTTTCTTCGCGGTCTGGCTCGATTACGCCTATGCGCCGCCGCTCTGGGTGCATCTTGTGACGAGCCTGCCGGTGCTTCTGATCTCCTGCATTCTGCCGCTTCGGCCCCTCAAAGGCTGGCTGGTCGCGAGCCAATATGTCTACAAGGCCGAGGAAGGCCGTTTCGAGATGCCGAAGCAAGATGGCGACAGTCCGGCTTGAGTTCGCTTAGTCTGAACGCTCGCGAGTTTTCGCCTGCGTGGCAAAATGGTTCAGGAGCCATCGCCCGGCGGGCCCGGGCGGGCGGGCGCGATGGTAGGCGGAGCAGAGCGGCAGCGTCACCGCTTCGCTGGCGCCGTCGTCCGCCAGAATGTCGATCCGGCGCAGACGTCCGGCGCTGAGATCCTCCTCGACGAGATGGGCGGGCAGGCCGCCCCAGCCGAGCCCCGCCCTCAGCATGGCGTGCTTGGCGCCAAGATCGGCCAGCCGCCACGTTTTCGGCGAGAAGACGCCATGGTCGCGGCTGCCCGAGAGGCCGGAGCGGTCGGTCAGCACGAGCTGCACATGCTGGCGCAGCTCCTCTTTGCGAACCGGGCGCCTGAGCGCGCCAAGCGGGTGATCGGGCGCGGCGACCGAAATCATGCTGATCTCCATCAGCTTTTGCCGTTGCAGGGCCTCGAAATCGCTGTTGAATTCGAGCAGCAGGCCGATCGCGCAGGTCTCGTTCAGCAGCAATTCCGTCGCCGACCCCAGCGTCCCGACATAGATGCGCGGCGGCGCCGAGGGAAAGCGCGCGCTGAAAAGACGGAGCGCGTCGACGAGCGCGGACATCGGAAACATGGCGTCGACGACAAGCCGCAATTCAGGTTCGACGCCGGCGGTGATGCCCTCGGCGTGATTGCGCAGCGCCAGCATTTCCTCAGCGATCAGCCGCGCGCGGGGCAGCAGCGTCCGCCCTGCTTCGGTGAGGGCGGGGCGGTAGGCCGCACGATCGAACAGCGCGACGCCGAGCTGCTCCTCCAGCCGCTGCACCGCATAGGTGATCGCCGATTGGGCGCGGTTCAGGCGCCGCGCGGCGCCGGAAAAGCTGCCTTCCTCGACGACCGCCAGCATGACCTGCAATTGATCGAATGTGGGAGCGGGCGCGGACATTATCTAACTTTCAGATGAAGGTGATCAAATCTTTATCAGTTTTTCTGGCGAAAGAATGCCGTTAAGTCTCCCGGCTAACCGCGGCGCAGCATCGCCGAACTCACAGCGAGAGCAAAACGTCATGTTCCAGAAACTGTTTCCCGGCCTTCTCGGCGCCGCCCTTCTGATCTCGCCGCTCACCGCGTTGATCGCGCAGGCGGAGCCGCAGGCCAAGCCGCAATCCGAGCCAGCAGGCAAAACCGGCCCCGCGGCTGTCGAGGCCGGCGCCTACGCCGTCGAACCCGTGCATACGCGCGTCCTGTTCAGCGTGTCGCATATGGGCTTCACGACCTGGTACGGCGAATTCACCAATGTCTCGGGCACGCTCGATCTCGACCCCAAAACGCCGGAAAAGAGCGCCGTCGAAATCCACATTCCGGTCAATACCGTCACGACCACCAACGCCAAGCTCGACGGCGAATTGAAGAGCGGCCAGTGGTTCGACGCCGCGCAATATCCAGACATTGCGTTCAAGTCGGTCAAGGTCGTCGCAACCGGCAAGGGAACCGGCAAGCTCACCGGCGATCTGACCTTCCACGGCGTCACCAAGCCGGTGACCCTCGCCGTCAAGTTCAATGACGCGGGCGTCAATCCGCTGGACAAGAAATATACGGTCGGCTTTAACGCGACGGGTTCGATTTTGCGTAGCGATTTTGGCGTCAAGACCTATCTGCCGCTGATCGGCGACAAGGTCGACCTCATCATCAGCGCCGGTTTCGAGCGGCAGGAGCAGCAAGAGCAGCCGGCGGCTGACGCCGGCGCCGCGAAATAGGATAGGCTGATCGCATGGCCGCACGTTTGCCCGTCTGGTACATTCCGCATGGCGGCGGACCTTGCTTCTTCATGGACCCGCCGGCCGGCGCGCCGAACGCCTGGAAGGGCATGGAGGCGTATTTGCGGGGGATTCCCGCCGCCGTCGGCGCGAGACCCCGCGCGATCCTCGTCATCTCCGCCCATTGGCGCGAAAGCCGCCCGACCGTCACCGGCGCCGCCGCGCCGGCGCTGATCTACGACTATCGGGGCTTTCCGCCGCATACCTATCAGCTGAAATATCCGGCGCCGGGCGATCCCGCGCTCGCCGCCGAGGTCGTGCGGCGGCTCGGCGATGCGGGCATCGAGGCCGGCGTCGATGGCGCGCGCGGGTTCGATCACGGCGTCTTCATCCCGCTCATGCTGCTTTACCCGCAGGCCGATATTCCGGTCGTGCAGCTCTCGCTGATCGAATCGCTCGATCCGGCGCGCCACATCGCCGTCGGCCGCGCGCTTCAGCCCCTGCGCGACGAAGGCGTGCTGATCCTCGCCACCGGCATGAGCTTCCACAATCTGCAGAATTTCTACGGCGCCGACGCGCGGGTGTTGAGCGTCGCCGAGAAATTCGACGCCTGGCTGACGGGCGCGGCGACGGCGGCGGATCCGTCCGTCCGCGCGGCGGCCCTGGAGCAGTGGGAGCAGGCGACAGGCGCGCGCTTCAGCCATCCTTACGAGGATCACCTCATTCCGCTGATGGTCGCGGCCGGCGCCGCCGGAGAAGATCGCGGCGTCCGGGATTACAGCGACCACGTGTTTGGCGTTCCGGTGTCGGGCTATCGCTTCGGCTGAGCGCCGCCGTGGACCTTTGCGGCTGTCCTCGCGCGTTTCCTCGTTGGATTCTGGCGCGGCGCAGGAGACAGCCATGAAGAAACGCGGATCGGCGGCCTGGCAGGGCGGCATCAAGGACGGACAAGGCTCGATCTCGACCGAGAGCGGCGCGCTGAAGGCCTATCCATATGGTTTCGCCAGCCGCTTCGAGGGCAAGCCCGGCACCAATCCGGAAGAGCTGATCGGCGCCGCGCACGCCGGCTGCTTCACCATGGCGCTGTCGCTGATCCTCGGCGAGGCCGGCCTTAAAGCCGAGCAGCTCGATACCAGCGCCGACGTCACGCTCGAAAAGGACGGCGAGGGCTATTCCATCACCCATGTGCATCTGACCTTGCGCGGAAAGGTCCCCGGCGCAGATGAGGCGACGTTCCTGCAACTCGCCAGCAAGGCGAAGCTCGGCTGTCCGGTGTCGAAGCTGTTGAAAGCCGAGATCACGCTCGACGCCGCGCTGGCGTGACCGGCGCGCCGCAGGCTGGGTCTTGACACTCCGGGGCGCCGCTGTCCTGACAGCGGCGTCTTGCTCGCGATTTCGACCGGATCGAACAAGGCTCCACCCGGAGCCCGCCGACGAAGGCTGAATTAGCGCCCCGCGGCGCAGCTGGCGAATTGGTCCGCATCCGTGGCGACGTCCGAGGAGACGCAGCCAAAGAAGCCGAGAAGGCCGGGCTGCGCGGCGTAGCCGAGATAATCGAGGCCGAAGATCTCCTCGATGGTTTTCAGCAGGGAATAATGATTGAACGGCGTATTGGCGACCGAGCCCGGCTTGATGAAGGGCGATAGCAACACGGCGCCCGTCCTGTCTCCGCCAAATCCGTTTTCGACAAGCGTATAGGGGCCGAGCGCGGTGGTTTGCGGAAATGAGCCGATATTGGGGCCCGGCTGTTCGCTGCAGCAGGTTTCGCCCTGAAAGGTGATGACGAAGCCGCCGGACGCGTTCTTCGTCACCGAAGACCCGCTTTCGTCGAAATTGATGATCAACAGCCCGTCGCGCAGATAGGCGGGCGAGGCCGTGATGATCGGAACCCATTTCTGCAGAAACTGATCGGCCGAGACGAGGCCGCCGGGCTGACCGGTGACGCAAGGCGCGTCATGGCCGTCATCGCAAAGATTGGGCGTGATGAAGACGAAATTGGGCGTCGTCGCCTCCAGCGCGAGATCCTTCTGCAGGCGGCTGAGATTGACGACGTCGGCGTTGCAGTCGGCGGAGTTGATGATCGAGTGGAAATAGACGAACGGATCGTGGCGGGTCGCATATTGATCGCCCTGCGGCGCCGTCGCGCCGGGCGCCTCCGCGGCCTGCGTGTGGTCGACCGTGTTGAGAGCGGGATGGCCGCAGGTCGCCGATTCCCGGTTCGGATCATTGCCCATATCCTCCATATAGCCGCGCCATGTTTTGCCGGCGGCTTTGAGCTGATCGGGCAAGGTCTTGATCGTATTGGGGTAGACGCAGCCGGTTCCGATCGCCTGGCCGTCCGCCGTCACGCCGGTCAGCTGGAAATCGGCGAAGGTCTGGCAGTCATTGCGGGTGGCGATGGTCGCCGCCTGACCGCTGATCATGGCGATGTAATTATCGAGGCTCACATGGCCGGCGCCGTAATACTGGGTGAGGAAGGCGCCTTTCGCCGTCAGGGTCTGCGACAGATAGGGCGCCTTTGAATTGGCCCCGAAGGTGACGTCAAAGCCCTCGTTCTCCAGGGTGATGACGAAGACATGCTTGATTTGATGATGGCCGCCGGGGCCGTCCCAATCGTGCGAAGACGCGATCTGCGGCATCGCCAGGGCGGCCATGCAGGCGATCGACGCGAATGCCCACCGAAGCAGCTTGATCATTATCCCCCCACTGGAAAAAGACGCATGCTCAGCGTAGCTTGTGCGCGTCAATTCGAATTCAGGTGGGTTCCTTATTCGTCCGATGTGACAGTTTCGATTCGGGGCTGTGGAAATCAGCCTCGATTTACGCCGCGTCCGGCTCGCGGCGTGCAGGCGGCCGGCGTCAACCCGCGCCGGATCGCGGCCCGCGGCGATGCGCCTCGCGATTTGGCTCCCGATGGCGTATAAGGACGCTCGTCGTCAAAGCCCGCGTCCGCCGTTGCGCGCCGGCGCGGGCGCACTTTTTGTGGGGCGGGCGCATGGGGCAGTGGGACGCCGGTCGGGCGGCGCGGAGCGAGCGTCTCGCCGCGGGCGCCGCGCTGGCGAGCGGCAAGATCGTTCCGCGCGACCATGCGGTCGCTTTGCTTGAGGCTGTCATACGGCCGTTCGACCGCGTCTGCCTCGAAGGCGACAATCAGAAACAGGCCGATCTCCTCGCCGCCGCGCTCGCCGCGGTCGATCCGGGCAAGATCCACGATCTTCATATGGTGCAGTCGGGCGTCGTGCTGCCGGAGCATCTCGACGTATTCGAGACGGGCGTCGCGAGGCGGCTCGATTACGCCTATTCCGGTCCGCAGGCGGGGCGCATCGCCAAGGATGCTGTTCGGCGGCCAGATCGAGCTTGGCGCCGTCCATACCTATCTCGAACTCTTCGCCCGCTACTTCATCGATCTCACGCCCAATGTCGCGCTGATCGCCGCCGTCAGCGCCGACCGCGACGGCAATCTCTACACCGGACCCAACACCGAGGACACGCCGACGGTGGTCGAGGCGACCGCCTTCAAGAGCGGCGTCGTCATCGCGCAGGTGGACGCCATCGTCGACAAGGTTCCGCGCGTCGACATCCCCGGCGATCGCGTGCATTTCATCGTCGACGCCGGCAAGCCCTTCTACGTCGAGCCGCTGTTCACGCGCGATCCCGGCGCCATCACCGAGACGCAAATTCTCACCGCGATGCTGGCGATCAAGGGCATCTACGCGCCCTATGGCGTGAAGCGGCTCAATCATGGCATCGGCTTCAATACGGCGGCGATCGAACTGCTGTTGCCGACCTTCGGCGAAAGACTCGGCCTCAAGGGAAAGATCGCGACGCGCTTCGCCCTGAACCCGCATCCGACGCTGATCCCGGCGATCGAATCGGGCTGGGTCGAGCAGATCCATTGCTTCGGCTCGGAAGTCGGCATGGATGACTACATCGCGGCGCGCTCCGATATTTATCTTCACCGGCCCGGACGGCTCGCTGCGCTCCAACCGCGCCTTCTGCCAGACCGCCGGGCTTTACGCCTGCGACATGTTCATCGGCTCGACCCTGCAGATCGATCTCGACGGCAACAGCTCGACGGTTACGACCTCGCGCATCGCTGGCTTCGGCGGCGCGCCGAACATGGGGTCCGACGCGCGGGGCCGGCGCCATCCGAGCGAGCCCTGGCTCAAGGCGGGGCGGCGAGGCCGATCCCGACGGCGGTCTCTGCGCTGCGTCGCGGCCGCAAGCTGGTCGTGCAGATCGGCGAGACATTTGGCGAGGGCAATGCGCCGACCTTCGTCGAAAAGCTCGACGCTCTTGCGCTAGCCGAAAAGCTCAAACTCGATCTCGCGCCGGTGATGATCTACGCCGACGATGTGACTCATATCGTCACCGAGGAAGGCATCGCCAATCTGCTGCTTTGCCGCGACAGGGACGAGCGCGAGCAGGCCGTGCGCGGCGTCGCCGGCTATACCGAGGTCGGTCGCGGGCGCGACCGAAAAATGGTGCAGCGCCTGCGCGAGCGCGGCGTCATCAAGCGCCCGGAAGACCTTGGCGTCGATGTGCTCGACGCCGACCGCAGCCTCCTCGCCGCGCGGTCGATCAAGGATCTCGTGCGCTGGTCCGGCGGGCTCTACAAGCCGCCGTCGAAATTCCGCAACTGGTAGGAGGTCGCATGGAAAAACTGACATTCCGTCATACAACAGCAAAAGCCGCTGCCGGAACGAAGCGCGAGGCGATCGTCGGCGTCGTCGCCTCCGGCAACCTCGAAGTGCTGGTCGAGCGCGCGCTGCCGGAGCGCGACTGCGAGGTGGACATCTCCACCGCCGCGCATGGCTTCGGCGCGGTGTGGTCGGCGGTCGTCGCCGATTTCGTCGAGCGCTATTCGCCGGGGGGCCTGCGCCTCTCGATCAATGATGGCGGCGCGCGGCCGGACGCCGTCGCGCTGCGCCTCGCGCAGGGGGTGCGGACCATCGAGGAGTCGGGGGATTGAGCGGCGCGGCGAAGGACCATCCGCCGTCGCCTGGCTTGCAGGCGAGCTGGTACGAGGCGAGCGCGCGCGCGCGGATCGCAGGGCTGCTCGATCCCGGCAGTTTCGAGGAATTCATCGGCCCCGCCGCGCGGGAGACGAGCCCGCATCTCGACATCTTCGACCTGCCGAAGCAATTCGACGACGGCATGATCGTCGGGCGCGGCTTGCTCCACGGCAAGCGCGTTCTTGTCGCCGCGCAGGAGGGCCGCTTCATGGGCGGCGCCTTCGGCGAAGTGCATGGCGCAAAGCTCACCGGAATCCTGCGCGGCGCCCTGGCGGCGCGCGACAGGATCGAGGCCGTGCTGATCCTGTTCGACACCGGCGGCGTCAGGCTGCAGGAGGCCAACGCCGGCGAGCTAGCCATCGCCGAGATCATGCGCGCGATGCTTGACTTCCGCGCCGCGGGCGGGCGCGTCATCGGGCTGATCGGCGGGCGCGCCGGCTGCTATGGCGGCGGCGGGCTGATTTCCGCCTGTTGCAGCGGCCTTGTGGTTTCCGAGCAGGGCCGCATCAGCGTTTCCGGCCCCGAAGTGATCGAGACCAACAGGGGCGTCGAGGAATTCGACTCGAAGGATCGCGCGCTGGTCTGGCGCACGATGGGCGGCAAGGCGCGCCGCCTGCTTGGCCTCGCCGACGCCTTCGCCGACGATGCGATGGCGAGCTTTCGCGCGGCGGCGCTGGCGCTGATCGAAAAGGCCAAGAGCCGGGAAATCGGCTTCGATCTCGCCGCCATGCAGGCCGAGCAGGCCCGTCTCGAACGGCGCCTCGAACGCTTCGGCGCCTGCGCGGACGCGCGTGAAATCTGGGCGGCGCTTGGCGTCAACGCGCCCGAAGAGATCCCCGATCTCGACGCCGCCGCCTTCATTGAGATCGCCGACGCGCGCGCGGAGAAAAGCCATGACGCTCGATGAAATTCTGGCGTCGCTGTTTCCCGGCGGCCATGATGTTGCGGTCGATGATGCGGGCCTCATCTCGGGTTCGGGATCGTTTGGGGACGGGCGCGCCAGCGTCATCGGCGTCGGAAACAGGGCGCCGCTCGGCGTCGAGGGCGCCGCCAAACTCGCGCGCAAGGTGCTCGCCGTCATCGCGGCCGGGCGCAAGGATCCGCTGCTCGTTCTCGTCGACAGCGACAGCCAGCGCATGAGCAAACGCGACGAGATGCTGGGCCTTTCCGAATATCTCGCGCATCTCTCGAAGTGCCTGATCCTCGCCGACATGCGCGGCATTCCGACGATCGGCCTGCTCTATGGCCATACGGCCGCGGGCGCCTTCATCGCCACCGCGCTTTCGACGCGCATTCTTGTCGCTCTGCCCGGCGCGGACCCCGAAGTAATGGATCTGCCCTCGATGTCCCGCGTGACGAAGCTCTCCATCGATGTTTTGAAGGAGAAGGCGAAATCAACGCCCGTGTTTGCGCCGGGGCTCGAAAATCTCGCACAGACAGGCGCGGTCGCGGAGACATGGGACCCACAAAAATCATTGGCCGCACAATTGTCGGCGCTGCTCGCGCGGCCGGCGGAGACCGGCGATCGCCGCGACATTCTCGGCAAGGCGCGAGGCGGACGTCCGAAAGCGGCGGAGATCGCTTCGCGGGTGCAGGAACTGGCGCGTGGAGAAGCTGGCGGCGTCGCATGACTGATCTTGCTACTTGGGGGACGGCCTCGGCGCCGGCGCGGCACGCGCTGCTGCGCGTCGAGCCCGGGGCCTACGCCTTGATGCTCGCGGGTCGGCGCGGACCTTGCCGGCGAGGCGCTTCTGGCCGATTGGGCGGCGCTCGGGCGCCCGCTCATCGCGCGCCGGCGGACCTCATGCGACGGCGCTGGGCTGGTCGCCGCTGGGATTGCGCTGCCGCCTTCGCATGGCAAGAAGCGCATCGCCTTGCAGCTTGATCCGGGCGCCATTCGGGCGGTCGCGCCGCCGCCTCTGCTTCGGGACGCCGCCCACGCGGCGCCCGCCGGATGGCGCGCGGCGATCACGGCAATTGTCGATCTTTGCGCGCATGCCGGAGTCGAGGCCCGCGTCTTCGGCGCGCTGGCCTGGTCGAGTCTCACGGGCCTCGAATATCTCAGCGCAGCGTCCGACCTCGACCTGCTCTTCGCGGTGAATGCGGACACCGACGTCGCCGCGCTGCTCGACGGGCTGGCGCGGATCGAGGCGACCGCGCCGATGCGCCTCGACGGCGAGATCGTCCGGCTCCGGTCTGGCGGCGAACTGGCGCGAACTCAATGCGGGCGGCAGAGAGGTTCTGGTCAAGACCATTGACGGCGTCCTCATGCGTCCGCGCGGGGTCATGTTTCCGTGCAGCGTCTCATGCGCGTGAGCGCCGCCACGGCTCTGCGTGTCGCGCCGCCGCCGCGCGCTCTCGACGGAGGCGATCGGCGCCTTGGCGTCGTCCTGTCTGCGCCGCGAAGTCGAAACCTGGCCGAAGCCCGGCCTCGTCAGCCATGTCGACAATGGCAGCCACGCCGACATGGACGCCGCCATGCTTCGACGCAGCGCGGGGGTGCTGCGGCCCTTCTTCGCGGCCCTTGCGGCGGCGGGCGCCGAAGGCGCTTCAATGGGACGCTTGCGCGCCATCGGCATCGCGGCCGAGGCCGAAATGCTGTCCGCGACGGGCGGCGTCAACACGCATCGAGGCGCGATCTTTGGCCTTGGCCTGCTCTGCGCCGCCGCCGGCCTTGAAGACCCCGGCGGCGAGACGCTCGGCGCTTCCGTCCGCCGCCGCTTCGGGCGCGCGATCGCCGAGGGTCCCGTCGCGCTGCATAGCCACGGGGCCAAGGCCGGGCGCCTCTACGGCGCGCGCGGCGCGCGGGGCGAGGCTGCGGGCGGATTTCCGAGCGTCTACGATATCGGCGCGCCGGCCTTGGCCGAGGGGCGAAGGCTTGCGCCGGACGATCCCGAAGCCCCCCGCGTGCAGGCGATTTTCGCACTCATCGCGGCGGTCACGGACACCAACATTCTCCATCGTGGCGGCGCGGAGGGGCTTGCTTTCGCGCAACGGCGTGCGGAAAGCTTCTTGCAACGCGGCGGCGTCGGCGCGCCGGACTGGCGCGCTGCGGGCGCCCGCATCCACGCCGAATTCGTCGCGCGTCGCCTCAGCCCCGGCGGCTCGGCGGATCTTCTCGCGATGAGCCTCTTCGTTCATGAGTTCGAGAATTTAATATGACGTTCGCCATCCTTTGCTCCGGCCAGGGCGCGCAGCATAGGGATATGTTCGCTCTGACGGCGCGAGGCGCCGGAGGCGGCGGGCGTGTTCGCGGCAGCGGCGGCGGCGCTTGGAATGGATCCGCGCGACTTCGTTCGCGAGGCCGATGACGTCGTCCTTCACGCCAATGCGGCGGGACAGATTCTTTGCGCGGCGCAGGCGCTCGCAGGCTTCGCGGCGTTGAAGCTCGCGCCCGCAACTCGGCTGACGATCGCAGGCTACAGCATCGGCGAACTGGCGGCGTGGGGCTGCGCGGGGTTGTTTTCGCCGCAGGCGACGATCGAACTCGCGCGCGAGCGCGCCGCGCTGATGGATGCGGCGGGCGGGCCGGACGATGGCCTCGCCTTTGTGCGCGGGCTTGGCCGCGATTCCGTCGACGGGCTTTGCGCGCGCCACGCCGCGGCGATCGCCATCGTCAATCCGGGCGCGGTTTTCGTGCTTGGCGGCGCGCGGGAAAATTTGCGAGCGCTCTGCGCGGAGGCTTTGAGCCTCGGCGCCGCCAACGCCGCGCCGCTGAAGGTCAATGTCGCCGCGCACACGCCGCGGCTCGCGGCGGCTAGCGCGTCGTTCCGCAAGGCTCTGGCGGCGCAGAGCGTTCGGCCCCGCGCAGTGGGCGTGCGCCTCGTCAGCGGCATCGACGCGGGGTTCGTGCGAGTAGTCGAGGCAGGGCTCGACAAGCTCGCGGCGCAGATTTCCCAGACCATCGACTGGGCCGGGTGCCTTGACGCCTGCGTCGAGGCGGGCGCGGCGGCCTTCCTCGAACTTGGCCCCGGCCGCGCGCTGGCGGCGATGGTCGAAGCCGCCTATCCCGGCGTGCGGGCGCGAAGCCTTGAGGATTTCCGCACTGTCGACGGCGCGGCGAGATGGCTCGCCGAATCCGCAAGCTGAGCGGGACGACCCTGTGCGCCCTTGCCATTCGAGGCGCCGCACAACATTTGTTGATCGGGCGGCCCCGCGCGGGGTTCGGCCTCGCCAATGGGCGAAAAATGCACTAAATACCAACGGGATATTTCAATGCGCGGACGGACGGCGAATCCGCCTGCATGAGTGGAGGCGACGACAATGCGGGCAGTCTTTGTGCGGGCAGTCTTTGCGCGGCGCAGCGTTCTTGCGGTGGGCGCCCTCGTCGCCGCGCTTGTCGCCTCGCCCACGGTTCGCGCCGGATTCGGCGATGATCCGGCGCAGCGCGAAGCGCGCTGGCAGGACGTCGCCAAGTCCGTCTTCAATGACCGCGCCCGGCAGAATGGGGATTCGGTCATCGCGCTGGACGCGCCGCAGCGCGCCGAGGACGCATCGCTGGTGCCGATGACGGTCACGCTCCTAAGCCCCACCGCCGACGGCAAGCCGATCACTGGCGTCTATCTCATCATCGACGACAATCCGTCGCCGGTCGCCGCGCATTTCACCTTCGGACCCGCCGCCGATCCGCGCGAAATCAAGCTGCGCGTGCGGGTTAATACCTACACCAACGTCCACGCCATCGCCGAGACCGCCGACGGCAAGCTTTACGAGACGGCAAAATACGTCAAGGCGTCCGGAGGCTGCTCGGCGCCGATGGGCATGTCCGACGAAGAGGCGATGAAGGGCATGGGCGACATGCGGCTGAAGTTCGCCGAGGGCGCCGCACCGGGCAAGCCGTCGCAGGCGACGCTGATGGTGCGCCACCCCAACTTCAACGGCATGCAGATGAATCAGATCACGCGGGACTATACGCCGGCGCGCTATATCCAGACGATCAGCATGACGACGGGCGACCAGAAAGTGTTCGATCTTGCCAGCGATATTTCGCTGGCCAGCAATCCGGTGATCGGCTTTGGCCTCGTGCCGCAGGGCGACGTCAAGGTCGCCGTCACCGACAGCGAAAAGGGCCATTGGGAACAAACCTTCTCGGGTCCGCAGCTGAGCAATTGACGGCCTCCGATGCGAAATCTGCTTCGCGATCGTGTTTGGCGTCGCGCTCATCGGCGCGACGCCGGGCCAGGTGCCGGAGCCCGATGGGCTATGGCAGGGGCCGATGCGCGGCTACACGCCGAATACGGTCGCGGGCGGAACCGTGCTCGACACGGCGGGCCTCGCGAAACTGCTCGACGCGGAGAAGCCCGTGTTGATCGATGTCTCGCTCGCCGACGTGAAGCCGCCTTCGATGGCGCCGGGGACGCCCTGGCTGCCGCTGCACCGCTCAATTCCCGGCGCGGTCTGGCTGCCGGGCGCGGGCGCGGGCAGCGCCGACCCGCAATTTTCGGAGCGCTTCAAGGGTCGCATCGCGGAGCTGACGGGCGGCGATGCGGGGCGGGCGGTCGTCACCTTCTGCCACCCCGAATGCTGGGGCAGCTGGAACGCCGCCAAACGGCTCGTCGGCCTTGGCTACGCCCACGTCTATTGGTACCCGGAAGGCATGGAGGGCTGGCAGGTCGACCATGAAGTGGCGGCCGTCAAGGCCGATCCCGCCTGGGCGGCGGAGAACCCGCCCGACAAATAGCAGTGACCGGCGCCGGAGCGAGATCGCTTCGGATTTGCGAATTTCCCGCCGGGTGTGCTGGAGGATGCCGCCATGCTGAGCCGCCGCGCTTTGGCCTTCGCCCTCTGCGCCGCTCTTTTGAGCGCGGCCCCTCTGCTGGCGGGCGGGCCGCCCGAGCCCTTCGACGCGCAGGCCTTCGCGGCGGCGCAGGCGGCGGGCAAGCCGATCCTCATTCATATCGCCGCGCCCTGGTGTCCGGCCTGCAAGGCGCAAAAGCCGATCATCGAGAAGCTGCGGCTCGATCCGCGCTTCAAGGATCTCGAAATCTTCACCATCGATTTCGACACGCAGAAGGATCTGATGATCCGCTTCGGCGCCAATCTGCAAAGCACGCTCATTTGCTTCAAGGGCGCGAAAGAGACCGGCCGCTCGATCGGCGAGACGCAGGAGGAGTGGATCGAGGCGCTGCTCGAAAAGACGCTCTGAGAAGCCGCCCCGTCACCACGTCACGCGCAATCCGACCGAGCCCTGTTGCGAATTGGCGTTGTTGCGGAATTCGCCCGTATATCTGGCGAACAGGGCGACGTTCTCGGTTTGCCAAACCGCCAGATTGACGCCGATGACGGCGGCGTCGCGGCCGGGATTGGCGGCCGCGATCGCGAACGGCTGGTCGAGCAGCGCCGCCTGCGTCGTCAGCGCCTGATCGCCGAAATCATCCGTCCACGACAGTTTGAGCTGCAGCATGTAGGTGGTGAGGTCGCAGTGGAGCAGCGTCGTCGCCCATACGCCGGCTTCGCTGGTGAGCCTGTTGAAGGTCTGGGATGGAAAGTTGAGGCCGAAGTCGGTCGAACTCGGCGAAGGCCCTGCGGTTGAAGCTCTGGCCGGTCAGCCCGACGAAGGGCTTCAAACTCGCGCCCGCGAACTGGAACAGATAGCCGGCGTCGCCGGCGGCCAGCGCGCCCCAGCCGCTGAGCGATCCCGCGGCGGTGACCGCCTCGCCGGGGAAGGCGATCGTGCGCGTGGAGTCGACCGTGGAGGGACCTGCGGCCAGCCTTGCGTCGAAGACCAGCGGGCCGGGCGTCCAGGTTGCGTAGAGCGCGCCGGCGTAAGTGTTCGCCGTTGCGTCCGTATCGGCGCTGGTCAATGCGCTGCGCGTGTAGCCCATCGCGCCGCCCGCCAGAAAATCGGGCGCGAAAGCGCCATCGCCGCCGACGACGAAGGCGCCGCTTGACGATGTCGCGCCCGGAAGGCCGGCCGCCTCGCCGACATGCGAGGCCCGGCCGTAGCCCTCGCCCCATGTCGTCCAGGACGAAGCGCCGGCCGCGGGCGTCGTCCCGGCCGGGACGGCCGCCGCGCCGGCGCCCTCGGTCGCGGCGATGCTTCCGGTTTTATCATAGGAAAAGGCGATGCCCGGCGTGACCGCCGCCTGGATGTCTCCAAAGCCCGCGAGGAGCATGGCCTGTCGGTCGGCGATCGCATCGGAGAAGCCGGCGAAGGCGTCGAGCACTGCGCCGGGCACCGCCGCCTGGCCCTGACCCGAGAGAGCCGCCAGCGCGGCGACGTCGCCGCCGACATTCTCGGCGTAGAGCGCATCGAAGATGGTCTCCGTACTCCCGTACATGGCGAGCCCCGCCGCGGGACGGGCGCGATCGAGCGCGCTGGCGATCGCCTGTTCGTTCGTATTGGTCGATTGCGCGACGGCAAGCCCCTCGAATGTCAGGGGCGTCACGTCGATCGCGATCATGCCGGGCGGATCCACCACGTCAAGGCGCGTGTTCGTCGCAAGAAAGTTGGGTCCAGGTTGCGTCAGGCCGGTGAAGGATCCGGTCACGGAGGCGCCGTTCAGAGCCGTCAGGAACACGAAGGACGCGCCTTGTTGCGGCTTGTAGTTATTGTTCCCGCCGGGGATGCCGCGCAGGATCGGCGTCAGTACGCCGTTCTCCACGAAGGTGTTGCCGGCCCCGGTGACGATAAGCTTGTCGTAGGTCCCAGGGCCGCCCGGAATCTGGAGAGCGCCATCGATGTTGACCCGCGTATTGGCTGTGGAGCCCAGCGTTACGTTTCCGTTGAAGATCAGCGTGCCGGGCGACGTGCCGGTGAGCGGGATGCCGGCCGGCAGCGCGCCGCCATTGTTGGCTTTGATGTCGCTGTAGTTCGGCAATTGCCCGGCCTCGAGCGTTCCATTGATGATCGCATTGCCGTTGACGACGCCGAAGCCCGCCAAGGCCGCGCCCTGCGCCACGGTCATTTGCGTGTTGAGAGTCAGCGTTCCATCGACGCCGAGCGCGCCGCCGCTGACGGCGACGTCGCCCGCGGCTGTCGTTCGGCCGGCGACGATGAGATAGCCGTCTCCCGTTTTGCTGAAGCCGCCGCTGGTGGTGAGCGGCTGGCTCCAGTAGCTCATCTGCAGGGCGCCGACATTGACCGCGGCGCCGGCGGCGAGCGTCGTCGGGCCGGCGACGGCGCGATCGACGCGGATCAGTCCATAGCCGTAAATGCCATTGTCCGCCATGCCGTAACCATAAGCGGCGTTATCCGCCGCGGTCTTCGCGCCGAGGTTCTCGGCGGTCGCGAACAGGACCCGCGCCAGATCCTGCGAATTGTAGCCAGGATAGGCCTGTTCCAGCACGGCGAGCGCGCCGGAAACCATCGGGGCGGCCATCGAGGTGCCCTGCTTGAAGCCGTACCCGCCCGGAATGGTCGAGTAGATCCCGGAGGTCGCCGGCGGGTCCGAGATCATGTCGCCGCCGGGGGCCGCGACGCACCAGCTCGCCGTCACGCCGCATTGCTGTGCGTAATAGGCGATGGTCTTGTTCGCCCCGATCGACGTCACCCCTATGATGAGGCCGCTCTGTTGCAACAGGCTGGAGAAATTGTAGTTTTTGGCGCCGGGGTCATAGACGCCCGCATTGGCGTTGACGCCGGGCTGAACGAATGGATAGAGCGCGAGGCCATTGGGGTTCTTGCCCGCGATTGGATCGTCGTCGCGGTCATTGCCAGTCGCGGCGACGATGATTTTGCCTTTTTTGAGCGCGGCGAGCGCCAACGCTTCTTGCTCGTCATCGAGGGTGGAAGTCGGCCATGTCAGCAGATTTCTTGTGGTGACCGTCGGTCCATAGCTCGCATTGTAGATGGGGACGTTGCTGAGCGTCGCAAAATAGGCGAGCGAACTGTCGATGGGATCGTAGACGCCCGGCGCCCTGCAATCCGCGCCCGTGACTTTGCAGGCTGCGGTTCTGGCGAAGACCTGAAGAACGACCAGGTTTGCGCCATAGGCGACGCCCGGCGTCGTCGCCCCGGCCGAAGCCGCCGCGATGCCGGCGACATGCGTGCCGTGACCGTCGACGTCGACGAACTGCGCTGGATCATAGGGCGCTCCCGGCGCCGTCACCACGAAGCTCTTGCTGCGCGGATCGATCTTGCCGGCGCCGCTGAACCCCGCGGGCGTTTGATTGGTGGCGATTCCGGTGTCGCCGACCGCGATGGTGACGCCGGCGCCCGTATAGCCGGCCGCCCAGGCGATCGGGGCTCCGATGAGGGACAGGCCGTATTGGAGCGGGCTCGGAGTCGGCGGGGACTGCGCGAGGGCCGATGAGGACGCGGCGAACAAGGCGACGATCGCCGTGGACGACAACAGCAAGGGCGTCAAAGTGAAGTTCGGCGATCCGCTCGAACCGGACCGTCCGGCGCGAAACGCCGAACGCAATATCGTTGTCATGAGAGCCCCCCGATGCGTAACGCGTCGCGCTTTCTCAGGCGGGAGCAAGACCTGTTGCACGGCGCAGCCTCGGATCGGCCGCCGTCCCGGGAGGTCTCGGTTCGTCACGCAAACCCATGATACGGACGAATAGACGGATCAGAGTTGATCTCAGGCAATACTCGTTATTTATGTGCTTGGGTGTGGCCTTGTGGTCACATTTTGCCGGTAGGCTCTGCGCTGGCCGATCAGGCGACCTTGACGCCTTTCCAGAAGGCGATCCTGTCCCTGATCTCGGCCGCCGCCGGTTTCGGCTCGGGGTAGCACCAGGCGGCGTCCTTGTTCTCCACGCCGTCGACGACGATCGAATAATAATGGGCGACCCCTTTCCAGGGGCAGATGGTGGTTGTTGCGCTCGGCTTCAGCAGCTCCGCCGCGACGGCGTCCTTCGGAAAATAGTGATTGCCCTCGACGATCACCGTCTCGCTCGACTCCGCGATCGCCGCGCCGTTCCATACCGCTTTGACCATTGCCTGCTCCTCGCCATGCGCCTCAAGGGTTTTCATCGCCGGACGGAGGCGCGTCGCCGTTTCGGGTAGCGCGAACCGCCGGCGCGCCGCGGCGCGCCTCCGCCGCATAGTTTTCGAGCAGCGACCTTCGCAACGGATCGGCGTCGTCGAAACCGCGCACGAGGCCGGCGATGATCGCCTCGCAGCGCGCCCATGCCGCGGCGGCCTCGTCCAGTTCGCCGACCTCTTCGTAAAACGCCGCCGCCCACGCAAAGATCCGCCAGGCGGCGAGCGGCGTCTCCGACGCCTCGACGATGGCGATCGCCTGGGCCAGCCGCCGGCGCGCCTCCTCGACATCGCCTTCGCGGCGGGCGATCTTGGCGAGCAGTCCATGCGACAGCGCGAGATAGGTGCGCTCGGGCGGTCGCGCGGCGATGAGGTGAAGCTCGAGCGCCTGCGCCCGCGCCCGCGGCAAATCGCCGGTCTCGATGAAATATTCGGTCCGATCGAAAAAATACTCGGGATAGATGGTCGCTTCCATGTCGATCCCCTCGACCTCGATCTTGTCTCCGATCTGCCGGAACTGCGCATCCGCGCCCTCATAGTCGCGCAGGCCAATGCTCGTTTTGGCGAGCAAGGCGCGGCCGAAGAAAAAGTTGAACGGATTTCGTTCGATCGCGGGGTTCAGCGCCGCCTCGGCGCGCCGCTTGGCGCCCGCGTAATCGAGCGCCTGTGCGTGCAGCCAGGCGATCGAGAGCTGGCACAGGACGGCGGCCTGGCTGTTGGCGTTTCTTTCCGCCATAGCCAGCGCCTCGCTGGCGCTGGTCAGCAACAGGCGCCATTCGCCGAGGTAGAGATGGGCGAAAGCTTCGACCACGTTTAGGAGGGAGGCGTAGAAGACATCGCCGATAGCCTGCGCCAGCTCCTGCCCGCGCGTCGTGGCGAGGCGGCAGGCGCGATAATCGGACGAAAGGAACTGAACGACCGCCTCGATCGAGCAGCCCCGCAGCTGGATCAGCGGGTCGTTCGAATGCGCCAGGATCCTCAAGGCTTCGCGACATCTCCCGGCGTCCTCGCCGCTCCATCCGCGCAGGAGGAGGTTGAGGTTCCCCATATTGCCGCGCGCCAGGGCCTTGACGATCTCATCTTCCACCTCGACGCTTCGGATGAGCGCCAGCTCGGCGTGATCGAGGCAGCGGCGGCGATCGACGTAAAGGCTGAAGCGGCTGAGATCAAGCAAGCCGTGAACCTCGACGAGAGGCTGGCCGGCCTCCTCGGCGCAGGCGACCATGGCGGCGATATCGCCGAATGCCCCCGGCAGATCGCCGCCGGCGCGGCGCGCCCAGCCGCGCTGGTGAAGCAGCGTCATGCGCGCCGTCAGGCGCGCGTTGCCGGCGGGCAGACGTTCGACGAGGCCGAGCGCGCGGCCGAGATAGACGTCAGCCTCCCGCGCGCCGAATTGCTTCGTCGAGGCGTCGGCGGCCTCGGCGAGATAGTGCGCGGCCTTGGCGAACTCGCCGCCCTCCTCGAAGTGCAGCGCGAGCGCCGCCGCGATTTCCGATGTTCGCCCCTCGTAGCCCCACTCCAGCGTTTCGCCCAGCAAGCGGTGCAGGACCGCGCGCCTGACCGGCGCCAGCCGCTCGTAAAGCACTTCCTGGTACAGCGTGTGCGCGAAGCCGTAGCGCCCGGCGCGGGTTCCGTCCGGCCATTCGGCGACCCCCTCGGCGTTGAGAACCTCGCCCTTGCGCGCAAGCTCCTCAAGGGCCTGATCGACCTCCGCCGCGTCGCGCTTGACGCCGCCCGCGACGGCGGCGGCGGAGAAATCCGCGCCAAGCGCGCTCGCCGCCTCGAGCAGTCGTTGCTCGACCCGGCTGAGGCGATCGATCCCCCGCGCGATCATTTCGTGAAGATCCTCCGGCATGCCGTCCGGGGCGCCGCTCGCGCCGGGCGCGAGCCGCCAGCCGCCTTCGCCGTCGACGATCTCCCCTTGCGCCACGAAATAATCGACGAGTGACGCGACGAACAGGGGATTGCCGCCGGTTCGGCGCGCCAGCGCGGGCGCCAGCGCCGAGGCGAGATCGGCGGCGCCGAAACGCAGGTCAAGATAGCGCCCGATCTCGCTCACCGACAGCTTGTTAAGGGTTAGCTCGACGCAGCGCCCGTGGACCTGCAGTTCCTGATGCAGGGTGCGCACCGGATGTCCGCCGGCGCGCGCGTCGGCCGGCCTGTAGGTCGCGATCACCAGGGCGGCGGCCCCCTGATTGCGATGCGCGAAGCGCGACAGCACGTCGAGCGAGGCGTAGTCGCTCCAGTGCAGATCCTCGATGACGACGATCCAGGGCCGCTCCGCGCTCAGCGCCTCAAGGAGCTCGCAAAATTCGCGCAGCATGCGCTCGCGCGAGGCGCCGAAGGTTTCGCCCTTGAGGGCGGCGCTGTCGCGCCCGGCGATGGCGCCTGGCAGCTGGGCGAGCCAGGTCGGCGCGTGTTGGCGCAGGGCCGCGAGCAGCAAGGGACCGTCCCGCCCGCCGCACGCCGCGATGAAGGCCTCGTTAAAGGGCAGAAAAGCCTCGTCGCCGCCGAAATGCTGGATGCAGCGGCCGACCAATATGCCGACGCGGCGACCGGCCATCCGCTCGAGCAGCATCTCGACGAAGGTCGTCTTGCCGATGCCCGCCTCGCCGGCGACGAAGGCCAGCCTGCGCTCGCCGCGGGCGGCCTCCTCGAACCAGCGCTCCATCGTCGCGAGCGCCGAATCGCGCCCGACCCGCCAGTCGGCGCGCAGGCCCGGCGGCGCCTTGCCGGGCTCCCGCTCATCCGCTCGCGCGCCCGCGTCAATGTCGGCCCGGCCGCTTAGGCCCCTTTGGCCCTTTTGGTCCCTTTGGCGGTATCTGCTGACCGGCGCGATGAAGCGATAGCCGCGCCGGGTCACCGTCTCGACATAGCGCGGCGCGCGCGAATTGTCGCCGAGTGCGAGCCGAATCGCGTTGATCGATACGGTGAGGCTCGAATTCGGTGACGTGAAGATTGGGCCACACCGCCTCGAGAAGCTCGTCCTTGCCGACAAGCTCCCCAGCGCGCTGGGCGAGATGCCAGAGCACACCGAACGGCTTTGGCGCCAGCGCGACGCGATCTTCGCCGCGCCAGAGCAGGGCGTTGTCGCGGTCAAGGACGAAGTCGCCGAACGCGAGCCTGCTCCCCTTTCCCTCCATCTCATCCTCTATGCGCGTTCGCTTCACCCTCTGGATGCGCGCCCGACGCTAATCTTAAGAAAAAACTAAGAATTCCCGAGGCTGAGCCTCGGGACGCAAGCGAAGACGTGGCGTATACTTGATCAGAACGCGGCCATCCGGGCCTCGGCGGGGGCACATCAGAAAAATTCCGCAGGGGTCGAATCAGGGATCCATCCAGGATCGGCGCCTCGGAATTCGGTATGCATCCGACAACATGGAATTAATCGCGAATGCTGGCGCCTATGGCTCGTAAGTTTAATCAATGACCTGATTATGTTCTCGTTCTTGCGCATTCGCCAGCTAATGCGCAAGAATTTTTTCGCGCTCTTGTTTTGATGGGGCGCCGGCGAAAGCGCGATGTCGACGGCGGCGCCAACGCGAGGGACGCACCGCCCTCCATCCCGCCGCCGTTCGCGTCCGACGCAGTCAAAGTCAATTGTTTCAGTCATGCTAATTAAATGTTACGTGTTCTCGTAAAAATATAAAAGAAAAAACGCCAAAAAATGGGCAATGAATTACGAAGGCTGTTGATATTGAATGCACAGAGTTAAAATTTAACAAATATTATGTTTCATGACATGCCGTATTTTCGCGGTGAGATACAGCATCTAGCCGCAGCTTTACTGTGTCCTGCGTCTGTATGACAATGTATCAGCCAGCACAGTAATCCATAACTGGGATGCAGATGCTAACACGGCGGTTTAAGCTGTCATTTGTTACTGCTTATGTAGACTGTGCTCAGAACGCATGCCGGCTGCAAATTTCGCGCAGGACCGTCATCGCGACGATCCTCAGATCGAAGAAAATCGACCAGTTGTCGATATAGTAGAGGTCGCAGCGCACGCGGTTCTCGACCTGCTCGACCGTCGCCGTCTCGCCGCGCCAGCCATTGACCTGCGCCCATCCCGTGATGCCGGGCTTGACCCTGTGGCGCTGGGCATATTCCCGCACGACCTCGGCGAACAGGCGATCGGCCGCCTTGGTGTTCGGCGCATGCGGCCTTGGCCCCACCAGCGACATCGAGCCGTTCATCACATTGACGAGCTGCGGCAGTTCGTCGAGGCTGAATTTGCGCATCCAGCGCCCGACGCGCGTGATGCGCGGATCGCCGCGCACCGTCTGCCGATCGGCCATGAGGTCGGTCATATCGGCGTGCATGGTGCGGAATTTGTAGCAGACGAACAAGCGATTGTTGAAGCCGAGGCGCGGCTGCCGAAACAGGACCGGCCCGGCGCTGTCGAGGCGGATGGCGAGCGCGAGCAAAGCGAAGAGTGGCGACAGAAGAACGAGGGCGAGCGCGCCGACGACGAAATCGAAACAGGCCTTCTTGGCGGCGCGCCAGTCCTTCAGCGGCTTCTCGCCAATCGAAATGACGGGATTGGCCCCGACGGCGCCGAACTGATGGCCGCGATAGGCGAGCCCTGCGAGATCGGTCGTGAGGCAGACATCCGCGACCGTGCTGCGCAACGCTTCGAGGGTGTCGGCGATGCGCTGCACGGCGCTGA
This sequence comes from uncultured Alphaproteobacteria bacterium, assembly GCA_963757985.1. Taxonomy (GTDB): domain Bacteria; phylum Pseudomonadota; class Alphaproteobacteria; order Rhizobiales; family Beijerinckiaceae; genus Methylocapsa. The sequence continues at coordinate 67,300 of CAVWTQ010000004.1, read as the reverse complement.
GCGGCAGCGCGACCGCGATGAGGTCGATCCGCTCGTCGCGGCTGTCGCGCACGAGATCGGCGACCGAGCCGCGGACGGCGACGCCGGCATGCGTCGGCGGCACGCGGCCGGAGCGCAGGCGGTCGTCGTAAACGCCGGCGATTTCGAAGGCGTCCGGGTCGGCGCGCAGCCGCTCGATGAACTCGCGGGCGAAGTCGCTCGCCGCGACGACCGCGATGCGGCGGCGAAAGCGGCCAGCCTTGCGCCAGCGACGGATCAGCGCCTGAAGAAAGAGACGGAAACCGCTCTCCAGCACGAGCGCGCTCGCGCCGAAAGCGAAGGGAAACGCCCGCAAGGGCGGCGTGTCGGCGTTGACGAGGAAGAGGCATGCGATGGTGGCGGCTGCGGCGAGGATGACCGCCTTTAGCGTCGGTCCGATCTGCGCGCGGGGGGCGGCGAGGCGCTCGATCGCATAGGCGCCAGCCGAGTCGAGGACCGCGCATCCGGTCGCCGCGCCGATCGCGGCGGCGAGCGCCGCGGCGCCGCGCAAGGGCGCCTCATGCCAAAAGGGCGCGTCGAACCAGGCGGCGACGCCAGCCGCCGCGACAATGGCCGCGACGAGGAAGAGGACGAAGTCGCCGACGCGGACAAGGCCGCTCAGAACGGGCGCCGAAACGATCCGCTCGGCGGGTCCGCTGATCGAGGATTGGGCGAGGCTGGCCATCCGTCAATGGTTCCTGGGGCGGTTCTTTGGGGCGTATCGCCGTTTCGCGCGCGCGAAACGGCGAAGCGCGGCGACGCCGAACTGGCTTTGTCGGTGAAATGGAGTCGGATTGGCGCTTAGAAGCCGCCGCGGACGCAAGACGAAATCAAATGGCCGTCAAACCGCGTAGGGCTCGTCGATTTCGTGATGTCTTTCCGGGTCGATCAGGAAAGGTTTGCCGCGTCCGTGGGTAAATTCCGCCGCCTCGAGAAGAAACCAGCGGCTCGGCCCCAGCGGTCGCCGGCTTGCAGCGCCAAAAGGCGGATCGCCGCCAAGTCGCGCCCGCGCATGAAGGCAGCCGCCGGCGACGAAGGGCGCGCGATCGTCGAACACGTCGAGGACGATCCAGCGGTCGGCGTGCAGCCGATGGAACTGCGTGATGGCGAGGGCGTCGATCTCGTCCTCGTCCATCGTGGTCTGGAACCAGCTCTCATATTCCTCCGGGCGCCAGTTCCTGAGCGTTTCCTTGGCCGTCTGGTAGAGCGAGCAACCGCCCGCGTCGCCGGCCGGCATCAGGTCGAAGATGCGGTCGAAGACGACGGCGACGGCGGCCCATTCGGAGCTGTCCTCATACCACCCATCCTCGGATCTCAAAGACTGCGGAAGGGCGCGCTGGCGCTTCGCCGACAGCCGATACCCGCTGCGGGCCGCCGTGCTGAACCAGAGGATGCCGGGGGCGATTTCATTGGCGTCGGCGATCGCGCCCCAAGGGCTTGACGTCGGCGCCGGCTCCGGCCGCGCGACCAGCCGGCTCCAGAGCGAGCGCGGCGGCCGCGCGCGGGCGCTTCGCATGGTCGCAAACGCGGGGGTCCGGGGTTCGGGCAGCTCCCTGTGGTCCAGAGCAAAAGCCATGATCGAAATGTCTCCAGAATAATCCGCGCATCGCGCCTTGGAGCCGAGCCTCTGGCGAAGTCCCGGCCAGCGGATCGAAATGATCGAATTAAAAAACTGAACGCGATCGCCAATGCGCATTCGATAATAAAATATCCTCTGTTGAAAACCATACAACCGATCCGCAAGAATTTGCATCAAAAAAAACAATAAAATTTTGTTTTTACTCGCCGGCGGCGACCAAGCTAGAGCTGTCCTGAGAGTGTAGATGCCGCGTTGGTTGAGGTGATGCAGCTATAGCAATCAAAAATTGCCTAACTTCCATGATTAAATCTTGCATCGCAGCAAAATTCAGTGCGGATTTTTGGAAATTTCTTGCAATGCAGCAATATGCCGGACTGAATGTGCGGCGCCGCGGGGGTTCTCGCGGTTTCGAGCGTCGCCCCGACGATTTCGTTGACGCGCCAGAGCGGGATGAGAAAAAGTGTGCACACTTTTTCGCCCGCATCCCACTCTAAACTATTGGAATCGATCACGTTTACGATTTTGGATCGATTCGATCCAAAATCATCGCGATCTAGCGCGCGATCCACCCGCCGTCGATGACGAGGAGATGCCCGACGATGAAGCGCGCCTGATCGGAGCAGAGGAAAAGCACAGCGGCCGTCAGCTCGTCAGCCTTGCCCATCCGGCCGATCGGAAACAGCTTGCCCGCCTGTTCCGGCGTTATGTTTTCCTTTTCCATCCATTGGTGGAAAACGTCGCCCGGCGCGTCGATGCCGCAGGCGGCGATGGCGTTGACGCTGATATTCTGTTGCGCGACTTCGAGCGCGACGGTTTTCGTCAGTCCGTCGACGCCGCCCTTCGTCGCCGCATAGGCGCTCTCGCCGGGGTTGCCGGTGAGGCTGCCGGTTATCGAGGACTGGTTGACGATCGCCCCGCCGCCATTCTTGAGCATCTGGCGGATCTCGTGCTTCATGCAATAGAAGACGCCGCGCAGGTTCGTGTCCACGTGAAAGTCGAAGCCCTCCGCCGTCTGCTCGACGATCGGCGCGAAGCGCACGACGCCTGCGTTGTTCACCGCGCAGTCAAGCCGCCCGTAAGCCTCGACCGTTTTCGCCACCATCGCCTCGACGTCGGCCTCGACGCGCACGTCCGCGCGGACGAATAGGCCATCGGCGCCGGCCGCGCGGACGAGCGCCAGCGTCTCCTGGCCGCCGGGCTCGTCGATGTCGGCGACGATCACGCGGGCGTCCTCGCGGGCGAAGGCCAGCGCGGTCACCCGCCCAAGGCCCCGCGCGGCGCCGGTGACCAGCGCGACCTTCCCGTTGAACGCTCCCATGAAGTTATTCCTTCGGCCCGCCCGCCGCCTGGCGGCTCTGTCGATGCGCTAGGCGTCTATGCGGCGCCAGGGCGGCCGGTCGAGCAGCCGCCTGATCTGCGGGGCGGTTTCCTCCGCCGCCGAGAGCGGCAGCACGGGCACGCCAAGCTCGCGCTCGAAAGCGAGGATCTCCTTGCCGGGCGCCTCGGCGAACTCGTAGAGGCTGCGCCGGATGCGGCCGCCGCCAAAATCGAGATCGATCTGGAGTTCGCCGCCGGTCACGATGATGGCGCCGGCCTTCGGCAGGTCGATCAGAAACGGATCGTAGACCTGGATGGCGAGCACGTCGTTGCGCGCGGCGAGATTGATCAGGAGCTCGCGGGTGCGCGGCCCATGGCCGTGAAAGTCGCTGATGACGACGATGAGATGATCTTGCGCGAGGCTCGCGGCCGCTCTGAGCCCGGCGTCGAGCTGGCCGGGCGACCTTGGGTGCGTCGAATCCGCGCTGAGTTCCGCGTTCTGCGATGCGATCGCCTCGATTAGCCGCATCGCGGCCCCGATGCTGCAATCGGGCTCGATGGTCTCGATCACCGCGTCGTTGAAAACGACGCCGCCCACCGGCGCGCCGCCATCCAGAACGCGCCAGGCGCAGAGCGCGGCGGCTTCGGCCGCCGCCACGGACTTCATCGAGCGGCGCGAGCCGAAAAACATATCGAGGCGCTGATCGACGACGATAAGCGCCGGGCGCGCGCGATCGGCTCCCCGCACGCGCCGGGCCGACCGGTCCGCGCCCCGTGTGCGCGGCCAGTCCATGGCGCCGGCCTCGTCGTCGCCGCGGAATTGTCCGGCGCGCCGGGCTGACAGCAGGCCCTGGACGGGCTGGCGCGGCGGCGCAGCGAAATCGCGCGCGATCGCATGCATCGCGACGAGATCGGCGACCGAGGTATAGACCGCATATCGCGAGGCGGACGAGGCCTCGCGGATCCGGCGCGGCCCCATTGAGCCGATGGCCGCGAAGGAGACTCCCATTGCAGCCTTCTGACGGTGGTTCGGACGATAGTCTGAAATCGGCGACATGCGATGGGCCGCGAGAGGATGGGCGACGCAACGCAACATTGCGACCGCGGTGCAATAATATTCACGACCTTGATCGGCGCGCAAGCGCTAAGAAGCTTCGATTGATTCGAAACGTCGCGGCCGCCGGCGCGTTATGCGCGCGGCTCCTTATCCGCGCATCGGGTGATCAAGATGACGACGCAGGGCGAGATCGAAGACGCAACGCTCGACTTCAACCGCGAGATCGCGATCGATGCGATCCCGGAAGGGCGGCTGCTCAAGGGCGTGTTCGAAGGCGAGCCGCTCGTTGCGCTGCGGCGCGGCGACAGGATCGGCGTCTTTCGCGGCAAGTGCACGCATCTTGGCGGACCGTTGGCCGAAGGCCTCCTCGTCGGCGACACGGTGCGCTGCCCCTGGCATCAGGCCTGTTTCGATCTCGCAACCGGCGAGGCCGTCGCCGCGCCCGCCTTTGCGCCGCTTGCGCGTTTTAGCGTCCACATCGAGGACGGCAGGGTGCGGCTGGCGAAACCGCAGGCGGCGGACGCACCGAGAAAGCCGCGCGCGCCGGCGCGCGAAGAATCCTTTCTCATCGTCGGCGGCGGCGGCGCAGGCTTCGCGGCGGCCGACATGCTTTGCCGGGAGGGCGTCGAACGCGGGATCACGCTCGTCTCCAGCGATTCCTCAAAACCCTATGAGCGCACCCTGCTGACCAAGGACTATCTCGACGGCGGCACGGACGATCCCCGCATCGGCCTCGGCGCCGAGCCGCTCGATGAACGCGGCGTCACGATCGAGCTCAACGCGGAAGTCGCGCGCCTCGATCGCGGCCGGCATATCGCGGCGCTGACGGACGGCCGCGAACTGAGATACGACAGACTGCTCCTCGCCACCGGCGCCGAACCGCGCAGGCCGGACTTTCCCGGCGCCGGACGCCCGCAGGTTCATGTCCTGCGCTCGCTCGCCGACGCCCGCGCCATTGTCGCCGCCGCGAAGTCGGCGCGCCGCGTCGTCGTGCTGGGGTCGAGCTTCATCGGCCTTGAGGCGGGGGCGAGCCTGCGCCAACGTGGTCTCGAGGTCGATATCGTCAGTCAGGACAAGGCGCCGATGGCGCGGATCTTCGGACCCGAAATCGCCAGCGTCATTGTCGCCCTGCATGAAAAACACGGCGTGCGGCTGCACCTTGGACGCGCGATCGCATCCTTCGACGGCGCCGCCGTCACGCTTGACGATGGCGCAAGGCTTGAGGCCGACCTCTTGCTGATCGGAATAGGCGTTACGCCGCGCCTGCAGCTCGCCAAGGCCGCGGGGCTCGACGTCGAGGATGGCGTGGTGGTCGACCGGTTCCTGCAAACGAGCGACGGCGACGTGTTCGCGGCTGGGGATATCGCGGCGTGGCCCGATCCTCACAGCGGCCAGCGCCTTCGCGTCGAACACTGGAACGTCGCGGTGCGTCAGGGGCAGATCGCCGCAAAGAACATGCTGGGCGGTCGAACGCCCTATGCCGACGTCCCTTTCTTCTGGAGCATGCAATTCGATTTCCTGCCTTCCTACGTCGGTCACGCGAAGGAATGGGACGAGATCAGGATCGATGGCGATCCCGCAAAAAACGACTGCGCCGCGCGCTACCTGCTGAATGGCCGCGTCATGGCGGCGCTGATGATCGGGCGCGACATGGAGTGCCTCGAGGAGCGCGAGCGGATGGAGCGCGCGCTGGCCGGCTGAACGGCGGCCGCGGACATGATTGCTTGAGCTGGACGAAGCGGACGGTCCGGGCTAGGTCCAATCGACATTCAGGATTCTCAAAGCGGTGAAGCTTTGATTCCCTGTGTTCCGAATTTGGTGATTCGGAGCATGGTCGATGGTGAAACGGTACGAACTGACGCCGGCGCAGTGGGAGCGCCTTGCCCCGCTCCTGCCCGGCAAGGTGAACGATCCGGGCCGGACGGGGAGCGATAACCGCTTGTTCGTCAACGCGGTGTTGTGGGTGCTGCGCTCGGGCGCCCATTGGCGCGACCTGCCGGAGCGATACGGCAAGTGGAAGAGCGTCCACAAGCGCTTCTCGCGCTGGGCCAAGGCCGGCGCATGGGAGCGGGTGTTCGAGACGCTGACCAGGGATCGAAGCAACGAATACCTCATGCTCGACGCCACTTTGGTCCGCGCCCACCAGCAGGCTGCGACCGGAAAAGGGGGGACCAAAATCAGGCTCTGGGGCGTTCCAGAGGCGGATTGACCACCAAGATCCATATGCTCGCCGACGCGCTCGGCCGGCCCTTGCGGTTCATCCTGACGCCGGGCCAGGTCGGCGACGTCACGCAGGCCGCCGCCTTGCTGGAGGGACAAACAGCGGGCCACGTCATCGCCGACACGGCCTACGACAGCCGCGCCCTGCGCGAGACCATCGAGGCGATCGGCGCAAAAGCCGTCATCCCGTCCAACCCGACCCGCAAGCATCCCTTCTCTCACGACCGAAAAATCTATCGCCTGCGCAACCGCATCGAGAGATGCTTCAATAAAATGAAGCACTTCAGACGCTTCGCCACCAGATATGACCGCCGCGCCGTTCACTTCCTCGCCCTCGTCCACATCGTCGCATCCATGATATGGATGCGATGAATGTCAATTCAGCCTAGAGCAGAGGCGACAGGAACGACCGACGCCTCATGCCGATCAAGCCCCCCGCCGATCCGATCAAGAACCTCGCAGACCAGCGCGGCGCCGCGGCGGAGCGGCGGCGTTGGCGTCTGCCGGCTTTCGCCGCCCTTGCGGGCGTGGTTTCGCTCGCCGCTCTCGGCGTCGCCGCGGCGGTTGACGAAAACGCGCTGTGGAAAATCGTCCACGGCCTTTGCGTCGTCGATGAAATGCATCTTCACTCGCCGGCGCCCTGCGTCGCTGTCGATCTCAAGGGCGGCGAAGAAGGCGGCTCCGCCGTTTTGAAGGATCTCGTCGGCAAGACGCAGTTCCTGCTGATCCCGACGCGGCGGCTGGCCGGCATCGAGGATCCGCTGGTCGGAACGGGGGCGCTGCCGAATTACTGGCGCGCCGCCTGGGCCGCGCGGGGCCTCGTATCGAAAAACGCGCAGAAGGACCTGCCGGGCGACGACATCGGCATGGCGATCAACGGCGCCGGCGCGCGCACGCAGGATCAGCTGCACATTCACGTCGATTGCGTCCGCGTCGACGTACGCGCGGCGTTGGAGGCTCGCGCCGGCGAGATCGGCGACAAATGGGCCGATTTCGCGCTGCTTGGCCACATCTACCGCGCGCGCCGCGTCAGCGGCGAGGAGCCGGACCCCGACCCGTTCCGCCTGCTCGCCGAAGACAGCCGGTCGTCGCCCTTGCGCGACGATTCGCTCGCCGTCATCGGCGCGCGCTCCGCCAGCGGCGCGCCCGGCTTCGTGCTGCTTGCGGAAAAGGCGCCGCATGGGGCGACCCACGCCGAAAACCTGCTCGACCACAGCTGCGCAGTCGCTTTGCGATAATTGCGCGGGCTTGCGAGCTAGGGGAGGCTATTCGCCAGAGCTTCGAGGTAATCGGCGATGTGCGAAATCGGATCTGAGCCGACGAGGGCGCCGTCCGCGAGCATAAGTCTGGAGGCCTCGATTGACGCTCGTCTGCTGTCTCCAGACGGAAACAGCGCCTCTGGAAATTTCGGCCCCAGTCTTTTCAGCAAATCGTCCTGGAGCATCCTGGCCTGGACTAAATACTGGTCTTTAAATTCGGTCGTCTCCTCCAGAAACAGCTTTTTATAGTCCTCGCTATCCCGCGCCGCGCGATCGCTTTCTTCCGTTGAAACGCCCGTATTGCGAAATCCGCGATTTATGTCGTCGAATTTACTCTTGAATTGCATTGCGCTTCCGCGCAATCGTTGAGCGAAAAAATTGACATACAACTTCAAGTCACCGTTGCTCAATTCGATGGGCCGCGGTGGCAGGTGGGAATGTTGAGTGAGCACGACCCCTTCGGAACCGAATGCCAGACCGGCCAACACAAGAACTGGCAGTTTGAATGCGACCTCCGAGGCCAACAGCGAAACCAGCGCGACCAGCCATCCAAAGATCAGCAAGGTGATGACGAAAGCCGGATCCGGTCCAGCGACCCAGGCGACAAAGCCGCAAACGGCCGCAAGCCCGAAACCGACCACATTGGTGATCAACGCGCCCTGATCGAAATGCGACCCGAAACGGCCCCGAGAGCCGGTTGACGGCGCGGGAAGCTCAGGATCCGGAGGCGGCCTCAATTGTTCGAGCATGGCGAAGAGATGACTCGGAACGCGCCGGCGCGCAATCCCGCGCCAGCCGAGCGCATGACCCAATCAAACGCGTTCTTCCCCTCGCCTCACTTCATCCGTCGATGATTCACCCTGCGCGTCGCCGTCGGACGCATTCCTAGCAACGATACAGCGAACTATCCTGCGCTACGCAGGAACGGGGGGGATTCGTAAGATTGGTCAGAACATATTCCACTCCGCCAAAAACGGTGGTCGTTCCCGATACGATTCCAACCGCGACCCCATTTATGACGGGAAAGACGAGGCCTTCAAACAGAGGCGTAATCAGCGGAATGTAAACGAGCGTTTGATTGGCCCGGTGCACGACCAGAACGTGTTCCGGCGCATAAGCGAGATGCGCTTTTGGCTTTCTGTGAAAAGCGAATGCCGAAGTTGAGCTCAGAATGAGAGCGGCTGACAGACTCAGCGCGATGATCCTTTTCATATGACTTCCTCGTGAGTTACTCAGACACATCGTCAGGAGCTTCTTTAACAAGCCGCGTCAAGCTCTAGCAACTATCCTATTGGTTTCATAGCAACGATCTCGTGTACCGCGCGAGTCGATCATCGCCCCGCCGCGGCGGGCCAAGCTACCTCTCCACCTGGCTCACATCGCGCACGGCGCCGCGCGCGGCGCTTGTGGTCATCGCGGCGTAGGCTCTGAGCGCCGGCGAGACTTTTCGCGGCCGATGATGGGCCGGCTTCCAGGCGGATTTGCCCTTCGCCGCCATGGCCGCGCGGCGATGCGCCAGCGTTTCGTCGTCGACCGCGAGGTGGAGGCGCCGGTTGGGGATGTCGATCTCGATCATATCGCCTTCTTCGACGAGGCCGATGGCGCCGCCTTCCGCCGCTTCCGGCGAGACATGGCCGATCGAAAGCCCCGAAGTGCCGCCCGAAAAGCGCCCGTCGGTGATGAGCGCGCAGGCCTTGCCGAGGCCTTTCGATTTCAGATAGCTCGTCGGGTACAGCATCTCCTGCATGCCGGGGCCGCCGCGCGGTCCCTCATAGCGGATGACGAGGACGTCGCCGGGCTGGACTTTGTCGCTGAGGATGCCCTCGACGGCGGCCTCCTGGCTCTCGAAAATCCGCGGCGAAGCCGGAAAAGACGAGGATCGAGGGATCGACGCCGGCCGTCTTCACGATGGCCCCGTCCTCGGCGAGATTGCCGTAGAGAACGGCGAGGCCGCCATCCTTCGAGAAGGCGTGCGTCGGCGTCGCGGATGACGCCCGTCTCGCGATCGAGATCGAGTTCGGCGGAGCGCGCGTTCTGGCTGAAGGCGGTCTGGGTCGGCACGCCGCCGGGCGCGGCGCGGTAGAACTCCGCCGCGGCGGCGCTTTGCGTGCGCCGCACGTCCCAGCGCTCCAGCGCATCGAGAAGGCTCGCCGCGTGGACGACGGGCGCGTCGGGTGTGAATGAGGCCCGCGCGGTCGAGTTCGCCGAGGATCGCCATGACGCCGCCGGCGCGATGGACGTCTTCAAGATGCACGTCGGCTTTGGCCGGCGCGACCTTGCAGAGCACCGGCGCCCGCCGCGACAGCCGGTCGATGTCGCGCATGGTGAAGTCGATCCCGCCCTCATGCGCGGCGGCGAGCAGATGCAGCACGGTGTTGGTCGAGCCGCCCATTGAGATGTCGAGCGTCATGGCGTTCTCGAACGCCTTGAAGCTGGCGATGGCGCGCGGCAGCACCGACACGTCGTCCTGCTCGTAGTAGCGCCGCGCCAGATCGACGATGAGGTGGCCGGCCTCGACGAAGAGGCGCTTGCGGTCGGCGTGCGTCGCCAGCATCGAGCCGTTGCCGGGCAGGGCGAGGCCGAGCGCTTCGGTGAGGCAGTTCATCGAATTGGCGGTGAACATGCCCGAGCACGAGCCGCAGGTCGGGCAGGCGGAGCGCTCGATCGTCGCCACCTCCTCGGCCGAGACCTTGTCGTCGGCGGCGGCGACCATGGCGTCGATGAGGTCGAGCGCCTTCATCTTGCCGCCGACGAGCACCTTGCCGGCCTCCATCGGGCCGCCTGAGACGAACACGGCGGGGATGTTGAGGCGCAACGCCGCCATCAGCATGCCGGGCGTGATCTTGTCGCAATTCGAGATGCAGACGAGCGCGTCGGCGCAATGGGCGTTGACCATATATTCGACGCTGTCGGCGATGATCTCGCGCGAGGGCAGGCTGTAGAGCATGCCGTCATGGCCCATGGCGATGCCGTCGTCGACGGCGATGGTGTTGAACTCCTTGGCGACGCCGCCGGCCGCCTCGATCTCGCGCGCGACGAGCTGGCCGAGGTCTTTCAGATGGACATGGCCCGGCACGAACTGCGTGAAGGAGTTGGCGATCGCGATGATCGGCTTGCCGAAATCCTCGTCCTTCATGCCCGTCGCGCGCCACAAACCCCGCGCGCCGGCCATATTGCGTCCATGCGTCGTCGTGCGGGAGCGATAGGGAGGCATCGGTTTTGTCCAGACTTTTGAAATGCAAGCTTAAGATGCTGAACGCGCATCTATAGGGGAAGGCGCCCGGCGCGTCATCTTTTTAGGACGAGGGCGCCGCGCTTGCGGCGACGGCTCCGAGGCGGATCGCGGCTGTTTCGTTTCGCCGGGAAGCTTTCTTACAGGTCCGCCTCGAAGCTATGTTCACTCTATGTTCTTTGCGATTCCACAGCCTGGCCTTACAGTCCTGACCAAATAGATCCGCTCGAGAATCGGAGTTTTTGGTGGGCCACGCAGAAGAGATTTTGGACCTTTGGGCCGGGCGCGCCCGCACGCACAAAATTCACCCCGCGCTGGAGATCACCAAAGAGGGTCTCGTGATCGGCGCGGGCACGCTTCTCGCCAAATCGAAGACTGATCAAAACGGCCGGGTGAGGCTGCGCCTTGACGATGAGCCGCGCGCGATGGCGCTGCTCGCCACCGCCTATGAGCGGCCGATCGGCGTTCATGTCGTCGCCAGGCTCCGGCGCGCCTGCGAGCTTTGGAACGAGGGTGAAAAGGCGCTTGCCTATTTCCATCTTGCTTATGCGGCGCTGCCGCCCTGCACGCCCGACGAGGGCTTGCGCATCTTCGCGGCCGACCGGCTGATCGAAAAGGGCATCGCGCCGACCGAACTGATGAAGGCGCAAGGGTTCGAACCGCTCGCCCTCGCCTATAACGAGGCTGAGCCGCGAGATAAGGGAGGCCGATGGACGACCGGCGGCGGCGCGGGCGTCAATGTCGCGGTCGGCACGGAAGATAACGACAAGGACCGCATCGAGCGGGAGCGGCGCCTTCGCGGCCAGGAGACGCCCAAGGATGCGATCGAGCATGGCCGGGGCATCCCGCTGGTTCCCGAAGGCCCGCTGGGATTGCCGGCTCCGTTCTCGGGCGCGCTGGAGCCGCCGGCCAAGGTCGACGCTAATAAATTGCATCATATCTTTCGAAAGGAAGGGCGCGATCTCGATAGTTTTGCATCCGAATTTGGCTCCGAGGAGCGGGCATTTAGGGCAATCGAAGCCGCTACGCGTCAGGCAGTAAAAGAGCTGGGAATTACTGGGGAATACAAAATACAAATTGATGTCGGAGGACATCGTATAGGTGTTTCAGGCAATGTACTGAAAGATGGGACCGTTAAGATTGGTACCGCATATCGACCCAAAGTGGAAAAGTAGGAATATGTCGATGGAAACAATGACGGGGCTTGAACGAGCCGTTGTAAATAAATTGCTGGCAGGGAAGGCGGAGGTGTTCCGCGTACTTCGGCAGCAGTTTTCGGTCGCTCAAGTCCTCAAAAGGGAGCTGAGCGGAGTCGGGTTCTTCACTGAATTTTCAGTGCCTCCAGACGCGCCGAGACTTGCCGGAGGCCCGACGTTCCGATTCGGCGATGTCGGCGCTGAGATAAAGGGACTTCAACACGGGGCCGGATTTTTGCTGCTGATCGAAGATGGATGCCTGAAGATGCTGGAAGGCTTTTCTTACGACGAGCCCTGGCCTGACGATGTGAGCAGTTTTACGCTCCATTATCACAACCGCGTCGATCGCGATGAAGACCAGGTCATCAAGTCGTTCGATTAAGTTTGACCTTTGCCGGCGAGGCGGTTTCGACGATGAGCGGCAATAGGACATTCACGAAGTTGGAGCGGGCGGTCCTCGAAAAGCTGCTCGGCGGGACGTCGGAAACGTTCAGGATTTTGCGCGGTCAGCTTGGCTCCCTCAGGGTGATTGACAGGGAGCTGACCGGGGTCGGCTTCTTGACGAATTTCGCCATCGGCGGCGAAGCGGAGAAACTTCCGGGCGGGCCGTCGTTCCGGTTCGGCGACGTTGTCGCCGATCTCGATGGTCTCAAGCATGGAGCGGGCTTTGATCTCCTCGTGGAAGATGGGCGTCTGCGAATGCTTGAGGGTTATTCCTTCGATGAACCTTGGCCCGACAATGCGGATAATTTTACGCTCCGCTATGACAGCGGGGCCGACCGGGACGAGGCAGCGGTCGTCGCGTCGTTTACGCCGGCCTAAACGCGGCGCTGCGACCAGAGCGAGGACGGGCATGGCGCGCGACGAGGGCCTTGAGGAACTGCTTCGGGAGCAGCTTGAGGCCGAGCCCGGATTGACGGAAAAGGCGATGTTCGGCGGCCGCGCCTGGCTGCTCAACGGCAATCTGCTCTGCGCCGCCCGCGACGATGGGATGCTGGCCCGGCTCGGCCGGGACCGGGACGGCTGGGCGCTGGCGGCGCCGGGCGTCGTTCCGATGCTGTCGCGGGACAAGCGCATGCATGGCTGGGTGCGCGCCGGGCCGGACGCCTTTGGCGACGATGCGCTGCGCCGCAAGCTGATCGACGCGGCGCTCGCCTTCGTCCGCGCCCTGCCGGCGAAATAGGCGGCGTCATTTTTGGCGGGCGCCGCCGCGCGCCTCCGCGATGATGGCGAGCAGGGCCTCGGCGGCACGGCTGCGCCGCCGCTCGCGATGGCTCAAGGCATAAAACCCGCGATCGGGCAGGCGCAGCGGCAGCTCATGCAAGAGGCCCGCTTCGAGGCTCGGCGCCGCGACCGAGGCCGAGAGGGCGCTGGCGCCCATGCCGGCCTCGACCGCCGCGCGTACGGCCTCGTTCGAGGGCATCTCCAGGACGATCCGCAGGCGCGCCGGATCGACGCCAAGGCCGCGCAGCGCCGCCTCGAAGGCCGAGCGCGTGCCGGAGCCCTCTTCGCGCAGCACCCATTCGCCGGCGGGGAGGTCTTCCGCCGCCAGCGTCGTCCGCGCGGCCCAGGGATGCTCCGCGCCGACGATCAGCGTCAGCTGATCGCGCGCGACCGGCTGGATGTCGAGATGCGCGTTCTCCGTCGCGCCTTCGACGAAGCCGAGTTCGGCCTTTCCCTGTTCGACGCTTTCGGCGACCTGCGCCGTATTGCCGATGGAGAGGCGCACGTCGATCAGGGGGTGGGCGCGGCGGAAGGCGACGAGATGGCGCGGCAGCCAATAGCTGGCGATGGTCTGGCTCGCCTCGACGCTGAGCGAACCCCGCGCGAGGCCGCCGATCTCGCTCAAGACCCGCTGCGCCGCCTCCGCCGCCGCCAGAACCGCGCGCGCCTCGGGAAGGAAGAGGCGGCCGGCCTCGGTCAGCTCGATGCGGCGCCCGACCCGGTCGAACAATCTGGCGCCATGGCGCGCCTCCAGCGCGGCGATCGCGCTCGAGGCCGCCGACTGGGCGAGGTTCAGCGCCCGCGCGGCCTCGGTCACATGCAGCCGCTCGGCGACCGCGACGAAAATGCGAAGCTGCTCCAAAGTCATGCCGTTCTCGCGCCTACGCTCAATCAATCATAAAAATAGATCGGTTCGATACAATTAATGCGTTATCAAGATTATATCCAGCGCGCTAAAACGGCTCCGGAAATCGATGGAGGACTTGATGTTATGGCGCGCACCGACGTTTTGACCCTGGAGACGCTGACGGCCCCGGGCCTCGCGGCGCGGCCGAACCCCCTGCGCGAGATGGTGCGCCAGTTCACCCCCAACTGGTTCGCCGCCACCATGGGCACGGGCGGGCTGGCGCTGGCGCTGAACCAGTTTCCGTTCGCGGCGCCAGGACTCGAAGCCGAACTCCTGCATGAGGCCGCGCAGGGGCTGTGGCTGTTCAATATCGGGCTGTTTTGCCTGTTCAGCGCGCTCTACGCCGCGCGCTGGATCTTTTTCTTCCATGGCGCGCGGCGCATCTTCGCCCATCCGGCGGCCTCGATGTTCTTCGGCTGCATCCCGATGGGGCTGGCGACCATCGTCAACGGGTTCCTCGTCTTCGGCATTCCGCTTTGGGGCGCGCGGGCGCTTGTGGTCGCCAATGCGCTCTGGCAAGTCGACGTCGCGATGTCGCTCGCCTGCGGCCTCATCATTCCCTTTCTGATGTTCACGCGGCAGGAGCACAGCCTGCCGAAGATGACCGCCATCTGGCTGTTGCCGGTGGTGGCGGCCGAAGTCGCCGCGGCGAGCGGCGCCTTGCTGGCGGCGCATCTTCCCGCCTCCGAGGCGTTCGCCATCGTCGTCGTCAGCTACGCGCTGTGGGGCTTTTCCGTGCCGCTGGCGATGAGCCTGCTCGTCATCCTGCTGCTGCGCCTCGCCCTGCACAAATTGCCCGAGCGCGACATGGCCGCCTCCGGCTGGCTGGCGCTGGGGCCGATCGGCACGGGCGCGCTCGGGCTGTTGCTGCTCGGCGCCGCCGCGCCGCGCGCCTTCGCGGCCGCCGGCCTTTCGGGCGCCGGCGACGTCGCTTACGGCTGCGGCCTCCTCGGCGGCGCGGCGCTTTGGGGCTACGGCCTCTGGTGGTTCATGCTCGCACTTTTGAAGACGGCGTTCTACATGCGCCGCGGCATGCCCTTCAACATGGGCTGGTGGGGCTTCACCTTCCCGCTCGCCGTCTACACGCTGGCGACGCTTGCGCTCGCCAATGCGACGCATCTCGCCTCTCTGTCGGTGATTGGCGCCGTGTTTGTGCTGTGCCTTGCGGCGTTCTGGCTGATCGTCGCGGCGCGGACGGCGCTGGGCGCCTGGAGCGGCGCGCTGTTCGTCTCGCCCTGCCTCGCCCCGGCCCCTCGCCGCGCGTTCGATGCGGGCGATGGGATCTGAGGCGTAGCATCAATCGTCACTATCGCAAACAAGCTTCGGGTCAGTCTGGCGCCGCAAACTGTTGTTTGATTCGAAATCGAATCGGGCGACAGCTTTGTTGTTCGTTTTCTCGACGGATGCGGCGAAAGACGCAACCACGAGCAACAGCGGCGCGCGAACCAACGCTCCGGGTTGCGCTAAATTGCCGCCTAATCGACTTTTATGTGGGTAGATCAAACTTTTCCATTCGACTGGCGTTGGATTTGCTTTTGCAAAGCCGTCAGTCGCGCTTCTCTTAAACAGGGGCCGATCCAGCGAGTGGAGCTTTCGATGGATGTTCCAACGCACCTGCAGGGCAGACTTTGCGAAAGCGGCTGCCGTCATCTTTTCCGGCGCGCAAAGATCGCGTTTGACGCCGGCGCGCCGAAAATCGCGCAACGGCGCGTCAATGATGGCTTGAACGCCATCAACGACTGCCGCGCCCGCGACCCGCAGCGGCAAGCGCGTCCTCCGGCCCCCGAAGAGTCGCCCTTCGACGTCGCAAGCGAGAGCGCCGGCGGGGCCGAAACAGTCGCCGCTCCCGCCGCCCGGGATCGATTCGCGGAATTTATCGCCATGTTCGGGCGGCTGCTGGAGGAGGAGCAGAGCAAGACGGATCCTGAACTGGCGGCCTATCGCCTCGCGTTGCTGGCCGAAATCGGCGACGTCGGCGGCGTGGTCAGGCCCTAGAGCGGGATGAGAAAAAGTGTAAGCACTTTTTCGCCCGTATCCCGCTCTAAATTATTGGAATTGATCACGTTCATGGCTTGGGATCGATTCGATCCAAAGTCATCGTGATCTAGAGCGGCGGCTCGCGCCGGCGCAACAGATAGGCGTCCATGACGAAGCCGGCCTCGCGCCGCACCCGCTCGCGCGCGGCCTTGATCTCCGCCTTCGCGTCGGCGAGGCGCCCCGCGGCGAGCGCCTCCTGCGGCGTTCCGATATTGGCGCCCCAGTAAATCTCGATGTCGCCGGCCTCGATCCTGTCGAAGGCCGCTTCGCCATCGAGCAGCACGACGACGCTGTCCGCGCCATCGGGAAATCCTTCTGCGAGCTTGCGCCCCGTCGTGATGAGCACCGATTCGCCGATGCGATTGAGCGCGACCCTGTGCTTGGCCGCCAGCGCCTGCACGCTGCTGATGCCCGGGATGATTTCATAGTCGAAGCGAACCGCGCCCTTGGCGTGAATCTTGGCGACGATCCGCAGCGTGCTGTCGTAGAGCGCAGGATCGCCCCAGACGAGGAACGCGCCGCTTTGCGCCTCGCTCAGCTCCTCGGCGAACAGGCGTTCCTGGATCGCCGCGATCGCCGCGTGCCAGTTCGCGACGGCGGACTTGTAGTCGGCCGGGTCCTTTTCCCGCACCGGCGTCTTGAAGGTCACAAAGCGCGGCGTCCGCCCCTTGATGAAGCGCGCGCAAATATCCAGCCGCAGCCGGCTGAGGCCGGCTTTCTCGGCGCCCTTGTCGGGAATGAAGATGACGTCGGTCCGGTTCAGCGCGTCGATGGCCTGAACCGTCATATGATCGGGATCGCCCGCGCCAATCCCGATGATGAGAATTTTTCGCAAAATCAGGTCTCCCGCGCTGCTGCGCCGATCAATACCAGCTTCAAACGCGGCGTGCGCGCCTGTCGGCAACGCCGTCATCGTCGCCTGGCGTCGCGGAACGTTTCAACAACGCGATGGCGCTGGTCGTCTCAATACGAATATTAAAATTTATCATACGGATATCTATATTCGTACAGCGTTATGAAACACTACTATTCAGGTCAATGTTTGCTGCTGCGCCAAATTTATGATGCGTCGTTGCGTCGTATTGCGGTACGCTTCTGATGCGCGTCTATTTAAGATACTATATAGTGCGAGACGCATTTGGCGATTGATTAGAAATTTTGACGTTATATCGCGGGCCTTCGCCCGATATTTTCTTTGGAGACGACCTATGAGCACACTCATTAGCCATCGTTATCAACAGGTTATCGAGGAAATGGCCAACCTTGATTGGTCCGCCCTGACCCGAGCCGAGCTCATGGCGGTGGCCGGAGCGTATCATTATTACTCCGTACATTTTTGCGAAACTGTTGATATTGCTTGCGATCTCTACCCTTGGGACCGTCAGCTCACCAAGCTTCGCGAGGGCGAGTGCGAGACCGATAATCTCTCCCCCTATCCGGGCGTGGCGGAAGAAGGCGAGAGAATGAACCATGACGAGTTCATGCGGCGCGTTTTCGCCATGTCGAGCCTCGACAAGGCCGAGCGCGAGAGGGTGGAGAGGCTTGGCCTCGCATATCTTTCGGAGGTCAGGCGAATCGACCCGCTGACGCGGGTCCGGAGCTTGCCAACCTATGAGGATGGCGGCCTTGAGAAGGTCTTCCGCGCGGTCCTTCGCGCTGAGGATTGGGACGAGCCGTCGCTTCGAGCTTTCCATCACTTCCTGGTTGGACATATTCAGCTCGATAGCGATCCCCAAGCAGGCCACGGCTCTTTGTGCCGGCATCTGGCGTCGGACGATAGCGTTCTTCCCCTGTGGAGCGCCTTCCGCGATCTCCTCGTCGGCGCCGCGCCGCGCCTCGCCGGCCGCGCCTGAATTGCCGGTTTCGGCTAAATTTCGGTGCTCGAGCTTCGAGAGGCTTATTTATCGACCTTGAAGGAGCGCGCCGCCGCGGCGAGATCCGCGCCGGCTTTCTCGGCCTCGCTGAGCGTCGACGGAAAGACTTTCGCGGCGACGCCGGGTTGGCCGAGGCGCAGGCTCGCGAGGGGCTTCGGACTCGCGACCGCGAGGACGAGCTGCAGCTTGCCGTCGGCGGGCTCCGCGCGGGCGCTGAACGTCGCCGCATCGTCGGGGCCGGATCGCGTGGTCGGAACGGCGCGCACCGCGCCGTCGCCGGCGACGATGAGAACCGTCGACCTCGCGTCCGTCGAGGCCCGAGACCGCGCCCGAAAGCGGCTGGCCGGTCCGCAATGACGCGGCCGCGAGTTCGAGCTTCACGGGCGCCGCTGGCGTATTGCGCAATTCGTCGAGGAAGGAAATCGCCGGGCATTGCTGCGCGGCCACCGGGCGCACGCCAATGTCGGCTTCAAAGCCATTGGCCTGCCGGAAGGTCTGGTCGAGGGCGCGGAACGGCGCGGTCGAGAGGCCGTAGCCTTCGATCGCCGGCCCGCCGTCTGCGAGCACGGTGGGCGCGGCGAAGAAACATTCGCCGCCATCATAATCCTTCAGCGTCTTGACGAGGGTGGCGAGCCGGACTTTCCGCGCCGCGGCCTCGCCTGGGTCGACCGGCGCGACGGGCTCGGGTTCGAGCCGCGTGAGGTCCATCGGCGCGAGGCCCGGCCGCGACCGGAACGGCGGGCCGGCGCCGGCGGCGGCGCGGGCGCGGGCTTGCTCGCGTTGGCGGCGAGTTCGCTCTGCAGAACCGGCGGCGGCGGCGGCGTGCGGGGCGAGGGACGCAGCGCCGAATAGAGGAATGGCGCGGCGGCGACGAGGCCGACGACGGCCGCGCCGCCGAGCAGCAGGGTCGTCCGGCTGACGGTGACGCCTTCGCGCGCGGGCTTCGCCCGAGCCGGACGCGGCGCCGGCGCGCGGCCGCCGGATCGGCGGCGCGTCGGGGCTCCACGCCGCGACTTCCGCCATCGAGGCCGGCCTGTCCTCGGGGTTTGGCTGCAGCATCTGCTCGATCAGCGGACGCAGGCGCGCATCGACCCCGCCGAGGTCGGGGACGACGCGGCGCTTTTCGATGACGTCGACATGGTTGCCGCCCATGTCGATCGGATGGCCGCGCAGGGCCTCGGCCAGCACGAGGCCGAGGCTGTAGATGTCCGATTTTGGCGTGATGTCGCCGCCGAACAGCCCGAGCTGCTCGGGCGAAACATAATTGTACTTGCCGGCGAAGCCGGTGCCGATGACCGTCCCCTCGTCCTCGAGCCGCGTCGAGCGCGCGATGCCGAAATCGATGATCTTGGCCTGCGCCATGTCGCCCGCGGGGATGATGATATTGTCCGGCGAAACGTCGCGATGAACGATGCCGCGCTCATGCGCGGCGGCAAGGCCCGACGCGATTCGCTGCATCAGCCGCACCACGGCCTCGAAGGCGAGCGGGCCGCCGCGCAGCATCGTCGACAGCGACACCCCGTCGACATACTCCATCGCGAGATAGGGCCGCTCCAGCGCGGGATCGATGGTGAATACGTAATAGCGGACGATCGCCTCGTGATAGAGGTTATGCAGCGCGGCGGCTTCCTTGCGGAACATCGCGAAGGCGGCTTCGGCCTCGGCGAGATCGGAGCGGATCAGCTTGATCGCGACGATGTCGCCGGTCTGGATGGCGTGGCCCTTGTAGACCTCGCCCATGCCGCCGGCGGCGATCGGCTCGTCGATCTCGAAGATTCCATTGAGCTGCGTCCCGGCCGGAATGATCGGCCGCGTCGATCCGAATGACGGGGCCTGATTCATCTCGGCGTCCAGCGCGGCGTCGGCGCGCTATTTTGCGCGAAGACGACGGTCGACCCGCGCGGCGCGTAGCGGACGATGACGACCGTCACATTATCGATGGCGCCGCGCTCGATGGTGAGCGCGACGAGCTTGTCGCAGGCGCCTTGCGGCGCCAGCAGGCGGGCGGCCTCGAGGATCTCGGCGTCGGCGACGTGGGTCGTCAACCCATCGCTGCAGATGACGAAGAGATCGTCCTTTTCGAGCACGCCCTCGGCGATTTCAAGGTCGAGTTCATGATAGACGCCGATGGCGCGGGTGATGACGTTGCGGCGCGGCCAGGTCTGCGCCTCCTCGGCGGTCAGCACGCCCTCGGCGATCAGCTCGGCGACTTCGGTGTGATCGCGCGAGAGCTGCGGATATCGCGCCGCTGGCGGACCAGATAGATGCGGCTGTCGCCGGACCAGACGCAGGCGTAATAGCCCTCCCACGCGAGCAGGGCCGCGATGGTCGCGCCGATGACGATGCCGCCGCGCTCGTCGGCGATTTCGAGCAGCCTGTCGTTGGCGCTCGCGAGCTTCTCGCAGCAGCGGCCGAGGAGTTCGGCGACCGTCTTCGGCTCCGCGATATTGCGCAGGGAATCGATGACGATGGCGCTCGCCAGCGAGCCGGCCTCGTGCCCGCCCATGCCGTCGGCGACCGCAAAGACGCCGCTTTCCGGCAGGACGAGATAGGCGTCCTCGTTCTCGTGCGCGCACCTTGCCGACGTCGGTCGCGGCGCCGCTCTCGAATTTCCGCCGAGCTCTCGTTCATGGGCGTGTTCATCGATCTCATCCCGGTTGCGCGGCTGTTTCCGCGCTCTTCTCTTGCGGGCTCCGGCTGACGGCGCGGCGGCTCAGCATCTCGGCGAAGGCCGCCGGCGCCGGCATCGCGCGCGCTGCATCATCGCCAGCGGCGGGCAGTCGGCGCCCGCCGACCGTCCACCAGAACGTCGCCGCCTGCGCCGGGCAATCCGGCTGAGCGGCGCGCATGCGCGGCGAACGCGCGCCGCGCGACGGAATCCTGCGCCTGAGCATCTGCGCTATTTTCTTTTGCGCCAAGCGCCTCCAGCCGCGCGACCGTCGTTTCGAAAGGCGTTGCCGGATCGAGAGCGTCCAGCAGGACATCCTCGACCTCAGCGAACCAGGCCTCGCGCGGATCGACGTCGGGCGGCGCAAGGTCGTCGCCGGACGCCGATCAGCGTCAGCGGAAACATGCGCCCGAGCGCATCGACCGAGGGCATGAAGGCGCCGGCGATCGCCTGCCCGCACAGCGCCGGCCCGAGCCAGAAACGCCAGATCGGGGCGGTGTTGAAGGCCTCGGCGAAATCGCCCTCGGCCGTGCCTGCCCGCCCGGCGGCGAGGCCCTTCTCCAGCCACGGCTCCCACAGGCGCAGGAACGCGCGCGGCGCAGCGATCGCGACGAAATCGCGTTTGGCCGGCAGTTTTCCGAACAGGCCGCAGCGCATGGGTTCACGCTCCGCCAGGACAATGGAAATTGCGCAACCGCGAAAGGTCCAGTGGCTTCAGGCTGGCGCCGGGCGTCGCGGGCGCCGCGCTGAAGCGCCAGGCGAGTTCGCGCCCGCCGAGCCGAGAAGGTCGCGAGCGCGCCGTCGCTGCTGAGTTTGGCCGCGTCGAGCAGGCGAAAGATCGACCAGACGCCGGATTGCTGCACGAGCGGCGGCCCGCTCGGGCGAAGCGCCAGCGCCACGCGGTGATTTTCGCTCGCGCCCGGCCATTGCAGGTTCGTCGGGCCGGAGGCGTTGGTGATGACGGTCCCATCGATCTCGAGACGCGGGCCGGCTGACGCCAGGCGGCGTCACCGTGTAGGAAAAGCCGGGCGCCGCCTGGCCGGGGCCGAAGAACGCGGCGCGGATGTCGGCGGCGAGCGCGAAATCGGCGAGCGAGGTCGGCGTCAGCTTGCTGGCGAGCGGGCTGTCGTCGCGCCATTTCCACTGCGGCCCCGAGGCGTCCACGCTGGCGAGCACGTAGGCGCCGACGAACTGGTCGATGAGGCCCTTCGGTCCGAACATGCGGGCGAAATCGTCGAGATCGACCTCGCGCTCCGCGCCTTTGGCGAAGGGATAGCGGCCTGCGATCTTGTCCTGACAAACGAGGGTGACCTTTTCGCGAAGCGTCGAAAGGGCGCCCGCCACGTTGGAGTCGGCGATCTCGCGGGAGATGTCGGCGCCCGCGTCATCCATCATGCGCGCGAAGGGCTGCGGCAGGCCGGCGGCGTCGGCGCGCAGATTGGCGACGCCGCTCGCGATGCGCGCGACGAGCTCGTCGGCCGGCCCGCCATTCCCGGCGAGGCGGCTTAAGTTGGCGCGGATGTCGTTCAGTTGCGACAGCATCTGATCGATCGGGCGGCGTCCCGGATCGCCCTTCGACGAGCCGGTGGTAGGGCGCGAGAGCCGCGTCGATGATCGCCGCCGGCGTCTCGGCATTCGCAGCGCCGGCGGGTCGGGGTCGGTTCGGCGCTCGCGGGCTCCGCCAGCAAAGTCTCGTCGCGGATCGATTCGAGGAGGCGGATCAACGGCGAGGTGACGGACGATGCGGCGGCAAGCAGCGGATAGGAGGGCCGGTCGGTGGTGAGGCGGCGGATCTTCAGCCTGCCGATGGCCTCGCGCCAGGCGTCGACGAAGGCCATGGCGTAGGCCTCGCCGAGATTTTCGCTAAGGTGATCGTATTGCGCCGAAATCGCCGGGGTCTGCCCGGCGGCGCCGAGCACCCAGCGATCGCGCTCCGTCTCATTCACGACGCCTGGCGCCGCGGCGGTGAAATCCGCAAAGCCGGATTTGGTCAGGAACCAGGGAATCTTGATGCTCTCGATCGACGGATCGAACAGGGCGAGCGCGCCCGCGCCGCCGGCCTTGCTGGCGGTCCAGTCCGGCTGTGAACGCGCCTTCGCACGGCGCCGCGAGAATGTCGAGCGCGCGCGCCGCGACGTTCTGGCGCGCGAGAATCGCCTGCGCCTTTTCGACCAGCGGGCCGTTCAGCTGGACGAGGGGGCCATGGCCGGTTTCGAGATCGAGCATGGCGGCGAGATGCTGCTCCAGCTCGTCGCGCCCTTCGGCGTTGCGCGGCCCCGGATAAAGATTCTCCGCCCAGTCGCGCTTCATGTAGTCGATCAGCAATTGCCGGTCCGCCGTCTTGAGGCCGCCGAGCATCAGATAGACCTTCAGCGCGTCGAACAGCGCGGACGGATCATTGGCGTTGGCCTCGATCTGCTCTTCGAGGCGATAGATGAGGCGCGGCCGCAGCATGCGCTCCAGCCCGACGCCATAGGCGGTGTTCGCCGCCGACCTCAGCCGCGCCGACTGGTTCAGCCCGAGGTCCGTGGCAAGACGCCGGCGCGGCGCCGCGTCTTGGTCGCCATAGCCGCCGGGCAGGAAACGCAAGGCGTGCAGCGCCGGCAGCACTTTGCTGAGATCGCGGTCGCCGACGACGTTGGCCTGCCCGACCCCGCGCGACGCCGCGGCGTATTTCTGCGCCGCCTCCTCGCTGTCGCGAATGCGATCGGCGTTGCGCGCGTAGCTGAGCCACCACGCGCCGGCGAGGAGCGGCGCGGCGACGAGGAGGCAGGCGAGCGCCGCCATCTTGACGAAGCGATAACGCCGCGCCGCGTCGACACCCAGCCGGCCTCGCCGATGATGACCTTCCGGATGAGGTCGGTCAGGAAGAAG
The DNA here is from genome assembly GCA_963757985.1 of uncultured Alphaproteobacteria bacterium. Taxonomy (GTDB): domain Bacteria; phylum Pseudomonadota; class Alphaproteobacteria; order Rhizobiales; family Beijerinckiaceae; genus Methylocapsa. The sequence goes on along the minus strand of CAVWTQ010000004.1, from coordinate 43,838 downwards.
CTCTTGCCCTGGCCGGAAAAGGCCGGCGTCGCGACCGCCTCGGCGCCGAACCCCTTGGCGAGCGCGCCGAGCAACTGATCGATCGGCGTTCCCTGCTGCGTGCCCGATGTGAAATAGAAGCCGCGCAGCGCCGCCTTGATCTTGTAATGGGCGGGATCGAAGATGGCGTCGAGAAAGCCGATCACCGGCGCCTGCAAGGCCGCCATCTGGGCCGGAAAGCCGAACAGGAGAACGCGGTTGGCGGGGTTCTTCTCCGCGCCGAGCCGGTCGCGCGCCAGCCGCGACAAGGGCAGCGTCAGCGCGTCGAATTCGGCCGGCGCCGTGAGCCACCATCGATTTGCCGCCGGTCCATCGTCTGGAAGGTGGCGCCGAAGACCTGCGCGCGTTGCTTCTCGTCGAGATCGCCGAAGAACTCCATGAAGCCGATGACGAGATCGGCCTTGGTGAACAGGGCGTAGACCGGGAAATCGACCTTGAGCCGCTTGTGCAGTTCGATGAGGCGCGCCTTGATCGCCGCCGCATGGGCGGCGACCTCGTCCTGCGGCAGGGTCAGAAGATCCTCGATGCTGATCGCGACGAGAACGCCGTTGATCGGCTGGCGCGGCCTGTTGCGTTTGAGCAGGTCGAGAAAGGCGAGCCAGCTTTTCTGATCGGCTTTGGCGTCGGAGTCCTGCGTCGTGTAGCGGCCGGCGGTGTCGATCAGCACGGCGTCTTCGGTGAACCACCAGTCGCAATAGCGCGTGCCGCCGACGCCCTTGACGGCGCCCGGCTTGGCGCCGCCGGCGAGCGGAAATTCGAGCCCGGCATTGATGAGCGCGGTTGTCTTGCCCGATCCCGGCGGCCCGATCAGCAGATACCAGGGCAGATCGTAGAGATAGTTCGCGCGGCCCCGCCGCGCGCAAGACGCCGAGCGCCTCCTTCATGCGCTCGGCCAGAACCGGCGCGTCGCTGTCCTCGGCGCCGATGCCGCGCGCGATGCGCTCCGCGCCCTTGCCGCCGCCGGTAGAGGCGTAGAGCGCCGGCGCCCGCGATCAGCGCCAGCGCCAGCGCGATCGCCCCGATGCGGGGGAGGGGCTCCTCCAGCGGATGCGCATCGCTGAACGACGATCAGCGGCGCGGCGAACCAGATCAGCGCGGCGACCGCGGCGGCGCCGATGAGGCTGATCAGAATGCGGAGCCAGAGTTTTCTATTCATCCAATTCGCGCTTTGAGAGAACGATCGACGGAAGAGTTGATTGACCGATGAGGTGGGTGGAAGAGGCGATCCTTGTGCGCCGCTCTGGCTGTTTCAGTCGCTGCGCGGGACGACGATTTCGACGCGGCGATTCTTCGCGCGGCCTTCCGGCGTGTCGTTGGAGGCGATCGGCGCGTCGGCGCCCTTGCCTTCCGCGATGACCCGCTCCGGATGCGACAGGGATTGCTTCAAAAGAGCGCCGACGACCTTCGCGCGCTCGAGCGAAAGTTCGAAATTCGAGGCGAAGCGCGCATTGGAGATCGGCGTGTTGTCGGAATGCCCGACCACCTTGACGGCCGCTTCGTCGTCGAGCGCCAGCGCGATATAGGTCATCAGCGGCTTCACCTCGTCGAGGATCGCCGATTTGCCGGGCTTGAACAAATCCCGGTCGACGATGCGGATGACGATCTGGTCGGCGCTGGGGTCGACGCTCAAGGTTCCCGCCGAAATGTTCGGCGCAAGCACGGTGCGGATATGATCGAGCTGCGAGACCTGCTCCGGCGTCGGCGGCGGCGGCGCGGGCGGCGCGACCTCGACCTTCCGGCCGATGGTCACCGGCGTCGCCGGATTCAGCGCGGCGAGCGCCTCGGCCGCCGCCTCCGCCCGATGGCCGAGCGAGAGCCGCAGGCCGACGAACGCGCCAAACAGCACCAGGCCGACGAGCACCGGCGATGGCCCAGAACGGCACGCGCAGCCGCGACGGCGTGGCTCGCGCAGCGGCTGGCCGCGCCAGTGCGGCGACAAGCCTTGCGGCGGCGGCGGCCCCGACTTCTGCAAAATCTGGCGCAGTTCGCCATTGATGGCCGCGACGGCGCCGGAGCCGGCCGCCGCGCCCCGGCGCCCGCCCTGATAGGCCAGCGCGAGACAGGCGTAAAACAGTTCGAGCAGAGAATAATGCGCGCGCGGGTCCCTCTCGACGCGATCGAGCTCGTCGAAAAAACGCCGGCCGCCGTTGTTCTCGCCGAAGAAGCGCGTCATCAGGCCGAACGCGTCCGGCGCCGGCGCGCTCCTCGCCCGGCAGATTGGCGAGCACTTCGTCGGCGCTGGCGCAAAGGGCGAACTTGGCGGTGTTGGCCTCGCCCTGCGGAACGCCCGCCGCCATCATCTCGCGATCGCATCTTTCGATCGCCGCCGCGATCTGCGCGACGAGGCCGGAGCCCGGCGCGCGGATGCAGCGCCGCGCGCAGGCGCCCAAGCAGCAGCAGCAGCGGGCTCGCGGCCCGCATGATCGGGTTGGGGTCGGGCGCGGCGAGATCCTGGCCCTGAACCGAGGCCTTGCGCGGCGGCGCGGCGGCCGTCTCCCGCGCGGCGCGGATTTTGGCGCGTCTGGGGGCGCCGGCCGGCGGGATTGGGCCGGAAAACGGTGTGATCGTCGCTGAACCCCTGAACCTGCGTCATCCCGCGCGGATCTGGCGCGTCTGCGCCCTGCGCCGGCGTAGAGGGCGCCGGCGCGCGCGCGGGCCGCACGGGACGGAAAATCGTCCGCTCGTCGCGCCCGTCCGGCTCGGGGACTGATCCTTGTCGCTCATGGCGCGGTCCGTGGCCCTTATCGCTCAGGATTTTTCCGGTTTTGGAAAATCGGAGATCGTTTCTTCAAAAATTTCTTTTCAATATATTTTGCGGCCGGGGACGCCGCGGCCTCGCCGCTCCAGGCGTCCGTCATTTGGTCTCTTTGCCTTGATCGTAGCATTGGGCGAAATAGAGCATGAAGGCGTCGACCAGCCCGTCTTCGTGGCGCAAAGTCTTGGCCTGCCAGCGCGCGACATAGAGATCCCACAGCCGCGCCTTGTGCGCGCCGAACAGAGCGGCGAGCCCTTTGTCCTCGCCGGCGGCGGCTTCGATCGCTTGCGGATCGAGATCCTCGACGAGCATGCGGACGGCCTGCTGCATCGCCGCGTAGGTCATGATCTGATGCGTCTTCAAATCGGTGAAGGCGCCGTCGAAGGCGCGCCGCGCGTCGAGATAGCCGCTGGTGCGCGGTCCGAACATGATCTTCAGCGCGTCGGTCGATGTCGGCGCGAATTTCAACGGGTTATTGTCGAGCGCCTGGATCATCGTCTGGCTCGAGGCGCGCGCGAAACGCTTGGCCTTGAAGCGCGCGTTCAGCAATTGCGTCAGATCCTCCACCGCGATGCGCATCAGGGCGCCGAGTTCCTCCGCGACCTTCAGGCCGTCCTGGCGGGCGAAGATATGGTCCGGAATGCCGGCGCCCTTGGCGAAGCGGCGCAGGAACTCCTCGGCGCCTGGCGCGCGCCCGGCATCCTGGACCGCCGCGCTTTGTCCGTCTCCCACGATCTGCGGCTGTGGGTCGGCGAGCGCGCCAGCCGGCGCGTTGCGTTCGGGCGCGCTCCACGCGCGGGCCTCCCGCTGCTGCGGATCATCGAGGGCTCCGGCGTCGCCAGCCGGTCCCGGAGCCTGCCCGGACAAAGGGGCGGCGACATCCTCGGCCGGCGCTTCCGGCGCGACGCTGAAACCGCGCGCGCGGACCATGGTGTGCGGGCGCGTCGCCGCCGCGCCGTCGCGCTGGCCGGCGCCGCCGGGTTCTCCCGCTCCCGCCATCGCGGGCGTTTCGCTTGCGATCGCCTGCGCGATTTCGGCGTCGAGCCGCGCCGCGTCCGGCGCTTCGATCGGCGCGAGGGCGGCGGCGACCGCGGTCCCGGCGCCAACCGGTTCGCCGCCAGCCGGCGCGGCGACATCTGCCTTTGAATCCTCGTCCGCTTCGATCGCCACGGCGATGACATAGCTTCCGATCGCGAGCCGATCCCCGTCGCGCAGCCGGTACGGGGCCTGGATGCGTCTTGTGCTGTCGTTCAGAAAGGTGCCGTTAGTGGAGAGATCGTTCAGCCAGTAGCCGTCGTCGCGATAACGCACCTCGCAATGGCGACCCGAGATGAAGCGCGTCGGATCGGGCAGCGACCAGTCGATCGCGGCCGAGCGGCCGATGTCGATGCCGCGCTTGCCGGTCAGCCTGACGCTCACAGGAGCCCCGTTCGGAAGGCTCTGCTCATTCTCGATCGTCAGAACCAGCGTCATTTCCAGCACCTTCACGCTTTTTCTTGAAGAGACGCCTCTTGTCTTTGCGTTCGCCGGGTGGCCTCGACGCGGCCGCTCTGAAATAGACCAAATGAGCGGAGTCCGCCACACCGTCGCCTTGTTTCGGTCTCTCTCGGTGCGCAGCGGCACGGGCGGGAGCGCGCCGCCCGTGTCATTGTCTAAACTCTAGCCCCAACCTATGTTAGCGTCGATGTTCTACATAATCCGCGTGTTGTCGCCGCGCCATGTCTCCCGCAGGTTGCCGCCCGCGTCGCGTTCGCGCGCGCGGCGAGCCCTCGGAGGCGCCGCCGCGCCTCAGGCGGTCGGGTCGAGACATGCCTAGGTTGCGCCGGGTTCTCGCTCTGCTCTTTTGCGGCCTGCTTGCGCTGGCGGCGACGGCGGCCGCTTGCGCCGCCTCCGAGCGCCGCGTCGCGCTCGTGATCGGCAACTCGTCGTATAAATCGCCGGGTCTCGATATTCCCAACGCCCGCAACGATGCGCAGGACACGGCCGCCGCCCTGAAGGCGCTCGGCTTCGACGTTCTGCTTGAGACGGATGTCGATCTCGCCGGCGCGAGCAAGGCGATCCAGCAGTTCGCGCGCATGTCGATCGGCGCCGACGCGACCCTCTTCTATTTCGCCGGCCACGCGGTTCAATATCAGGGCCAGAACTACCTCCTTCCCGTCGATGCGGAGGTCAGGGACGAGATCAGCCTGCCGTTCGAGACGATCGCTGTCGATAATATCCGCTCGGCGCTCGACCGTTCAAACGGCATCAAGATCATGGTGCTCGACGCCTGCCGCACCAATCCCGTCTCCGAACGGCTGGCGCGCCTCGCGAGCGCGACGGCCTCGATCGATTCGGGAGAGCGCACGCGGGGGTTGCAGCGGATCGACAAGTCGGATGGCCTCATTGTCGCTTACTCGACCTCGCCTGGCGATGTCGCCCTTGACGGCGAGGATCGCAACAGCCCCTTCACCAAGGCCTTCCTGCGCCGCCTGAACGAGCCCGGACTCGAGATCGAAACGATGTTTCGACGCATCGCCGCCGATGTCAGCGCCGCCACGGGCGGGCGCCAGCGTCCCGAGACCTATGTCTCGCTCGTCAGCGAATATTACCTGAACCAGGACGACAGCATCGCCTGGGACAAGATCAAGGGGACCGACGACCCGGCCGTCCTCAATGATTTTATGGAGCGCTTCCCCTCGTCCTTCTACGCGATCGCGGCGCGCTATCGCCTTGAGGCGCTTCAGCGCGCGCTCGCCGCGGCCAAGGCGCAGGCGTTGCGCGAGGCCGAGATCGCGCGGCGCGAGAAGGAGCTCGCGGCTCAGGAGGAGGCCCAGCGCCTCAAGGCGCAACAGGCCTGCGAGAGCGATGGCGCCGCCCTCGCCGCGGTCGGCCCCCGCGACGCCGATGCGCTGCGCAGGCTCGCCGCCGCCGCTTGCGACGACGTGAAGGCGGCGGCGCGCAAACGCCTCAGCGACCTCGAAGCGACGCTCACGGCGGAGGCCGAAGCGGCCAAGGCCGCCTGCGGGCGCGACGCGGCGACGCTGCAGTCGATAGCGTCGCAGGACGCCGCCGCGCTGCGCGGCTTCATTGCGAATGAGTTCCTGCGATGCGGTCAAGGCCACGGCGAGCGCTCGTCTCGCCGACCTCGAAGCGCGCGCCGCGGGCGAGGCCGCTCTCTGCCAGGGCGAGGACAACGACCTCAAGGCGCTGATCGGGAAGGGCGATGCGGCCGGGATCGAGGCGTTGCGCGCGAACGCGCATTGCCCGGGGACCGTCGCCGCCGCCGAACAGAGCCTGCGCGCCATCGCCGCAGCGGCGGACGCCGCCTGCGCCGACGCCAATTCGACGCTGAACGGAATCGGCCCGCGCGACGCCGATGCGCTGCGCGCGCTGATCGACAAGGCGCCCTGCGGCGCCGTCAAAACCGCCGCCGAAGCGCGCCTGCATGATGCGCAGGCGGCCATCGCGCAGGAGGCGCTGGCGTGCGCGCGCGACGAGGGCGAGTGGAAGGATTCTGTCGAATTCAACCGACCGCGCCGCGATCGAGGCGTTTCGCCAGCGCGCGGCCTGCCCGGACGTGATCGCGGCGATCGACAAGGCCATGACGGATTTGAAAACGGCGTGCGCGCGCGAGCAAAGCGCGCTCGCCGCGATCGGGCCGAACGACGCCGAGGCGACGCGGGCCTTCCTCGCGAGCGCGGTCTGCGACGACGCAAAGACCGCCGCGCGGGCGAAAATCGCGGAACTCGCGGCGCAGGCGGCGCGCCTTGAGGAAGCCTGCGCCAGCGAGGACGCGGAGCTGACCGCGCTGAAGGCGCAAGGCGCCGAGGGCCGAGGCAAACTGATCGATCTCAAAGGCCGCCTGACCTGCGCGCGGCTGCGTCCCGACGTTGACGCCGCGCTGGAGCAGACCGCTCCGGCCCCCGCGCCGCCCGCCGCTACGCCTCAGTCGTCGACCGACAAGCTGCTGCGGCGCCCGAAAAAGGACAATCTCGCACGGCCTGCGAAGGACCAGTCTCCGGCCCAGAAGGCGCCCGAGCCGAAACCCGTCAAAGCGGCGCGTCCCGCCCCGGTCCCCGCCGCGCCGCCGGCGCGCGTCGCCAGACCCGCCCAGCCTGAGAGGGCGCCGCCGCAAGCGCAATCGACGGCCCAATCGGCGGCGCCGCAGCCGACGCCGAACAGGCCGATCACCCCGCGTCGCCGTTGGGCGTCGGATTCTAGCGCTGCGGGCCGCGCGACGCGCGCGGGCAAAATATGAAGGCTTTACGGCTTGCGCCGGTCTCATGGAGCCGATATATCCTCTCGCCACAGCTGATCCCCTGCATGCGGGATCGGGGCGCGTAGCTCAGCGGGAGAGCACTACGTTGACATCGTAGGGGTCACAGGTTCGATCCCTGTCGCGCCCACCATTCAAATCAATAATTTAAGAGACGGCCTTCAAGGCGCGCCGGCGAAGCGGGCGGGCGCATTTCTGGCAAATTCCGACGACGCGAATAGGACCCCCTACATGGCGGGGCCTACCGCCATCGCTTCTAAATAGGCTTGGTCGGGACAGCGGATTTGATGGGGAGGCGATGCGGCGGAGCGTGCGCGGCATTTTGATGTGCATGGATACGCCACCTCGCGTGGCTCGCGTCATGCCAGCCGGCGCTCCATGCGTTGCAGGTTTCGACGCAATCAGAACCGTTGTAAGGATTGCCGGCCAAAGGGACGCCGGCGATGAAATCCTTCATTCCGCGTTGATAGACCCGCGCATATGTCACAGCGTGCCCTCCACTAGATTCGACGAATTCCTCGATACCGATGATGAGGGGAAGCGTTAGAATCCGTGAGGCGCTCACTTTGCTTGCCAGTGAGCGCCTGCGATCGGCGAATGAAGTCTACTGGGTGACGCCTTTGAGACCAGGAATTGCTGTCTCAATCGACTTGAGCGTGTCCTTGGCGAGGTTGGAATAGAGTTCGCCAATTTTGGTCGCCTGCGCTACGAAATCGGCATAGGAGGCCTTGGCGTATTCGGATTGCAGCTGAATTGCCGACTCGAGCGACTTGACGCCGCGCAGAGTCTCAAGAAAAGCAGTGCCGCCCTGCAACGATTTCTTCGAATAATCGGTCGTTTCGGCTGCGATCGCCTGCAAACCCTTGACGAAGGATTTGGACGTCACGGCCGCCGACTCGAGTTGCGTCTTGGTGAAGTTCTGAAAGTCTTCGAAACTATTTGCCATTTTGATTTCCCTTGGTCGAGCGTGCGCCGACTCTTTCCAGCTCGATCGAGGCGGCAAGCCGAGAGCGGAAGGTGCCCTCACGCTCTATATGGTGCAGCGCACAATTCACGTCAAGGTGATATTGCGTCGCACCATTTTTGCCCTGCCGAATTGCGCCGACGAGCGGCGGCAGCGGGCGTTCGTCGCTAATCGAGGTAGGCTTCGAGCTTTCCAAAGAAATAAATTTGACGCTCACGCAGGCTGAGTTGGGGCTGTTGTCTTGCCGGCGCAATACGGCGGTCTTAAATCTTAAGCTGGCGCGTCTCGCCTCCTCAAGGCCGGACGCCGAGGAAACGCCGCATTTACATCTCATTTAAGCGCGACGCCTTAGCCGCGCGCTTCCGGAGCAGAGGTTTGAAAGAAGTAGAAGAGTGACGAATGACAACCCTTCCGTTTCCCGAACTGAAAGCTGACCGGAGCCAGCGCCGTTTTGACATTCGCGCGCTGATCGCCGCGCGCGAGGGGGAGCGTTACAGCCTCAACGCGAAGCACCTGAACGAAATGATGGTGCGCGTCTTCCAGACGATCGGCACCGACGTCGGCTTTCAGAGGGGCGTCGGGCAATATCTCTACGATCGTCGCGGCGCCCGCTACCTCGATCTTCTGAGCGGCTGGGGCGTTTTCGGCATCGGCCGCAACCATCCGCTGCTGCGCGAGACCCTGAGCGGCGTGCTCGGCGCCGATCTGCCCAATCTCGTCCAGATGGACGCCTCACTGCTCGCCGGGCTGCTCGCCGAGCGCCTGCTCGGTTTCACGCCCTGGCTCGACAAGGTCTTCTTCGCCAACTCGGGAACGGAGGCGGTCGAGGCGGCGGTCAAATTCGCGCGGCGCGCGACGGGCCGGCCGGAGATCATCTATTGCAGCGACGCCTTTCATGGCCTGACCTATGGCGCGCTGTCGATGAACGGCGACGCCGTGTTCAAGCAGGGCTTCGAGCCGCTCGCGCCGGGCTTTACCGAAATCCCCTTCAACGATCCCGCCGCGCTGGAGCGCGCGCTTGCGGCGGGTCAGGCCGCCGCCTTCATCGTCGAGCCGATCCAGGGCAAGGGCGTCAATATGCCTGACGAGTCCTATCTCGCCGACGCCGCCAGGCTTTGCCGCAAATATGGCGCTCTCTTCATCGCTGACGAGATCCAGACCGGCATGGGGCGCACGGGACGGTTTCTTGCGGTCGAACATTGGGGCGTCGAGCCGGACATGGTGCTGCTCTCCAAGGCGCTGTCGGGCGGCCACGCGCCGGTCGGGGCGGTGCTGACGCGCAAGCACATCTTCGACAAAGTGTTCGACCGCATGGACAACGCCGTCGTGCATGGCTCGACCTTCGCCCGCAACGACCTCGCCATGGCGGCGGGGCTCGCGACGCTCGAAGTGATCGAATCCGAGCGCCTGATCGCCAATGCGGCGCGGACCGGCGCGCGGCTCCTGAAAAGCTTCGAGGCGATGGCGCAGCGCTATGAATTGGTCAAGGCGGTGCGCGGCAAGGGCCTGATGATCGGCGTCGAATTCGGCAATCCCGCAATCGCTGAAGCTGAAAGCCGCCTGGAGCCTCGTCGAAGCCGTCAACGCGGGTCTGTTCTGCCAGTTGATCACCATTCCGCTGTTCAAGGAGCACAACATCCTCGTTCAGGTCGCGGGCCACGCCAATCATACGATCAAGCTGCTGCCGGCCCTCGTCATCGACGAGTCCGATTGCGACTGGATCGAACGCGCCTTCGACGCCGTGATCGCCGATAGCCACCGCGTTCCGGGCGCCGTATGGTCGCTCGGGCGCACGCTCGCCGACCACGCGCTGAAAGCCCGCGCGTCGAAATAGGGCTTGAAAATAGAGCCTGCAAACAGAGCTTCGAAACAGAGCCTGATGGACGATCGCCGCCTACTCGTCGGACGTTTCGGCGCGCCGCATGGCGTCAGGGGCGAAGTGCGGCTGCAAAGCTTCACTGGCGATCCGGGCGCCATCGCCGGCTATCGCGAGCTTTGCGACGCCAGCGGCGCGCGGCGCTTCGCGATCAAGTCGTTGCGGCGCGTCAGGGACAATCTGTTCGTCGCCCGGATCGAGGGAATCGCCGATCGCGCGGACGCCGAACGCCTGACCAATGTCGAGCTCTATCTGTCCCGCGCGAATCTGCCGGCGCCCGCAAGCGACGAGTTCTATCTCGCCGATCTGATCGGCCTCGCGGCGCTCGACGAGGCCCGTGCGCCGATCGGCCGCGTCGCGGACGTGCTCGATTTCGGCGGCGGCGACATTCTGGAGATCGCTCCCGTAGGCGGCGGCGAGACGCTGCTTTTCCCCTTCACTAAAGCGGTCGTGCCTGAAATCGACGTCGCGGGCGGCTGGCTGGTCATCGTCGCGCCGAGCGAGATCTCGGGAGTGGCGGGCGACGGCGAGGGCGAGGCGGCGTCCTCGCCGCGGCGCGCGTCCTCGGGCAAGACGTGAACGGCGATGTGGCGCGCGACGGTCTTCACGCTTTTTCCCGACATGTTTCCAGGTCCGCTCGGCGTCTCGCTCGCCGGTGAGGCGCTCGCGCGCGGCCTCTGGTCGATCGCGGCCCATGATATTCGCGCGCAGGGGCTCGGGCGCCACCGGGCGGTCGACGACACACCGGCGGGCGGCGGCCCCGGCATGGTGATCCGGGCGGATGTTCTCGCCGCCGCGCTCGACGCCGGACTCGAGGCCGGCGACGCGCGGCCGCGGCTGCTGCTCAGTCCGCGCGGCGCGGCGTTGACGCAGGCGCGGGCGCGATCGCTTAGCGCGGGCGCGGGAGTCGTTCTCGTCTGCGGACGTTTTGAGGGCGTCGACGAGCGGGTCATCGCCGCGCGGGGCCTCGAGGAAATTTCGATCGGCGACTATGTGCTCTCAGGCGGCGAAATCGCCGCGATGGTTGTTCTCGACGCCTGCGTCCGGCTGCTGCCCGGCGTGATGGGCAAGGAAGCGTCGGGCTTCGAGGAGAGTTTCGAGAGCGGCCTGCTTGAATATCCGCACTTCACCCGCCCGCGTGAATGGGAGGGGCGCGAGATCCCCGAAATCCTGCTGTCCGGCGATCACGCGAAGATCAGGGCCTGGCGCGAGGAAGAGGCGCTGCGGATCACGCGCGAGCGGCGCCCGGATCTCATCGCCCGCCTCCCGGCCAAGGCGCGGAAGACTTCATGAGAAAAGGGTGGTTTAGATAAGGCTAGTTTAGATACGGCTTGGCGAGATTGGACCCGTGCGGACGATCGGCGGCGCCCGTGGGCTGGAGCGTTGACCGCGGCGCGTCCGCCTTGACCCGCGCGCCGCCTTTTCTTCCCGTCCGCGCCAGCCCATGCTCGGTCTTGCGCCAGTGAAACGGCCGCACGGCGAGGTCGTAGAGCGCCGCCCAGGCCGCGACGGACATCAGGAAATAATAGGGCGGCAACAGCGGCAGAAACAGCCAAAGGCCGAGCAGTTTGCGCCGCTTCATGCCAAGCAGCGTAAGCCAGAGCAGCGAAGCCGCGCCAAATATCGCGACCGAGAGCCAGAGCGTCGTCTCGACGATGGCCAGGATCGATTTCAGGCTTCGGCAGACCGGCGCGCGCCAGATGATAGCCGAGCAACGCGGTCAGGACCGGCCACAGCAGCGGCGCCAATACGAGATTGACCATCATCAGGGCGAGAACGCCGGCGCCGGACCAGCCGACCTCGCGAATGAGCCGCGCCGGATCGCGGCTGATCGTGATGAAGGTCTGCGTCCACCCCTTTGACCAGCGCATCCGCTGCGTCAGCCAGGCGTTGAAACGCGCCGGCGCCTCCTCGTCGGTGGTCGACTGTAATGTCTCGCAGCGATAGCCGAGCCGGGCGAGGCGCAGCCCGATGTCGGCGTCCTCCGTTACGTTCCAGGCGTCCCAGGCGCAAATCTCGCGCAAAACCGCTGTGCGAAAATGATTGGACGAGCCGCCGAGCGCAAGCGGCAGGCGCAGGCTCGACATGCCCTGCAGCACCACATCGAACAGCACGGCGTATTCAATGGCGAACAGCCGGGTCAGCCAGGAATCCCCGGTGTTGTCGATGCAAAGCTGCGCCTGCAGGCAGGCGGTCCGCGGTGGAGCGCGCAGAAAGCGTTCGGCCGCATCGCGCAATTGGCGCGGCGCCGGCGCGTCCTCGGCGTCGAAGATGGCGACGAACTCCCCGCGCACCAGCGGAAGGGCGACATTCAGAGCGCGGGGTTTGGTTCGTGGCCAGCCATGCGGCGCGACGATGATTTCATAGCTCGGCGGCAGTTTGAGAGCCGCCAGCGCCCGGCGCGTCGCCAGATCATCCGCTTCAATGACGAGCTTTATGTCGAGCTTGCCGCGCGGATAGTCGATGGCCTCGAGGGCGCTCGCGAGCTGGCGCACGACCCGCGCCTCGCGATGCAGCGCGACGACGATCGAATAGGCGGGCAGCAGGCGATCGTCGATGGGCGCCGGCGGCCGCCGGCCGGGACGTGCGCCATCGAGACTTGCCGCGCCCGCGAACAGGCGCAGACAGAGCGCCGCCAGAAACACACAGCTCATCGCAATGTCGAGGGCCGGCGGTCCAAAGTCCGGTGCGAACCCGTAGACGAGGCTCAGCGTCGCCATGATCGCAGCGGCGACGCAACATTGGGCCGGACTCGCGCCTGATTTGGCCGACAGCGCCGGGTCGCGATTGGCGAGAGCGAGGCTCGCCTCGCGCGCGATCGCGGGCGCGGCGGCGGCGCGCACCAGCCGCGACAAATGCGCCGGCGTCGCGATGGCGAGGCTCTCGCTCATCGTTTCGCCGCTTTGCCTGCGCCGCAGCAGGACGGCCAGCATCTCGCCGCGCGGCGCGACGAGCCAGCGCGGATGCCCATCGCCGGCGAGCGGCGCGACGCCGGCATGGATCGAATGCGGATAGCGCGCGCCGGGTCCGAGCGCGACCGCGCCGCTGACGAAGGGGACGCCAAGATGACGCGCGAGCGATCGATAATAAAATGCGTCGGTCACCGCGCCGGTCGCGAGAAGCGCGGCGTCCGGCGTGACTCCCTGCGTCCGCGCAATCGCCGCCGCTTCGATCAGCAGCGCGGGCGCCGCGCCATAGGCCGAAAGAAAGCTGAGTTCGAACGGCAGCGTCTCAAGCCGGCGCCCGAACGAGCCGTGGCCGATTTCGTGATGTCCCCAGGCCGCCGAGGGTTGAAAATCCATGTGGCGCGCGGGCGCGTGGCGGCTCAGGCTCTCGACATTCATTTCGGCGGCGGCCAGTCGTGTTGAACGAATTGTGCTTGTTATCAGACGTCCTTTAACAGACGATATCTGTGCAATGGAAACCGTCTTTTCTATGGCTAAGATTGCGATTGAATTGAATTTTGCGCGTGGGGCCGCAGCAGTCCGGCAGGCTGACTCAAGCTGGCCCAAATTCATTTTGCAGGTGTGCAGCGGGCGTTAACGGCGCTTGACTGAATATGGGAAATCATCAAATGTTTGTCGGTTTATGGAACCCCTAATGCATCAGTGCGTTTTGACACCCACCGAGCGTAAGCCGCGCATATAACATGGGTGCGCCGCTGATCGGGCCGCCCGTTGCCGGCCGCTAGAAATATGAAATATTGGTTACAGGCGTATTGAATAATGGATTAGCGACAAAGATATAATTCGAGGGGAAACGGAGATGTATATTATTGTAGTTGCTTGCGTTTTGTTTGGCGCTGTGCTCGCTAAATCTTTCAAATGTTTCATTCTCATTCCGGCTTCGGCGCTTATTGTCGGATTTGATTTGTTCATCGAGCATGATGTCGCGCGCGGAGGCATCGCGCTCGAAGTTGTGACGCTCGTGACAAGCCTGCAGATCGGGTACGTCGCCGGCGCCCTGTCCCCGCTTTTACTGGCCGCGGTCGCGGCGCGAAAAACGCCGGCCATTTTCGCCAATGCCCCCTTCGCGCGCGCGCTGAGCCGAGACGGCCGGATGCTCGGGTCGACGCGCAACGGCGTTGCATCGGAGGCGTCGGGCGCCCAGAGAAAAGACACGATCAAGCCGGCGGCCTGAATTGGCGCACGCGCCGCCGCTCACCGCGCGGGCGCGGCGTTGCGGACGAAGGTGAAATAGGCCGGACGGCGGCCCTCGCGCAGCGCCTTCGTCTCGTATCGGGTGCCGCTCCATCGCTCCCATGGGTCGCGCCAGTCGGCGGCGCTCCGCGGCGTCCAGGAGAAATGCGGCGCGCGCAGAACGCGGGCGAGGGTCCAGCCCGCATTGTCGTCGATGTCGGTGGCAAAGCGCAGCTCGGCGCCCGGACGCATCGCGCGGGCGAGGCGCGTCAGCATCAGGTCCGAAAGGAACCGCCGCTTGCGCTGTCGCCGTTTCGGCCAGGGGTCGGGATAAAGCAGATAGACCCCGCCGAGCGCGCCCTCCGGCAGCGCCTCGATGACGGCGCGGGCGTCGCCCTCATAGAGGCGGATGTTGCGCAGATCATGCTCCTCGATGAGGGCGAGGGCCTTGGCGACGCCGTTGCGAAACGCCTCGCAGCCGATGAACAGAGCCGAAGGGTCGGCGCGCGCCGCGGCGGCGAGGTGTTCGCCGCCGCCGAAGCCGATCTCGAGCCAAAGCGAGGAGAGGCCCGGCGACAGCGCTTGCGGCTCGATCGGCCGCGAAGGGTCGAGCGCGATCGCCGGCAGGGCGCTCAGCAACAATTCATCGTGGCGCGCGGTGAGCCGCTTGCCCCTGCGCCGGCCGAACAGGGTCGCGCGCGGCGGGGCCAAGTCCGCGCGCGGATCGCCGGGATTCATGGCCGGGTCTGATCGGAAAGGATCGCCGGCCGACTGAAAACCGGCGCGGCGGTCAGGAAAGATGCGCCTTGAGCTTATCGCCGAGATCGGTTTTCTCCCAGGAGAAGCCGCCCTCCGCGTCGGGCGCGCGGCCGAAATGGCCATAGGCCGAGGTGCGCGCGTAGATCGGCAAATTCAGCTTCAGATGCTCGCGGATGCCGCGCGGCGACAGGCGCATGCTCTGGCCCAGCGCCGCCTCGATCTTTTCTTCGGCCACCCGGCCGGTGCCGTGCGTGTCGACATAGATCGACAGCGGCTCGGCGACGCCGATGGCGTAGGCGAGCTGAATGGTGACGCGGTCGGCGAGGCCGGCGGCGACCACGTTCTTGGCGAGATAGCGGGCGGCGTAGGCGGCGGAGCGATCGACCTTGGTCGGATCCTTGCCGGAGAAGGCGCCGCCGCCGTGCGGCGCCGCGCCGCCATAGGTGTCGACGATGATCTTGCGCCCGGTGAGGCCGGTGTCGCCGTCGGGGCCGCCGATGACGAATTTTCCGGTCGGATTGACGTGCCAGGCGGTTTCCGGGCTGATCCAACCCTCCGGCAGTGTCGCGCGGATATAGGGTTCGACGATGGCGCGCACATCGTTCGAACTCAGGTTCTCGTCGAGATGCTGGGTCGATAGCACGATCTGCGTGACGCCGACCGGCTTGCCGTTCATGTAGCGGACCGTGACCTGGCTTTTGGCGTCGGGGCCGAGCTTGGCTGCGTCGCCCTTGCCGGATTTGCGCTCGCGCGCCAGCACCTCGAGAATCTTGTGGGCGTAATAGATCGGCGCCGGCATGAACTCCGGCGTTTCGCGGCAGGCGTAGCCAAACATGATGCCCTGATCGCCCGCGCCTTCATCCTTGTTGCCGGCGGCGTCGACCCCTTGCGCGATGTCGGCGGATTGGGCGTGCAGCAACACCTCGACCTTGGCGTCGCGCCAATGGAAGCCATCCTGTTCATAGCCGATGTTCTTGATCGCCGCGCGGGCGGCGGCCTCGATCGCCTCGGGCGAGATAGCCGGGCCGCGCACTTCGCCGGCGATGATGACGCGATTGGTCGTCGCCAGGGTCTCGGCGGCGACGCGGATCTGATAGGGATCGACGCCCGCCTTGGCGCCTTCGCGAAAGAACAGATCGACGATTTCATCGGAGATCCGGTCGCAAACTTTGTCCGGATGGCCTTCAGAGACGGATTCGCTCGTAAAAAGGTAGTTTTCGCGAGCCATGGCGGCCTCCGGTTGCGAACGCGAAACGGACCCGGCGAGGTCGCGGCGCGGGACCTGGAAAAGAGACCGGAAATTTCAACATCACGTTCGTTTTGTCAAGCAAATAGGCCCGTTACGTTCGTTTAAGCGAACGCTTGGCTCAGGCGTGAAAATGACTGGAAAATGCTGTGGAGAAGTTGCGGGCGCGGACGCTAGCCGTGCAGCTCATCCTGATCTGCGCGTCGCGTCAAATCGCCGCTGATGTCCTCGCCGGCGAGCGCCGAGACGAGATCGATGATTCGCTTGCGCACCTTCGGATCGTGAATGCGTGCAAAGGCCATGTTGAGATGAAGCCCCTCGGCCGTGGACAGGAAATCGGCGACATAGCTCGTGTTCGAATCCTCGGCGACGCCAAGGCGGCTCTCCACCGGCCCCGCCGCTGCCTCGAAAGACGGCGCGCCTTCGAAGAAGAACGCCGGCGGAACATCGAGCGTGCGCGAGATCTGCTGCAGTCGGCTCGCGCCGATCCGATTCGCGCCCTTTCTCATATTTCTGGACCTGCTGGAACGTCAGACCCAACGCCTCGCCGAGCTTCTCCTGGCTCATGCCCAGAATCACGCGGCGCATGCGCACCCGGCTGCCGACGTAGCGATCGATTGGATTGGGCACCTTCTTGATTTTTTCCACTGCAATGCTTTGATCGCTCATCGCCCCCACCTAGTCATATGAAAAATCGCTTTTTGTGAGCGTTTATACCAGAAGCTACCGGCTCCGTGGCGGTTCAACGTTTTTGACAATCATTCATCAAAAACATCCATCGATAACAAAACACACACCGAATCCACCGAAAAATAAAGCAAACCGTTAAGCTGATGATGAAAGACGACAATAATTAGATGACATTTGAAGCGGCATTGTCAAATTCCTTGATCAAAGCCGCGACGCTCGAACCCCTCTTAGCCAAGACGCCGCGGCCGCCGCGGCGACGACTGCGAGCCATGGCAGAAAAGCCATCAGGAAAGGCGCGCGGGCGAACGCCGGCGGTGCGATCGGCTGCGGCAGCGCCCCTTTCAGCAAGCCCGCCGCACCCAGCGGCAATTTCTCCAGAACCCGCCCGTAAGGATCGATGATCGCCGAGATCCCTGTGTTTGCGGCCCGCGCCAGCGGCAATCCCTCCTCGATCGTGCGCAGCCTCGCCTGCGCAAAATGCTGGTAGGGACCAGCCGTCAGTCCGAACCAGCCGTCGTCGGTGACGTTGAGCATGACGCCCGGGCGCGGCCCGCCCCGTTCCTGGGGCAGCGCTTCACCCGGAAAGATCGCCTCATAACAGATCAGCGGCGCAACCGGGGGCAATCCTGGCACATTCAGCGTCCTACGCCTTGATCCTGCTTCGAAGCCGCCGGGAATATGGACGAAATGATGCAGGCCCGCACGGGAGAGGATGGATTCAAACGGCAGATATTCGCCAAATGGCACCAGATGGGCCTTGTCGTAGGTGTCGAGAATCACGCCGCTGTTGGCGATCACCTGGATGGCGTTGAAAAAGATCGGATGGGCGATCTCGGACGAGGGCGGGCCGAGCCCGCCGGCGGGGCTTGCGGGGTCTTCCTCAGCCCGCGCGGCGCCGGTGACGACAAAAGAGCCGGGCGGCAGCGCCGCCGCGATTTCCGCCACCGCTTCGGCGTCGCGCGAGAGGATGAACGGAAACGCTGATTTCGGGCCATATGACGACGGTGACGCCGGTCGAATCCGCGTCCGTCGCGAGGTCCGAAAGCTTGAGGTAATCGGCAAGGATCGCGTCTTTGTACTCGGGACGGTACTTATCGTCCTGCGCCAGATTGGGCTGCATGATTTTGAGCGCGACCCCGGCGACGAAAGCGTCCTTCGCGTGCGCCAGGCGCAGGGCGCCGAAGGCGAAAATGGCGGAGAGGGCGATCGCGGCCGCGCCGCAGGGCGCGATCACCCGCGCCGACAGGGGCTTGCCCGCGAGCGTCGCCGGCGCCGAAAAAATCAGGATCGCGACCAGCGTCAGGCCGTAAAGGCCGATGATCGAGGCGAGCTGCGCCGCGGCGAGATTGCCGCCAAGCGCCATGCCGAAAGCGTTCCAGGGAAAGCCGGTGAAGAGATTGCCGCGCAGCCATTCGGTCAATGTCAGCGCCGCGGCGAAGACGAGGACGCGGGCCGGCCCCGGCGTCCAAACGAGTCGCGCCAGCATGAATCCGAACGCCGGATAGAGCGCCATGGCGGCCGGAAGTCCGATGACGCCAAGCGGCATGATGTAGATATATTTGCCGCCGTCGGTGAGGAACGCCGCCCCGAGCCACCAGAGGCCGGCGACGAAATAGCCAAACCCCCACCACCAGCCGGCGGCGAACGCGCGGCGACCGGCGACCCCGAGGCCGAACCGGCGCCAATCGCGAACGGATAAGCCGCGCGCCGCCTTTTTCGGGGCTCTATCGCATGAGCCGTCGATCAGCCAGACGGCGACGGTCATAGGAATTGCGAGCGCGGGCCAGATGTCGAAAGGCGCCATGGCGAGCGCCCCGGCGGCGCCGGCGGCGAAGGCGATCAGGCAGCGGCGCCAGCCGGCGGCCTCGGCGATCGATGCGGCGAAAGCGAACATGTGAGGCGGGCGATCGGTCAATGCGC
Source organism: uncultured Alphaproteobacteria bacterium (assembly GCA_963757985.1). GTDB lineage: Bacteria > Pseudomonadota > Alphaproteobacteria > Rhizobiales > Beijerinckiaceae > Methylocapsa. The sequence continues at coordinate 25,192 of CAVWTQ010000004.1, read as the reverse complement.
TTTTGCGGCGTCCCCCGCATCCGGCGCGTCCTCGGACTCGCCGCTCTTTGCGGGCTCATCCTTGACGCCGAGGCGGATCCTGACCCGTTTTACGCGGCGTGGATCGGCGTCGAGAATTTCGAATTCGAGGCCGCCTTCGACGATGATTTCGCCGCGCACCGGAACGTGGCCGGCGAGCGTCGTGATGAGGCCGCCGAGTGTGTCGACCTCCTCGGCGTCGCTGATCGCGGTGAGATCGGCGTCGATCGCCTGCGACACATCCTCAAGGCTCGCGCGCGCGTCGACGACGAAGCCGCCGTCGGCGCTCGCGATGATTTCAGGGCTTTCGTCGAGGTCGTGCTCGTCTTCGATGTCGCCGACGATCATTTCGACGATGTCCTCGATCGAGGCGAGACCGTCGGTGCCGCCATATTCGTCGATGACAAGGGCCATATGCGTGCGCGTCGCCTGCATCTTGACGAGGAGGTCGAGGGCCGGCATCGACGGCGGCGCGAACAGCACCGGACGCAGGATATTCGCCTCCGACAGGGGAATGTCGAGATCCGCGAAATTCCTGACTTTGGCGACGGCCGGGTCGGGCGCCGCCGTCGGCGAAGCGGACGGGCAGATTTGGATTCCTCGGCGCCGGGAATGTCGGCGGTGAGATAGGCGAGGAAATCGCGGATGTGAATCATGCCGCGCGGGTCGTCGAGCGTATCGCCATGCACCGGCAGGCGCGAATGGCCGGCCGTGCGAAACGTCCGCAGCACGTCGATGAGGCTGCAATCGAGCGCAACGGCGACGATGTCGGCGCGCGGAACCATGACGTCCTCGACCTGAACCTCATGCAGGGCGAGAACATTCTTCAGCATGGTGCGCTCTTGCGGCGAAACGTCGACCTCCGTCGACGAATCGGCGAGCGCATCCTGAATGTCGTCGCGGATCGAGGCGCCGCCGAGACCGAACACGGCGCGCAGGCGGTCGAACAGGCTGGGCTTGGCGGCGCCCGCCCGCTCAGATCCAGCCTCGCCGGCCGCCGGACTCTCGCGTTCGCTCATGATCGTCGTCACTTCTGGGCCTGCGCCCGCGGCGCGGCGTAAGGGTCGGCGATCCCGAGCCGCGCCAGCACGTCGCGCTCCATCGCCTCCATCGCCTCCGCGTCGGCGTCGGCGACGTGATCATATCCTATCAAATGCAGGAAACCGTGCGCCAGCAGATGGGCGACATGATCGCGCAACGGCTTTTCCGCCTCGGCGGCCTCCTTCGCGGCCGTCTCGAAAGCGATCACGATGTCGCCGAGCACAGGCGTCGAGGCGACCGGGCCGCCGCTCGGAAAGGAGAGCACATTGGTCGGCTTGTCGAGGCGGCGCCATTTGCGGTTCAGCTCCGCGATAAAAGCGTCGTCGCAGAGAACGATGCTGATTTCGGCGCCGTCGGCGATCCTGACGCCGCTTTGGCTGATGGTCTGCCCGATCACGGTCTCGGCGAGCAGGGCCGGGTCCGCGAAAGCCTCCCACGCCTCCGTCTCGATCGCAATGTCGATCACAGGCTTCATCGCCTCGCCTTCGCGTCCGGGCGCAATTCTTCGGGACCCAAAGCGCGCGCGTGCGCGTGCTCATAGGCGCCGACGATGCGCCGCACCAGATCGTGGCGGACGACGTCGCCCTCCTTGAACACGACATGGCCGATGCCTTCGAGGCCGGAAAGCAGCTGGATCGCCTCGCTGAGGCCCGATTTCTGGCCGATCGGCAGGTCGGTCTGCGACGGATCGCCGGTGACGATCATGCGCGAGCCTTCGCCGAGGCGCGTCAGGAACATCTTCATCTGCACCGAGGTCGCGTTCTGCGCCTCGTCGAGCAGAACGCAGGCGTTGCTCAAAGTGCGCCCGCGCATGAAGGCGAGCGGGGCGACCTCGATCATGCCGGTCTGCATGCCGCGCTCCAGCATGCGGGCGTCCATGAAATCGGCGAGGGCGTCGAAGATCGGGCCTGAGATAGGGATCGACCTTGTCGCGCATGTCGCCGGGCAGGAAGCCGAGCCGCTCGCCGGCCTCGACGGCGGGACGCGACAGGATCAGGCGCTCGACGGCGCCCTGTTCGAGCAGAAGCACGGCGTAGCCGACGGCGAGCCAGGTCTTGCCGGTGCCGGCCGGGCCTTCGGCGAAGACCAGTTCGTGGCGTTTCAGGGTGCGCAGATAAAGGTCCTGCGCGGCGTTGCGCGCCCGCACGGGGCCGCGCCGGCGCGTGCCGATCTGCTCGAAGGCGATGCGGCCCGCCTCGGCCTCCTTGGGGAACAGCGAGCCCTGCAGCGCGCCTTCCTGGATCGCGCCGTCGACGTCGCCGAGCGTCACCGGCTGGCCGAGCTTTACGCGCCCATAGAGATTTTCGAGCACAAGCCGGGCGTGCTCGCAGGCGTCCTGCGAGCCCTTGATCGTGACGAGATTGCCGTTGGCGTTGGCGATGACGCCGAGCCGGCGCTCAAGCTTGGCGAGATTTTGATCGTAATGGCCAAACACCAGCGAGGCGTAGCGATTGTCGTCGAAGGAGAGATTGATCTCGACGCTGTCGGCCTCGCCTTGCGGGCGCTTGACCTCGGGCCTTGGAAGCGAGACGGGACGATCGGATGGTTTCAAACGGATCCTCGCGGGGTCTGGACGGGCTCTGGCAGGGATTGGGCAAGCCGCCCCGCCGGGAAGGGGCCGCCCGAACAGGGAATTGGAGCCGGTCGCGACGATCTCGACAGCGACGACGGCGCCGATGAGGCCGGCGTCGGCTTCGATCTGGACGGGCTGGAGATAGCCGGTCTTGCCGGCGATCTGGCCGGCGTGGCGGCCGCGCTTCTCGATGAGGACATCGAGCGTGCGGCCGACCATGCGCGCGGTTGAACGCCTGACGCTGGCCCTCGAGCAGCGCCTGCAGCCGCGCGAGGCGCGGCGACTTTGACGTCTTCCTCGACCTGATCCGTGCGGTCGGCCCCGGGCGTGCCGGGGCGCGGCGAATATTTGAACGAAAAGGCGCTGGCGAAGCCGATTTCCTCGATCAGCGCGAGCGTTGCGGCGAAATCATCCTCCGTCTCGCCGGGAAAGCCGACGATGAAATCCGACGAAAGCGCGATATCGGGCCGCGCCGCCCGGATTTTTTCGCACGAGCGCGAGATAGGCCGCGCTGGTGTGCTTGCGGTTCATCGCGGCGAGAATGCGGTCGGAGCCCGACTGCACCGGCAGATGCAGGAAGGGCATCAGCTTTTCCTCGCGGCGATGCGCTTCGATGAGGGCCGTCGTCCATGTCGTTCGGATGGCTGGTCGTATAGCGCACCCGCGCGATGCCGGGCACGCGCGCGACCTCGGCGCAGAGCTGCGCCAGCGACGATGGCCGGCCTGCGGCGTCCGTCGCCGTGATAGGCGTTGACGTTCTGGCCGAGCAGGGTGACCTCGCGCACGCCCGCCGCCGCCAGCGCCGCGACCTCCTCGACGATGGCGCCGACGGGGCCGCGACATCTCCGCGCCGCGCGTATAGGGCACGACGCAGAAGGTGCAGAACTTGTCGCAGCCTTCCTGCACGGTGACGAAAGCGCTGACGCCGCGCTGGCGGATCTCGTCGCGCCGACGGGAGGCTGAGGAAACCGAATTTGTCCTCAGCCGGGAAATCGGTGTCGATGACTCGGGCCTCGCGCTCGGCGCGGCGCAGCAGTTCGGGCAGGCGATGATAGCTTTGCGGCCCGACGACGACGTCGACGGCGCTCTGGCGGCGGTAGATTTCGGCGCCTTCGGCCTGCGCGACGCAGCCCGCGACGACGATTTGCGTCGTCCGGCCCGCTTCCGCCCGCGCGGCCTTCAGCGCGCGCAGGCGTCCGAGTTCGGAAAAGATCTTCTCGGCGGCGCGTTCGCGGATGTGGCAGGTATTCAGGATGACGAGGTCGGCGTCTTCGACGGCGGGCGTCTCGGCATAGCCTTCGGCGCCGAGAAGATCGCTCATGCGCTGGGCGTCATAGACGTTCATCTGGCAGCCGAACGACTGCACGAACAGCTTGCGCGCGCGAGGCGCCTGGGCTTCTTGTCCGGCGCCGCAGGCCTCCCGAGCATCGCCCGGCGCCATCGTCAAATCATCGAACTGAGACATCATCCCCGCGATCTTCGAGGCCTGAAGCCTCGCACGCTTATTCTAAGGCGTTATGACGCCAGAGCAACGCCTTCAATGAGAAGCCCGGTCTTTTGTCAGACTTGCCCACCCAAATCCAGCCGCATGACGAGGGCGCTCGCCGGCGGCAGATCGCCCTTGCGGTAATAGGCCTTGCGCTCGGCGACCTGATAGAAGCCGCGCCCGGCGTAGAGCGCCCGCGCCGCGATGTTTTCCGTATCGACCTCGAGAAACAGGCGTCTGACGCCCCGCGCGGCAAGGCTGCGCAGATGCGTCGCAAGCAGCGTCGCGCCGACGCCGCAGCGCCTGCGCTCGGCGACGACGGCGATGGTCAGGATTTCGGCTTCGTCGAGGGCCGCGCGGGAGACGACGAAGCCCGAGAGCGTTTCGTCCCTGATCTCGATCGCCCCATCCGACACGACTTCCGGGCCGGTGAGGAGCCGTTCGAAGTCGGATTCGTCCCAGGGGTGGGCGAAGCTCGCCGCGTGGATCAGGGCGCATTCGGCGCAACGCTCGGGGCCGATCGGACGATAGGCTGGCGCGGGCGCTTTTGCGAACGGCCTGAACATGGGTCATGAGCTCAAGGGCGGACGATTTTCTTCGTCCGTCAAAGGATCCTGTGGATTCTGGGCGCCTTGCGGCTTGGCGTCGGGCGCCTTCAGATAGAGCGGCCGCGGCGGCGCGAGCAGCGGATCGGCGAGAAGCCCCAGCCGCGCGACGAAAACGATATCGGGAACGTGATTTTCATCGTCGATTTCGACGCTCGCTCCGGCGTTGGCCGCCTCGATGGCGACGAGCGCCGCGCCTGAGCCGACGAGCCGGACGCGGCTCGGGCCGAGGGCGCGGGCGGCCTCGCGCGCCGGCGCGATGTGAGGCTCGACCACGGGTCGCCCGTCTGGTCCGAAGGCGGCGAAGAAGACATTGCCGTGGCGGGCGTCGATCGCGGCCCCGACGACGAGGTCGGGGCTTTGCTCCAGGATCAGGGGCGCGGCGAGCGCGGCGAGCGTCGAGACGCCGACGACGGGAATGTCGCAGGCGATGCCGACGCCGCGCGCCGCTGCGATGCCGACCCGCAGTCCGGTGAACGAGCCGGGTCCGACGGTCACGGCGACCCGCGACAGCGCCGCGAAACCGCCCTCGATCCGGGCGACGACGCGGTCGATCAGCGGCACGAGCGCCTCGGCGTGGCCGCGCTCCATCGCGATGCTCTCGATCGACTCGGCGTCAACCTCTTCATCGTCGAGCACGCAGGCGGAGACCGCGCCAAGCGCCGTATCGATCGCAAGGATCTTCACGTCGGGAATCCGGCCGCGCAAGGCGGCTCGAGGAGGCGCTTTGGTTCAGATCTGTTCGACGGCGCGCACATCCGGCACATAATGTTGGAGCAAGTTCTGAATGCCGCGCTTCAGCGTCGCGGTCGAGGACGGACAGCCCGAACACGAGCCTTTCAGGGCGAGAAAGACGGTGCCGTCGCGAAAGCCGCGGAATTTGATGTCGCCGCCATCGCCCGCGACGGCGGGGCGCACATGCGATCTCGATCAGCTGCTTGATCGCCGCGACCGTCTCTGCGTCGCCCTCGGCGAAAAATTCCGCCGCCATCGGCGTCCGGCGCCGCGGCGACGGCCTCCTCGTTGAGGAGCGGCGCGCCGGACATGAAATGCTCCATGATCGCGCCGAGGACGGTCGGCTTCAGCTCGCGCCAGTCGGCCCCCGCATTGGTCACCGAGATGAAGTCGGACCCGAAGAAGACGCCTGATACGCCCATCGAGCGCGAACAGGGCCTCGGCGAGCGGCGACTGCCGCGCCCCTTCCGCCCCGCGAATGTCGAGCGTGCCGGAGGCCATGACGGGACGGCCCGGCAAGAACTTCAAGGTCGAGGGATTGGGGGTCGTTTCGGTCTGATGAACATGGTTTTCTCCCAAACGTCCGGTTCAAGGCCGGAGCTGGACAGGATAGGACGGCGACGCCTGCGCTGAAACCGCCTGAGGTCAATCAGATAGATAAGCGGCGCCGATCGAAATGGCGAGCCTGATCTTCAGGGCGCGCCGGCGGCGCGTCCAAGGCGACGCCGCGCTGTCGGGCGCGGCGGGAGCAGCTGGAAGAGTTAATTGAAGGATCAGTGGCGATTCCGCGCGAGGCCCGCGCGAAGATAGTCAGCGCGCGATCATCGCCGGTCGAGTCGCCGCCGGGCAGGCGCAGATGTCCGGGGGCGAGGCCGCCGCCGAGCCGCTGGCGGCGTTGACGCGCACGGCGCTTCCGGTGGCCCAGCCGGTGTCCGGCGAATCGCCGCCGCGCGAGCCAAATCCGACCCGGACATGGCCGCCGATGAAGACGCAGGTGTCGCTGCCCTCGACGGCCGTGAATCCCGGCCCGTAGGCGGCGCACATGGCCTTGGCCCGCGGCGAAGCCTCGCCGGCTGGAAGATCATTGGCCTGCGCGACCGCGCCAAGCCCGAAAAGCCCGGCCGCAACGCTTGAAAAGAACAAAATGGCTTTCGAGCCCGAGGTCATCAATCGTGCGTAAGTTCATGAAGCGTTCCGAGCCTTTCGCGTCTCCGTATCGACGATCGTGCCGATCAGAACGCCAATTCAATGCGCTTTCTGCAACTTGATGATCCTATAATGGGGCGATTTGATGATCCCTTAACGAAAGCTTCGCCAGTCGCCGAGGCCGGCCTGGACCAGCGCCAGAGCCGCGACCGCCGCCGTATCGGCGCGCAGGATGCGCGGACCCAGCGACAGGCGCAGCGCATGCGGCATCGCCAGCAGGGCTTGCCGCTCCTGCGGGTCGAAGCCGCCCTCGGGGCCGATCAGGACGGCGAGCGGACGCGGGGCGTCGTCCGCGACGGCGCGCAGCGCCTCGATCGGGTTATCCACAGGCGCGTCCTCATCGCAGAACACCAGCAGCCGGTCGGGGCTCCAGTCCGCCAGCGCCGCGTCGAGCCGGACAGGCGGCGAAATCTCCGGGATCGAGAGGATGCCGCATTGCTCGGCGGCCTCGATGGCGTTGGCGCGCATCCGGTCGAGATTGATTCGCTGCGCCTGCGTGCGGCGGGTCAGGATCGGGCGCAGCCGTCCCGCCCCCATTTCCACCGCTTTTTGCACCATATAGTCGAGGCGGGCATGTTTCAGCGGCGCGAACAGATAGTGCAGATCGAAGGGCGGGTGCTGGGCGCGGACGCGTTCGAGCGCGACAAGCGCGATGGATTTGCGGTTGGACGCATCGAGTCTGCGCGCGCCATTCGCCGTCGCGTCCGTTGAAGACGAGAAGATCGGCGCCATCCTGCAGCCGCAGCACGTTGCGCAGATAATTGGCCTGCGCGGGATCGAGCGCGAGGCGCGCGCCCGGCGCCAGCGGGGCATCCACATAAAGGCGGGGAGAGGTGAAATCATAGCCGGGCATCGTCGCGCTCAAAAGATCGGCCGAGGGTCGGAAGCTCGCGGCCGCAGCGGCTCGCCTCGGCTTGCCTGTCAACGCCCGTTTTTGCTATTGAACCCGTTCAAAGCGCGGCGATCGCCGCTGAAAGGTGCATGACGTCATGAAAGCGATTAGTCCTCTCCGCGGCCGCGCGTAAAGCGGCGGCCCTCGGCGCGCTGGCGTTTTGCCTTGCCGCGGGCGGGGACGGCGCGCGCCGCCGACTGCAACGCGGACGTCGGCGGCCTCACAAAAAAGCGCCAGGACATCATCGATTCCCTCAACCATCTCGCCAAGGGCTCCAAGAATCATCAGCTGGATCCGGTGGCGGCGTGCCCCAAGCTGAAGTCGCTGGTCGGCGTCGAACACGAACTCGCCGCCTATCTCACCAAGAACAAGGACTGGTGCAACATTCCCGACGACGCCGTCGCCAATATCACCGCGAGCGCCGAAAAATCGAACTCCGTCGCCGGTCAGGCGTGCAAGATCGCGGCCCAGATGAAGAAAGCCCAGGAGCAGCAGGCGACCGGAGGCGGCCCGCCGCAGGGCCAGAAACTGCCGACCGGCCCGCTTTGACCGGGGCCGCCGCGCGCCTTCCCGACGCGGTCGACGACCCTTTCATCCTCCGCCTCGCGCCGCAATCCTGGCGCCCGTTCCTGCAACTGGCGCGCATCGACCGTCCGATCGGATGGTGGCTGCTTCTCCTGCCCTGCTGGCAATCGAGCGCGCTCGCCAGCGTCCGGGCGGGCGCGCCGCCGCATTGGCGCGATCTCGCTCCTGTTTCTGATCGGCGCCATCGCCATGCGCGGCGCGGGCTCGACCTATAACGACATTATCGACCGCAAGCATCGATGCGGAGGTCGAGCGCACGCGCGGGCGCCCGCTTCCGTCGGGCCGCGTCAGCGTCGCCGCCGCCGCCGCCTTTCTCCTCGCCCAATGCCTCGTCGGCCTCGCGGTTCTGCTCAGCCTCAACCGCTTTTCGATTGCGCTTGGGGTTTTCCTCGCTGGCATTGGTCGCCGTCTATCCCTTCATGAAGCGCGTCACCTCCTGGCCGCAGGCGGTTCTTGGGGCGGCCTTCGCCTGGGGCGCCCTGATGGGCTGGGCGGCTGCGTTCGGATCGCTGGCGGCTGCGCCGGCTGCTGCTCTATGCCGGCGCGATTTTCTGGACCATCGGCTATGACACGATCTATGCGCTGCAGGACGTCGAGGACGATGCGATCATCGGCATTGGCTCGACGGCGCGGTTTTTCGGGTCAAGCGTGCGCGCCGGGGTCGGATGCCTTTACGCCGCCTCCGTCATCTTGGTCGCGGCGGCTGCTCATTGCGGCGGGCGCGGGCGGCCTGGCGCTGGCCGGGGTCATCGGATTTGCCTGCCATCTCGGCTGGCAGGCGCTCGCCCTGCGCGGCGTCGATCCTCAGTCGGGCGAGGCGATCGACGGAGTCGACGCGCTGACGCTGTTTCGCTCAAACCGCGACGCCGGACTCATTCTCTTCGCAGGCCTGTTCGCCGAGGCCCTTCGCCTGTCGATTCTCTGACAAGGGAGCTTGAGGAAGGCGCGTCAGAGAAAGCTTTCGAGCGTGATCGGCGCGTAGCCGGCGCGCTCCATTTCGATCACGAAAGCGACGCTCCGGGCGATCAGCTTGTCGCGTTTCGCGATGCCGACGAATTCGGCTTTGGGCGAGACGATTTCCGCGATTTCGGCCCCCCGCGCCACGGCCGCGCCATCGCGCGCAAGACCGCGGATGCGGCCTGAGGCCGGGGCGGCGAGTTCAGTCGCGCCGACGCAGCCGACGATCTCGCCCTTGGCGACCGGTTCGCAGATCCGTTTTGCGGCGTGGAACACGCCATGACGGGGCGCAAGGACCATTCGCCCATCGGCAAATCTTTTGTCTTCCGCACGTTCTTCGCGCGAGAATCGATCCGTGGCGAAGCACCGCGCCGGGGTCGCGCGCGCCAATGTCGATGACGACGTCGCAATGCTCGCCGGCGCAATAGGCGCCGCCGAGCCCGATCGTGAAGTCGCCGCGGTGGCGCAGTTTTTCGGGCGCGTCGGCCGTCTCCGTGCGCGCGTCGACGATGACGTCCCACGGCCAGCGCGTCGTCACATCCTCGAACGGGTGCCGGAGCACCGGAATGAAGGCGCCGCTGCGCAGCGCCGCGAGGAAATCCTTTGACTTGTCGGCGCGGTGGGCTTCGACGCCTTCGAAGGCGCAGCTTCCATCGGTCCAGGCATCTGCGAAAGCCATCCGCCGGCGAATGGTCCGCGGCGGCGTCGGCTGGTGGATGGCGACGGCGTGACCGGCGAGATGCAGCTTTCGCGCGACCGCGGACGCCAACTCGTCCATGCCGAGCACAAGGATGGAGGTTTCGTCGCTCATCGCGCCATTCTCATGAAAAAAGGCGACTCGACTTTGTCAGTTCGGCGCCGGGATGGCAAGGGCGCGCGGGCGCGGCGGGTCAGCCATCGCGACAGCGGCTGCGGCATCTTGCCGCCCAGAGTTCTTCGCCGGTATCCGCCCTTGACGAAGTCGCACAGCAACTCGGCTACCGCCCGGCGCTCGGCGCACTGGGTCATCATGCCGCGCACAGCCCCGCCGCGATCCAGGCGTCAAGATCGCGCAGACCCCGCGCGCTGATCGCGGCTTTCTTCAGGGCGGCCTTTTCAACGCCGCGCGCGCGCCTGCCTTCGGACGTAGCGAATTGCTCGAGGAGCGGGGGAAACAGCCCGAAATTGACGTTCATCGGCTGGAACGACGAAGGCCCTGCGTCGATCGTTTCGATATGTCCGGCGGTGATGTGGTTGATGAGGGCGCCGATCGCCGTCGTCGCCGGCAACGGCTCGAACGGCTCGCCGCGTTGCTCGGCCGCCGCCATGCGGCCGGCGATGAGCCCGATCGCGGCGCTCTCGACATAGCCCTCGCAGCCAGTGATCTGCCCGGCGAAGCGCAGCCGCGGATCGGCCTTGAGCCGCAATCGCGCATCCAGCACTTTCGGCGAATTCAGGAAGGTATTGCGATGCAGGCCGCCGAGCCGCGCGAAATTCGCCTGCTCCAGCCCCGGAATGGCGCGAAACACGTCGATCTGCGCGCCATGTTTCAGCTTGGTCTGGAAGCCGACCATATTGTAGAGCGTGCCGAGCGCATTATCCTGCCGCAGCTGCGCGACGGCATAGGGCTTGACGCCGGGCGTATGCGGATTGGTGAGGCCAAACGGCTTCATCGGGCCATGGCGCAAGGTCTCCGGCCCGCGCTCCGCCATGACCTCGATCGGCAGGCAGCCGTTGAAATAGGGCGTATCCTCGAATTCCTTGAATTCGGTCTTCTCGGCGGCGTTGATCGCGTCGATGAAGGCGTAATACTGGTCTTTCGTCAGCGGGCAATTGATGTAGTCCGCGCCGGTTCCTCCGGGTCCCGCCTTGTCGTAGCGCGACTGCATCCAGGCCTTGCCCATATCGATCGAGTCGCGGTGAACCACCGGGGCTATGGCGTCGTAGAAGGCGAGATCGCGCTCGCCCGTGAGGGCGCCGATGGCGGCGGCGAGCTTGGGCGAGGTCAACGGTCCGGTGGCGATGATGACGTTTGTCCAGTCGCTCGGGGGAAGCGCGTCGATTTCCTCGCGCAAAATCGCGATCAGCGGATGGGCGGCGACCGCAGCCGTGACATGCGCCGCGAATCCCGTCCGGTCGACGGCGAGCGCGCCGCCCGCCGGCAGCTTGTGCGCGTCGGCGGCGGAAAGGATCAGGGAATCGAGGCGGCGCATCTCGCGGTGCAGCATGCCGATCGCGCTGACCGGATTATCCGCGCGAAACGAATTGGAGCAGACGAGTTCGGCGAGATCGCCGGAGCGGTGCGCCGGCGTTTGCCGGACGGGGCGCATCTCATGCAGCACAACGCGCAGATTCTGGCGCGCGATCTGCCAGGCGGCCTCCGCGCCGGCGAGGCCGCCGCCGACGACATGGATGGGAGAGGGGTTTTCATTCGACATGGCGCATCCTTAGCCGATTTTCAGCCAATCGCCACGCGGCGCTTCATGTGACCAGGAACCAGGTCGAAAGGCCTGTCGCCCGCTGATTGGCGATTGAGGATTCGATGACCCATTTGCCCGGATTGTCGGCGACGAAGGCGACATGCTTGGTCCTGCCGGGGGCGATGAGCACGCTGTCGCGCCAATAGGGCTCCCAGCCGTCGTCGAGATCATGCAGCAGGCGCATCGCATGGCCGTGCACATGAATTTGCTGGACGGCGGCGGAGCGGTTGACGATGGCGAGCGTCACCGGCGAACCGCGCTTCACCGAGAACAGCGGCTTGTCGGAAAACGGAGTCGCCGCGTCAACTGTCCTTTGGCCGCCCGGCGACCTCTTTGACCGCCTCGATGACGATTTCGATCCGTTTTGCATCCTGCAGCCGGATCGCCGCCGGCAGCTGGGGATTGGGGTCGAGCGAGGCGATCGGCGGCAGGGGCGGGCGGGCCTCTCCCTCGGTGGCGAAGGCGATCAGCACGCGGTCCGGCTCATCGCCGCCGTTCAAAACAAGGCGCGCCTCGGCGTCCGCCGCGCGTGGAAGATCGAACATGATGTCGAAACGCGCGCCGGGTCCGACGGGAAAGGTCGCCTGCGCCGGCTCGAAGGCCGAAATCGGCCGGCTGGCCATCGACGGCGAGGATAAAGGGCCTGGCGCCTTCGAAGGAGAGCGACATGATCCGCGCGCCGGCGGCGCTGAGGAGGCGCAGCCTGATCCGCGCGCCGGGCGTCATCGTCAGCGCGAGCGGAACCGGCTTTGAATTCAGCGTGACCAGCGAGCCGCGCCCGGCTTGGGAACCAAAATCCGCGACGATCTCGCCCTTCTCGTCGAGGCGCCAGTCGGCGATGATCGCCAGCAGGTCGCGGTCGGCCTGTGGCGGATTGGCTTCGTCGACGATGAGCGCGCCGCATAGGCCGCGGCCAAGCTGTTCATTAACGAAGGGCGAAACGCCTGGCCGGTAGGCGAAAAACCCGCTGTCCGGCGGCGTGAAGCGATATTCGAAGCTTGCGCCCGACGCGACCGGCTCCTGCGTGAGCGCGCCGACGCCATCCATCGCATTGGCGATGCGGACGCCCGGCCAGGTGAGGCTCGTCGGCTGCGGCAATTTGTTGATGAGCCGGATTTTGACTTCTTCGCCTTTCTTGTAGCGCAGCAGCGGACCGGGGACGGCGCCGTTGTAGGCGAAGACCGGCGTCTCCATGGCGGGTTCGGGCAGCAGGCGGAGGGTTGCGGGCCTCGCTTCAAGGATCATAAACCCGTCGGAGGGAGGAGCGGGTTCGGCGCACGCGGAACGCCCGGAAAGATCGCAGAGGCTGATCGCCAGACCTGATCCAAGACCCGACTGAAGAAAGCGCCGGCGGCTGATCATGCTCGGGGGCATAGGGGCCTGGATTCGCAGGGGCCGGGAAAGCTCGGCCTGCGAAATCGGGCCGGTTCGCCGCCGGGCCGGATTTACGGGGAAAACACCGCGCTTGGCAAGCACGTGCGGCGCTCGGCGTCACACTTCTTCGATCCGGCCGGACCCCGGATCGACGCGGATCAGCGCGTCGAGAATCTGTATTTTCGGCGCCGCCCCATAGACCTCGGCGACCATTGCTTCATAATCGGCCCCGTGCCATCGCCGCGCGGCTTGGCGGTCCGGCCAGACATAGACGCCGCCGCCGAGGCCCTCCGCCTCGTCGAAGAAATAGTATTTCTCGACGAGATCGGGGTTTTCCACCCAATTGCCCGCCGACTTTCGGTAGAGGGCGAGCGCGGCCGCTCGCGTCGTTCCGGCGGGCAGATTGAAGAATACGATCTCGACGATCACGCGCCTAAAGGTTCCGGCTCGCGAGCGGGGCTGCGTTGATAGCGACGCTCCTGCGTCACCCCGCCATAGCCATAGGCGGAGGCTCGGCAGTCGATGACGTGCACATTCGAGTGGGGATGAAGATCGCCGATCGCCTCGGACAGCGCCTCGAAAGCCGCCTCTTGGTAGGCGGCTTTCTGATCCTTGGTGGTGGTCTCGTCCGTGACGGTGACTTGCAGACGGAACGCGTTTCGCTTCAGTTCGGCCAGCGATTCGCCGCCGATGAACCAGTCGACGGCCGGGACGAATTTCACGATCACCGTCGTCTCCTCGGGCTTCTTGTCGAGAACGGCGCAGGTCAGCAAGGTCAGGGCGGGGGCGAGGCGCCGGACAAGCGCCTGATCCGCTTCTCCAGACAATGTGAGGGTAATGCCGGGCATGTGAGGTACTCCAGAAAATCCCTGAGGAAGAGATGGCCCGCACGATAGAGGAGGCCTTTCCATCGTAAAAGCGGGAATATATAATGCTATCCATCGGTAAATATGATGGATTGAAATGCGCCGCTTCGACCTTGATCTGTTGAACACGCTGGTGGCCGTGGCGGAGGAGAAAAGCCTGTCGGCGGCGGCGCTGCGGCTTGCGCGGTCGCAATCCGCGATCAGCGAACAAATTCGCAAGCTCGAGGAGTTTTGCGGGCTTCCACTGCTGGTTCGCGGCAAGCATGGCGCGCGTCTGACGCCGGCGGGCGACCGGCTTATGATCCATGCGCGGAAGCTGCTGCTTCTCAGCGATGTCGCGCGGCAGGATATGCAGGGCGCGCTGATGACGGGGGACCTGCGCCTCGCCGTCACGGACTATTTTCGGCCCGCCGCGATCGCCGGGATTTTGCGGCGCATTCGCGAGCAATATCCGCGTCTGCGGCTGCATGTTTCGGTCCGAAAAAGTGCGCAGATCGAGCAGGACGCGGACAGTGGCGATTTCGACGTGGGGATCTCCATGCGCGTCCTGGAGCATGAGGCACGGCCGCGAGGCGGGGCTCCGGATCGAACGATCGCCTTGCGCCGCGAGCCGCTCGCCTGGGTGGCGGCGCCCTCGTTTGTCATCGATGCCGCGGCCCCGCTCCCGCTGGTCGCGCTGCCGGAGAGCTGTTCGTTGCAGCGCTTTGCGTTGAGGCAGTTGGAGAAGGCCGGCGCGCCTTTCTATATCGCCCATTCGGCCTCGGGAGTCGGCGGGCTTCAGTCGGCGCTTTGTGCGGGCCTTGGCGTCGCCTGCCTCAATGCGTCGGCGATCCCGGCGGGGGCGTCCGCCGTCGGCGACAGGGCGGGGCGGCTTCCGGCGCTGCCGGACGTCGAATTCAATCTCGTCGTCGCGTCCCGATTTGCCGAAACTGAGTTGGCGGGCGACATCGAGAACATGCTGACGGAGCAGTTCGCGTGAACGCCGCCGAGGCCGACATCGGGCTAAATTTGCCATTTCGCCGCCTCAAGCCTAATTCTTGCTTTTTTTGCTGCATCGATTTGCGCCCGTTGCTATAGAGCGCGACCCGCATCGGCGATCTGGGCGATTTCCATGGCCCGCTGAAGGGTGCTTGAAAAGGCGCGCGCGGGCGTGGCGGAACTGGTAGACGCGCCGGATTTAGGTTCCGGTGGTGAAAATCGTGGGGGTTCGAGTCCCTCCGCCCGCACCAAATCCGCGGCTTTCGGGCAGAGCTTAAAGACCGGTCCGGGCGGCGCGGATCGAAGAAAGATTGTTAACCAGGCGAAGCGTTCAAAAAGGTCACTCAAACGATGCAAGTCACGGAAACCCTCTCGCAGGGCCTCAAGCGCGAATTCAAGGTGGTGCTTCCGGCGACCGACCTCGCGACCCGCCTCGACGGCCAGCTCTCCGAGATGCAGGCCAAGGCGCGCATCAACGGATTTCGCCCGGGCAAGGTGCCGGTGGCGCATCTGAAGCGGCTCTATGGCCGCTCGATCATGACCGAAGTGGTGCAGGAGGCCGTCAACGAGGCGCAGCGCAAGAATCGTCGAGGACAACGCCTTGCGCCCCGCCGCGCAGCCGAAGTTCGATTTTCCCGGCGAACAGGACGAACTGGAGAAGGCGTTCGAGGCGAAGGCCGATTTCGCCTTCACGATCGCGCTGGAGGTTTTGCCGAAAATCGAGATCGGCAGCTTCGACGATGTCGAGATCGTGCGCCTCGTCGCCGAGGTCGATGACGCCGAAGTCGACGAGGTGCTGAAGCGCCTCGCCGACCAGAGCCGCACCTATGCGCCGAAGGAAGGCGACAATGCCGTCGCCGCGAATGGCGACAAAGTGACAATCGATTTTGTCGGGAAGATCGACGGCGAGGCTTTTGAGGGCGGATCCGGCGAAGGGCAGGATCTCGTGCTGGGCAGCGGCAGCTTCATACCGGGCTTCGAGTCGCAGCTTGAAGGACTTGCCGTCGGCGAGAGCCGGACGGTTTCCGTCACATTCCCGGAAGATTATTCGGCGGCGCCGCATCTTGCCGGAAAGGCCGCGACCTTCGATGTGACGCTGAAAGGCGGCGCAGCGCCCGGCGAAGTCGCCATCGACGACGAATTGGCCAAAGGCTTCGGTTTGGAGGACCTCGCCAAACTTAAAGAGTCGATCAAGGCCAATATCGCGCGCGATTACGACGCCGCCTCGCGCCGCAAATGGAAGCGCGAGCTTCTCGACGCGCTCGACAAGAAATATTCCTTCGAACTGCCCGAAGGGCTGGTGACGCAGGAGTTCGATCAGGTGTGGCGCCGGGTCGCGGCGGAGCAGGGCCAGAGCGGCCGCAGCTTCGAGGACGAGGGCACGACCGAGGAGGCCGCTCGCGCCGAGTATCACAAGATCGCCGAACGCCGCGTGCGTCTCGGTCTGCTGCTCGCCGACATCGGCGAAGAGGCCGGCGTCAAGATTTCGGACGAAGAGTTCGGCCAGGCGCTCGTCGCCCGCGCGCGCTCCTTCCCGGGGCAGGAAAAGATGGTGTGGGAGTATTACCAGAAAAATCCGGAGGCGCGAGCCGAGATCAGGGCTCCCCTCTATGAGGAAAAAGTGGTCGACCACATCCTCGGCCTCATCAAGGTGACCGACAAGACGGTTTCGAAAGAAGAGCTGCTGGCGATCGACGATGAACGAGGAAGAGCCCGCGGCGTCCGAGCAATCAGCTCCGGCTTGAGCGCGCGGCCTTCGGCAAAGCAGCTTGGGATCGATGAGGCGGTTGCGAACGCGCCGCAAGCGCCTATCTCAGGGGCGTGACCGTCGTATAATAATCGGCGCCCGTCTTGCCAGGCTTCCCGACGAGCCCATCCAATCGTCGGCAAAGAGGAAGAACCCGCATGCGCGACCGCGACCCACTCGAGATTTACGCTAATTATCTGATTCCGCAGGTCATCGAGAATACGAGCCGCGGCGAGCGCGGGTTCGATATCTATTCCCGCCTGCTGCGCGAGCGCATCATTTTCCTCACCGGTCAGGTTGAGGACAATATGGCGTCGGTGATTATCGCGCAGCTCCTCTTCCTCGAGGCCGAGAACCCGAAGAAAGAGATTTCGATGTATATCAATTCGCCGGGCGGCGTCGTGACGTCGGGCCTTGCGATCTATGACACGATCCAGTTCATCCGGCCGAAAGTGTCGACGCTCTGCGTCGGCCAGGCGGCTTCGATGGGCTCGCTGCTTCTCGCCGCCGGCGAGGCCGGCGCGCGTTTCGCGCTGCCCAACGCGCGAATCATGGTGCACCAGCCTTCGGGCGGCTTCCAGGGCCAGGCCTCGGACATTCTGCGCCACGCCGAGGACATCATGAAGGTGAAGAAGCGGCTGAACGATATTTACGTGAAGCATACGGGCCGCGACTACGACACCATCGAGAAAACGCTCGACCGCGACCATTTCATGTCGGCGGACGACGCCAAGGACTTCGGCATTGTCGATGTCGTCATCGCGAAAAGGCCGGATGACGGGCCGGGTTCCGAGAAGAAATAAATAACGTGGTTGAGAATTTATGAGCCGCACGCCGCAGCCGGATAAAAAAACAAGCTAGATCAAAGGCTTGTGTCGGCTGCGGCGAGGCCTTATCGCATGCGCGCGCGCCGGCCCGCACGGATCTCCTCCCAATCGTGGCGCGGTTTTTGCCTCTAATTTTTGCCTTTAATTATTGGTTTTTTATCCGAAGGCTCGTCAAATAGACCAAAGCAAGACTATTTGTTGTCGTTTTGCCGCTCGCGTCGTTATGACGCGGCTCAAACGGAGCCGGCTTTGGCGACGCAAGCCCTTGCTTCTATGCCGCGAACATGATTGCATTTCAGTTCGGGCCGCAGTTTGAGGGAGAACGAGGCGAAGAAGTAACTGAAACGGCTGGTCGTGTGCGGATCCGCCGGCCGAGAGCGGCGCCCGGATCGTCAGATTCGCATCTGCGTCCTTTAGCATGACCGAGATTCGCACATGATTTCGGTCGGTACGGAGACTATCCATGACCAAGGTCGGCGGCGGCGACGCGAAGAATACGCTCTACTGCTCGTTCTGCGGCAAGAGCCAACATGAGGTCCGCAAACTGATTGCCGGTCCGACGGTGTTCATCTGCGATGAATGCGTCGAGCTTTGCATGGATATCATCCGGGAAGAGAACAAATCCTCCCTGGTCAAGAGCCGCGACGGCATTCCGACGCCGAAGGAAATCTGCAAGGTTCTCGACGATTACGTGATCGGGCAGCCGCAGGCCAAGCGCGTGCTCTCGGTCGCCGTGCACAATCACTACAAGCGGCTGAACCACGCGACGAAGCACAATGACGTCGAGCTGGCGAAATCCAACATCCTGCTGATCGGCCCGACCGGTTCGGGCAAGACGCTGCTCGCCCAGACGCTCGCCCGCATCCTCGACGTGCCCTTCACCATGGCCGACGCCACGACCCTGACCGAAGCCGGCTATGTCGGCGAGGATGTCGAGAACATCATTTTGAAGCTGCTGCAGGCCTCCGACTACAATGTCGAGCGGGCGCAGCGCGGCATCGTCTATATCGACGAGATCGACAAGATTTCGCGCAAATCCGACAATCCCTCGATCACCCGCGACGTGTCGGGCGAAGGCGTGCAGCAGGCGCTGCTGAAGATCATGGAGGGGACGGTGGCCTCGGTGCCGCCGCAGGGCGGCCGCAAGCATCCCCAGCAGGAGTTTCTGCAGGTCGATACGACGAACATCCTGTTCATCTGCGGCGGCGCCTTCGCCGGCCTCGAGAAGATCATCTCGATGCGCGGGCGAGGCACCTCGATCGGCTTCTCCGCGACCGTGCAGTCGCCCGACGATCGCCGCACCGGCGAAATCTTCCGCAAGGTCGAACCCGAGGATCTGCTGAAATTCGGCCTCATCCCCGAATTCGTCGGCCGCCTGCCGGTCATCGCGACGCTTGAGGATCTCGACGAAGAGGCCCTGAAGAAGATCCTGACCGAGCCGAAGAACGCGCTCGTCAAACAGTATCAGCGCCTGTTCGAAATGGAGAACACGGAGCTGACCTTCCAGGACGAGGCGCTGAACGTCGTCGCCAAGAAGGCCATCGAACGGCGCACCGGCGCGCGCGGCCTGCGCTCGATCATGGAGGGCATCCTGCTCGACACCATGTTCGATCTGCCGGGTCTCGACAGCGTCGAGCAGGTGGTCATCGGCCCGGACGTGGTCGAGGGCAAATCGCGTCCGCTCTATATCTACGCCGACCGCAATGAGAAGAGCGGCGCGAGCGCCTGATCGCGCGCGCGGCGCGCGCAAGGGTCAGGAAGAGCGTCGCGGGCATGCTGAATTGCGACGGGCGCTTGAAACGGCAAGCGCTCGTTTCCATCTAGATTTTATAATGTTTCCACGCCAACCCGCCCAATCTGTCGTGCGGCGCATTTGGGTCTATGGCGCGCCAGCGCCGGAGCCCAGATGAATCGGAGCGCGTTTCGAGATAGGAAAGAAAAAAATGACACAGAAGCGTGAGCCCGCAGCGCCCGGCGCCGTCGAGAGCTACCCCGTCCTTCCGCTGCGCGACATCGTCGTGTTCCCGCATATGATCGTGCCGCTGTTCGTCGGCCGCGAGAAATCGATTCGCGCCCTCGAGGAGGTGATGAAGGCCGACAGCCTGATCCTCCTCGCCACCCAGATGAACGCGTCCGATGACGATCCGGCGACGGAGGCGATTTTCACCACCGGCACGCTCGCCTCCGTCCTGCAATTGCTGAAGCTGCCCGACGGCACCGTGAAAGTCCTCGTCGAGGGGCAGGTGCGCGCCAAGGTGCAGGGCTATACGCGCACGGATGATTTCTATGAGGCCGACGCCGAATCGATCGCGGACGATCCGGTCGACAAGGTCGAGGTCGAGGCGCTCGCGCGCTCGGTCGTCGCGGAGTTCGAGGGCTACGTCAAGCTCAACAAGAAGATCTCGCCCGAAGTCGCCGCGGCCGTCACCCAGATCGAGGATTACGCCAAGCTCGCCGACACCATCGCCTCGCATCTCGCCGTCAAGATCGCCGACAAGCAGGCGGTGCTGGAGACGACGTCGATCACCAAGCGGCTGGAGAAGTGCCTCGCCCTGATGGAGGGCGAAATCTCGGTCCTGCAGGTCGAGAAGCGCATCCGCACGCGGGTCAAGCGCCAGATGGAGAAGACCCAGCGCGAATATTATCTCAACGAGCAGATGAAGGCGATCCAGAAGGAGCTTGGCGACGAGGACGGCAAGGACGACCTCGCCGAGCTCGACGAGCGCATCAAGACGACCAAATTGTCGAAGGAGGCGCGCGACAAGGCCACCGCGGAGCTGAAGAAGCTGCGGCAGATGTCGCCGATGTCGGCCGAAGCGACGGTCGTGCGCAACTATCTCGACTGGCTGCTGTCGATCCCGTGGAACAAGCGCTCCAAGGTCAAGAAGGACCTCGGAGTCGCCGAAAGCGTGCTCGACGCCGAGCATTTCGGGCTCGAAAAGGTCAAAGAGCGCATCCTCGAATATCTTGCGGTGCAGACCCGCGCCAACAAGCTGACCGGGCCGATCCTCTGCCTTGTCGGCCCGCCCGGCGTCGGCAAGACGTCGCTCGGCAAGTCGATCGCCAAGGCGACGGGGCGCGAGTTCGTGCGCATGTCGCTCGGCGGCGTTCGCGACGAGGCCGAGATCCGCGGCCACAGGCGCACCTATATCGGCTCGATGCCCGGCAAGATCATTCAGTCGATGCGCAAGGCGAAAAGCTCCAACCCCCTGTTCCTGCTCGATGAAATCGACAAGATGGGGATGGATTTCCGCGGCGATCCCTCATCCGCCCTGCTTGAGGTCCTTGACCCCGAGCAGAACCATTCGTTCAACGATCATTACCTTGAGGTCGATTACGACCTCTCGAACGTGATGTTCGTGACGACGGCGAACACGCTGAATATCCCGCCGCCCCTCATGGACCGCATGGAGATCATCCGCATCGCCGGCTACACCGAGGACGAGAAGATCGAGATCGCAAGGCGCCATCTGATCCCGGCCGCGCTGCGCAAGCACGGACTTTCCGACGCGGAATGGTCGATCGACGACGATGGCCTCATCCTGCTTGATCCGGCGCTACACCCGTGAGGCGGGCGTACGCAACCTCGAGCGCGAAGTGTCGAAACTGGCGCGCAAGGCCGTTAAGGAGATTCTGACGGCGAAGACCAAGACGAAGACCGTGAAGGTGACGGCGGAAAATATTCCCGACTACCTCGGCGTGCCGCGCTTCCGCTATGGCGAAGCCGAAACCGAGGATCAGGTCGGCGTCGTGACCGGGCTCGCCTGGACCGAGGTCGGCGGCGAATTGCTGACGATCGAAGGCGTCATGATGCCGGGCAAGGGCCGCATGACCGTCACGGGCAATCTTCGCGAGGTCATGAAGGAGTCGATCTCGGCGGCGGCCTCCTATGTTCGCTCGCGGGCGGTGGATTTCGGCATCGAGCCGCCTTTGTTCGACCGCCGCGACATCCATGTGCACGTGCCGGAAGGCGCGACGCCCAAGGACGGCCCGTCGGCGGGCGTCGCCATGGCGACGGCGATCGTTTCGATCATCACCGGCATCCCGATCCACCGCGACATCGCCATGACCGGCGAGATCACGCTGCGTGGGCGCATCCTGCCGATCGGCGGCCTCAAGGAGAAGCTGCTCGCGGCGCTGCGCGGCGGTCTCAAGAAGGTGCTGATTCCCGAGGAAAACGCCAAGGATCTGGTCGATATTCCGAACTCGGTGAAAAACGCGCTGGAGATCGTGCCGGTCGCGCGGATGGACGAGGTTCTGGCCCACGCGCTGGTGCGTCAGCCGAAGCCGATCGTCTGGGAGGAGGACCTGAAGCCCGCGCGGCCGCTGGTCTCCGAGGATGACGCCTCGGGCGCCATCGCCCACTGAGGCGGCGCGCGCTGATTCAGGCCGCTGCTTTTGAAAAAAGGGGCCGTGACGCAAGTCGCGGCCCCTTTTCGTCGCCGGGGCGGCGGACGGCCCGTTGACCGGGGCGGCAAGCTGTGTGTAATCCCGTCGGCCGGGAGCCGGCGGCGCGGGCGGTTAGCTCAGTTGGTAGAGCATCTCGTTTACACCGAGAGGGTCGGCGGTTCGAGCCCGTCACCGCCCACCAGCGCGGGGGGCCGCGGCGTCCGGCAGCGCCGACGATGGCCTCCCAATTCGTATGCCGGAGCAGCCTGGGACGGCTTGGCGCCGACTTGCGCGCTTGACTTGCAGGCCCGCCTATCCTATCCGGCTCATTCTCGATGTGGCCGTCAAGACGCCCGCATTTGCGGGGGAGTAGCTCAGTTGGTTAGAGCGCCGGCCTGTCACGCCGGAGGTCGCGGGTTCAAGTCCCGTCTCTCTCGCCATATCGGATTTCGCGCCATATCGGCCACGGGCCGCGCGCAGCCCTTTTCGGGTGCGACAAAACAGCTTCGCTGACAAGCATTTGAGCAGATTCGCGCCAACCGGGCTGAGGTCCGTTTAAAACATCATCTTGCGCTGCGAATGGCGCTGGGCTACGGATCGCTGCATCGCCGCAAGATGAGGGGCGCGCCCCTTTCGCGCCGGCGAAACCTTCCGGCCTCGCCGGTCCAGACCGAGCTTGTTCATGCCGAGCCTTCTCGATCAATATCTCCCGCTCGTGGTCTTCATGGCCATCGCCGCCGTCATATCGGGGGCTCTTCTCGTCGCCCCCTTCGTCGTCGCGTTCAAGGCCCCGGATTCGGAGAAGCTATCGGCCTATGAATGCGGCTTCAACGCTTTCGACGACGCCCGCATGCAATTCGACGTGCGCTTTTATCTGGTGTCGTTGCTGTTCATCATCTTCGACCTCGAAGTGGCGTTTCTGTTTCCCTGGGCCGCGGCCTTCCGTCAGGCCGGGGCATTCGGCTTCTGGGCGATGATGGCTTTTCTCGCGATCCTCACCGTCGGCTTCGTCTACGAATGGAAGAAGGGCGCGCTCGAATGGGATTGAGCCCTGCGCCGCAGGACCGCGTCGCGCTCGCCTCCGCCGGAGCGATCAGCCCGGCGACCGACCGCCTGCTGAAACCCGACGATCCCTATTTCCGCGCGATCAACAATGAACTCGCCGACAAGGGCTTTCTGGTCACGACGACCGGCGAACTGATCAACTGGGCGCGCACCGGCTCGCTGATGTGGATGACCTTCGGCCTTGCCTGCTGCGCGGTCGAGATGATGCAGGCCTCGATGCCGCGCTACGACGTCGAGCGCTTTGGTTTCGCGCCGCGCGGCTCGCCGCGCCAGTCCGACGTCATGATCGTCGCCGGCACGCTGACCAATAAAATGGCGCCGGCTTTGCGCAAGGTCTATGACCAGATGCCGGAGCCGCGCTATGTCATCTCCATGGGCTCCTGCGCCAATGGCGGCGGCTATTACCATTATTCCTATTCGGTCGTGCGCGGCTGCGACCGGATCGTGCCCGTCGATATCTATGTTCCGGGCTGCCCGCCCTCGGCGGAAGCGCTTCTTTATGGGATCCTGCTCCTGCAAAAGAAAATCCGCCGCACCGGAACGATCGAGCGCTAGAGCGTTACGTCGCTTGCGGACCCGCCGCGATGCGAAATTGCAGTTGATCTTGCGCCGCGCCGGACGGCCGCGACGGCGCGCGAATTGAAAGTTTGAGATGGACGACGACCTGCAACATCTCGGGGATGCGATCGCCGCGGCGCTTCAGGGCCGGGTCCTGTCCGCGACAGTCGCCTATGGCGAACTCACCCTGACCGTCGGCCCCGACGATCTGATCGAGACCGTGACCTATCTCCGCGACGACCCGAGCTGCCTGTTCGTCTGCTTCATCGATCTCACCGCCGTCGATTATCCGACGCGCGAAAAGCGCTTCGATGTCGTGACGCATCTTCTGTCGCCGAAACACAACCGCCGCATCCGCGTCAAGGTGGCGACCGACGAGGAGACGCCGGTCCCCTCCCTCTCGGGCCTTTATCCGGCGGCGAACTGGTTCGAGCGCGAGGCCTATGATCTCTTCGGCGTCTATTTTTCGGGCCATCCTGATTTGCGCCGGCTGCTGACCGATTACGGCTTCGACGGCCATCCGCTGCGCAAGGATTTTCCGATGACGGGCTATGTCGAGGTGCGTTACGACGACGAGCAGAAACGCGTTCTTTACGAGCCGGTGCAGCTCGCCGCAGGAGTTCCGCAACTTCGACTTCCTCTCGCCCTGGGAGGGCGCGATCGACTATGTGTTGCCCGGCGACGAAAAAGCCAAATCGAATCCGAACTGAGCGCAAAGCAAGCCTGAACCCTGCGTGAAAACGAGCCCAAGAACGAGACCTAGATGAACGACACGCCGGTCCGTAATTTCACGATCAATTTCGGCCCGCAGCATCCGGCGGCGCATGGCGTTCTGCGTCTCGTGCTGGAACTCGACGGCGAAGTCGTCGAGCGCGTCGATCCGCATATCGGGCTGCTCCATCGCGGCACCGAAAAGCTGATGGAGGCGCGCACCTATCTGCAGAACGTGCCCTATTTCGACCGGCTCGATTATGTCGCGCCGATGAACCAGGAGCACGCCTTCTGCCTCGCCATCGAGAAGCTGCTTGGCCTCGAAGTCCCGCGCCGGGCGCAATTGCTGCGCGTCCTTTTCTGCGAAATCGGCCGCATCCTGTCGCATCTTCTGAACGTCACGACGCAGGCGATGGACGTCGGCGCGCTGACCCCGCCGCTATGGGGTTTCGAAGAGCGCGAAAAGCTGATGGTGTTCTACGAGCGCGCCTCGGGCGCGCGGCTGCACGCGAATTATTTCCGCCCCGGCGGCGTGCACATGGATATTCCGGCCGAAGCTCATCGACGATATCGAGGCCTGGTGCGATCCCTTCCTCAAGACCTGCGACGATCTCACGACGCTGTTCATCGACAACCGCATCTTCAAGCAGCGTAACGTCGATATCGGCGTCGTCAGCCTCGAGGATTGCTGGCGCTGGGGTTTCTCCGGCGTCATGGTGCGCGGCTCCGGCGCGGCCTGGGATTTGCGTAAGGCGCAGCCATACGAATGCTATGAGGAAATGGATTTCGACATTCCGGTCGGACGCCATGGCGATAATTACGACCGGCAGGTCATTCGCATGGAGGAGATGCGGCAGTCGGTCAGAATCATGAAGCAGGCGATCGAAAAACTTCGCGCGCCGAGCGGCCAGGGCCCGGTGCTGGCGAAGGGCAAGGTGGCGCCGCCGTCGCCGCGCGGAAATGAAGCGCTCGATGGAGGCGCTGATCCATCATTTCAAACTGTTCACCGAAGGTTTCCACGTGCCGGCCGGCGAGGTCTATGCCGCGGTCGAGGCGCCCAAGGGCGAATTCGGCGTCTATCTCGTCTCGGACGGCACCGACCGGCCCTATCGCTGCAAAA
>CAVWTQ010000003.1:0-287661 GCA_963757985.1 uncultured Alphaproteobacteria bacterium | reverse complement strand
GATGCGTGGCTGGGGCGGGAGGATTCGAACCTCCGCATGGCGGAATCAAAATCCGCTGCCTTACCGCTTGGCGACGCCCCAAAACCCGCGCGGCGAACCGCTGCGGCGGGCGGACCATAAAGCGCGGGGCAGCGCATCGCAACCACGCATCGCAACCCTGGAGTCCGCCAGTTTTCCCCGGCGCGACGAGATTTCGAGGGGCGTCAGTTCGGCCCTCGCCCGGGCGCGCCGGCCTCGCGCCCGGCGAGCAGCCAGAACACGAACCCGGACGCCGCCCCGGTCAAGAAGAAGACGAACGCGAAACGCAACTCCGCGGGGCTGGCGCTGACCGCTTTCGCGCTGCCGAAAGCGGCGCGCGCGACCCAGGGCGCAAGCGCCGCGATGAAGCCGGTTCCTCCCGCATACCAGAAAAGCGAACGCACCCGCGCGGCGGCGCCGATCAGGACCGTCAACGCCAGCGGAAGGACGCAGACCGCGACAACGGCCGTCCAGACGAAACGCGCCAGTTCAGCGGCGGCAACGGCAGGCGAATCGGCGAGGTCGGAGTCTGCAAGGGAGAAAAAGGCGAAATGCGCGAAGGCGGCGCCCGCCTGCCGCGTCACCGGGTCGAGCAGGGAGGCGATCGGCAAAACGACCAGCGCCGCCGCGATGGCGACCGTCAGCCCGAAAAGGCTCAAAATCGCCCCGCGCAATCCGTTCATCGGCATTTTTCCGATCCGGTCGCTAAGAGACCCGAGCGACAGATAGAAAGCGCGCCGCCAAAGCGCAAATCGCCGCGCCTCCGCCCGCCTATTCGCGCTCGATGCGGATGAATTGCGGCTTCGCCGCGAGAAAACCGTCGGCGACGACGGCTTCCAGGGCCTCGCGGATGGTTCTCTCGTAAGTCGCATAGGTGATGAGAATGACCGGGACCGCTCCCGGCGGCTCGGCGCTGGCGCCTGGGCGGCGGCGCTGCACGATGCTTTCGAGCGAAATGTCGCGTTCGGCGAGGCGCGTTGCAATCGCCGCAGCGGCGCCTCTGCGGTCGAACACGGACAGCCGGATGTAATAGCCGCCGCGATGCAGCTGCATCGGCGCGTGTTCGGCAAGGGCGAGCGCGGCGAAAGGCAGACCGAATGGCGGCGAGCGCACCCCGCGCGCGATGTCGGCGATGTCGGCGACGACGGCGGACGCCGTCGCCGCGCCGCCCGCGCCGGGGCCGACGAGGGTCAATTCGTGCACCGCGTCGGCGTCGATCGTCACGGCATTGGTGACGCCCATCACCTGCGCGATGGCGGAGGATTTTGGCGCCATGGTCGGATGCACGCGCTGCTCGATCCCATCCGGCGTGCGGCGGGCGACGCCGAGCAGCTTGATGCGATAGCCAAGCTCCGCCGCGGCCTCGATATCGGCGAGGGTGATCGATTCGATGCCCTCGACGGCGATGGAATTCGCGTCGATCACCGTTCCAAACGCCAGCGAGGTCAGGATGGCGAGCTTGTGCGCGGTGTCGAAACCGCCGATGTCGAAGGCGGGATCGGCCTCGGCGTAGCCGAGCTTTTGCGCCTCGGCGAGGCACTCCGCGAAGCTTGAGCCCTCCGTCTCCATCCGGCTCAGGATGTAATTGCAGGTGCCATTGAGGATGCCATAGACCCGCTCGATCGAATTTCCGGCAAGACCTTCGCGCAACGTCTTGACGATCGGGATGCCGCCCGCCACCGAAGCCTCGAACGAGAGCGCGACGCCATTTTCCTCGGCGAGGCGGGCGAGCCGCATGCCATGGGCGGCGAGCAGCGCCTTGTTTGCGGTGACGCAGGACTTCCCCGCCCGCAGCGCCGCCTCGACCGAATCCAGCGCCGCGCCGCCGGCTCCGCCAATCAATTCGACGAAGAGGTCGATCTCAGCGGATTTCGCCAGTTCGACCGGATCGGCGAACCATCTGAAGCGGGAAAGGTCCACGCCCCGCTCTTTGCCCGCGTGCCGCGCGGCGACGCCGGCGACAATGATTTTCCGCCCCGTGCGATTGGCCAGAACCTCCGCCTGGCGATCGAGAAGCCGGATGGCGGCGACGCCAACCGTGCCAAGGCCGGCAAGTCCTATGCGCAGGGGAGAAGACATGAGGGCGAAAGCCTGCTGACCAAAGAGCCGAGGCCGCCGCGAGCGTTACAGATGAACGCGCTCGCCCGACCCGGCGCCCGAGCGATCAGGAATGAGGATAAAGCCGGCGAAGCTCGACCTCGCGCTCGATTTGCGCCGACGCGCGCGACCTTGCCCTGATTCTCGCAGCCGATCAAGCCGGGTATGACGCAGCGGCGCTTCGAGATGGCTGCGCAGCGCCGGCCGCCAGCTTGGCTGGTGTCCGGGTTGACGATCCGGCCTTGCGACAAATGGCCGGTCTGCACGGGGGGCGCCGGCGCGGCATAGAGCGGCGGCCTTGCTTCGCTGCGCCAAACGCTTAAATTGGCTTTATGCCGCAGGCTTGATGAGCGCCCGCCAGCTGGATGCAGGACATGACTTTCGTTGACGCTGTCGATATCGCCGGCCGCAAGGCGGGCCACATAAAATTGCATGGCGAGGAGGCTTTCGCCGGAATGCGGCGGGCTGGACGGCTCGCCGCCGAGGCGCTGGACCTTCTGACCGCGCATGTCGAGCCGGGCGTCACCACCGAATTCCTCGACGCGATGGTGTTCGAATTCGCGATGGCGCACGGGGCTTATCCGGCTCCGCTCGACTATCGCGGCTACCGCAAATCGATCTGCACCTCGATCAACCACGTCGTCTGCCACGGCATGCCGGACCGCAAGCCGCTAAAGGAGGGCGACATCATCAACATCGACGTCACCCTCATCGTCGATGGCTGGCATGGCGATTCGAGCCGCATGTATATCGTCGGCGAGGCGCCGCGCCGCGCCCAGCGCCTCATCGAAGTCACCTATGAGGCGCTGCAGCGCGGCATGGCGGTGGTGCGTCCCGGCGCGACGACGGGCGACATCGGCGCCGCCATACAGGATTACGCGGAGGGCGAGCGCTGCTCCGTCGTGCGCGATTTTTGCGGCCATGGGCTCGGGCGGCTGTTTCACGACGAGCCCAATATCCTGCATTACGGCCGTCGCGGCGAAGGCGTGATGCTGCGCGCCGGCATGTTCTTCACCATCGAGCCGATGATCAATCTCGGCCGCCCTCAGGTGAAAATCCTCTCCGACGGCTGGACCGCCGTGACGCGCGACCGCTCCCTCTCGGCGCAATTCGAGCATTCGATCGGCGTCACCGAAACCGGCTACGAAATCTTTACGCTGTCGCCCAAAGGCCTGCACCATCCGCCCTATAGCCTCGGCGCGGCGGACCCGGCATGACCAAGGCGGAAGCCGGGCTCAAGCACGAACCGCAACCAAGCCTCCTTCCGGCCGACGAGACGCCGCATTATCACGGCCACAGAGAGCGGCTGCGCAGCCGCTTCCGCAAGGGCGGCGCCGAGGCGCTGGCCGATTACGAGCTTCTCGAACTGATCCTCTTCCGCGCCATGCCGCGGCGCGACGTGAAGCCAATCGCCAAGGCGCTGATCGCGCGCTTCGGCTCCTTCGCCGAAGTCGTTTCGGCGCGGCCGGAGCGTCTTGCCGAGATCGAAGGGCTCGGCGAGGCGGCGATCGTCGAAATCCGGATCATCGAGGCGGCCGCGCGGCGCCTCGCCAAATCATCGATCGAAAAGCGGCCGTCGATGTCGAGTTTCGCCGCCGTCATCGATTATTGCCGCACCGCCATGGCCTTCCTCGATCATGAGGAATTTCGCATCCTTTTTCTCGATAAGAAGAATTTCCTCATCGTCGACGAGGTGCAAGGGGTCGGCACCGTCGATCATGCGCCCGTCTATCCGCGGGAGATCATGCGCCGCGCGCTTGAACTCGGCGCGTCGGCGTTGATTCTCGTGCATAATCATCCCTCGGGCGATCCGGAGCCCTCGACCGAGGACATCTACCTCACCCATCAGATCATCGCCGTCGGCAAGTCATTGAAAATCGCCGTGCACGACCATCTGATCATCGGCAAGCACGGCCACGCGAGCCTCAAGGGGCTTCGGCTGATCTAGAAACATCAAACCCCGAAAATGGGGCCTGCGGGGAAACGGAGCGGTTCGAAGACTCTGCGGTCTAGAGATGCTCAAGCAGCGGCTTGACCTGTCTCATTTTGCGCTGGTCGATAAAGAGTTTGAACGAACTCGGCTGCGTCAACGCCTTGCCGAGAAGCGGAATGCTCTCCGAGACCTTTTTGTCTTTGAGCGCCACCAATCCCCAATGCAAGGCCAGAAAACTCTGCACCGCCGGCTCGATGGAAATGTTCAGCGATTGCGCAATCAATTTCTTCAAATGCATATTTCCAGAGATAACGCTCATAGTGTGCGGAACTCGCGGCGGTTCCCTGAGCCCATATCGTCCTGTACGAAACAATATCGGGCAAGAAAACGGCATCGCCTCGCGCCGCCAATTTGATCCAAAATTCCGTTTCATCCCCATACTGAAGGGAAACTTTTCTGTCTACATTCCATCCGCCGCACGCGATCGCCGCCGCGCGGCTATGTCCGACCTGGACAGGCGTTCCAATCGGCGCCTGCTCGATCATCATCATTTCTAACAGCTGGCGCGATGGCAGACAGACGAGGCCAGGGTCCAACTGGCGCGTTTCGCCAAGGATCGCCTCATGTTCATCGACATTCACGGAGCGACCCGATGCGATCACCGGGTTTTTGCCTCGAGCCAAAGCGATGGAGACCGCACCATCGAGCGCCGAGATACAATTTGGCGCCAACCAGTCATCATCGTCCACTGGCTTGATCCAGTCGCCTTGCGCGGCGCTAATGCCTTTATTGGCGGCCCCGGAGTGTCCTAATGGTTGCTCGTTCCTGATGTAGACGACGCCGGGGTACTGCCCGACGACATTGGGCGTATCGTCGGTTGACGCCTCGTCGACGACGACAACTTCGCAGGCCATCGTCTGCTTGATGCAGCTCTCGATTGCGCGCCGAAGCATCGCGGCTCGGTTCCGCGTTGTTATCACTACACTCCAATTCATATCGCATCCCCTTCTTGGATCTGCCCGGCTCCGCTGCTCCAAGCGCCTATTGCATGGTCAATTTCCCTGGCTTCGTCCATCACAATAGCGTCGACCGCGCGCTAGGATGCCCGCGGCCTCGAAACAATTTTGTGTCGCCTGCTCAAAAGCGCCGCAGGGGAAAGCTCTGGGAGGCGCGCCTGGCGCTGTCGCGCACCAATGAGACGAGCGCGGGTTCGCGCCGCCAGCCGCTTGGGATGGCGTTGTCAGTTCAGCCGGAGCCCGCCGTCGATCGCCATGATCTGAGCCGGATCGATCAGTTTGGCGTGGCGGGCGACCCGCCCTCGCCGAATCCCCGGGCGTCGAGGGGAAATTTGGCCCCCGCGGCGGCCCCGCGCGACAAAACCGCTCCCAAACGAGTAAACGAAACGGCCTCCAAAGAGTTAACATGCTTTCGCGACCGCATTGTCGTCCGGGGCGGGCAAGGAGGTTAAGCGCCGGCTTTGCCCCCGATCGGTAGCGGTCGCCAGCTCAAACAGCGCAAGTCGCATGCCTGCTCACGTCAAATTCCTTATCCGTCACGCCCTGATCGGTTTTTCAATCGGCCTCGTCGCGGTTGCATTGATGGTCTCCCAGGACCTGTTCCGGATCGGAACATTAATTGGAGCATCAAGCGATCGCTGGCTGGCCCTGGGGCTCCTCGCTTTCATGTTTGGCTTGACATTTGGGAGCGTGCAGATGGGCTTCGCGATCATGCTCCTTGCGGACGGGGATGATTAGGACGCGTCGGGCCGGCGCCTGACGGACCCGCAGATCGCCAGCGGCTCAGTTCAGCCGGAACTCGCCGTCGATCGCCCTGATCTCGGCCGGCCGGATCAGCTTGGTATGTCCGACGCGGACGCTATGGAGCGGACCTTCGAGCTTTTGCGTCCAGAAATTTAAAAACTTGATCAAGGTCGGAAAGTCCGGCGCGAGGTCGTAGTCCTGCCAGATATAGGTCTGCAACAGGCGCGGATGATCGGGCAGACGGTAAAGGATCTCCGCCGTCGCCAGGCCATAGCCGGCCAGCTGCTTGATGAAATCCTCGGACACGCGGGTCTTGACGTTCTTGGCTTCAATCATTGCGATCAACCTCCGAGCCAGCAACGCCAAAACAGCCGATTGCGTTGCGCGGTTTCGCCAGTTTGCGGCGTTCGCCGCACAAACCTCCATTCAACGCGCGTCACCTTAATGTTACGTTGCGTCGTAATTTTGGCTAGCAACTCGCGTGCCGCGCTTAAGTCCGGCGCGCCCTGCCGGCAAGCCTGGGGGGCTTTCGCCCGCGAGCGGCTGTCGACCGCAAAAAGGCGGAAAGAAGTTGCCGATTTGCACTGCGGCTGGAGAAATGGCCGCGCATCGATGCGTAGGGGAGCGGCGGAATGACCGAAATAACGATTGCGGGCGAGGCGTTCAACGTCCGACTCGAAGGCGATGGGGACAAGCCTGTTTTGGCGCTCGCGCATCAGCTCGGCGGCAGCCTCGCGGTGTGGGAGCCTTTGATGCCGGCCCTGCTCGAGCATTTTCGCGTCCTGCGCTGGGATTCGCGCGGACATGGCGGGAGCGTCGCGAATGAGGGGCCTTATTCAGTCGCGCAGCTCGCGCGCGACGCCATTGCGATCTTCGACGCGCTCGGCATCGAAAAAGCGCATTGGCTCGGCCTCTCGATGGGCGCCATCGTCGGCCAGGCCGCGCTGATCGCTGCGCCGGAGCGGATCGGGCGCGCCGTGCTCGCCAATACCGCCGCAAAGCTCGGAACCCCGGACATCTGGAACGCCCGCATTCTCGCGGCGCGCGAAGAGGGTCTCGAGGCTATGGCCGGGGTCGTCACCGCGCGCTGGTTCACGCCGGAATTTCGCGAGGCCGATCCCGAGGCGGTCGAGGCGGTCCTGTTCATTTTGCGCGAAACCTCGCCTCAGGGCTATGCCGCCGCAAGCGCCGCCCTGCGCGACTTCGATCAGCGCGAAGCGATCAGGTCCATCCGGAAAAAGGTGCTAGTGATCGTCGGGCGCCATGATCTGTCGGCGCCGCCGGAACTCGGCGCTTCCGTCGCCAGCGCCATCGACGGCGCACGGCTCGTGACGCTCGAATCGTCGCATATCTCGCCCATCGAGCAGACCGACGCCTTTGCGGAAGCCGTGATCGATTTTCTCACCGCCCCCGAGGCCCCGGCGCGACGACCCGCGGCGGCGCGCAAGGCCGCCGGGAGACGCGCGCGGGCGCGCATCACCCATCGGGCGCCGATCAAAGCGCCGGCAAAAAAGGCGCCCGCAAAGAAGACGGCCGCGAAAAAGGCTCAGCGCAAGAAAACGCCGGCGAAAACAATGGTGGCAAAGCAAGGCGCGCCAAAGAAGGCCCGGGTCGCAAAGACTTCCGCCAAAAAAACCGCATCGAAGGCTCCGGTCAAGAAATCCGCGGCGAACAAAGCCCTTGTCGCCAGAAAACGCGCGGCGACGAAATCGCCGATCAAGTCCGCGGAAATCGAAGCCCGCTGCGACTAAGAAACCCGCAGCAAAAGCCGCAGCAAGGTCAGCCGGAAAAAAGGCGCCGTCAAAAGGCAAGGCGGCGCGCAAACCTCCCCGGCGGCGCTGACCTCGGCGTCGCCGGGCGCTCCTAGAGCGTTCTATAGCCGCGGTGAACGTAGGCGAGCGTATCGCCTTCGGCGCCATAGGCGACGGCCTCGACAAGCCCGATCATCACGAAGTGAGTGCCGACCGGCTTCGCCTCGACGAGCCGGCAATCGAAGGACGCGGCCGCCTGGCGCAACACAGGCGAGCCGGTCGCGAGTTTGCGCCAGTCGCCGCCCTCGAAGCGCTCTTCGAGATGCTTGCCGGTGCGGCCCGCAAAAACCTCCGCCAGCGCCCGATGCGCTGGGCTCAAGGCGTTGATGCAAAACACCGCGTTCTTGATCATCCGGGCCGCCGCAGGCGATGTCTTCTTGATGCAAAACAGCATCGTCGCCGGCTCCAGCGAGACCGACGTCGCCGAGGTCGCGGTGATCCCGGCGAGACCCGCAGGCCCCGCGGTCGTGACGATATGGACCGACGCGCCGACGCGGCTCATCGCTTCGCGAAAATGCGCGGGGTCTGGGACAAAATCCGACGGCGCGGCGATGTCGGCGCCGCCAAAGCTGGATCCGGCCATATTCGTCACAAAACTCCTGCTTCCCTGTCGCGCGCGCCGGAACGGCGGGAAACAGACGCCCTTTGATAGCAAGATTCGCGCAACCGACAAAGCGCAGCAGGGCGCGAAGCGGCCGTAAGGGCGCCCTACTTGCAAGCAAGACCCCAACGAAGCAATGTCTCGGCCAGAAGCATTCGGCTTCGACCGTCGACGAATCAAAACTTTACCGCAAAAGAGCGCCAAAGGACTCTCATGGAGATTTTCCTGCAGCAATTGATCAACGGGATTACGCTCGGCTCGATCTATGGCCTGATCGCCATCGGCTACACCATGGTCTTCGGCATTATCGGCATGGTCAATTTCGCGCATGGCGACGTTTTCATGCTGTCGGCGTTCATCGCGCTCATTCTGTTTCTGGCGCTCACGCAACTGCTTGGAATCGCTTCGCTTGCGCTCGCTTTCGTCATCGTCCTGTTCGCCTCGATGGCGCTGACCTCGCTGTGGAGTTTCATGATCGAGCGCATCGCCTACCGGCGCCTGCGCGGCTCGTTCCGCCTCGCCCCGCTGATCTCGGCGATCGGCATGTCTATCTTCCTTTCTAATCTTGTGTATGTGCTGCAGGGGCCGCGCAACAAGGCGCTGCCGCCCCTGTTCACTGAAGTAATAAAAGTCACTCATGGCGGGGGCTACGACGTCACGCTTTCGCTGAAGCAAGTCTTGATCGTTGCTGTCACCGCCGTTCTACTTGGCGGATTCTGGTTTCTCGTGCAGAAAACGTCGTTCGGGCGGGCGCAGCGGGCTTGCGAACAGGATAGCCGCATGGCGGCGCTGCTTGGCATCGACGTCGACCGCACGATCTCGCTGACCTTTGTCATTGGCGCGGCGCTCGCGGCGGTGGCGGGCGTGCTATACATAATTTACTATGGCGTTATTAACTCTGGCGACGGTTTTATTCCGGGCGTCAAGGCTTTTACCGCGGCGGTGCTCGGCGGTGTCGGCTCGTTGCCGGGCGCCGTGCTTGGCGGCCTCTTGATCGGCCTGATCGAGACCTTCTGGGCGGCCTATTTCTCAAGCGATTACAAGGATGTGGCGGCCTTCTCCATCCTTGCGGTCACGCTGATTTTCATGCCCTCCGGCCTGTTCGGCCGCCCCGACGTCGAGAAAGTATAGGGCGCGAGATGCCAGGGCCGGCGCCAATTTTCCCCGATCGTTCCAGCCCGGATTCCAGCGTTTCCAGCCGTTTGGGCGCGGCCCTCACCGAAGCCGCGAAGGCCGGCGCCATCATGTTCGGCCTCGCCTTCCCGATTCTCGCCTGGCGCACCGACCAGAACTTCTCGAACGAACTCTATCTGCAAAGCCGCTGGCCCGCGGTCCTCGCCGCGGCGCTCGCGGCTTTCGTGATCCGCTTTATCGTCGCGGCCTTTCCGCGCCGGTCCGCGCGCGCGCCGGCCAAATCCGAAGCGCCGCCGCGCAGCCACGCGATGGCGGCGCGCTTCGCCGGCAGCGCCGGCATCGCCGCGCTCATCGCCTTTCCGATCGTCATGCTGACCCTGTTCGGCCCCGCCGGCGCGCAGAAATGGATCGATAATTTCGGCGTCCAGATCCTGCTTTATGTGCTGCTTGGCTGGGGCCTCAACATCGTCGTCGGACTCGCCGGTCTCCTTGACCTCGGCTATGTCGCCTTCTACGCCGTCGGCGCCTACGCCTACGCGCTGCTCTCGACGCATTTCGGCTGGTCGTTCTGGATCTGCCTGCCCATCGCCGGGGCGCTGGCCGCGCTCTGGGGCGTTGCGCTCGGCCTTCCGGTGCTCAGGCTGCGCGGCGACTATCTCGCCATCGTCACCCTCGCTTTCGGCGAGATCATCCGCATCGTCCTGACCAACTGGACGGCGCTGACCAATGGCGACGCCGGCATCAGCTCGATTCCGCGCATCACCTTTTTCGGCTTGCCGTTCGTCGCCGGTCCGCACGGCTTCGCCGCCCTGTTCGGGCTGAAATTTGCGCCGGTCCACCGGCTGATCTTCCTTTTCTACCTCGTCCTCGCCATGGCGCTCCTCGTCAATTTCCTGACTCTCAGGCTGCGCCGTCTGCCGATTGGGCGCGCGTTCGAGGCGTTGCGCGAGGACGAGATCGCCTGTCGCTCGCTCGGCATCGATACGGTGGCGACCAAACTCACCGCCTTCGCTCTTGGAGCGGCCATCGCCGGCATGGCCGGGGCGCTCTTCGCCGCGCGGCAGAATTTCGTCTCGCCGACCAGCTTCACCTTCATGGAATCGGCCACCATTCTCGCTCTCGTCGTGCTCGGCGGCAGCGGCTCGCAGCTTGGCGTCGCGCTGGCCGCCATCGGCATCATCGGCGGCTCCGAATTGCTGCGCGAACTCGACGGCCTGAAGGCGATATTCGGCGACGCCTTCGATCCGACGCAATATCGCATGCTGATCGTCGGCATCGCCATGGTGGCGATGATGAACTGGAAGCCGCGCGGCCTCATCGCCATCCGCAAACCTTCGATCTTTCTCATCAAGCAAAAGCCCGTCGTCGGCGCTCTGGCGCAAGAGGGGCATGGCTGATGCGCTGGATCTCCGCGCCGCTCCTTGCGATCGAAGGGCTGACGATGCGCTTTGGCGGGCTCATCGCGGTCGATCGTCTCGACTTCACCGTCGGACGCGGCGACATCACCGCGCTCATCGGACCGAACGGCGCCGGCAAAACCACCGTCTTCAACTGCATCACGGGGTTTTACCGCAGTTGCGGCGGGCGCATGGCGCTCGCCCGCACCGGCTGCGCCGCGGCGGACGATGTGCGCGCCCTGACGCAAACGGGACGATGGCGCGCCGGCATGGCCTCGGGCGAGATTTTCCTGCTTGAGCGCATGGCCGATTTCGAGATCGCGAAATACGCCGGCGTCGCCCGGACCTTCCAGAACATCCGCCTGTTTCAGGGCATGACGCTGATCGAAAACCTCATCATCGCGCAGCATAATCGCCTCATTGGCGGGGGCTTGGGCTTTTCCGGCCTCACCGGATTTGGCGGCTATCGCGCGCGCGAGAAAGCGGCCATGGAGGTCGCCCGCTACTGGCTCGACAGGATCGGCCTCATCGATCGCGCCGACGATCCGGCCGGCGCCCTGCCCTATGGCGCGCAACGGCGCGTCGAGATCGCCCGCGCGATGTGCGCCGCCCCGGTGCTGCTCTGCCTCGACGAGCCCGCCGCCGGCCTCAACCCGCGCGAATCGCACGAGCTTAACGCCCTCCTGCTCAGCCTTCGCGATGAACATGGGACGTCCATTCTTCTCATCGAACATGATATGTCGGTCGTCATGGAGATTTCGGACCACGTCGTCGTGCTCGATTATGGCGTCAAGATCGCCGATGGGCGCGCGTGCGAGATTCGCGAGGACCAGAACGTCATCAAGGCCTATCTCGGGGTCGACGACGCGGCCGAAATCGCGGCGGCGAAAGGGGACAGGATCAGCGCATGAACGGGGCGCCATCAAGCCCCCTGTTGTCGATGCGGGGCGTCACGGCCTACTACGGCAACATCATCGCCTTGAAAGGCGTCGATCTCGACATCAACGAGGGCGAGATCGTCACCATGATCGGCGCGAACGGCGCCGGCAAGACAACCTTGATGATGACGATTTTCGGCAATCCCCGCGCGCGGCAGGGCGCGATCCATTTCGACGGACGCGACATCACGGGGCTTAAAACCCACGACATCGCGCGCCTCGGCCTCGCGCAATCGCCGGAGGGGCGGCGCATCTTTCCGCGCATGAGCGTCTTCGAGAATCTGCAGATCGGCGCTTCGCTCGGCCAAGGGCGCGCGCCCACCGACTTCGCGCGGGATCTTGAACGAATCTTCGCGATCTTTCCGCGCCTCAAGGAGCGCGCCGGCCAGCGCGGCGGCACCTTGTCGGGCGGCGAGCAGCAGATGCTGGCGATCGCCCGCGCGCTGATGAGCCGGCCCCGCCTTTTATTGCTGGACGAGCCCTCGCTGGGCTTGGCGCCCCTGATCGTCAAGCAGATTTTCGAAGTCATCAAGGAGCTGAACCGCACGCGAAGGCCTCACCGTCTTTCTCGTCGAGCAGAACGCCTATCACGCGTTAAAACTCGCCGATCGCGGGCTTGTCCTCGTCAATGGCGCGATCACCATGTCGGGCGCCGGCCATGAGCTGCTGGCGCGCCCTGAAATCCGCGCCGCCTATCTTGAGGGCGGCCATTGACTCCCCTCTTCGACCTCCACGGTCTTTTGATCTTTCTCGGCCTCAGCGTCATCATCGGCGGCGCCGCCTCCTTCGCCGCCGGGCGGGCGCTGGCGAGACGCTGGCGACCTTTCTGGCAGGCCTTGATTTATGCCTTGGGGATAGCCGCGATGGTGCGCTTTCTGCATTACGCCCTGTTCGCCGAGCCGCTCTTGTCGGCGGGAGCCTATGGCCTCGATTTCGCCGCGGCGTTAGGATTCATGCTCGCGGGCTTCAAACTGACGCGGCGGCGCCAGATGCAACAGCAATATGGCGCCATCCTCGCGCGGGACGACTGACAACGAAGGAATCTGCTCATGGAACGTCCTCGCAAACGCTTCGCTTATCTCGCCCCCGGTCGCCCTGTCTTTGCCCTTCTGGCCGCGTTGAGCCTTTGCGGCGCGGCTCAAGCCGACGTCCGGCTTGGCGTCGGCGCGCCGGTGACGGGCCCAGACGCGACCTTCGGCGCGCAGTTGCGCATGGGCGCCGAACAGGCAGTCGCCGACATCAACGCCGCCGGCGGCATCCTCGGCCAGCAGATCAGCATCGAGGTCGGCGACGACGCCGCCGATCCGAAGCAGGGCGTCTCGGTCGCCAATAAATTCGTCGGCGATCAAATCGCCTTTGTCGTCGGCCATTTCAATTCCGGCGTCACCATGCCGGCCTCCGACGTCTACGCCGAGGCGGGCATCCTCGAGATCACGCCGGGCTCGACCAATCCGCAAATCACCGAACGCGGCATCGAGACGATTTTCCGCACCTGCGGACGCGACGATCAGCAGGGCTCCGTCGCCGCGAAATTCCTCGCCGCTCAGGGGGCCAAGAAAATCGCCATCGTCCACGACAAGACGACCTATGGCAAAGGCCTCGCCGACGAGACCAAGAAAAGCCTCAACGCGCTCGGCGTCACCGAGGTGCTGTATGAAGGCGTCAACAAGGGCGAGAAGGATTATTCGGCGGTCGTCTCGAAGATCAAGGAGTTGGGCGCCGACATCGTCTATTGGGGCGGCGTGCATACCGAGGGCGGGCTGCTGTTGCGCCAGATGCGCGACCAGGGCGTCAACGCCGTGATGATGGGCGGCGACGGCATCGCCTCCGACGAATTCGCCGCGATCGCAGGGCCCGGCGTCGAGGGCACCTTCATGACCTTCCCGCCCGATCCGCGCGACCGCCCCGAGGCCGCGAAAGTCGTGCAGGAATTCAAGGCGAAGAACTTCAACCCCGAGACCTATACGCTCTATTCCTACGCCGCGGTCGAGGTGCTGAAGCAGGCCGCCGAAGCGGCGAAATCGCTCGACGCGGCGGAGGTCGCCAAAGCGATGCATTCCGGCATGAATTTCAAGACCGTCATCGGCGACATCAACTTCGACAAAAAGGGCGATGTGACCCGCGCCGATTACGTCGTCTTCGTCTGGAAGAAGGGTCCCGACGGGCGCATCGGCTACTATCAGATCAAATAGGCGGTGCGCCGGCGCCGTCCGGCGATAGTCAGCCTTAGATGCGCGGCGGCAGGAGAGCGCGAAGGGTTTTTGAACTCAAGGACCTTCGGCCGCCGGAGGCGGCGGCGCTCTGCGCCGTCCTTGACTTCAAAAGCCCTTCGCGCTGGGGTCAGCCGTCGCATTTAAGGGGAACCGTCCCATGGGGCCGAGCAGGGCAAGATTCCTTCACGCCTGGCACTCCCCCACCCGAGGAATCCCATGACGACCAAAACCCTCCTCGTTCTCGGCGGCGCGCGGTCCGGCAAGAGCCGCTATGCGCAGCGGCTCGCCGAGACCTCCGGCGCGCGGCCGGTGCTGATCGCCACGGCGCAGGCGCATGACGCCGAAATGCGCGCGCGCATCGCCCGCCACGCCGCCGAGCGCGGGCCGAACTGGACCGTGGTCGAGGAGCCGCGCGGCCTCGCCAAGGCGCTGGCGCGCGAGGCGCAGCCGGGCCGCATCGTCGTCGTCGATTGCGCGACGCTCTGGCTCAGCAATCTGATGTTGCTCGAGGCCGATCTCGCCAAGGCGAGCGCGGAGCTTGCGGGCGTCGTCGCGCGCCTTGCGGGACCGGCGATTTTCGTCTCGAATGAGGTTGGGAGCGGAATTGTCCCGGAGAATGCGCTCGCCCGGCGCTTCCGGGACGCGCAGGGCTCTCTCAATCAGGCGCTGGCCAGTACATGCGGCGCCGTCGTCCTGATGAATGCGGGGATCGCGACCCAGCTGAAACCAGGCGACGCGCCGAAGTTTCTCTTTTGACCTGCGCGCGCCGCACTGGACGCCGCCCGGTTGCAAATCCATGCGCGAGAGCCTAGATGAACCTGTCCTTTACCGTGAAATCCAATATATTACAGGCATAAAACGTGAAATACTTCCGCGTCCCCGCACCTGCGCCGGCTTGAGGCGGAGGCGATCTTCATCATGCGCGAGGTGGTCGCGGAGTTCGAGCGGCCGGTGATGCTCTATTCCATCGGCAAGGATTCGGGCGTGATGCTGCACATCGCGCAAAAGGCGTTTTTTCCGGCGAAGCCCCCGTTTCCCCTGCTGCATGTCGACACGACGTGGAAGTTTCGCGAAATGATCGCCTTCCGCGACGAAATGGCGGCGCGGGTCGGCATGGATCTGCTGGTCCACATCAACGAGGACGGCGTCAGGCGCGGCATTTCGCCGGTGGCGTCGGGCTCTTCCGTGCATACGCAGGTGATGAAGACCGAAGGGCTGCGCCAGGCGCTCGACAAATGGAAGTTCGACGCGGCCTTCGGCGGCGCGCGGCGCGACGAGGAGAAGAGCCGCGCCAAGGAGCGCATCTTCTCGCACCGCTCGGCCTCGCACGCCTGGGACCCGCGCAACCAGCGCCCGGAGCTGTGGAGCCTCTTCAACACGCGCATCAAGCAGGGCGAATCGATGCGGGTGTTCCCGCTGTCCAACTGGACCGAAATCGACGTCTGGGACTATATCGCGGCCGAGGACGTCCCGATCGTCCCGCTCTATCTCGCCAAGCGAGCGCCCCGTCGTCGAGCGCGGCGGGAGCCTGATCATGGTCGATGACGACGCGCCTGCCGCTGCTGCCGGGCGAGGTCCCGCGCATGGAGAAAATCCGCTTTCGCACGCTCGGCTGCTATCCGCTGACCGGGGCGATGCGCTCCGACGCGGAAACCCTGCCGGAGATCATCGCGGAGATGCGCGCCTCGACCATGTCGGAGCGCGAGGGCCGCCTGATCGATCATGACGAATCCGGCTCGATGGAAAAGAAGAAGCGCGAGGGATATTTCTGATGCTCGAGGCCGTCAGCGGCAATCCCGCGCAAGTGCAGGATGTGCAGGACGCTTTGGCGCCGCCGACCCTGCGGCTGATCACCTGCGGCTCCGTCGATGACGGCAAGTCGACCCTGATCGGCCGCCTGCTCTATGAGCAGAGCCTCATTCTCGACGACCAGCTCGCGGCTCTTGAGCGCGATTCGAAGCGCCACGGCACCGATGGCGACAATATCGACTTCGCCCTGCTCGTCGATGGGCTGGAGGCCGAGCGCGAACAGGGCATCACCATCGACGTCGCCTATCGCTATGTATCGACGCCGCGGCGCGTCCTTCATCATCGCCGATACGCCCGGCCATGAGCAATATACGCGCAATATGGCGACCGCCGCCTCCAGCGCCAACCTCGCCATTCTGCTGGTCGATGCGCGCAAGGGGCTGCTGACGCAGACCTGCCGCCACGCCGCGATCGTCGTCGCTGATCGGCATCCGGCATGTCGTGCTGGCCGTCAACAAGATCGATCTCACCGGCTTCGATCAGGCCGGCTTCGACAAGATCGTCGCCGATTTTTCCGCCTTCGCCGCGCCGCTCGGCTTCAAATCGATCACGCCGATCCCGATCTCCGCCCGGCACGGCGACAATGTCTCTGCGAGGAGCGCCAATACGCCCTGGCACAAGGGGCCGGCGCTGCTCGACTTTCTCGAACAGGTCGATGTCGAGGAAGACCAGAGCGGCAAGCCGTTTCGCTTCCCCGTGCAATGGGTCAACCGGCCGCATCTCGATTTTCGCGGCTTCGCCGGCACGATCGCGAGCGGGACCGTCCGCCCCGGCGATGAAATCATCGTCGCGGCTTCGGGCAAATCCTCGAAGGTGGCGCGCATCGTCACCGCCGACGGCGATCTGACGAGCGCCAGCGCCGGCGAGGCGGTGACGCTCACTCTTGCCGGACGAACTCGACATCGCGCGCGGCGACGTGCTGTCCGACCCGAAAAGCCGGCCCGAGGTCGCCGACCAGTTCGCCGCCCATCTCATCTGGATGAGCGAGGAAAAGCTGCTGCCCGGCCGCTCCTACCTCTTAAAGAGCGGCTCGCGAACCGCGCCCGTCACGATCACCGAGCTGAAGCACCGGCTCGACGTCAATACGCTCGGCGAAATGGCGGCGCGGACGCTTGAGCCTCAACGAGGTCGGCCTCTGCAATCTCGCGACGACGGTCCCGATCGCCTTCGATCCCTACGCCGATAATCATGCGACCGGCTCCTTCATCCTGATCGACCGCGCCACCAACGCGACGGCGGCGGCGGGCCTCATCGCCCATGGCCTGCGCCGCGCGACGAATATTCACCTGTCAGGGGCTGAACGTCGCCAAGATCGACCGCGCGCGGCTGAACAACCAGAAGCCGGCGGCGCTGTGGTTCACCGGGCTTTCGGGCTCCGGCAAATCGACCATCGCCAATCTCGTCGAATCGCGGCTCTACGCCCACGGCGCGCGCACGACGCTGCTCGATGGCGACAACATCCGGCACGGGCTGAACAAGGATCTCGGCTTCACCGAGGTCGACCGCGTCGAGAACATCCGCCGCGTCGGCGAGGTGGCGAAGCTGATGACCGAGGCCGGGCTGATCGTCCTGTGCTCCTTCATCTCGCCGTTCCGGGCCGATCGCCAGCTCGTGCGCGACATGCTCGACGAGGGCGAGTTCATCGAAATCTTCGTCGATACGCCGATCGAGGACTGCATCGCGCGCGATCCGAAGGGCCTCTACAAAAAGGCCATCGCCGGCGAGATCAAGAATTTCACCGGCATCGACCAGCCCTATGAGGCGCCGGAGAACCCGGAAGTCGTCGTCGCCCGCGACGGCCAGACGGCGGCGCAGGCGGCGGCGGCGATCGTCGCGGAGCTGATCCGGCGCGGAATCATCGACCGCATCGCCGATTTCGGCGACGACTTCTCGATCTGACGCGTCGGCCGGCGCGGCCGCGCTCGCGGCGCGAACTCAAATCGCCTGTCTCCGATCATGGGGTCAGGATGATTTTTCCGCGGCTCTCGCGGCTTTCCAGCGCGCGATGCGCATCGGCGGCCTGCTCGAACGCAAACACCCCGCCGACGGTCGCGACAATCTCGCCGCGGACCGCGAGATCGAACAATTCCGCCAGCCCGGCCCGCAGGGTCGCGGGGGTGAGGAGGGGCGCCGCGGCGAAACCGGTGAGGGACTGGTTCTTGAAGATCAGCCCGAGAAGGTCGGCGACGCCGAGATTGAAATGCTGGATGTTGAGCGCGCCGTAGATGACGATCTGGCCCAGCGGCGCCAAGATGCGCAGGCTCTCCATCGTCACGTCCCCGCCGACCGATTCGTAGATGATGTCGGGTCCGGCGCCGCCGGTCGCCGCGAGCAATGCGTCGCCCCAATGAGGTTGCGTGTAATCGACGCCGATGTCGGCCCCCAGCGAACGGGCGAAGGAAAGCTTTTCGGCCGAACTGGCGGCGGCGATCACGCTCGACGCGCCGGCGCGCTTGGCGAGCTGAACCAGCAGCGTGCCGACGCCGCCGGCGGCGGCGTTGACGAGGACGCGCTTGCCCTTCGGCGGCGCCTGCTTGACGAGATAGAGCGCCGAAAGACCCTGAACCATCAGAGCTGTCGCGGCGTCGAAAGACAGCGCGTCGGGCACCGGCGAAACATAGTCCGCGTCGATCGCCGCGAATTCCGCATAGCCGCCGAGGAAGACGTCGCCGGCGAAGAGCGGCGCGGCGACGCGCGCGCCCTTGACGAATCCGG
Source organism: uncultured Alphaproteobacteria bacterium (assembly GCA_963757985.1). Lineage (GTDB taxonomy): Bacteria > Pseudomonadota > Alphaproteobacteria > Rhizobiales > Beijerinckiaceae > Methylocapsa. The sequence goes on along the minus strand of CAVWTQ010000003.1, from coordinate 269,235 downwards.
CGACCCCTTCGCCGACCGCCTCGACGACGCCGGCGACTTCCGAGCCGAGAACGCTCGGCGTCGGCGGCGAGACCGCATAGCGGTTCTGCCGCATCAGCACGTCGGCGAAATTGACGCCGGCCGCCTTCACCCGCACCAAAACCTGGCCGGGGCCGGCGACCGGCGTCGCGATATCGACGATCTCGAGAACCTCAGGCCCGCCGAATTCGGCTCAACTGCACTGCCTTCATCATCTGTCTCCAGGAGAGGATGTCCTTGGCGATCAGATGCGGTACAATCGGCTTTGGAGCTACAGACAAATTTGTATGATACTGACCGAAAGGTAAGCATGCTCGACCCACCCAAGCGCCTTCCGGCCCTGCCCGCCGAACGGGCGCTCAAAGTCATTTCCGGGCGCTGGAAGGCGATCATCCTCTATCACCTGTTCGACAGACCGAAACGCCTGTCCGAGCTTCAGCGACTGGTGTCCGAGGTCTCCCAGAAGGTCATGATCCAGCAGCTCCGCGAAATGGAGGAGCATGGTCTGATCCATCGCGAGGTGTTCCGCGAGGTTCCGCCCCGGGTGGAGTACTCCGCGACGAAGCTCGGCCTCAGCCTCGAACCCGTATTGCTGGCGCTATGCGACTGGGGGAGACGACATGCCGAGGAGCTGAACGAACTCGATCGCGTCGCCGACTGCCGCCCCCCGACAAGCGAGGCGCAGCGGAGCGCGGCTTCAGCGAAAATTCGCGGCGCCCGAGGCTAACCGGGTCAAATTTCGACGTGAGATGCTTTCGTCGCCGATTCCCGCGTTGACGAGGATCAAAGCGGCTTGCCTGCGACCATCTACTCTTCGCCTTTGTACGCTTCGTTCTTGCATGACGCCGCGGCGTTCGCACAGCGATTGGCCGCGTTGACGACCAGAAGTTTGCGCGACAACGTCCGAAACCGCGGACGTCGCCGACAGGGAGGGACAGCGTGCAACCCGAATTATCATTGCAGAGCGCGGCGCATGGCGCGCGCCTCGACGTCGTCGCCTCCGGCTCGTGGACGGCCCCTTACGCGGCGACGCTGGAGCCGCTGGTCGATGCGATCGCGCACAGCCCCGGCGGGCGCAGCATGTCCGTCGATATGCGCGGCGTCCGCGAGATCGACACCTTCGGCGCGTGTCTCGTGGAGCGCCTGGTAAGATCTTACCGGGCCGGCGGCGATGAAGCGAACCTCATTGGCGTATCGGAGCATTTTCGCGGATTGCTGAGCGAGGTCGAGCGCGTCTCCGCGGGGCCGCCAACCGTCGCCAAGAAAGCGGCGAGCTTCGCCGTTCTCGAAGCGGCCGGCCGCGCGACGCTCGCCATCGGCCAGGACTTCGCGACCTTCATCGCCATGCTCGGGGCGCTGGGGGATGCGCTGATGCGCATCCTTGCGCGACCGCGCGCCTTCCGCCTCACCTCCGTGGTGAACCAGCTCGACCGCGTCGGCCTGCGGGCCGTGCCGATCATCATGTTGATCACCTTCCTGATCGGTGCGATCATCGCGCAGCAGGGATTCTTTCATTTTCGCAAATTCGCCGCCGAGGATTACACCGTCGACCTCGTCGGCATATTGGTGCTGCGCGAACTTGGCGTGCTGATCGTCGCAATCATGGTGGCGGGCCGCTCGGGCAGCTCTTATACGGCCGAAATCGGCTCGATGAAAATGCGCGAGGAGATCGACGCGCTGCGGACGATGGGGCTCGATCCCGTCGAAGTGCTGCTCCTGCCGCGCGTCGTCGCGCTCGTCTGCGCCTTGCCGATCCTGACGTTTCTCGGCATGATGGCCGCTCTCTTCGGCGGCGGCGTGGTCGCCTACCTCTATGGCGGAATGAGCCCGCCGATCTACATCGCGCGCCTCAAGGACGCGATCTCGGTCACCCATTTCGAGGTGGGCATGATCAAGGCGCCGTTCATGGCGCTCGTGATCGGCGTCGTCGCCTGCGCCGAGGGCCTGCTGGTCAAGGGAAGCGCCGAATTGCTCGGTCTGAAGACCACGACGTCTGTGGTGAAATCGATCTTTCTCGTCATCGTGCTCGACGGCTTCTTCGCCATATTCTTCGCCTCGATCGGAATGTAGGAATGGATGACGATCCACATTCCATTGCGATCCGCGTGCGCGAGCTCGTGGTCGGATTCGGCGACCAGATCGTGCTGGATGGTCTCTCGCTCGACGTGCGCCGCGGCGAAATCCTCGGCGTCGTCGGCGCCTCGGGCGGCGGCAAATCGGTCCTGCTGCGCACCATCATCGGCCTGCTCCCCAAGCGTGCGGGCGCGATCGCGGTCCTCGGCGTCGATCGCGACAAGGCGAGCCCGCAGACGCTGCGCGCGCTCGAACGACGCTGGGGCGTCCTCTTCCAGCAGGGCGCCCTGTTCTCCTCGCTGACGGTGCGCCAGAACGTGGAGTTTCCCATGCGGGAATATCTGAACCTGTCGGATCAGATTGCGGAGCGACGTCGCGATGGCCAAGCTCGGCATGGTGGGCCTCACCGGCGACGACGCCGAAAAATATCCGGCGGAGCTCTCGGGCGGCATGACCAAGCGCGTCGCGCTGGCGCGCGCGCTCGCCCTCGACCCCGAGATCGTCTTCCTCGACGAGCCGACCTCGGGCCTCGATCCGATCTCGGCCGGCGATTTCGACACGCTGATCAAGACGCTTCAGCAGACGCTCGGCTTGACCGTCTTCATGGTCACCCACGATCTCGACAGCCTGCATGCGGTCTGCGACCGCGTCGCCGCCCTCGTCGACGGCAAGGTCATCGCCGAGGGGCCGATCGCCGCCATGCTCGCCTGCGAGCACCCCTGGGTGAAGGCGTATTTCCAGGGCAAGCGCGCCCGCGAGGCGGCGCACCCGCTCAATCATTCCTGCAAATTGAGGCGAAGTCGATGGAAGTACGGGCGCGCTACATATTGGTCGGACTCTTCGCGCTCGCCGCCATCGCGGCCGGCTTCGGTTTTGTCTACTGGATGAACAACAATGGAGGCTTGACGAAGCGGGCCGTCTACAGGATCCGCTTCGAAGGCCCGACGTCGGGCCTGCAGGCGGGGGCCGCCGTCGAGTTCAACGGCATTCGCGTTGGCGAGGTGACGGCGCTTCAGCTCGACCCCGACAATCCAAGAGGCGTCGCGGCGACGATCGCTGTGGCCAGCGGCGCCCCGCTCAGGACCGACACCAAGGTCGGCGTGAATTTCCGCGGATTGATGGGCAGCCCGGCGATCACGCTCACAGGCGGCGCGCCGACGTCTCCCCTGTTGCCGGTCTCGGCGGCCGAGCCGGCTGTTCTCGTCGCCGATGCCGCCGCCTCGCAAGACCTGACGCAGACCGCGCGGCAAGCCCTTCAGCGCCTCGACAAGATGCTTGGCGAGAATTCGGAATCCGTGAAGAGCACGATGGACAACCTCAAGACCTTCTCCGAGGCGCTCGGCCGCAACTCCGATCGCATCGACTCCATCATGGCGGGCCTCGAGCGCATGACCGCCGGCGGAGCGGCGGAAAAGCCGAAGCCGGTCTACGACCTGACCGCCCCGAGCGCGTTCGCGCCTTCGCTGAAGCCGCCGCGCGCGCAGATCACCGTCGCGGAGCCCTCGGCCATCAATGCGCTCGACACCCAGCGGATGGTCGGCCGCTCGAAGGAGGGCGAATTTTCAATCCTCGGCGACGCGCAGTGGAGCGACACATTGCCGAAGCTCATCCAGGAGAAGATCATCCAGAGTTTCGAGAACGCCGGCTTCCCGGCCGCGGTCGCCGCCTCGGTTGAACATGTCACAGCCGCCTATCAACTCGTGATAGACCTGCGCAGCTTCGCCATTACAACGGATCGAGAACCCGTCGCGGACGTCGAATTCTCCGCCAAGATCGTGGCGGAGAACGGCCATATCGTCAGCTCGCAGCTGTTTCACGCGACCGCTCCGGCCAACGGAACGGACCCGCCGGCCATCGCCGCCGCGCTCAACCAGGCCTTCGGCAAGGCCGTCGCCGATCTCGTCGCCTGGACATCGCGAACGGTGTGATCGCGCCGCGCGCGGTCGCAGCGCGTCAGTGCGCCGCCATGGCCCTGATTTCCGGCTGCATGATGAAATCACTCTTGCTGAGCAAATTCATGCCTGTGGTCATTTCCGGCGGCTTCGCTTCGTCGTAGCGCAGCCGCAGCGCCCTGGCGAACATCATCAGATGGATCTGAATTTCAACCCGGGCGAATAATTCGCCGATGCAGTTCCGCGGACCGGCGCCAAACGGACACAACGCCAGTTCGTGCCGGTCCTGCCCATTGTCTCGACTCATCCGATCCGGATCGAAGCGGTCCGGCGCCTCCCAGAGATCGGGATTGCGTTGAATGAGGTAGGGCGAGATGTAAATCTCCGTTCCCGCGGGCACAAAAAATTCGCCAAGCTGGTCGTCGCCAAGCGCCTTGCGCGTCATAAGCCACAGCGGCGGATAAAGACGCAGCGCCTCGTCGATGACCTGCCGGGTATAGGTGTATTTGGCAAGCGCATCCATGGCGGGAGCCTCCCCCCAGGGCAGGCGATCGAGTTCATCGGACAGCCTGATTTGCGCCCGCGGGTTCCGCGACAGCAGATACCACATCCAGTTCAGCAGGCCGGCAGTGGTCTCGTGGCCGGCGACGACGAGGGTCATGACCTCTCGGGCGAGTTGCGCGTCCGGCATGGGCTCGCCGCGCTCCCTGTCACGCGCCTGCATCAGCGCGCCGAGGAAATCCGCGGCGCTTGTGTTGTCGCGCCGCCTTTGCGCGGCGATCTCTACAATGATTTTGCCAAGGGGACGGAATGCGGCGGCGAACTCGAAGTCTCGCGCCGATTCTCCGGCGAGGATGTTGAAATGCGGCGCGACCGCGGCGTAGTCGTCGCCGAAAATGGCGACTAGCGTGAGTTTCAGGACCATGCAACTGACGTCGTGCGTGACGTTGACGGCCTCTCCGCGTTTGGCCGCGAGCTTCCACTTCTCAAGCAATTCCGCGTTGACGCCCGCAATGATGTCGGTCAATCCGCCAATCGAGTTTTTGCAGAACGCGGGTTGGATCATGCGCCGCTGACTCGCCCAGAACTCGCCGTTGCTCGCGATGAGGCCATTGCCAAGGAGCAAGGCGATGCGTTTGACGATCTGGCCCTTCCTTGGGTAGTTCCGCCAATTCCAGCGCAGGATGCGCTCGCAGTATTCGGGGGCGCTGACCACATACACGTTGCTTCCAAATACCGAAGCTTTGTAGATGTCGCCATAGCGAACGAAATTCTCGTTCATCCAGAGGAAGAGATCTTCCGCCGAGCTGTATTGCTCGGTCGGCCCCGGGGGAACTTGAAGTCGACTGGTGGTCATGGCTTCGACCATAGTTGTCTTCGAAATTCGCAGTTGTCTTCGAAATTCGCGCATCCAAAAGCCAACCGGCGAGGCTGCTCAGGACCGTCGTTCGCGGCGACAAACCAGGGCCGTGCGCCGCCTCGCCGTTCCGTTGGGCATCGCCGCGCCGGGCGCAACCGCCGACTGACCCTCGCGCCAAAAACAAAAAAGCCTATCTTTTGTCTGCAATAATCTGCGTGGACCGGCGGCAGCCTCGCTGTCGGGATCGCGGATATGCACGCTATCCTCAACATCAATTCGCCGCTTGATCCGATACTTTGTCAAGACGTCTTGGGACATCGCCGCTATCTAAAGAAAGACAACTGTTGTTTACGAAAAGTCTTCATAAATTCGCACAAATGGACTATGACATTTAAGTATTCTTGGTTGCGCGCGACGTGAGTTCACGCTACACTTCGAAAAATCAATTTGGCAAAAATAGCGTTGCTTCTATCCGGTTTGCAGCGTCGCTTTTCGAATCATTATCTTTGCGGAGAAGAGTCATGAATGTCGTCACGATCCCCCGCTACCAGAAAATCGTAGACGAGATCAGCGGCCTCAACTGGTCGGCCCTGAATTGCGAAGAACTTATGGCTGTGTCTTGCGCTTACTACTACTTTTCGGTGCAATTTCGCGAAAATCTTGAAATTGCCTGCGAACTATACCCGGAGGATCCCAATCTCGCCGAGCTTCGCAAGGGGGAATGCGACACCGACAATCTCTCCCCCTGTCCGGGCATAGCGGAAAAGGGAGAGAAATTGAACCATGACGAGTTCATGCGGCGCGTGATCGCCAGGGGAAGTCTGGATCAGGGCGCGCGCGAGAGAGTCGAGAGGCTGGGGCTTTCCTATCTTGCGGAAGTGCGGCGGGTGGATCCGCTCACCAAGGCCATGAGCATCGCAAGTTATGAAGATGGCGGGCTGGAGAGGGTGTTCACGGCGATCCTCCCCGCTGCGGATTGGGACGAACCGTCGCTTCGCGCATTTCATCACTTCCTGGTTGGACACATTGAATTCGACAGCGATCCCGACGCCGGACATGGCTCTCTTTGCCGGCATATGGTTCCGGACGACCGTATCGTTCCACTCTGGAGCGCGTTTCGGAATCTCCTCGTTGGCGCGGCGCCGAGCCTCGCCGAATAGGCTTGCGATCGTTCGACGCGCGGCCGCCTTTGGGGGGCTCAAGAGCAAGAGCTCATTCGCGGAATGCGATCGCGATAATCCAACTCGTGGCAAGCCAATCGGTAGAGCTATGACCACCGATGCCGGATCCGCAGGGTCCATGCGGCGAGTCGCAGGCATGGCCCGACGACGGCCAAGATCGAGGAAGGGCAAATACTCGACGATGTGCTTGACCCCCAGCAGCGGAAATCTCATGAAGTCAACGAAGAAGGCGTAGGCGATGTAGTTCATCCCGACGGTCCGCAGGATCCACCATGATCGGGGACCGATCGCCCGCTGCAGATCTCCGATCGAGAAAAGCGCCAGAAGATAGGTAAATATCAGGGCGACGCCGAAGAAGACGAACACCGACGCGCCCGGCGCAGCGCCGATCCAGCAGAGCCACCCGACCAGACCGATATGAACGAGATGCGCCGCGGCGAAGGCGAGGCCGAACTCGCGCGCGCGCTGTTTCAAAGGTTGAAACGTCGGGCCGAACAGGGCCGCCAGCGCGCTCCCGGCATAAGCGGCCCAGAATAGCAGAAACGACAGGCGGGCGGTCGCGGCGAGGGCGGCGTTCGTACCTTTTTGGCCGGCGCCGAGGACTGCGAGCACGACGGCAGCCAGGACGAGCGCTGCGCCAAACGCAGCCCCCATCCACAAGCCCGCCGCCGGCCTCGATCGCGTCACGTATTCTTTCCCACAACAGGCGATCCGCAGTCGATCGTGGGGCCGTCAATCAAATGGCGGTCGTCAAAACGCCGCAACGCGTTTTGAGGCGCGCCGGCGCGATGATCTCACGCCAGCTCCTCCATCCGCCTCCGGAGCGAAATCGCGCGGTCCGCCAAACGGTCGCGAATGCTATCGAGTTTCTGCGGGTCACGCCACGGCGACATCACGTTGCGGAGCCGCGCCGTCAGTTCGCCGCGCGGCCCGCGGAAACAAACCGGCGCGCAAGGAATGGCTTGCGTCTCCGGCGCGCCGTAAAGGCGCAGGTATTCGGCGAAATTGCTCGCGCTCTCTCTCATGTTGATCAGAGTTTCGCACGGAGCCCCTTCCGCATAGATCACGTCATGGGTCTCGAGCTTGACATGGTAGAACTCGAGTTCGTCATGCTCGTCCGCGTCATAGAGCGTGATCGTCGTTCCGTTGATCAACAGGTCGGCCGTGACGAGGACGCCGTCGATGAACATGGCGTGCGTTTGCGTCACATAAAGATCCGTGTGCGGGACATTGGGGGCGAGCGCCGAACGCATGATTCGAACCGGCCGCACATCCTTCACCCAAGGCTTGCTGCGATCGCTTCTTGTGTAACGATAATGTCCAACCCACTGCACCGGACGCAACGCTCCGGAAGCCGTCGGCAGCAGATCCCCGATCGCCAGATCTTCGACCTTTCGCTCGCCTTGAGCGGTCCGCAGTTTCGTGCCCTTGAGGAAGCAATTGCTGCTGCCTCCCCCGCCGCCGCTGGGCGGAACCCTTCCCATCGCCGATGCCGGCCCGATTCCGGCGACCGCCGCCGACGCGGCGAGAACGCCTATCGCCATGACGTTCCGGACTCCGAGCGCGATAAAACCACGCTTCGACGTCTGCGTCTGCTCAAGCGTTTGACCGTTCTCGTCCATGATGCGCTCCAAAATCATTCCACTGAAAAAAATACGAGCATGAGTCGCAACGTGCAAGGGAAGCGCAGCGCGACGCCAAAGCCTAACATAACAAGCAGAGAGGGCGCCGACGAGACCCATTTGCGCCAAACGACGGTGAATAAAGCCGAAGACCACTTAAAATTCCGTATGAAATATCATCAACCGATATTCGCCAGACTTGCGCCGACAGCGGTCAAAATCCAGGCCTGCAAGAACCCGCCGACATGCATACTCTTCAGTGCGCGCCACCAGGCCCGGAATACATCTGCGACTGCGTGTGATTTGGCGCAATAGGCGTCTTCAGAACGACTCCGAACAATCCCTTCTTATTGAAGCGCCTCAAATCAGGCTGAAGAGGTTCGGCCTCGCAAATCAAAGATGGATAATTGGGAAACGCCTTCACGAACGACCGGAAGCCCCAGTTCACGTCGATGTCGTCGATCACCACCGCGCCGCCCGGCTTCAAAACGGCCCATGCCCGGTCCACCTCGAAACGGACGGTGCGTTCGGTGTGCAGGCTGTCGTGAATGAAAAGATCGATTTGGCCAAGCTCCGAGAGCAACGCCGGAAGACGCCGCCTGCTCGAGCCCTTGATGTAGCTCCATCTGTCATGACGCCGACCAGCGACCGCCACGCCGACTTCCTTTTCCAAAATCGCGTTAGGCGGAAGGTCGATGCTCCACAAATGTCCGGCTCCATTTTTCTCAAGCGCTTCGAGAATAAACCGCGACGTAACGCCGTGAGCGACGCCCGTCTCGACGATCTTGCTCGGCCGCAGGTGACGGATCAGGCACCAAATCGCCCGAACGAAAGCGGGATCGCCGTCATTCCAGGGACCGAAACTCTCGGGCCCAACCCGAACCCCTTCGCGCTTTAAAGGGTCTATAACGGCGGGCCACAAGGCGTTGAACTCCGAAAGCGCCTCGCATGGCCATGGGACTCCGAGGCAGCGGTGCAGCCGATGCTCCCAATCTTTTTCAGCCACATATTTACAGGCGGGCTTGCGCTGCTCACGGGGAAGGTCCACGTACTCGCCGAGTTTAATCCAGGCTTCGACAGGATCGCGGATGAGGGCGGCGACAGCCTTTTTTGGATTCTGCAAAACCTTCCAGGCTACGCTGACCATTGAGGTTGCTCCCTAGATCAGATGGCTTTGATCGATCCAAAGTCATGAACGTGATCATTCCAATAGTTTAGAGCGGGATGCGGGCGAAAAAGCGCTTACACTTTTTCTCATCCCGCTCTAGCGGTAGCGATCCACTTGCGTTCAGACCGCCCCCTATGCATCACGCAAGCGGATCTCACACCGTCAGATTCAGTTTTTCCATCAGATACGGCAAAGGGTCCGAAATAATATAGGCGGCCATCCCCCGGTCCTGCTTGCTGCACCGGAAGTCCAGCGAGGCCAGTACAGCCTCGGGAAATCTAACGCGCACCCCGTCTGCGAGGTAGCCGGCGCCTGGAGGTTTTGCGCCAGGAAGCCCCCACTTCACAAAGTTCACGCCAGCGATCATGGCGAGGTTGATATAAAAATAAAAGCGCGGATTGCATTCGAGATAATACACCGAGCTGTCGGGTCGCAAGATCATGTCGAAGTTGTAGACTCCGTCGAGATGGAGCCGAGCGACGATTTTTGCAATATCGGAGTGGATTTGATCGTTCAGGAAGGTGGCGTAGACCCGGCGCCGAAAGGAGTTGGCGACGAAGGCTTCGATCTTGCCGGCCCGCGCGAATATGCTGGCGGCGATATGCTGTCCCGAGATCCGTTTCTGCACGAGCACCGGCTGATAGTTTATCATGTTCAGCAGTCTCTCGTTATCGACGCCGTCGATGAAGACGACGCCCCCGTTGCCGCTTCGGCTCAGCGGCTTGGCGACCAGCGGGGGCTCGAGCCGGCCCATCGCAATCTCCTGCGCGAGGGTCGCCGCGTTGGGCAGCAGCTGCGTCGCGGGATAGCGGATCCCCAGTTCTTCGCACAGCTGGGCGAAGGCCCACTTGTCGTTGAGAACATCGAATTGCTCAAGGCTCGGCAATGGAAAGCATGGCGCCTCGATCAGGTCCCGGCAGGCGATAAGGGCTCTGGTCGATGGCGCGTCCCCAGGCATGACCATGCTGGCGCCGAGCTCGCGGACAAGGCAGTTGATTTCAAGCGCGAGGGCCTCGTCGCGGCCGCCATGGATGATGCAGGCGCTGGGGATGTATCGCTGGCAGTAGCGAGAAAGACGCAGCCCGCGCGCGCCCGTATCGCCGAGGACGTAGACCTCGGCGCCGGCGGCGCGCGCGCAGCGCAGCACCCGATATGGCAAATTGAACACGCTCGCGACCAGGAGAACCCTGGTCGGACCCGATAGCTCCCGGGCCGCCGCGCCGGCGGTGGATGTTGCGGCTGAAGCTTCGCCACTCCTGGCTGGAGACGGAGCTGTCGGCAATTCCGATCTCGGCAGCTTGGTCGACCCGGTGGAGTCTGAAGAAACGCCTGGATTTACATACAAGAACTTCCTGCTGGAATCCGACACCGGGGCTGTCCCTCAGTTTTCCGGGATCGCGGCTGAGATCGAAATCGGCCGACGCAGCAAAGACTTCGGCAGCAGCCGGCCAAGCCGCCGCGCGGGACGATCCGCGCCGACGACGAAGCGCATGACCGGGCCGAAACTGCGCGCCGAAGCCAGCCCGACGAAGTAGAGGCCAGGCGCCGAACTCTCGAAATTTGCATTGAGGATCGGCGAGTGATCGACCGCGCGGATCATTTGAAGGGCGCGATCGTCAAGGAAGCCGAGCCGGCGCAGATCCACCTGATACCCGGTCGCCGCCACGATATGGTCGCTTTCGATCGTCTCGCGGGCTCCATCCGCGCCGACGGTCGTCAAGCGGACCCGTCCGCCGCGCTCCTCCGCCTTCTCAATTGTGCGCGCGAGTTTCAGCGTCGCGTTCCTCTCCACTTGATCGCGAATGAAATAGCCCCCGGCGGGACCGAGGGTGTTGGTCAAAATCGCATGGCGCATCCGATCGGGCAGAAGATGGATGAGTTGCGGCGCGTCGGCGCAGATGCGCAACGGCCATCCCCCGCCAAGCCCGCTTGAAGGCGATATGAGCCGCCGCAGCAAAGAGGGATCGGGACCAGGCGGGCTATAGAATATCACGCGCGGACTGCGTGAAACGATGGTGACCGCGGCGCCTCGCATCGTGAGAAGCGCCGCGATGTCGAGGGCCGAGGAGCCGCCGCCGAGGACGGTGACCTCCTTTCCCTCGAGGCGATCGAGCGGCCCCCAGTCGCTGCTGTGGGACGCGAGCGCCGCAGGCAAATCGGCGAGGGCGGAGGGCGTATGTTTGAAAGGCACAACGCCGATCGCCAGCACGACCCGCTTGGCCGTGACGGTCTCCCCGCTATCGAAGCCGAGCGCGTATCCGCGATCCGCAGCGCTCAGTGAAACGAGCTGCTTCGGCTCGACCCGAGGCGCGAATCGTTGTTGAAAGGCCCGCCCATAGGCGATGAACGTCTCGAGTTTCACCGGCAGCCGGGATGCGTGGTAGTCGAGCCCCTTCTCGCGGCTGAAATCCTCGAGCGTGAAGTCCGAATGCGGATCGAACAGGTTCGAGGATTCGCCCGTGGATTTGAGGTGCATGCCCGGCGGCATGTGGCTCCGCCAGGCTTCCATCGGCGCGCCGAAAACGCGATGCTCGACGCCGGCGGCGTTGAGGTGCGCTGCAAGCGAGAGACCATAGGGACCTGCTCCTATGATCGCCACGTCAATTTTAGTATTCATTCGCGATCACCCTGTTGCTCGACGCAATCGACTTCAGTAACGCCGCCGCAGCCAGCATTCCCGAAATATCCGAAGCGCCAGACCTCCCGCCGCCAGGCCAAAACCTCACCCCTCAGCTTTTCGCTTTTCCTCGAAACGGGATATTTCTCGTATTTCCAGTATTGCTCCCAAGCGTTTTCGAGGCCGAGGCAAAGTAGACTAATTTTTGATAAATAATGAAAAAACCCAACCAATTTCCACGGCAATCAGATCTTATCTTTGACTTGCCTGCGCGCTTTTGACAAGACCAAAACGCGACGGCGGACCTCGGAGCGCGCCGGTTCCGGGTTGGGGGCCGAAAAATGTCGAATTTTCCGTCGTCGCGGCGCGCCGCAGGCCTGCGTAAAGCGCGGCGTCGCACAGCGTCCGGCCAGATCATTTGCCGGTTGCGCTGCTACATTTAGACTATACATCTGGTAGACTATACACTTGGAAAGCACTGCGCGCGTGAAGCCGACCGCTTCAGATGAGCCGCTGTTCAGAGTGAAATCGCGGCGGCGGTCGCGTTCGGGTCAAACGGCGAGCGCCGGATTGAGCAACAAGCGGCGCGCCGGCCTCTCGAAATGCTTGTACTGGACGGCCGACAGAGCGACGACGCCGAGGGCCGTCGCGAGGATCAACAGCCTCGCGTTCGAGACGTCGAGGCTCCTGATGGAATAACCGCTCGCGGCGAACGCCGCCATGACGGCGTAATGGGCCGGCGCGTGCAAAAGATAAACGGAATACGACCAGTCGCCGAGAGCGATCGAGAGGCGGGAGTTGAGGAGCCAGCCGAAAACATCGGTCGCATAGACGACATAGGAAATAAGGCATGCGAACGCGGCCACGATGACGAAATCCATGCGCGTTGCGATCCCAAGGCCCGTGAACAATACCGCCAGAACCGCGGCCCATTTGCGCAGGAGCCGCGCATCGCCGGCATGCGCGCGATAGAGAAGCGCGCCAAGGGAGAAATCGGAGAGCGCGCGGAACAGCGCGGGAAATCCTTCGAAGAAATTCAGGCTTCCGCCGTTTGCGATGCACATCGTCGCCAGGATGGCGGCGCAACAGGCGGTGATGAGAAGCGGATATCTCCCTGTGACGAAAAGACCGGCGGAGAAGACAAAAAATGCGTAAGCTTCCGCTTCCGTGCTTATCGACCAGGATGGGTAATTCCAGCTCAGGCCGGAATACCATTGTTGCAGCAGGAAGGGCTGGAGCGCCAGCGAGCGGCCGGAAAACGATATGCCGGCCAGCGGCGTTTCCGTTGCGGCGACAAGCGCCAACATGGCCAGCGTCGTAAAAGCGAATACGGGATAGATGCGGGCGAACCGCGCCAGCGCGAACGGCGCCCAGTGCGCGCGCCAGTTCGACGCCAGCGCGCGGCCATAGACATGCGTCATCACGAAGCCGCTGAGGAGAAAAAGAGATCGACGGCGAGATAACCCCGGTTGAGCAACGGCAGGATCGCGGACAGTCGCGCCTGCGGCAAAAAGAAGACATTGAAATGAAACAACATCACTGCGATCGCAGCGACGCCACGCAAGCCGTCGAGGGAAGGAATGCGATCGGCGTGGCTCATTTGGGTTCATAGCCCGGATAGCCGACGTTCTCGCAGCAAATCTGGCTCGACTTGACGGCTTTGACAAGCCCGAAAAATCGGCACGTTTATGGTCGCCGGCAAGTCCTCGCCGAGCGCTGAAAAATTGCAAATGCCATCGCGACGACGCGCCTCTCCTTTGGTCTGGAGCAAGCACATGAAAAATCGAATTCCCGCGAGCGTCGATGCGACAGAGGCCGGCGCGGCTCCCCGACCTGTTGGAAACGATCTACAATTGCCTCGCCCTTTCCGATGGGCGAGGAATTTCGGCGAAAGATATTTCCTCAGGTCGCGGTCCCTCGCAGGTGCGAAAGAAAGCAGCGATCCTATATCCTTGTGTGTTGGCGGGAGCGGCATGCGATGCGCGATTATCTGAAATTCTATATCGACGGGAGTTGGGTCGACGCCGTCACGCCCCGAACGCTTGACGTGATCAATCCGGCGTCTGAAACGGTCGCAGGCCGCATCAGCTTGGGCTCGGCTGCCGACGTGGACGCCGCGGTCGGCGCCGCGCGCAAATCCTTCGCGCGCTTTTCGACGACGAGCCGGTCGGAGCGCATCGAACTGCTGGAGAGCATCCTCAGCGCGTATCGCGTTCGGCAGGCGGACCTCGCGGCGGCGGTCACCGAGGAGATGGGGGCGCCCGGCTGGCTCGCCAACGCCGCTCAGGTTCCCCTCGGCGCCAGCCATCTGAGCATCGCGATCGAAGCGCTGAAAAACTATCCCTTCGAGGAAGCGCGCGGGTCCACCCTTCTGGTCAGAGAGGCGATCGGCGTCAGCGGCTTCATCACGCCGTGGAACTGGCCTCTTAGCCAGATCCTGAGCAAGGTCGCCCCCGCGCTCGCCGTCGGCTGCACCATCGTGCTGAAGCCCTCCGAGATGGCGCCCTTCTCCGCCTGTCTCTTCGCGGAAATCGTGGACGCGGCAGGCGCGCCCCCCGGGGTCTTCAATCTCGTCAACGGCGACGGAGCGGGCGTCGGCGCGGCGATCGCCGCCCATCCAGATATCGACGTCGTGTCGTTCACCGGCTCGACCCGGGCGGGCGATCGAGGTCGCCCGCGCGGCCGCGCCGACGATCAAACGCGTGCTGCAGGAACTTGGCGGCAAGTCGCCCAACATCATTCTGGACGACGCGGATATCGAGCGCGCCGTGACGGCCGGCGTCGCGCTGATGATGCGGAATTCGGGGCAGTCCTGCAATGCGCCGAGCCGCATGCTTGTTCCTCAGCGCTGGATGGATGAGGCGATGGAGATCGCCGCGAAGGCGGCGGATTCTTTCACCGTCGGCGATCCAAGCGGCAATGCGCAACTCGGGCCTGTGGCGTCGCAAACGCAATGGACCAAGATTCAGGGTCTGATCGACACGGGGATCAAGGAAGGCGCCAGCCTCGTCGCCGGCGGTCTCGGACGCCCCGATGGATTGGAGCGCGGCTACTATGTCAAGCCGACGGTGTTCGGCCGCGTCAAGAATGACATGACGATCGCCCGGACGGAAATTTTCGGCCCGGTGCTGTCGATAATCGGCTATGCGACCGAGGACGAGGCGATCACGATCGGAAACGATACGGATTATGGGTTGGCCGCCTATGTCCAGAGCGGCGACATCGCCCGCGCGCGGCGCGTCGCCTCGCGGCTGCGCGCCGGTCAGGTCATCATCAACGACGCGCCGATGGACATCGCCGCGCCCTTCGGCGGCTACAAGCATTCCGGCAACGGACGCGAGCGCGGAGACCGCGCCTTCGATGACTTCCTGGAGACCAAGGCGATCATCGGATATGGCGCGCGTTGACGCCCTGTCGCCGGCGAATTCAGGCCTTGAGTCCGAGCACGCCGGGCATGGCGGACTCGTCCGACGCAGTTGCGCCCTGCCGGAGCGCCGTTCTGGTAGCGCCGCCTTGCGAGGCCGCCCGGCTTTTCTCTCGCACAACCGGGGCCAACCAATTGTGATAGAGACGCGCCGAGTCCGCGGCCCAGCCGATTTCCAACTCCTCGGCGGTCAAAATCTCATCGAGGACTTCCTCGTGGCCCCCGCGCCCCCGCCCGACCGCGCGCGCCTTGAATCTCTCGAGCCGGTCGGCTGTGCGCGGCGTGAAATAATTCTCCGGAACCCGCGGGTAGGCGTCGCGCTCGCCAGCCAGAAAGCGGATCACGTCGCGACGGTATTCCCGCAAAAGCGTTTCCGCATCATACTCCGGGTGTCCTTGCGTGAACACGAAGTGGCTCGGCTCGCGGCGCCAGAAGACGTTTACGCCAACAGACTCGGACCATGAGGAGATCTGATAGCCGCTTCGCTCGAGTTCAGAGCGCGCGAGGCCGTTGTAACGGGAGTGCGGGGTCGTGACCATGGGACCGGCGCCGCGCACCAGACAATCGTCGAGGTTTCTCTCGAAGGCGTAGACGCCGCTGAATTTTTCCGCCGCGCGGAGGCGCGTGATTCCGTCGAGGCGCAGCACCGCCGCGTGGGCCGCCAGACATGACCAGAGACTGGTTGCCGTATGATCGCGCGCCCAGTCCACCAGGCGCGCAAGATCGGGCCAATAAGGCTCGTCCGTCAGAAGCGGCGATTGCGGCTCGGCTCCGGTGACGATCAACACATCGGCGCCGCGCTCGAAAAGGACGTCGAGATCATCATGCGTCTGGCGCAGAATACGCCGGGTCTCTTCGCTTCGCCGCACGTTGCGCGACAGATAGCAACGGAACTTGAATGCGGTCTCGCCCAGAGCCGCACGAACGAGCCGCATGAACTGCGCCTGCGTCGCCGCCACAGCCAAATCGGGCATATTGTTGACGAACGCTATTTCGAGGCAATCGCGCCGCGCGCCGGCGATGGCGCCGCGCGTCGGTTGCAATGATGCGCCGTGCAAGGAAGGCGCGGCCTCGGTGCGGGACTTAAATCGCAATGCTAACCCCTCTCCAGAACAATCGGCGCGGCGCGCGTTCCAGCGGACCTCGCGACCGCGTGGCCGAGCGCCCGATCGAGATCGTCGATGATGTCGTCGACGTGCTCGATGCCGATGCTGAGCCTGATCATCTCCGGCGTGACGCCGGCCTTGGCGAGTTCCTGCGGCGACATTTGACGATGCGTCGTCGAGGCGGGATGACAGGCGAGCGACTTGGCGTCGCCAATGTTGACAAGCCGTTTGATCAGTTCCAGCGAATCGTAAAATTTCTTCGCCGAGGCGAGTCCGCCCTTTATGCCGAACGTCAGAAGCGACGTCGGACGGCCGCCCAAATATTTCTTCGCCAGCTGATAGTATGGATCGTCGGAGAAACCTGAATAATTCACCCAATCCACGCGATCGTCCGTGCGCAGGAATTCCGCGACTTTTCGCGTATTCTCGACATGCCGGTCGACGCGGAGCGCGAGCGTCTCGAGGCCCTGCAGAAGAAGAAACGCGTTGAAAGGCGCGAGAACGGCTCCGGTGGTCCGCTGATAAACGCTGCGCGCGCGCGCGATGTAGGCGCACTTGCCGAACCGCTCGACATAGACCAGCCCGTGATAGGAATGGTCAGGCTCGTTGAACATCGGAAATCGCGCGGCGTGATCTTTCCAGGGAAACGAACCGCCGTCGACGATGATGCCGCCGAGCGTCGTGCCATGCCCGCCCATGAATTTCGTCATGGAATGGACGACGATGTCGGCGCCGTGCTCGATCGGCCGGAGCAAAATTGGCGTCGCGACCGTGTTGTCGACAATGAGCGGAACGCCATGCGCGTGCGCGATGTTCGCCAGCGCCTCGATGTCGCAGATGTTGCCGGCCGGATTTCCGACGCTCTCGCAAAACACGGCCCGTGTGTCGGAGTCGATCGCGCTTTCGATATCCTGCGGCTTCTCGCTTTGCGCGAAGCGAACGCCTATGCCCTGCCTCGGCAGAACATGCGCCAGCAGCGTATGCGTCGTGCCATAAAGTTGCGGCGCGGCGACGATGTTGCCGCCGTAATCGGCGACATTTGCGAAGGCGTAGTACAAGGCCGCCTGGCCGGTCCCGACGCTGAGCGCGCCGGCGCCGCCCTCGAGTTCGGCGACGCGCTGCTCGAGAACAGCGTTCGTCGGATTTGCGATTCGGCTGTATCTGAACCCCTCGGCTTCGAGGTCGAACAGGGCGGCGGCGTGGTCGGCGCTGTCGAATTCATAGGCGACGGTCTGATAGATCGGCACGGCGACGGATTTCGTTGTCGGGTCGCAGTCATAGCCGCCGTGGACCGCAATTGTTTCTCTGCGAAATCGACGCATCCAGAACCCCTTAACGACGCGTCCGCTGCGGCGACCAGATGCGCCGGAACCGCTACAGAGCGCGAAAAAAATTTGATGATATTTGTCAGTTCAAATGCAATATGATTAGCGATTTGTAAAATACACTGGACCGTCGCAATTTGAAAGTGTAGAAATGCACAATTCGAAACGCTTTGCGCCGCTATTCTCATTATGAAATACTGTCTTTATCAAGCGGACGCCAATGATATCGCAACGTGATATGAATGACGATTTTCCCTATATAATAACATTCAACCATTTATGCTAAGCTCGTCTGCAATGAGCGCTATCTGTTTAGATGAGAAGGTCGAGCCCGCCCGCCGAGGGTCGGGCGCAAACAGGGATTGGCTTCGCGCGCTTCAAAAGACGGCGCATGTCGAAGACGATCCACGACGCATTCTCGCGATCGAATTCGACGACGTCGCAGCCCTGCGCGGCGACGCCGCGGCTCTCATTTCGGAGCATGAAAGCTTCAGCTTCGGCGAACTTGCGGCGCGCTCCAATCAATACGCGCGCTGGGCGATCGCGCAAAACCTCCGGATTGGCGACGCCGTCTGCCTGATGATGGGAAACCGCGCGGAATATGTCGCGATCTGGTTGGGGCTGAACCGCGTCGGCGTCGTCGTCGCGCTTCTCAACACGAATCTCCGGGATGCATCGCTGGCGAATTGCATCGCTGTTTCGCGCGCGCGCCATGTTATTGTCGCCGAGGAATTCCGCGCGCTCTGCCTTGCGCGCAATCGCCCAAGGCGAGTTGATCGCCGAAATCTTTGTGCATGGCGGCGACGATGAGAGCCTTTCGCGCATCGACCTTGAGGTCGCGCGTCTCTCCGCGGCGCCGCTCGCCGAATACGAAAAGCGCGACGTCGCGCTGTCGAACCACGCACTTTATATTTATACGTCCGGCACGACGGGACTGCCGAAAGCGGCCGTCGTCAGTCATCGCCGCCTGATGAACTGGTGCCTGTGGTTTTCCGGCCTCGTCGACGCGCGCCCCAGCGACCGCATGTATAATTGCCTGCCGATGTACCATTCCATTGGCGGCGTCGTCGCGGTGTGGGCGATGCTGCTCGCAGGCGGTTCCGTCGTGATCCGCGAACGCTTTTCGAGCGGCCGCTTCTGGAAGGATCGTCGTCGCTTTCGATTGCACGCTGTTTCAATATATCGGCGAGCTATGCCGGTACCTCATAAATACGCCGCCCGGCGCCGAAGAAAAGCGCCATCGCTTGCGGCTCTGCGTCGGCAACGGGCTTCGCCCCGATGTCTGGAGCGCCTTCCAGCGCCGGTTCGCCATTCCCCGGATACTGGAATTCTACGCCGCGACGGAGAGCAATTTCTCGCTCTACAACGTCGAGGGCGAGCCCGGCGCGATCGGGCGCGTGCCGCCGTTTATGGCGCATCGCTTTCATGTCGAGATCGTCAAATGTGATTTCGAACGCGAGGAGGCGCTGCGGGACGCGGCGGGGCGTTGCATCCGTTGCGAAGCGGACGAGGTCGGCGAGGCCATCGCGGCGATCGAGCCCAATGCGCGCGACGGCAGTTCCAATTTCGAGGGCTATCTGAACCGCGCGGATTCGCAGAAAAAGGTTCTGCGCGACGTCTTTGCGCCGGGCGACGCCTGGATGCGAAGCGGCGATCTCATGCGCAAGGACGCGCGCGGCTTTTACTACTTCGTGGATCGCATCGGGGAGACCTTTCGCTGGAAGGGCGAGAATGTCGCGACGTCCGAGGTCGCGGCGGCGATCGCGTCTTTTCCCGGCGTCCTCGAGGCGAACGTCTATGGCGTCACGGTCGCCGGTTGCGACGGGCGCGCCGGGATGGCGGCTCTCGCCGTCGACGAGCGGTTCGATCTGCCGGCTTTGATGCGTCACACCGGTGACCGCCTGCCCGATTACGCTCGGCCCCTGTTCTGGCGTATTTGCGGACGCCTCGAGATCACGGACACGTTCAAGCACAAGAAGCAGGCGCTTGTCGCTGAGGGCTTCGACCCGCGAAACATCTCCGACCCTATTTATTTTGCAGAGCCCCGGACGGACGCACTTGATTCGTATGGACGAGACGCTGTTCGGGCGTATCGCCGCGGGGGAAATCAGGTTATGATCGCGCGCTTCAACCGAGCTCATTCGCCCTTGTCGATTTTGTATCTGTTTCGCTGATAACACGATTATCGAGCAGCCGGCCGGTCGTCGGGCGCGCTGGTCGCAATTGACTCAACAAGACAAAACAACAGGCTCACACTTCGGCGAATTGGCGCCGTCAGAGAGGCCGGACATGGCTTTACGCGCGAGCACGACCCGAACTTTTTCGCCAACATGGACTTTCTTCGACGGAGTCTGGCGCGACGGCAATCCAGCCATCCTTGGACCGCGCACGCATGGCGCGTGGCTTGGCTCGATGGTGTTCGATGGCGCGCGCGCCTTCGAGGGCGTGACGCCCGATCTCGATCTTCACCTGGCCCGCGTCAACCTCTCCGCCACGAATATGCTTCTCGATCCGGTGGTTCCGGTAGAGCAGTGGCGCGCATTGGTTGAAGACGGATTGCGACGCTTCGCCGATGACGCGCAGCTCTACATCCGGCCGATGTATTGGGCCGAAGAAGGATTGGGCGGCGGCGTCAGATTCGATCCCTCCTCGACCAACTGGTGTCTCACGATTTACGAGGCGCCGATGCCGGAGCCCAAGGGCGGCGCCATCACTTTATCGCCCTATCGGCGGCCAACGGCGGAGACCGCGCCCGTCAACGCCAAGGCAAGCTGCCTTTACGCGAATGGCGCACGCGCGCTGATCGAAGCGGCGAAGCGCGGATACGACAATTGCCTCATGCTCGACATGCTGGGCAACGTCGCGGAGTTCGCGAATTCCAACGCTTTCCTGGTCAAGGACGGGGTCGTTTTCACGCCGGCGCCGAACGGAACCTTTCTCGATGGCGTGACGCGCCGGCGCGTCATCGGCCTGTTGCGCGCCGCCGGCGTCAGCGTCATCGAGATGACGTTGACCTATGACGATTTCCGCACGGCGGATGAGATTTTCTCGACCGGCAATTTTCAGAAGGTCGCGCCGATGACGCGCATCGACGAGCGGGCGCTGCAGCCAGGCCCCGTCTACAAGAAGGCGCGGGCGCTCTATTGGGAATTTGCCCATGACGCCGCGCGGCGGTCGCCATCGCTTCTGCGCATGTCGTCTTGATCGCGGCTGCGTCGCAGCGTTATTCGGAGCGTCTCATGTCCTAACGCTTCGCCATCGCGCCGTCGCGGATGGCGGTCAGCGTCGTCGTTGGCGTGATGCGATCCGGGTCGATTTTTACATGAATGATCGCGGGCTGCCGGGAGCGGCGCGCGGCCTCGAAGGCTTCCGCAAACTGTTCTGTTCGCTCGACCGTCGCGCCGAAGCCGCCAAAGGCGCGCGCATAGGCGGCGAAGTCCGGATTGCGCAAATCGGTTCCGATCACGCGTCCCGGAAAGCTGCGCTCCTGATGCATCCGAATGGTGCCGTAGCTCGCGTTGTCGCAGACGATGACGATGATCGGCAGGCCATATTGGACGGCGGTCGCGAATTCCTGTCCGTTCATCAAAAAGTCGCCGTCGCCATTGATCGAGACGACCATTCGATCCGGATAAAGTCTTTGCATCGCGACAGCCGCGGGCACGCCATAGCCCATGCTGGCGGAGGTCGGCGCGATATGCGTCGCGAAGCGCCGGAAGCGGTAATAACGATGAATCCACGAGGCGTAATTGCCGGCGCCGTTGCAGATGATCGTTTCCGGCGCGCAATTGTCGCGCAGCCAGATCATGACTTCGGCGAGATCGACGTCGGCCGACGGCGTCACCGTCGACGAAAAGGTAAGATAATCCTCATGCGCGGCCCTTGTTCGCTCACGCCAGGAGATCGTCGCGGGCGCCCGCAGCTCCCGGAGCGCCGCAGCGAATGGTCGCGGCGTCGCGTGGATCGCGAGATCCGGCGCATAAACGCGGCCGAATTCCTCGGCATGCGCGTAGACATGAACGAATGTCATGCGCGGCGCCGGAATATCGAACAGCCGATAGCCCTGCGAGGGAATCTCGCCCAGTCGGCCGCCGACAAGAACGACGAGATCGCTGTCTTTGATGCGCTGAATCAGTTTCGGATTGACGTTCAGGCCGAGATCGCCGGCGTAACAGGGATGCTCGGCGTCGAACAGCGGCGCGCGCCGATAGCTGGTTGCGACAGGCATATCGAAGGTCCGCGCGAAGTCTTGCAACGCATGGCTCGCCTCTTCGTCCCAGCGCGTGCCGCCGACGATGCAAATCGGCCGCTCCGCGGCTTCGATCAGGGCGGCGAGCCGGCGCATGTCATCCGCGCCCGGCCATGTCTCGACCGGGCTGACACGGCGGCGCGGGGCGGCAAGACACGCATTCTTCGAGCATGTCCTTCGGCAAGGAGAGGACGACGGGACCCGGGCGTCCCGAGCAGGCCGTGTGGAAGGCCCGCGAGACGAATTCGACGATGCGCGACGAATCATCGACCTCGGCCGTCCATTTGGTCTGGCCGCCGAACATGGCGCGATAATCGACCTCCTGAAAGGCGCCGCGTTCCTTGACGAAGCGTTCAACCTGGCCAACGAACAGGATCAGCGGCGTCGAATCGTGCTGCGCGACATGCACGCCGGCGAACGCGTTGGCCGCCCCGGGACCGCGGGTCACGAAGCATATCCCGGGCTTGCCCGTCGCCTTGCCATAGGCGTCCGCCATCATCGCCGCGCCGGCTTCGTTGCGGCAGACCGTCAGCGGCAATTTTCGTTCGTAAATCGCGTCGAGGACCGAAAGAAAGCTCTCGCCCGGAACGCAGAACACATGATCCACTCCATCGGCGATCAATTGATCGACCAAGGCGCGCGCCGCTGTGGTTTTGAGCAAAGGTTTTTCCATGTTATATAGTTGGTTAAATCATGGTGATTGCGTTAAACATCGAATAACAACATTTCATAAGAATAAGACCGTGAATGGGCGGGCCGCCAAGCGCCTTGTCTTCGCCGGATCGCGGCGGCGAATGAAGGTCGCGCGCATCATTTTTGGTTCATATGCTCCCCGGTAATAACTTGCGCCAGGCAGGTCGCGAAAATAGATTGAGAATTCTAGAGGTTTCAACGATGAGCGCAACAACGGTGTCGATAAGAGAAACGATATTTTCGCAGATCCGGCAGGTCGCGGCGGAGCAGAACAAGACGCTCGCGCCGCTCGACGACGACCTCGCGCTGGTGGATACGGGGCTTGATTCCTTGTGCTTCGCGATCCTCGTCGTGCGTCTCGAGGACGAACTCGGGATCGATCCGTTCACCGCCTCCGAAGAAGTGTATTTTCCTGTCACGCTGGGCGATTTCGTCAGGCTCTATGAACATGGCGCCAGCTGAATCCGCATCGTTGCGCGACCTTATGATCGCGTCGCGAGCATCAGGCGGCGCCTCGTTGCGAGGCCCGGAACAGTCTGTCGCCTTCGACGACATCAGAGGCGGAACGATCTTTCAGGGTCATCGGTCGAAGCTTAATGGCAAGTCGGTATTGGTCGCCGTGGCCGCCCCGCTCAAGGCCGCGCTGGCGCTGATCGAACTCGATGGCGTCGCCGCGCGTCTCGTCGTCTGTCCGCGCGACTTTGCGCCGGAGCGCCTCGCCTGCGTGATCGAACAGGCGGGCGTCGACGCTATCATCGCTGATGAAGAGACGCTGGACTTCGCGCCGAATTCGCCCCGCTACATCTGCGCGCCGCTTGAGCGAGCGGGCGGCGGCGGCGAAGGTCCGCGTCAACGCACGGAATGGGTTTTGCCCACGTCCGGAACGACGGGCCCGCCGAAGCTGGTCGCTCATTTCCTCGAGGGATTGCTTGGCGCGATAAAACAGCCGCCGAAACAGCCCATCGTGTGGGGCACCTTCTATGACATTCGGCGCTATGGCGGACTTCAGATTTTTCTGCGCGCCGTGACCGGCGGATCGACGCTTGTTCTCTCCGACGCCCTGGAGCCGCCGCGGGACTATATCCTGCGTTGCCGGGAAGCTGGCGTCACGCATATTTCCGGGACGCCCTCGCATTGGCGGCGGCTTTTGATGAGCCCGCGCGTTGACGCGCCCTCGATCAGATATGTGCGTCTATCCGGCGAAATCGCGGATCGCGCAATTCTTGAAAGTTTGCGGGCGGCCTTTCCTGATGCGGCCATCGGGCACGCCTACGCCTCGACGGAAGCTGGCGTCGCCTTCGAGGTTACCGACGGTCTTGAAGGATTTCCGGCATCCTATATCGACGCGGGCGGCGAGGTGGCGCTGCGCGTCGCGGACGGATCCTTGCGCATCCGCTCCGCGCGTACGGCGACGCGCTATGTCGGCCGCGATGATCTGGCGCTCTTCGACGATGACGGCTTCGTCGACACCGACGACATGGTCGAGCTGCGCGGCGATCGTTATTTTTTCATGGGTCGGCGCACCGGCGTGATCAATATCGGCGGCGCGAAAGTGCATCCCGAGGAAGTGGAGAGCGTCATCAATCTGCATTGCGACGTGCGCATGTCGCTGGTCAAGGCCCGCCGCAGCCCCATTATGGGCAATGTCATCGTCGCCTATGTCGTTTTGAAGAATGGCGCGGCCCACGCGGACTCGCGTGATCATCAGGCCGCGCTGAAGCAGGAAATCATCGCCGCCTGCCAGGCCCGGCTTGAGCGTCACAAAATTCCGGCCGTGATTGACTTCGTCGCTTCGCTGGATCTGGTCGGCAGCGGAAAGCTGGCGCGCAGCCATGCGTAACGTCATCGTTACCGGCGGCAGCCGCGGTCTTGGCCTCGCCATCGCCAAGCAACTCGTCGTCGAAGGATACAGCGTCATCGCCATTGCGCGACGCGAGAGCAAGCCGCTGCTCGACGAGATCGCGCGCGCCAGCGCGGGAGACGCCGGCGCGCTGGCGTTTGTCCCATTTGATTTCGCCGATCTCGACGCGATTCCCGATCTCGCGGCGCGCCTGAAGAAGCAGTTTGGCGCGCCCTACGGCCTCGTCAACAACGCCGCGATCGGCACGGAAGGCCTGCTCGCGACCATGCACAATTCGCAGATCGAGGAGCTGCTGCGCATCAATGTCGCCGCGCCAATTTTGCTGACGAAATATGTCGTGCGGAACATGATGGCGGCGGGCGGCGGGCGCGTCGTGAACATTTCATCGATCATCGGCTCGACAGGCTATAGCGGCCTTTCGGTCTATGGCTCGACTAAAGCTGCGCTGATTGGCTTCACCAAATCCCTGGCGCGCGAGGTCGGGCGGCTCGGCATCACCGTCAACGCCGTCGCGCCCGGATTCATGACGACCGAGATGACGGCCAGTCTTGACGCGGGGGATCGCGCCAAAGTCGCACGCCGCGCCGCGCTGTTGCGCCTGGCCGAGGTCGAGGATGTCGCGCACGCAGTCAGCTATCTCCTGGGTGAAAAAGCGGGTAATATTACCGGCACGGTGCTGACCATTGACGCTGGCGCGACGGCGTAGGGGCGATTCGTCACAATGTGCGCGATGACGCATCTTGTCGCCGCCGTAGTCGCCAAGAAGGCGTTCGGCCAGTTCGACCGGGCCGGAGGGTTTGGCCCTTGTATTATTCTAAAAAGAGGATGGGTTCGCAAGACGTCACAATCCCGTGTAGCCGCATTTCCCGGCCCCAGCTGGGTAATGGCCTCAATACGCGGCGAGTCAGGCTGGAAATGCCCAAGAAGCTGAGGCAGCGCGGCAAGGCCCGTCGTCGGGCTCGACCCTCCCGGCCTTTGCAAAGCGATGGAACATGGCCGAAAGTTCTCCATTTGGGCCTTGCTTTCACTACGCTCCAAGGATAAAAATGAGCTAAAATACATTTTAGCTGTCAATTTTCTGGTTTTATTAGTGCCTTTCAAGCAGTGGAATATTGAGGTGGTGATGAATAGTTTTACGCCGCTTGATGATTGGCGGGGCGATGCAGGCCTGGCTCCATCGGAGTCCAGGGGCTTCAGCGTTCAATCTATTCTGAGGGTATTTGCCCGGCGGTGGCCGATCATAGCCGGCGTTGCTTTTCTCGCCTTGGCGATTGGCGTCGGCATGTTCGCGATGCAGGCGCCACGCTACGCCGCCACGGCCGCGATTATAATCGACCCCAAAACGCCTGGAGCGATCGGGCCCGGAACGGACTTTGGTCTGGCGGTCGCGGTTGACGCCGCAAAGATTGGCAGCATTGCATCAGTGATCCAATCGGGCCCATTGCTGGAACGCGTGGTCAAATCCGAAAAGCTCTACAATGACCCCGAATTCGGATCTGTTGGTCGGGGCTTCCTGGGAAGATTGTTATCAAAATTGCCGGGACATCCTTCCTCGGATCCCGAGGATCCCGTCGACGCCGCGGTGGATCGACTTCGGAGCGCCACTTCAGTTACGCGCCAGGGCGTAACTTATGTCATTGAGATCACAGTGAACTCCAGCAATCCGGTCAAAGCGGCGCATCTGGCGCAGGCTATCGGCGAGACCTATTTGAATGATCAGCTGCAGAACAAGCATGACGCTGCGTATCGCGCTTCCTCATGGCTTAGCGATCGTCTCGAGGAGATGCGCAAGGAACTCATCCGCAGCGAAGAAGCTGTTTCCGAGATTCGGCAGACCTATGGATTGACCGCAACTGACGCGTCCGGGGGATCGACCGTGGCGAGCCAGCAGATCACAGAGCTCAATGCGGCGATTGGCGCTGCGGAGACTGAACTTTCGGGAAAACAGGCGAGGGTCGAGCAGGCTCGCCGTGTCCAGCAATCTGGCGGCAATGTCGAGGGTCTTCCGGAAGTCATGGCGTCGAGCGTGATCACGTCGCTGCGCGCCCAGCAATCCGAAATTCTCCGCAAACTGGCTGAAATGCAGCCCTTACCCTCGCAAGGCGGATTTGCCACTCCCCGTCCTGACGCCATTCGGATGGAGGAGGCGCGGCGCGCCATCGAAGGCCAAATATCGGCCGAGGTAAGCCGCATCATCGCCAATCTGGAGAATGATTACGCCTCGTCCCGTAACAATGTCATCGCCCTGAAGGAGCAACTAAAAGCGCTGACGGGGGGAGCCGGGGCGAACGCCGATGGACAGGCGAAACTACGGGAAGCGCAGAGCGTCGCCGACGCCAACCGGCAGGTTTACGCCGCATCGCTGAATAAGTTAAAGGAATTGGAGCAGAGCCAGACCATGCAAGACCCGGAGGCGCGCATGTTTGAAAATGCGCGCGTGCCGGACAAGCCGAGTTTTCCGCGTCTTCCGATCTTTGCCGGCGCGTCGCTCGGGCTCGGATTGTTGCTCGGCGTCGGCGGAGCTTTCGTAACCGAGTTTTTTAGCCCTGACCGGATGCGATCGTCGACATTTATCACCCCGGTGGAAGTCGAGCAGAGTTTGCGTCTGCCCATGTTGGCGAGCGTTCCGCTTCTTACAGCTGACGACAGCAAGCAAGAGGGGTCCGACCTCGACGTCCTCCAGTACCTGGTTGCGAATCAATTTTCGCATTTCGCCGAATCATTGCGTGGCATCCGCTTTGGCTTGCGGCGGACGGATGACGATGCGACCGCTAAAATTATTCAGATCACGTCGACTGTTCCCGGCGAGGGCAAGTCGACGCTTGCGGCGTCGCTCGCCATGTCGTCGGCGTCTTCGGGCGCGCGCGTCATTCTGATCGACTGCGACTTTCGCCGCCCGATGACGTCAAAGCTGTTTCATCTCACGCACGCAAAAGGCCTTAGCGACCTGCTGTCCGGACGCGCCGAATGGCATGAGATCGCAAACATTCACTACCGTTCGTCATTGACAGTCGTGCCCGTGGGCGGTCACGGCAAAAGCTCGCTCGATCTGATCGCTTCGCCGCGAATGAACGAGGTGCTAAAGTTTGCGGCGGAGCATTATGATCTCGTCTTTCTTGATAGCGCTCCTGTTCTGCCGGTCTCGGACGCTGCGGTGATTTCGAGCATGTCCGACAAAACGATCCTCTTGATCGAATGGAACAAGACAGATCGCGACCTCGTGCGCAAGGCTATTGACAGCATCAACCTCAACAAGGGCAACATAATTGGGGTCGTGCTGAACAAGGTCAATTTATCCGCCGTCAAATCCTATGGCCCGGATTATAGTAAATACTTTACAGATGCGGCGAAATACTACGAACGCGATCATGTTTGAGCGTTTTTTGCAGGGGGATCATTGCATGACGAATAATGAGGCGCGCGGCTGTGAGGAGGATCCGTCGATAATCCTTCAGCCGTCGGAACACGCTTCCGATGGGGTTTGAATTCCAGTAGAGAATCGGCGGGAGTTCGGTCTTGCAGCGCCGGTTCGACGTTGACGCGATGTTGGGCATCGCGCCTCGACCGAAACCTTCATGGGTGTTGTTCCAGCCCGGCTGTCGCGATCTGGTAGAATGAATGACGGGACGCGGGTTTGCGCTCGCTCATGCGAGATGGTCGGCCTATGTGCTAATTAATTAAAAATGCGTGGTCGCTGGCGCGGGTTCGCCATCACCCATTTTCAGAACGGTCGTTTAGAGGCAAAGATGGAAAAGCCATTTCGTCGGACCCGCATGATATTGAGTTCAATCCGGCTTGTCCCTCATCTCATTCTGATGTTATCCGCAGACAGGAGCGGGATCCTGAAAGCTGATCTTGCCCAATGGGCGGAGAACACGCATTTAGCTAAACCAAATAGCTTATATGATTTTATAGTGCTTTTTATTACATTCATGACGTTCGCTCCGGAGTTCCGAAACCTTTTCTATTTTCGATTGGGGATAAAGGCGAAAATATTTAACTGGTTGTGCCCGCGCCTCGGAACTCTATACGTCGACGGTCACAATATCGGTCCGGGATTGTATATCCAGCATGGGGTGAGCACCCTCATCTGCGCCGAGCGTATTGGCGCGAATTGCTGGATTAACCAGCAGGTCACGGTCGGTTACACCAACACCACCGACCGGCCGACCATAGGCAATAATGTCAAGATATCTCCAGGCGCAACGATATTGGGAAAAGTGACAATAGGCGATAACTCAACTATTGGTCCAAATACTGTGGTCCTCGACAATGTGCCGCCTGGCGCCACGGTCATGGGCGTTCCAGGCAGGATTGTATGGGTGGCCGGCGCCAATGAAACCGGCGCTCCAGAGGATCGGTTGCTCAAAACCAAAAAAGCTTGAGAAATTCAGCGTCGCCGCGCGCTCAGACAAGCCACTGCTTTGTTATATGCTTCTTTACTGGTGAATATCGAAAACTCGATACTTCGCAATGGAGACTGATGAATGGCGCTGGTTTCCGTCGTGATCCCGACATTACGCCGGCCGAAGCTGGTCTTACGGGCGCTCGCGAGCGTATTCAAACAGACGTACGAACAGCTTGAAGTCATTGTCGTGGTCGACGGACCCGACGAAGACACGACTGATGTACTTCGGACGCTGAATGATCCTCGCCTGCAGGTCATCGTAAATCCCAGATCCTTGACTGCCGCGGGCGCGCGGAACGTGGGGGTCGATCACGCCAAGGGCGAGTGGGTTGCCTTTCTCGACGATGATGATGAGTGGTTGCCCAGCAAGATCGAGAAACAGATCGCATTCGCCTCCAGTCGCGGCGCCGTTGTCATTAGTTGCCTCAGTCGCGTGGTGACGCCGACTGCAACCTTTGTCCAGCCACAGGCGAGCTACGATAACTCACTTCCTCTCGACGAATACCTGTTCGATCGTCGTGCGCTATTCGGTGGATCGGGTTTCATCCAGACGTCCGGCTATTTGCTGCCGCGGTCACTGTTCGATAGCGCGCGTTTCGATGTCGAATCCCCGCACGACGACTGGGATTTCATCCTGCACCTATCCAAACAGCTCGGCGTGCGCATAGAAACCGTGCCCGAAGTCTTGGTTGTCCTCTACTCCGAGGAGCATCGCCCGTCGCTAAGCGCTCGCAGCACATGGCGGGCCTCTCTCGCCTGGATCGACAGAATGAGACCGATCATCACGCGGCGCGCGTATAGCGGTTTCTGTCTTGGCGTGGTGGGGTCGCGGGCGGCGAAGGAGCGCGCTTACGCGGCGTCTTTTTTGTTGCTCTATCGCGCGTTCCGGTTCGGGTCGCCGAGGATCTGGCACATATTGCCTTTTGTCGGCTATTGGCTGCTGCCGAAGCAGATTCTTCGGCAATTGAGAAGCTGAAAATCTTTACTGGATTTCGACCATAGCCCTGAAAGGAACGCGCGCGGGATTCCCCAATCGGCGCTTGTTTGAATTGAACAGGTGCGAGCCGCGGCGGCGGCCGCGTCGATGCCGCTCGGCAGCTCCGAAGCGGCGAAGATAGCCGGCGCGGCGCCGCAAATCATGTACGGCTGGACTGTGGAGTCGGAACTTGCTCAGGTGCGCCGCCGCCGTCTCATTACGGCTCATTACAAAAGCGACGATAAATAGTTGGCCTTTTATTTGGTGACGATTGTTATGTTATCATAATAGGGTATTTATAATCGTATTCAGATAAAATTAATACGCTCTATTTGAGCAATACCATGTTGCATTTAGCCAACGATAGGTGTATATTAAATACACTGAGGATAAAAGCAAGATTTTTGATCGAAACGAATATATACTGAATGCGTTTGAGTGTTGACGACCAGTTATTCGACCCAAAAAATCATTCCTAAGCTGATGATTGCTGCCCATGATCGAGATTTGGCGAAGATTCAATGTTCCGCGGGAATTGACGCCCCCTCCTGAAGGCACGCCTGCAGTTTGGATCCCAAGCTTGCGCTCCCGGCTTTTTCGGCCGGTGGAGCGATTGATGAAAATGCCGTGGTCGTGGCGAGGATGGGAAATGCGGACAGATTATCGCGCCGGGACCGTTCTCGTGGTTAGCCCGGGTGGGTTGGAGCGCGGCGGCGGAATAGGCCGGCAGATGGGATATTTCTTGCGCGCCCGCCAGGGGCGCGAGGAAAGCGTCGTTTATCGCGTCGTCGATTCACGCGGCCCCTGGTTTCTCGGCTCCTCGCCGCTTTATACCTTCTGCTCCGGCCTTTACCTCGCCCGCGCGATGACGAAACTGTTGTGGGCTCGCCTTTCCGCCGCGCCGTGCGTGGCTCACATCAATATCACCGGGCGGGGCAGTACGGTTCGCAAAATTATTCTCGCGACCTTCGCGCGGGCGATCGGGCTGCGCTACCTGCTCCACGTCCATGACTATGATTACGCCGAGGAGTATCGGCGCCGCGGCCGATTGATGCAGATGCTGATCGAGAGGATTTTTCGCGGCGCGGCGAAAGTCGTGGTGCTGGGGAGTCGCGATCAGAGGCTGCTGTCGAGCTTGCTCGAATTGCCGCCGGGCTCGGTCACGGTCCTTCATAATGCAGTCCCGGATCCCGAGCCTGATCTCAACAGAGCGCGGCCGCCGGGAACGCCCTGCCAGCTCTTGTTCCTCGGGCGTCTGAGCGCGCGAAAGGGCGTGCCGGAGCTATTGCGGGCGCTCGCGAGCCCGTCGCTGGCGTCCCTGCAATGGCGCGCGACGCTCGCCGGCGATGGCCCGCTCGACGAGTTCCGCGAACTCGCCGCGTCGCTCGGCATTTCGGAAAGAGTGGATTTTCCGGGTTGGGTCGACGAGGCGGGCGTCAAGGCTTTGAACGCCAAAGCCGACATTCTCGTTCTCCCCTCGCACGCCGAGGGGCTGGCGATGGCCGTGCTCGAAGGCCTGTCTTACGGCCTCGTCGTCGTCACGACCCCTGTCGGCGCGCATCCCGAAGTCATCGAGCCTGACGTTTCGGGGATTCTCGTTCCTCCCGGGGACGTTGCGGCGCTCGCCGACGCCTTGGCGCGCGTCATCGATGACGGGGACGCCCGCGAGCGGCTCGGCCGGGGCGCCCGCCGTCGTTTTCTCGAAAAGTTTGACGTGCGCGGCTATTCCGATCGGCTGAGCCAACTTCACATCGAACTGCTCTCGCAAGCGCACCAGGAAATACAGCCAATCGGAAATGAGGAGATATTACGATGAGCGTGTCGGATCTCAATCAGGTTGAACGGCTGATGGGGACCGTCAGCTCGGATTCGCGAGTCAACATGCTCGGCGTTGGCGTGACAGGGATCAGTCTTCCCGAGGCGATCGCCACGCTCGAAAAATGGCGCGAAGAACGGCGACGCGACTATGTCTGCTGCGTGACGGTTCACGGCCTGGTCATGGCGCAGCGCAATCCCGTGATTCGCAGCGCCCTCAATCGGGCCGGGATGGCGACCATGGATGGAATGCCGCTCGTCTGGTGGTGCCGGCGCGCGGGCTTCGCCCAGGCGAGCCGCGTCTGCGGACCGGACCTGCTCGAAGCCATGTGCGCGCGCGGGCCCCAGCAGGGCCACCGCCATTATTTTTACGGCAGCAGCCCGCGCGTCGTCGAGCAGCTGGTGTCGCGTCTAAAACAGCGCTTCCCCGGCCTGATCGTCGCGGGGTACCTCTCGCCGCCGTTCCGCCCGCTCACCGCGGAGGAAGACGCCGCGGAGATCGCCGCCATCAACGAGGCCCGCCCTGATTACGTGTGGGTCGGGATCGGGATGCCGAAGCAGGAAGAATGGATGGCGTCCCATGTCGGGAAAATTCAAGCGGCCGCACTGATCGGCGTCGGCGCCGCGTTTGACTTCCACGCCGGAACAAAACCTCGCGCGCCCGCAATGGATACAGCGCTCGGGTTTCGAGTGGCTGTTCCGGCTCCTCAGCGAACCGCGACGCCTGGCGCGTCGCTACATCGTCGACAACGCAATTTTCGTCGCGAGTACGATAAAGCAGCTCACAGGGCTGAAATCCTACCCGCGGAACTGGTGAGCCTCGCGATGCGCATCGAAATCGTGCTCGCGCCGCAAGCGGCCATGCACTGGATTCCTTCGTGCTGGGAAACGGATGGCATACATGAAGCTGTTGATTTCGGCTTATGCCTGCGCCCCAAATCGCGGGTCCGAGCATGGCGTTGGCTGGAACTGGGCGATCGAGGCGAACCGTCTCGGTCACAAGGTTTGGGTGCTTGTCTCGCCGGCGCATCGAGATGCAATTGCGGCCGCCGTCCGCGAGGATGCCGGCTCTCAAAGAAATTCGTTGGGTGTTCCCCGAAGTTGGCTACTGGCCCCTGCAACAGGGAAAGGAGCCGAAATGGGAGCGAACTTACAATCTGCTGTGGCAGAGGGCGGCGTTGCGGGCCGCAAGAGCGTTGCACCGCGATATCGGATTCGATGTCGTCCATCATCTTACATGGGGCGGCGTACGAGCGCCGACATTTCTGGGGTCGCTCGGAGCGCCGCTGATTATCGGCCCGATTGGGGGCGGCGAAACCTCGCCGATGTCCTTGCGAGACCGGTTTCCCCTGAAAGGCAGACTCCTCGAGGGCCTGCGGGACCTTTCGAACGCGACGATCGAGCTAAATCCCATCGTTCGCCAAGGCCTCGGCGATGCGGCGGTCATCTTCGCCATGACGGCCGATACGCGAAACCTGCTGAGCCCCGCTCTGCGCGAGAAGACGCTCGTCCTGATGGCGCTGGGCGTTTCGAAAAAGCAGATCGGATTGCCCCGCGCCCAGCGCCAGTCGCCACCGAGGCTTCTTTATGCCGGACGTCTGTTGTATTGGAAGGGAGTGCACATCGCCATCGAGGCGATGACGACGCTCGTCGAGCGGATTCCCGACCTGCGTCTGACGATCGTCGGCAACGGCCCGGAGGAGCGCGCGCTTGAAAGCCGATGTCGCTCTGAGAAACTTGACGGGCAATGTCGATTTTATTTCCTGGATGCCGCAGGAGGAGTTTTTGCGCCTCTACGACAGTCATGATCTTTTTTTGTTCCCGAGTCTGCATGACAGCTCTGGTTGCGTGGTGCTTGAAGCGTTGTCCCACGGGATGCCCGTCGCCTGCCTTGATCTTGGCGGACCAAAAGATATCGTCACGCCTCAATCCGGCATTATCGTCAACACCGGCGATCTCAATACGGCCCAAGTCGCGGCGCGATTGGCCGACCAGCTATATGAAGTGCTCTGCTCTCCAGCCTCGTTGGCCCAGATGTCCGCCGGCGCCATAGACCGGGCAAACGAATTCCTCGTCTCGGACCAAGTGACGAAACTCTACCAAGAGGCTAGCCGATTTATCGCGGGCGGCAGCAAATCCGTCGTCCCTGGACGCGTTAACGCGCCGGTCGGTCCCGTCGAACTTGCCATGCCAGCCGAAAGCCTGCCGCGCCAACTGCCGCAAGTGGCGGACTAGGCCGATCATGGCAATTTCAATTTCCGAATATCCGATCGTCGTGGTCGGCTCGGGTTTCTTCGGCGCCACCGTGGCGAGGCAAATTGCCGCCTCCTGTGGCTTGCATGTATTGGTGATCGATAAGCGGCCTCATATCGGGGGCAATTCCTTCTCGAAAATCGACGACGCCAGCGGGATTGAGTATCATACCTACGGCTCGCATATCTTCCACACCTCGAACGAAACTGTCTGGAATTATATCAGACAGTTTACTGATTTTAACAACTATCGGCACCGGGTTATGACTCGTCATAAAGGACGCGTCTACAGCATGCCGATAAACTTGATGACAATTAACTCGTTCTTCGACAAAAACTTTACGCCGGCGGAGGCCGAAGCTTTTCTTTTGCAATGAGGTTGAACGGGACAAGCTTGAACAACCGGGAAACCTTGAGGAAAAGGCGATCTCATTGATCGGTCGTCGACTTTACGACGCGTTCATCCGTGGTTACACGCATAAACAGTGGGAAACCGACCCCCGGCAGCTGCCTCCTGATATCATCACTCGGCTGCCGGTCCGGTCGAACTACAATGATTTCTATTTCTCCGATCGGTTCGAGGGCATCCCAATCGACGGATATGCGCGGATTTTTGAGCGCATGATGGACCACCCGAAAATTACGGTCCGAACTGGCTGCGACTATTTCACTATCGCAAACGAGATATCGGCAAATGCGGTTGTCGTTTATACTGGGCCGGTAGACGCCTATTTTGTGTATAGCCTGGGTAAACTCGGCTGGCGTACGCTCGACCTAGACCTCGAGCGAATTCCGGTTGCCGATTTTCAAGGGACCGCAGTTATGAACTATGCAGATCTTGACGTTGGCTTCACCCGGATCCACGAATTCAGGCATTACCATCCCGAGCGCAAATATTCCATCAATGAAACACTAATCATGCGTGAATATTCGCAATTTGCGCGAAGCAAGGTGACGAACCCTATTATCCGATCAATACGATTGAGGACAGGATAAGCCTCTACAATCGCTACAGGGAAATGGCGGAGAGGGAACCACGCACGGTTTTCGGGGGTCGGCTCGGCACATACAGGTACATGGACATGCATCAGGCAATCGGCGCGGCGCTCAATGCGGTTGACGCTGAGGTCATGCCACTGTTGAAGCAATTCGGGCATTTTTGGCCCAAGCGCCACAACCGATATGAATTGGCGCCCGACCGAGAGCGGACCTTTGGGATCGGGTAACCTTTTCTGGCTGGAGAACGCGGCAAAATCAATTCCATCACAAATTGCGACGGCGCCGCCGGCGTCGTCGTGCATCTTATTTCACAGCGTAATCTTCATCCGCGCGTCAAACGCCGATGCTAGTGTTCTCGACCGCGAATTTAGAACTAATATCAAACGTTGTAACCGATTTCCCGGAAGGATTACTCGGATGCTCGGCCTATCAATCGACTGCACGGAGAGCCTGATGTCGTGAAGGACCTTCGCCATCGGTCGTGGTCGACCACCATCGGCATGCGGGACCATGAATACCAGCGATCATCCTGCTGCCGACGGAGCTGTCGCGGAACGGTAGAAGACGACACCCAAGCTAGTTTCACTGCGGCCGCGGGCGTCTCGAGACATTGGGTCTTGAAGGTCTCGACGACATGGTGGAGGCTCGTCCAAGCCGTCCATCCAGAGCGCGAAGGCGGCGCGTGTCGTCGCCGAGGCGACGCGGCCGCCGAGAAGTTGAGAATCAGGACATTTAGAGCAACATGCTGATCCAAAACAGCGCCATCTACATGGTCGCCAAGCTGCTGCCGGGACTGTTCGGCCTGGCGACGACGGCCGCACTGACCCGCCTGCTCGATCCGCATGAGTACGGGCTCTATGGTCTGGCGCTGGTCGTGATGACGCTCGGCTCGATCATCCTTTTCGATTGGCTGGGCTTGTCGTTTCTCCGATTCTATCAGTCGCGACGAGACGATTCAGGCTTGCTCTCGACGTTCCTGTGCATGTTCGGCGCTCTGGTCATTGCCTCGGCGGCGGCGCTCGGCGCGGCGCTGATCAGCGGCGTCATCCCGGCAGATCTGGTTGGCACTTATGTCGTGGGCTTGCTCATGGTCTGGGCCTGCGCATGGTTCGAGCTGAACTCCAAGCTGGCGGTGGCGGAATTCCAGCCGATGAAGGTTCTGAGAATGAATCTCGGACGGTCGTTGTTGGTCCTGGTCGGGGCGACGACCGCCGCATGGCTGACGAGGAGCCCGCTTTGGACCGCTATGGGCACCGGAGCCGGCATTTTCGCAGGCGCCTTCTTCGGAAGGGTGCCGATCCCGCGCCCCTCGTGGCGCCGGTTCGATCGCGGTCTCGCCCGCAATGTGGTGGTTTTCGGCGCCCCCATGGCGGCCAGCATGGCGCTTTTCACCCTGATCGACGGCGGAACGCGAATACTCCTGGAGCGACTGGACTCGGCGCAGGCGCTTGGTCTTTATACCGCCGCCTCCGTCTTGGCGCAGTCCACGATTGGGGTCATCGCGGCGGGAGTCTCGTCGGCCGGCTATTCGCTCGTGGTGCGGGAGGTGGAGCGCGGCGACCACGCCGGAGCGCGGCGACAGCTCCTGGCCAATGGGACGCTCTTGCTGGCGGTGCTCGCTCCCACCAGTTTGGGCATAGCGCTCACCGGAAATTGCATCGCCACGACCTTCCTCGGCTCGAGATTCGTATCCGGCGTCGCTCCCTTGATGCTCTGGATCGCGGCGAATTCGTTCTTCAACTCCTTGCGATGCGAATACCTTGACCATGCGTTCCACCTGGGAAAAAAGCCCCATCTGCAGATTTGGGTCATGGGGCTCGCAGGAATCGTCGCCGTCGGCTTAAGCTTCTACCTTGATTCCAAAGTACGGTCCGATTGGCGCCGCGGCCGCCGTGACCGTGGCTTATGCGGTCGCGTGCGTGCACTCCTTGATCGCCGGCCGATATGCTTATCCAATCCCGTTGCCGATTGCGGCCGGGATCCGCGTCGGCATTTGCTGTGTTGTAATGGCTTTCGTCGTGGTCCAGTTGCCTGACAGCGGCTGGAGCGGACTTGTTCTGCGCGCCACACTTGGTTCCGCGACCTATGCGATTGCCGCCGTCGCCTTGAACCTGCTGGATAGCCAGGAACATGCCACACGCTTCGCGAAGCGGGCCGCCAGGTGGTGGACGGCTTTCCGCAGCAACGGCGCGCTCAGGAAGTTTCGTAGTGGTGACGGGGGAAGCCATCACTTCGGTTTGGGCGCGAATGTCGTGCTCCGCTAAGAGTCCACGGGGGACGAAGCAGCAGGCGTCGAGGCCGCCAACACTTTCGTCAGGCATGCCGAAATATCGGCAGCCAGCGAAGAAACGTTTGGCGGATCGATCATGCTAAGGTGATCGCCAGCCGCGGAATGGATCTCCAGCTCGCGAACCCGATCACGCCAAAGAACTTCAAAGTCGTCCGACCTTTCTGAAGGACGGAAAAACGTCAGCTTGCCGGGATAGAACTTGGGACAGTAATTTTTACGCGCGATTCCGTGGGCGAACAACACACGTGCGACGTTAGAGCCGATCATGACGTCTGTCGGCATCTGATCCAGGTTAGCTCGACGCAATGATATGCGTCGAAAATAAAACTTCATATTTTCGCTGACTGAGTTCGTCAAAATCCTTGTAAGATGGCGACGCAATCTCGCTCTGAGGTTATTCAAGTAAAAGGGGAAAGGCCAGTATTTTTCCGAGACGGGAGCATCCAACATAATCAGGCACGCAACTCTCTCCTTGGCTTCGACGAGACGCTGGGCCATCTCGAAGGCCACCAGTCCTCCAAAAGAATGCCCAGCCAGAAAATATGGCCCCGCCGCTTGCACCGTCTGAACTTGAGCCAGATAATGTCCCGCCATTTCTTCAACGCTGGTGTCGGGCGTGCTTGATTCATCGAGGCCGCGGGCCTCGATGGCGAAGACCGGCATCGGAGTCCGAAGAGAGGCGGCAAGGTCCGCGAAACCCTCGATCCTGCCTCCTGTGCCAGGCACAAGAAACAAGCATGGACCCGGAGGCCCCGACTTCAGCTGGACGACGCGCGCATTCCCGTCCCGCGGTCGATTACGACTTCTCCCTTGCAACGCCCCCCCCCTGTATCGCGAAGGTTACGTCCGACACTATGCACTCCTCCGGTCTTGGCCGCAACGTGGAGCGGATTAAAAATGCCCCAGACACGAATCCGGTCAGCGCATCGACATCCCTCGTGACGGTTTTTATTCCGCGAGTTGGCAAAATTCCGGTCAGTTCATTCCTAAAGCGACGGAGGTCGCGCGCTATTTCCGAGAAATCCCGCAGGCTTGGCCCACGTCGCCGGCTAGTCGGCGAGCCTGCAATGAGCTACCGGACCGCCCGTGACGATAATCGGAATGCTTCCAACCCGGCCCTTTTTGCGGCAACCGGGTTGCGCCAATGGATCTCTCGTTCGGACCGGAACGCTACGAGAAACATCCCAGCGCGCTGCCGGATATCGCGGCCGACGCGCGGCTCGCACCGCCCTCTCGCAAAAAAGCCCGGTGACGAAAAAGACGCTTGTGGAGGCTTCGAACGGAACGATCAGCACGGTCTCGCTTATCCCGACCAGTATGATCCCGACGCAGGACAACAAGGATGTTATCGCCAGCGCCTTTTCTGGGGTATACATGCATCGCAGCGACAACCAGAAGGTTCTCGCCCACAGAAAAACGAAAAAAGCCGTGCCAAAGAGCCCTACATGCAACAGCATTTCCAACAGGCCATTGTGCGCTTGGGGCGCAAACCAGTGAAGCTCCTCCGCGATCACCATCGCCGCGGGGTTGGTGGTCGACCAAAACGCCACGTACCCCCATCCCAACCATGGCCTTTGGTAAATATAGGGGATCACGTAGCCCCAAATGTCCGTGCGCCCGTAGGGTCGGGTCCTCCCATGAGTACAGCATGGAATCCGGGAATACTGCCACGAATACGATAAGTGGGAGCACCAAGACGGTTAGGCCAACGGCGAGAATGCGGGCGGCACCCCCCTTCGGATGAGAGCGATCACTGCATCTGTGCCGCAAAAGACAAATATAGTCAGTGACGAGGTGGCGGATCCCGACTTGAGCGCGACGATTGTGACCAGCGCCAAAAAGACGATGTTGCGCAACCGTCTGCGCTTGGTCGCTCGCAGCCCGTGGAGGCTGGCGAGCGCCCCCAATGTCATAGCCTCCCCGAGAACATTTTTCTGGGAGAAAAATCAGCGGAAATCGCCTTCTGGCCCGATTGCATTGGCAGGCGAAACAGCACTAAAGCAGCGTAGCTACAGCGGCCAAAAACGACAACAGGGCGAGTAGGTCCATGTACTCGTCGCTTCTGAGGATCTCTGAGATCCCGATCGCGCCGAGAACGACGAACAAGTAAAAGACGCCCTCCGTTATGGTTGTTTGGGGGTTGACTGACCAAGCGGCGGAGCAGAGCAGGAAGCCTGCCAATCCTATGGCGAGAATGGCGCCCATCCAGAACATTTCTTATCCGCTGAAATCCCCTGCCGAAGAGCAGGAGGCTCGATATGATCAGCATCAAATTCAAGCTCTGGGTGAACTTGTCGCCGGGCTTCCCCAGCCATTCCCCATAAACGAGCCGATCGATGATTCCAAAGGCCGCCATCCCTTGGAGAACAAAAAAGGTCGTCGCAAAATAATACCAGCGGGGCATGTCAAAGACGTCGATTTGGTAGCGGGGGAGCGTCGGAGGCCGAACCTAGCCGCTCACCATTTCTTTGCCTTGGCAAGGCAGTGGTCGGAGATGGGGTAGAAAAGAGAGACAGTTGTCCCGATACAAAGCCTTCACGATGGCGCGCCCGATATCCCAGGACATCTCGCGCGTAACGCAATAAATAGCGAACAAGTTCTTGGCGCACGCGCTCGGCGAGAGTTGCGCTGATTTCTTGTTCATGATTGACCGTCACAATTTTCTCAAAGCCGATCACCGATAATACTCCGCTGAACGGATCGCGGAGACGCGCCGGCGGAGCCAAGAGGTGAGGTTTACCCAAATCTGATGCCCAAGCATAGTCGGAATTAATAACCAAATATGATAATCTTAGTTTGGGAGCATAATCTTTCGGGGTGGCTTCGCCGGCGCCGACGCGGCCCTGGATAGACATTATACGCCTGGCGTCGGCTCCCGAGGCAGGGTGATTATCGGCGCTTGCGTCCGTGGTTCCTTCGACGTCGCCACGCGTGCGCAGCCCTCTTCCGTTCTGAAGCGGCGACGAAGTCGGGCGATCGGTCTCTCCACAAAGATAAACAAAGCATATGCAGCTCCCAATGTCAGCACGAGGCCGCTGATCACCGGTCCTGCTCCAGAAGGCGATCCGAAGTAGACTTCCCCGGCGTTCGAGCCAGAAGGTGGAACAAATAGATCGAATAGCTCAATCGGCCAATCAGCACCATTGGTGGGCTCAACAGCACCCTCCGAACCAAAGTCTTCGGGTCGGCGGTAAGAAGCGCTGTGAACAAAGGCATCAATGCGACGCCCTGGATCGTGTACCGGAGGGTCTGCCGGAAGTTTTCGTCCCGGATCATGAATGTCATTAGAAGCAATAGCAGCGCCAGTATCTGGCACGCCCGGGTACGGAAGAGCCTCACCGCTGCCGACGCCCAAGGAGTCTCAAATACTACGCGAAGCAGAGCGCCGTAAAGAATTAAGTATATCCGGCAATCCGTAGCCATATACGTGTAGTCGGTCGGTAGCATCAGAATATACCGCGCAGCGCAGCGCCATATGACTACAGCCACACAAAACGACGCGACGATTAGCCAAAGCCTCTGCCGATGTTGAATGTTTCTGCTAAGTATCAACGGCCACGCCAAATAGAAGTGTTCCTCAATTGCTAATGACCAGCAGATCCCGAAGGGTATTACCTTAGCTGGCTCCATTCCCCAGGATAGATCATGAATAGTCTATAATATAACAGTGCCGCCATTGTCGTTGAGACGGGCACCGGCTCGCCGCCCACCGCGGTCCGGCTTATGCCGTGGAAGACGACGGCAAGAACAACGGATCAGAAGAGTTGGTGTCAACCGAAGCCATCGGCGCAGGTAGAACCGTGGCGATATTGATTTGCAGAGTTGAAGTGTATTCAGCGTAGAATAAGGTAGTGATCAAATATCCGCTGAGAAAAAAGAACAACGTTACGCCAAACCCTCCAGGCATGTGGGGTACGAGGTCGAATGCGCGAAGACAACTATAGAAACCGCGATCGCACGGATCCCATCCAGCTCCCTGATATATTTCTCGCTGGCGACGGGGACCGATCCCGCCCCAGCCGCGACAAGGTGTGGTGTTAGTTGCATATAATCACCTGACTCAGGGCTGGCCGGCGCGAAAATCTGTCTGCATTCCCATCCGCGCCAGAACTCAAGGCATTTTCGTTAGTTTTTGGTCAAAAGCGTCAGTTCGAAGCCAATTTAGAGCCATGCCATCAAAAAAGCGACGTTCCCTGCAGAAGGCTGAATTGTCCCCAATTCTTAGCTTATCATAGCTTTTCTTGGCCAATAATTCGTCGGCAGGAAGCTTATCCAAATACGATTATAAAAACCGTATTGGGATAATATAATAATCATTATGCGACAAAAAGAATTAGGACTAGTAATGCATTGGACGCAGCAGAAAAATATCACGCTCCGGGACGAGGCGCAACGTGGACCCCCGATTTGGGCGGATGCCGGGGGATGCGCCTCGCCGCCCTACCGGTTTACCGCCTATGCGTCCAGCCCAATGGCGCCATTGACGACTGTAAATATCCTTCAGTATCGGCGCGCAGTAATGCCGGCGGCCTCACCGACCGCCACTTGAATTCGTCGGAGTACTGCGCCTTGAGGCTTACCCAGGGTGGCCACCTTTTCGAGAGTCCTAAACATAATCGCAGGACTGGACATGGTTCGGCCGTCGTGGCGCAAAGACGGATGGTGAGTTCGTCTGCGTGCCACGGCGGTCGCCGCTTTTGTTTGGTGGGAGCTTTTCCGGGCCCCTCGCGCCGCCAGAAATGGCGCAGATCAGCTTCAGCGCTTCGTCTCCAAGCTGAATGCGCAGTGTCAGCTACACCTCTCCACCCGGCGCATAATGCCGGTTTGTTTACCCTCACATCCCGCACGGTTTCGTGATCAGGCCTGTACTTTCGGTCAAGCTCGATCCGTTCCAGGATAGATAAACAACCCCTTTCAGCCAGGTCGGGAAATATGCATCAGATGCGCATGGGCCCGGAGGCTGATAACCCACTGTCGTCGGCGCCTTTGTTGGCATTACACTTGCGTAAACATTATATCCCGTATTCATGCAGGCCGCCGTGTTTGCATATCCAGCGCAGTTCGGCGCTCCCGTTGGCAATGCTGACGGGTTGGCCAAGCCCGCATCGCCATAGGTATTCGACGAGGGGAACACATACCCATTCCACTGAATCGCGGCGTAGTTGTCGACACATGTCCCGTAGGACGGATCGCAGGAAGTCCTAACCCCCTTGATATAATTTCCCGTCACAGAGATCCGAGAATTGACGCAGTTGCCGGAACAACCGACCGACGCCCCATAAACGCCGCCGCCAAAATTGCCGGACGTAGCTGCGGCGCCCGGCGTCTGCATAGCGGACTCGAAGATGTTATTCGTCGCAGATTTGACCTGCGACATGGTTGAAAGAAGCCCCTGGAACAGCAGCTCTCCTCCAGAGTTTCCAGTATGATGCGGGTCTTGAAAATTACCCCATGACGTATTGTTGAAGGCGTAATTGGCCGACGCGTCCGTCCCCCATTCGGGAATATCTCGAACCCGGACGAGCCGTTCCTCCACATCACATTTTGCTCTACGACGCCCGGATAAGTGTACCTCTGTAAGCCCCATGAGTCGAAAATTATTCCTTCTCCATCCGTCGTCTGGCCCGAGCCAGAACATCCAACGCCGTTGACGTTGGCGTACGAGAAAGCGCCCGCGATATAAACATGTGTACCTGTGCTGCTATCGGGTCCATCGGTTGGGATCACGGATATGCCGCTGCCGCAAAGCGAAGATGTCCGCGAGGCGTTGTAGGCGATCACGCCGACGACGGCCGTCTGGTCGAAACTGCTTGTCCCGGTTCCATTCCACGGATAGGTGTCAAACGCGGCATTCTGACACCCGCTTCCAATGTCATTGATAAAGGCGACATGGTGAAGGGTCGTCGACGTTTCCGAAGTCGCCGCGAAGCACGCCTGGTTGCTCGAAGTTCCCCAGAAGCCTTCCACCGCCCAATTAGAGGCGTCGACGCGGAAATCTTCGCTGGCGGTCGCGGTAACGGGACAGCTCGTTAAATAGGGACCGGCGCATAACAGGGTGGCGAAGTAGACGCCCCCATTTCCATCGATGCCGCCGCTGGTCGATGGGCAACTTGAGACCGTGCCCCAGTTGTTTGCGCCGAAATGCGAACTGGCGCTGTTATAGTTTCCGGCCGCCGCGATGATGACATCGCCGCAGACGACATTGTGCTTCGGAGTCAGCCATGGGCCGCAATTTGTCCCGCAAGCCGTAGCGGACGTGCCGTTATTGCTATCACTACCAGTTGGCGACAGATAATATGTATGGAGAGCGACAAAGGAACCCGAGGTGCCGCTGCCGCTGCTGGCGGCCGCCACAATAGGGACAGTCGGAGCGCTTGTCACTGACGCCGAGCCCCCAGGTCCTGTCGCCGTAACAATGGCCGTCAGCGTGTGCCCGACATCGCTTGCAGCCAGGGGTGTATGTCGAGGCCGTCGCGCCTGCGATCGCCGCGCCATTGCCGGCCCACTTATAGGCATACGAAGTTGCGCCTGTCCACGTTCCTGTCGTGGACGTGAGGACCTTGCCGACCTGGGCCGTTCCCGAGATCGCCGGCAACGCGCTATCCACCGGCGCCGCCGATGCCTGCGCTGTCGACCCGCTAGCGGCGGCAATAGTAAACGCGGTCGATGCTTTAGGCCAGCGCGGCGCTCCAAGCTGAGTTATACACGGCGAGCTCCATAGTGGAGGTTCCGGGCGCTGTGCCGGCGGGCACGGTCCAGCTATATGTTTTGGTGAGCGGCACGCCCGCTTGAAACGTTACGCAGAATACGCCTTACGTCGTGTTAGTGCCAGCAGCGGCGCCATCGGGATGCACCGAAAATTCGACAGGATAATTCGAGGCATTCTGGCTGGCGGTCATCGTGGCGGAGAAAACGATGGTTTGGCCGGGCTGGACGGTGGTCGGACTTGCCGTCAAGGAGTTCACGGTGATGGTCTGCGCATGAGCAGACGCCCCACAGGCTAGCATAGTCAATGAAATTAGCGCTAAAAATGCAACAATTTCGATTAAACGTTTAGCATATCCTCCTCAAATGTGGAGATCATAGCATCGTCGATGAATGGTACGGCGACTGCCCGCACTATCGGAGAACCGCGCAGCGCCAAGGTAACAACCACGGCGGCTAACATCACACTATAGAAGACCATCTTAACCTCCATCTATCCACGAAGCGCCGCCGTGGAATAACTCAGCTACCTCAACCTATGTGCATCTAGGACCATTAAGGAGGTCCGAAATATGATGCGAAAAT
Source organism: uncultured Alphaproteobacteria bacterium (assembly GCA_963757985.1). Taxonomy (GTDB): domain Bacteria; phylum Pseudomonadota; class Alphaproteobacteria; order Rhizobiales; family Beijerinckiaceae; genus Methylocapsa. The sequence continues at coordinate 224,616 of CAVWTQ010000003.1, read as the reverse complement.
GCAGAAGACTTGATCGTTGTTTGTCTTTTTAGCGACAGTCTTACGCATCGTGGCCGTTATTCCTCATCTTTATCCATAACAACTTTATCCAGCGCGCCGCCAAGCCAACTGGCGCCGAGCCATCCCTCATTTCCGCGAAAAATGACGCTCTTTCATGACGAGTATTAAATGACGCTTATCATTATGATACAAATCACTGCCGTCAATCCGTATTCTTACTCAGTGGGTTGAGGCAGGGGCCCTGCGCTGTGGCGCCCGGCGCCCATCAGGGTTTCGGTTGGCGGGAAACGGTAATTCACCGTCTCTGACGGACGACGATTGTCACCCGATCAGAACAGCGGCCAGGCGGCCGATTGCACGGCGGGCTCCGGGAACCCATCGAATTCCCTTCGCCCTATAAAGCCAAGTTAAGGCTTGGAAAGCGGCAAAATGATGAAATTCATCATTCTTTTTCGCGGTAAAGTAGTGATTTTTCGCGCAGGGATAGCGCTGGAGCGCTTTTGACCAGGCGCAGGAGTGGATCCGCGGGGCACTCTCGCTTTCGACGCGGCAGCCTTGCGCCGCGGCGATCTTTGCCGCGTGGCCAGCCAAAGCGCAGGAATACGCACCTTGTCGAGCGCACGGCGCGTCGCTATGCGACATGCGCCGGTCCTCTATCGGCCGCCAGAGCATTTTTCGATGTCATGGGATCAGAAAATTTCTATAGTCGTTTGTTTTACGACATTTTCTTCTCGTGGACGGGCGTTTGCTTCGCTTAAGGATGCTTTCGCATTGTCGAGGCATTTTCAGACGCCCGCAAACAAAGAAGCTCTTAGGGTGGAACTGTCCGCGATGACCAGGACCGGACGCACAGGCTTGAAGCAGGTCAGGATCGCAGGATGAAGGCGTCGTTCGACTCCCGTAATCGTCGTCGCCTCCCGACCGAGATTACCAGCGATGCCGCCTCGAGCGGGGCTTTTGCATTTGCCCGGAGAGAGGCGAAAGCAGAAAGAACATGGCGATGGCGCTGAGTTTTTTTTCCGGCCTTCGCCCTCTCCGGGCTGGCGCAGCGGCGCGCGACGCGCTGGCGGGCGTGACCCTGGCGTCGATGAACATTCCGCAGGTGCTCGGCTATACCCGCATCGCGGGCACGCCCGTCGTAACCGGCCTCTATACCGTCCTGTTGCCGCTCGTCGCCTTCGCTGTCTTTGGCTCCTCGCGCCACCTTGTCGTGGCGGCCGATTCCGCGACCGCCGCGATCTTCTCCAGTTCGCTATCCCCTTTTGCGGCGCCGGCCAGTGAGAAATACATGGCGCTCGTCGGCATGACGGCGCTGCTGACCGCGGCGCTGCTCTTGCTGGCGCGCCTGTTCAAATTGGGATTTCTCGCCGATTTTCTGTCGCGGACGGTGCTGGTCGGATTTCTGACCGGCGTCGGCTTTCAGGTCGGAATCGCCATGCTCGGCGCGATCTTCGGGGTGGCGGCGCCTTCGTCCCGCTCCCTCGTCCAACTGTGGCAGGTCATTCAGGGGCTGCCGCAACTCAATCCGCCCACGCTGGCTCTCGCGGCGCTCGTTATCGGCGCGATCCTGCTTGGCCGCTATTTTCTGCCGAAAGTTCCGGTATCCCTGCTCGCGTGGTGGGTGCGATCGCGGCGAGCGCGCAGTTCGATTTCGCCGGGCGCGGCATCGCCGTGATCGGGCCGGTTCAAGGCGGCCTGCCATCCATCGGGATTCCTGATGTGAGCTGGACCGAAGTGTTGGAGCTTTTGCCCGTCGCGGCCTCTTGCTTCGTGATGATCATCGCGCAAAGCGCCGCGACATCGCGCGTTTTCGCCGTGCGACATCACGAGCGCGTCGATGAGGACGCCGATATTCTTGGCCTCGCCGCCGCCAATGCGGCCGCCGGCCTGAGCGGGACCTTCGTCGTCAACGGCAGCCCGACGCAGACCGCCATGGCCGATGAGGCGGGCTCGCGCAGCCAGGTCGCCCAGCTCGTCTTTGCGGGCGTCGTCTTGTTGGTCCTGCTGTATCTGACCGGGCCGCTGCAATATCTGCCGCGGTGCGTGCTGGCCGGCATCGTCTTCACGATCGCGGTCGGGATGATCGACATCCAGGGACTGCGCGCCATCCGCCGCGAGAGCCCGGGCGAGTTCTATCTCGCGATCAGCGCCGCCGCGGCTGTCGTCGCGATCGGCGTCGAACAGGGAATTTTACTGGCGATCGTCTTGTCGCTGCTGAGGCATGTGCGACACAGCTATCGTCCGCACACGATGTTGCTCGTCCCGGATCTGGCTGGCCGATGGGAGCCGACCCCCGCCATGCCGGGGGAGCAGACCGCGCCGGGGCTGATTGTCTATCGGTTCGACGCGGATCTGTTTTACGCGAATGACAACCGTTTTGTCGACGAAGTTCGCGCCCTTGTGGAGCGCGCGCCGAACCCGGTTCGCTGGTTCATCGTCGATGCCGGCGCAATCACGGATATCGACTATTCCGCCGCGCAGTCCGTTCGCGACCTGCTCGACGATCTGGCCTCTCGCGGCGTCAACGTCATCTTCGCGCGCGTCAACGCATTTTTGCGATCCGACCTCGATCGGCACGGCGTCACCGCGGCGGTCGGCGGGGCGCGGATCTTCAAGACGCTTCACGAGGCTATCGACGCTGTTGAAAGCGGCGCGCTTCCAGCGCGCGGATCGCCATGACCAAAACTCGGGATCGAACGAAGACCGGCCGCCGCGGCCCCCGCACGAAATTTGAGGGCTCGGCTTCTCCTCCGCTTCCTCTTTCGTCGAGGCGCGCGAACTGACCGGTTTTCAATTGCATCGCGAGTGCATGATGACTTAAATAAATGGCTGTGTGTCAGGAAAGACACAGGCTCTTGTGATAAAGTAACAGTATTGGAGTTGCCCCGGAGCAGGAGCATAGGACTCGATCGTAGCCGAACGGAATCCTGCTCCCGCTCTCGCCCCTTGGGACCACGCATTGCGCACATCGACCGTCTCTCTCGCCGCAGCCATTCTGGTCGGAATCCCGGCTTTCGCTTTTGCGCAGCAGCCGCCTGCGGTCACGCCGCTGACGACCCCGGTGATTACGCGGAGCGGCGGCTTTCCGGGCACCGGTTTCGGCGCGGCGGGGGCCGGCGCGGGCAGCACCACCGGCGACGCCAGCCAGTTCAGCGCGCTCGGGTGCGATGATATCGGGCACCTCACATATCGGCGCCGGAACCGGGGGCACAGGCCTCGGAATGGGCAACGCCACGGGCGGCATCCAGGACGCAGCGATCGGCGCGGGAACCGCTGGCACAGCCTTCAGCCTCCGCTCAACCACAGGCGGCATCATCGGCTCTGGCGCCGGATTCAGTGCGCAGACCGGCGGTGTCAAAGATACCTCGGGCGGAATCAGCACGGGCGGCATCAACGGCAGCGCGATTGGCGCAGGCACTGGCGGCATCAATGACCTGAACACATTCGGCGCCTCGACCGGCGGCACCAAAGAGGGCAATAACGCGCCGCGCTATCGCGTCGTTCAGTAGCTCGGTCTAGCAGCCTCTTGAAGAAGGCGACTGCGCCGGCCTGGTCGCGGCCGCAAGGAAGGCGAAGTCAGCGGCGAACCGCATCGCTTTTCGTCCCTGTTGACGCGGCGAAGTCAGTAATTTCCAAACCCCGATCCTGTCGCCTTGTAAACCTGAGGTCCGAACGTCAAAGACGGGGGCTCCCGACCGGAAAGAAGAGGACGCCGGTCTATAAGCCGAACGGATAGGTGTCGGGCGCGCCGTGCGGGCGGCCGCCGACGAGCGGCGTCACCGCTCGCGTCTGTTCGAACCAGACATAGGCGTCGAACTGGTCGGACAGGACAGCCTGGAAATAATGGCTCGAGAATTCCGTTTCAGGCCGGTAGATGACGCCGATGGCGCGCTCAAGCCGGGGTTTCGCCAGGACATCGCGCAATTCGCGCTTGCCGGCGCCGCGCCAGTCGGTCAAGGACCGCTCGACGCCGCTCTGGCGAAAGACGCGCTCATAGCTGTCAGGGCGCGCTGGAAGCACGGTCTTGACCTCCATCGGCCCATCCCAGTCGCTCGCGGCGGCGACCGTCCCACGATCCGTGCCGAAGCCGATGAGCGCCGCCGAATCCCCGAAGGCCGCGCGGCATAATTCGCCAATGTTGAACTCGCCCTGCCAGCCCATGGCTGTCGCCGCGGCGTTGCCGATGTGCGAATTATGCGCCCAGACCACAGCTTTGGCGCCGTCGCCACCCGCAGCGATTAGCCGCACGAGGGTCTCGAACATGTGGCGGTCGCGCAGATTCCACGAATCCCTGGAGCTGCGGTACATCAGCCGATAGTAATGTTCGGCCGCCAGCACGATCCGCGCGTTCTGCGTTGCGTCGAAGAAGGTTTCGCCATCGTGGCGCACATAGGCCAGTCTTCTCTCAAGCAGCGCGCGCAGCTCCGTGACGACTCCATCCTCGCAAGGGGATTTGGCGAGATGAAGCGCGGCGCGTCCGTAGCCGCCGGGATCATCCTGCCATGGCGTCAGGCACCCATATCGCTTGCGCGCCGCTTTGGCTTCCTCCGGATCGACCTGATCGAGATAAGCCAGAACGGCGGCGATCGAGGCGCCGAGGCTGTAGATGTCGAGTCCTCGAAACTGCGTTCGCGCCTTCGCCGGCAGCGGCTCGTTATGCGCGCGGAGCCATTCGACGAAATCGTGGACTTCAACATTTCGCCACATCCAGGTCGGGAAGCGCGCGAAGGCTTCTTCGGACGAGGGTTCGTGCGCGTGGTGGCGAACATGGCGATCGATCCGCGCGGCGTCCGGCCAATCCGCTTCGACGGCGACGATGTTGAACCCGTGCTTTTCAATCAAGCGCCGTGTGATCGCCGCGCGCGCCCTGTAGAATTGCGACGTGCCATGCGTCGCCTCGCCGAGAAGAACGACCTTCGCGTCGGCGAACCGGTCGAAGAACGAGCCGAAATCCACCGCTTCGTCAGGCTCTGGCAAGGGCTCGCAAAAAGCGCGAACGACCGCGGCCGCTTCGTTTGCGCCCTCGGCGCGAAGAGCTTCGGGTTGGAGGAGATCGGCCATGAAAAACCCTACCTCAAAACGGCGATAAATTTCGCCGCGCGGTCACGGATCGCCTACACGTGAGGCTTAACCTGACCGCGCATCTCGCGCGCGCAATCCTCGATCTGCCGCTGCGCCGCGGCGAAGGCGTCCTTGATCGCCACCAGCACATGCTCATGCTCGCGCGCGTCGCCGTGCGTCTTGTTGACGATGATGTCCTTATGGTCCGGCATGGCGATGCGAATGTCGATCTTGAACAAATCGCCGTGCCGATGGCGCGTTTGCGGCACGACAACCGTCACCTTGCAGCTCGTGATTCGATCAGAAAATTTTTCGAGGCGCTTGGCCAGTCTCGCGACTTCCGAGCGAACGGCCTCCGAGGGTTCGGAGTTCTGGAAGGCAATTTCAAGTGGCGTTTGCATGAGTATAATCCTCAGTCGTGGTCCCGGCTCACAGGCGCCCCATCTCGAAGCCCTCGCAGGACAGATCGAACTTCGAGAGGCCTTCTTCCAGATAGTCCGAGACCAAGGGGGTGCCGATCAAATACTCGGCGGTCGAGCCCTGGCGCCGGCTTCGCGCCTCGGCGACGGCGTCATCCCATTCATCCGGGGAGAAATCGCCGCGGCCGACCCAGCACAGCGCGACCAGTTCGCATTGCTCGTCTTCGTCCATGGCGTCGATGAAACCCTTCAACTCCCTGCGGACGCTATCGTCCCTTCCGGATGCGAAGACGCTCGCAAACTTATCATCCGTGGCGTTGGAGTCGTCAGCCTCTTGGCCCTCGACCTGCACATCGAACTCGCGCGCCTTGACGATGACGAAACAGACCTTGTCGGAATTGATTTCGGGCATCACTGGCCTCATCCGGTTCTCTCGCCGCTTAATCCTCTTCTAATCCTTTGTGAAGGGCGGAGTTTTGCGACAGATCAATTTTTGATGCGCCCCCGTGCTTGGCGCCGAACGTAACCGCCGCCATGCGCGGCTTGTCGCCAGAAAGCAACCGAAAGCCAGTCGAGAAATGGGCTGAGCCGAATCTCCCCGAACCCGCCTTTGACGCTGATCATTGAATAGTTTTCGGTTGCGGCGACAATGTCCGCGCTCGAAGCAGGATCACGGTGAAATGCTGTTCGCTCAAGCCGGCGCTAACTCTGGGAAATCCGGGAAACTCGCTGTGGCGAGCAAGAGGGAAGTGCGGATTCCGCCGCTTGGCCTTGCTGGCGTGTTGAGCCGGCCAATCAACTCCGGCGCCTTGGTCATTTTCGCTCATGGCAGCGGCTCGAGCCGCTTCAGTCCACGCAATGTTCTCGTCGCGGACGGATTGAATCGGCGCCGTATTGCGACGCTCCTGTTCGACCTTTTGCTGCCTGGCGAAGACGAAGACCGCAGAAACGTCTTCGACGTCCGCCTTCTCGCGCAGCGGTTGATCGATGCGGTGAGCTGGGTCGAAGGCGAAGCCGACGTCGAGGGCCTCCCCATCGGATTGTTCGGGGCCAGCACCGGCGCAGCCGCCGCCCTGATCGCGGCGGCGTCGCTCGGAGAGCGCGTCGGAGCCGTGGTTTCCCGCGGCGGTCGCCCGGATCTCGCCAATGGCGCGCTTCTTGGGGTCAAGGCGCCGACGCTTCTGATCGTCGGTGGCGATGACGCCGGCGTGATCGAACTCAATCAATGGGCTCTCGACCGCCTCCAGGGCGAGAAGGCGCTTGAGATCGTCCCGGGCGCAACGCATTTGTTCCCGGAGCCCGGAGCGCTCGAGGCGGTCATTGAACTCGCCGGCCAATGGTTCGAGCGGCGCCTCCTCGATGAAGGCGGGAAATCATGAGCTTGTTTCGGAACAGACAGGACGCCGGCCGCCGGCTCGCCAAGGCGCTGTCGGGCTATAAGAGCCGGCGCCCGGTGGTTCTCGCCCTCCCGCGCGGAGGCGTGCCGGTCGCCGCCGAGGTCGCGTCGTCCCTCGACGCCCCCATCGACCTTGTTCTGGTCCGCAAGATCGGCCTGCCGACTCAGCCCGAACTGGCCATGGGAGCGGTCGTCGACGGCGCCGCGCCTATCGTCATTCGCAACAATGACGTGATCTTCGCCGCAGGCGTCGGCGCCTATGAATTCGATGCGGTCTGCGATAGGGAGCTCGCCGAGATCGAACGCCGTCGACAGCGCTACATTGGCGACCGCCCGCGGGTGGAGATCGCCGGAAGAGTGGCGATCGTCATCGACGATGGCATCGCCACGGGCGCCACAATGAAGGCCGCTTTGCGGGCGATTCGCAAACGCGGCCCCGAAGAGTTGGTGCTTGCAGTCCCCGTTGCTCCAGTAGAGACGATCGATGACTTGCGCGGGGAGGTCGATGCTTTGGTCTGCCTGGAGACGCCAGCGATCTTTGGCGCGATCGGCTATTTCTACGACGACTTCCGACAGGTGAGCGATGACGAAGTCATCGCCATTCTCCGCCGCCTTCCGCCCAAGCGGTCGAGCCCGGCAGCCTGATTGTCGATCGCGATTTGATCCCGGATTGGCGTCGCAAATAACCTTGCTGTGAGCGTTCTTTCGCTGTTGCGCCGTCGATTTGAGCGGCGCGAACCGCAACGCCGCCTCATAAAGGTCAATCGGCGGAAGCCGATTATCCACCCGTCCGTCAGCGATGCTGGACCGATCGGCCAGCCTTTTCAGGGGGCGGCCTTTCCTATATTGTGGCGCAGCCCTAAATCAAGGATAGGCCTTAGAACTCAAGGGTAAGGAAATAGCCCCGCATGGCAGGCGCCGATCATCAGACTGTCCGTCAGTTCGACCATCCGGGCGAAGGCATCAGGCGAGCCAAATCCATCCCCAAAGGGCGACAGATCGATCCGCTGGCGCAACAGGAGATCGAAAAGCTTCTCGGCGAGCGCTCGCGCCAGCGCGACCTTCTGATCGAGCATTTGCACCTGATCCAGGATGCTTATCACCAAATCTCCGCCGCGCATCTGGCGGCGCTCGCCGATGCGATGAAGCTATCCTTGGCGGAGGCGTTCGAAACCGCGACCTTCTACGCCCATTTCGACGTCGTGAAGGAAAATGATCCGCCGGTCCCGCCGCTGACGATAAGGGTCTGCGATTCGCTGACCTGCGCTTTGTTCGGCGCGGATAAGCTCCTCCATGCGGTGCGCGCCGGCGCGGGTCCGCATGTCCGCGTCGTCCGCGCCCCCTGCGTCGGGCGCTGCGACACGGCGCCTGCCGCCGAGGTCGGGCATCATTTCGTCGATCGCGCGACGCCGGCGACCGTCATCGCCGCGGCGAAGGCAGGGCGATACGCACGCCCATATTCCCGCTTATGTCGCCTATGACGATTATATCGCGCAAGGCGGCTACGGCCTTCTCAAACGTTTACGGTCCGGCGGCCTGTCCCGCGAGCAGCTCCTGCAAGCGCTCGAAGCCGCGAACCTCCGCGGTCTTGGCGGCGCCGGTTTCCCCACGGCGCGCAAATGGCGCTCGGTGCTCGGCGAGCCTGGCCCTCGCCTGATGGCGATCAATGGCGACGAAGGCGAGCCCGGCACGTTCAAGGACCGTTTCTATCTGGAGACCGATCCGCATCGTTTCCTGGAGGGCGCGTTGATCGGCGCCCATGTCGTCGAAGCAAGCGACCTCTACATCTATTTGCGCGACGAATATCCGGCGGCGCGGGCGATCCTGCAGCGGGAGATCGCCAAACTCCCGCGAGGCGGCCCGGAAATCCATCTGCGCCGCGGCGCCGGGGCCTATATTTGCGGCGAAGAATCCGCGATGCTCGAAAGCATTGAGGGCAAGCGCGGCCTGCCGCGCCACAAGCCGCCGCTTCCGTTTCAGGTCGGGCTGTTTGGCCGCGCAACTCTCATCAACAATGTCGAGACCGTGTTCTGGGTGCGCGACATCGTCGAGAAGGGCGCCGACTGGTGGACCAGCCACGGGCGCAACGGCCGGCAGGGATTGCGCAGCTACTCGGTTTCGGGCCGGGTCAAATCGCCGGGCGTCAAGCTCGCGCCCGCCGGCGTTACGATCCGCGAGCTGATCGACGAATTCTGCGGCGGCATGGCGGATGGCCACGAGCTTCGCGCCTATTTGCCCGGAGGGGCGTCAGGCGGCATCCTGCCGGCTTCGATGGACCATATCCCGCTCGATTTCGGAACGCTGGAGAAGTACGGCTGTTTCATCGGCTCCGCCGCCGTCATCGTTCTCTCGCAGCAGGACGACGTCAAAGCCGCCGCGCTGAACCTCATGCGCTTCTTCGAGGACGAGAGCTGCGGCCAGTGCACGCCGTGCCGGGTCGGCACGCAGAAGGCCGCCGCGCTGATGGAGGCGCGCGACTGGGATAGAGACCTGCTCGACGAACTGAGCGAGGTCATGCGCGACGCTTCGATCTGCGGACTCGGTCAAGCCGCCTCCAATCCGCTGACGACCGTCATCAAATACTTTCCGGACGAATTCGCGCCGAAGGGAGCCGCGAAATGACCGACAGGATCAACTTCGAACTCGACGGCCGGCAGGTCGAGGCGGCCCCCGGCGAATCCATCTGGCAGGTCGCCAAGCGGCTAGGGACCGAAATTCCGCATCTTTGCTATTCGCCTGAGCCCGGCTATCGCGCCGACGGCAATTGCCGCGCCTGCATGGTCGAGATCGAGGGCGAGCGGGTGCTGGCCGCGTCCTGCAAGCGGACGCCGGCCGCCGGCATGAAAGTGAAAACGGCGACCGAGCGCGCCGCCAAGGCGCGCAAGATGGTCATGGAGCTTCTCGTCGCGGACCAGCCCGCGCGCGCAACCTCGCACGACCCGGATTCGAAGTTCTGGCATTGGGCCGACCGGGTCGAGGTGAGCCGGAGCCGGTTCCCGGCGGCGGCGCGCTGGATCGGCGACGCCAGCCATCCCGCCATGCGCGTCAACCTCGACGCCTGCATCCAATGCGGCCTTTGCCTGCGCGGCTGCCGCGAAGTGCAGGTCAATGACGTCATCGGCATGGCCTATCGCAACCACGACGCCAAGATCGTCTTCGACCTCGACGATCCGATGGGCGAATCCTCCTGCGTCGCCTGCGGCGAATGCGTTCAGGCCTGCCCGACCGGCGCGCTGATGCCCGCCGCCCTTCTCGACGAGCATCAAACCCGCACCGTTTACGCCGACAGGGAAGTCGATTCGCTTTGTCCCTTCTGCGGCGTCGGCTGCCAGGTGACCTATCAGGTCAAGGACGAGCAAATCATCTACGCCGAGGGACGCGATGGCCCGGCGAACCACAACCGGCTTTGCGTCAAGGGCCGGTTCGGCTTCGACTACATTCATCATCCGCATCGATTGACGAAGCCGCTGGTGCGCCTTCCTACGGCGAAGAAGGATGCGAACGACCAGGTCGATCCGGCCAATCCCTTCACGCATTTTCGCGAAGCGTCCTGGGAGGAAGCCCTCGATATCGCCGCGAAGGGCCTCGTCAGGATACGCGACGAAAAAGGCGCGAAGGCGCTCGCCGGTTTCGGGTCGGCCAAAGGCTCGAACGAGGAGGCCTATCTGTTCCAGAAGCTGGTTCGCACCGGGTTCGGCTCCAACAATGTCGATCACTGCACGCGGCTTTGCCATGCGTCTTCCGTGGCGGCGTTGATGGAGGGCCTGAACTCGGGCGCGGTGTCGGCGCCGTTTTCGGCGGCCCTCGAGGCCGAGGTCATCATCGTCATCGGCGCCAACCCGACGATCAATCATCCGGTCGCCGCGACCTTCATCAAGAACGCGGCGCAAGAATGGCGCCAAGCTCATCGTCATCGACCCGCGCCGGCAGGCCTTGTCCCGCCACGCCTACAAGCATCTCGCGTTCAAGCCGGGCAGCGACGTCGCCATGCTGAACGCGATGCTGAACACGATCATCACGGAAGGTCTGACAGACAACCAGTACATCGCCGGCTTCACCGAAGGATTTGAGGATCTGAAGGCGCGCATCGTCGATTTCACGCCGGAGAAAATGGCGCCGATATGCGGCATCCCGGCCGAGACCTTGCGCGAGGTCGCGCGACTCTACGCGACCGCCAAATCGGCGATCGTCTTCTGGGGCATGGGAATAAGCCAGCACATTCATGGCACGGACAATTCCCGCTGCCTCATCGCGCTCGCGCTGATCACCGGTCAGATCGGCCGGCCGGGCACCGGCCTGCATCCGCTTCGCGGCCAGAACAATGTGCAAGGCGCCTCGGACGCCGGACTGATTCCGATGTTCCTGCCGGACTATCAGCCGGTCGGGCGGGCCGATCTGCGCGATCCTTTCGAACAGCTCTGGCATCGGAGGCTCGACCCGCAGGCTGGCCTCACCGTCGTCGAGATCATCAACGCGGTGCACGCCGGCGAAATAACCGGCATGTATGTCGAAGGCGAAAATCCCGCCATGTCGGATCCCGATCTTCAGCATGCGCGCGAGGCCTTCGCCAGGCTCGACCACCTCGTCGTGCAGGATCTTTTTGTCACCGAGACGGCGTTCCACGCCGACGTAATCCTTCCGGCGTCGGCCTTCGCCGAGAAGCTCGGAACATTCACGAACACCGACCGCCGCGTCCAGATCGGCCGGCCGGTCGTGGCGCCGCCCGGCGACGCGCGCCAGGACCTCTGGATCATTCAGGAGATCGCAAAGCGCATGGGGCTCGATTGGAGCTATCCGGGCCCGGCCGAGGTCTTCACCGAAATGGCGAGCCTGATGCCATCCCTCGCGAACATCAGCTGGGAGCGGATCGAGCGCGAGGGCGCGGTCACCTATCCGGCCGACTCCGCCGACGCGCCGGGCAATGAGATCATTTTCACCACCGGCTTTCCCACGGATTCAGGGCGCGGCAAAATCGTTCCCGCCCATGTCCTGCCGCCCGACGAACTGCCCGACGACGATTTATCCGATGGTGCTTTCGACCGGCCGCCTGCTCGAACATTGGCACACCGGCTCGATGACGCGGCGCGCCAATGTCCTTGATACGCTGGAGCCGGAGGCCGTCGCCTTCCTGTCGCCGAAGGATTTGCGCCGTCTCAATTTATGGCCCGGCGATTTTATTCGCCTCGAAACCCGGCGCGGCGCGATCATCCTCAAGGCGCGCGCCGATCGCGACGTGCCGGAGAACATGGTGTTCATGCCGTTCTGCTACGCGGAGGCGGCGGCGAACCTGCTCACCAATCCGGCCCTGGACCCGTTTGGGAAAATCCCCGAGTTCAAGTTCTGCGCGGTCAAGGTGACGCGGGCGGACGCGCGCGAAACCGCGGAAGAAGCGGCCGAATGAGACTGAAGCCGCCTCACCGGATGAGATCGTAGTCGATGAAATTCACCGCGTCTCCCGGAGCGATTTTTTTGACGTCCTCGGGCAATTCGACAAAGCCATGCGTTCGCGTCAACGAGGTCAACACCGCGGCGCCTTCGACGCCATATTTCTCGGCGACGATCGCGCCGGCGGCGTCCCTCGTCAGGACGACGCGGACATATTCGCGCCGGCCGGCTTTTTTCTGATAAGCAAAACCCGACTTGACGGGCATGGCGCGCAGCGGCTCAAAACGGGCGCCCGATAAAGCCGCGATCAGCGGACGCACGATAATAGCGAAAGTGACGAAAACCGCGACGGGATTGCCCGGCAGCCCAACGAATGGCGCGCCTTCGATCACGCCCATCGCAACGGGACGCCCCGGCTTGATCGCAAGCCGCCAGAACACCAGCGAGCCTCCATCCGAGATCGCCGCCTTGACGTGGTCTTCTTCGCCCGTCGACACGCCGCCCGACGTCAGCACGAGGTCATGGCTCAGCGCGGCCGCGCGCAGCGCCGTCGCAATTTTCGCGGCGTCGTCCGGGAAAATCCCGAGGTCGGTGACCTCGACGCCCCGGCGGCGCAGCAACCCGTGCAGCAGGAAGCGATTGGCGTCATAGACGGCGGGCGGCTTCAGCGGCGTCCCCGGCGAAACGATCTCATCGCCCGTGGAAAAAATCGCGGCCTTCAATCGGCGCCGGACACGCAGGCGATCCACGCCGAGCGCGGCGGCGAGGCCAAGGTCTTCCGGCCGCAAGCGCCGGCCCGCCGCGAGCGCCGCCTCGCCCGCGCGGATGTCTTCGCCGCGCAGCCGGCAATTGTCGCCGCGCGACAGCCCCGGCGGCAGGCCGACGCGGCCATCTTCGACGTCGCGGCAGTCCTCCTGCATGAAAACGGTGTCCATGCCGCCCGGCATCGCGGCGCCTGTGAAGATGCGCACGGCCTTGCCGGCGAGATCGGCGCCGCACGGGGTTCCGGCCGCCGTCAGTTCATGGCCCGCGGCCGCCCTGCCCCCGATGTCGAGCACGGTCTCACCCGCTTGCGCCAGATCGTCGAACCGGACGGCGTAACCGTCGACGGCCGAATTGTCGAAGCCCGGCAGATCAAGCGGCGCGATGAGATCCTCCGCCAGAATGCGGCTCTTCGGCTTCGGCGAGAGAAACCGCCTCGGTGTCCGCGACGGCGCTGACGCGCGCGAACAAAGCCGCCACCGCCTCGTCGACGCTCATCAGCCCGTCGCCGGCGGCGAAGCTGTCCTCACCGAGTTGAGCCATCAGCGAACGCCCGCGCCGGCCGCGTCGGCGGCGGGGGTGAAGCCGATGCCGCGCAGGCCGCGCAAAACGTCGTCGCGCCGCAAGGCTTCGATGAAGGCCCGCACGGGTTCAGCGTCAAGCCGCGCGCGCGCAATGGCGAAATCATAATGCTCCTCGCCGATTGGCAGAAATCCGAGCCCATAGGCCCGCGCGACCGGCAGGATCGCAACGCCCCAATCGGCGCGGCCCTGCGCAATCGCCGCCGCGACGGCGTTATGCGATTTCGGCTGGTTCCAATAGCCGTCGGGACGCGCGCCCCCGATCAGCCGGTCGAGAATGATGCGCGTTCCGGCGCCGGAATTACGGTTGACCATGTGGCAGGCTGGATCGTTCAGCGCCGCCTCCACCGCCTCGCCGACGCTGCGGCCTTCAAAGCGCGCATCGCCGATGCGGAAGACGAGGCCCTGCATGCGCCGCCAGCCTTCGACCAGCGCCAGCTCCGGCGTCAGGAACGGCGCATTATAGGTTTCAGTCTTCGGGTCCATCAGATGGATCGGCGCGATGTCGCACTCGCCGCGCCGCGCCGCCGCGAGGCCCGCCCATGCTGCCGAGCGCGACGACCCGCGTCGCCAGCCCCGCGTCCGCCAGAGCATCGACGACAAGTTCAAGGCCGACGCAATGCGAGCCCATGATGACGAGATCGGGGAGTTTGACCTCCGGATCGAACAGCGTGACGTCAACCCGCGTTCCTTCGTTGAGATGGTCGGCCAGCGCGTCGATTTTCAGGAAGCCGTCGGCCTGGGCGAAAGCCGAAATCGATCCCGACCCTTTGGCCAGAGGAAACGCTTTCAGCCCGTCATCGCTGCGGGTCAAGGCGGTCATGACGAATTCCGTGCGGCCGAGATCGGAAAGGATGCGGACCGGCGCGTCGTCGCTTCGACCGAGGCTTCGCCGCGCGGGGAGAGCCCGCTCATGGCGCGCAACACCGGCACGACGAAGTCATGGAAGGTGAACATCGCCGACGTCGGAAAGCCGGGCAGGATCACGACGGGCTTGCCATCGGCGACGGCGAGGCAAAGCGGCTTGCCTGGTTTCAGGGCGACGCCATGGGCGATGATCCCCGGCGCGCCGAGACGGGCGACGACGCGATGATTGAGATCGCCGGCGCTCTTCGACGTGCCTCCCGACAGAATCACCATGTCTGACGACGCCAAAGCGCTCCGCATGGCGGCCTCGAGCGCCTCCTCATCGTCGCGGATGGCCCCGAAAACAATCGCTTCGCCGCCGTTTTCCCTGACGGCGGCGGCGACGATCGGGCCGTTCGAATCATAGATCGCGGCCGGGCGTAAGGGTTCGCCCGGCTGAACGAGTTCATCGCCCGTGGAGAGCACGGCGACGCGCGGGCGGCGATAGACGGGAACGGCGGCGACGCCGCAGGCCGCCAACATGCCTATTTCGCGCGAGCCTATGGTCGCGCCACGCCGCAGCAGCGTTTCGCCCTGCGCGATGTCGCCGCCGGCGAAGCCGACGTTCTGGCCAGGCGCGAGCGCCCGGCGCACGAGGATATGATCGGCGCCGTCGGGATCTGCGTTCTCGATCATGCAAATGGCGTCGGCGCCGCGCGGCAGCGGGCCGCCGGTCGCGATCGGCGTCGCGGTCCCTGGCGCGACTTCCAGCGTTGGCGCGACGCCGCAGGCGATCGTCTCGCCGTTGAGGGCGAGGCGTGCGGGCGCGCCTTCGCTGGCCGCGGCGAGATCGGCGGCCCGCACGGCGAAGCCGTCGACGAGCGAGCGGTCGAACGGCGGCGCGTCGATCGGCGAGCGCAGCGTTTGCGCGAGCACGCGGCCAAGGCTGGCGCCAAGGCTCGCCATCTCCTCGCCGAGCGGGCGCATCGGCAGATGGCTCTGGAACCGGCGCGCCGCCTCTTCGCGCGAGAGAACATTCAGAAACTGCTCTTGCGCGGGGGCTTTTTCGGCCCCGATCGTCGTCGGACGGATCGCTCTGCTCATTCGAAGACGCTGAACCTTGTTCGTCGGGTCGTCAAAGATCATGCGCGAAGACGCGCGTTCCGGCAGCATAGCCTTCCGATTGCGGATCGACCAGCAGCCAGGCGTCGGCCGCGGCCACGGCCCGCCACGCCAACGCGCCCGTCGCCAGCGGCTCCCAGAGCTGCGCGCCGTCCGCGCCCGCGATCTGGCGCAAAAGCACGAGCGCGCTCACGCCGGGATTGGATATGATTTTCCGCGCGAGAGGCAAGCTTCGTCCGCGCGCCATGTCCGCCGCGCCAGCGCGCCTGCGCAGGATGGGAAGGCCGAGAAGCAGCCACGCGGCCAAAGCCCAGTCGGGCCGGTCCGGCGCGAAAACGACCGGCGCGCCGGCGGCGCTGACCCCGCAGCCAATGGCTTCGAAAGAGCTAACCGCAACGCCCCGCGCCACGACGCGGACGCTCTCGCCGAGGTCTTCGGCGCCGCCGACCGCGAAGACAAGATCGGCGTCCGGCGCCAGCATGGCGCCCGCCGCGACGACTTCGACCGCGGCGCCCTCTTTCGACGCCATCGCAGCCAGAAAATCGCCCACCGGCTCAGGCGCCGAGATTCTAACGCGCGCGATCCGGACCTGAACCTCGGCGACGCCGGCGAGACGCAACAGCGCGACATGGTCTGGCCGCAGCCTCGTTCCCCGCGCGACGACGACCTCGCCCGCGAGAAAATCGCCGCCGCGCGGACGCGCGCCATCGCCTGGCGCGGCGGCGGCGAGAATTTCGGGAGCCGAGGGAAAGCCCGACACGCCATGGACCGGCAAAATCGCGTCGGTCCCGCCGGGAAGAGGATCGCCGAACGCGACCCTGACCGGCCTCACAGCCGGAAAGACGGGCGCCGTGCTCGACGCGCCGACCGTCTCTTGCGCCGCCACAGCCCAACCGTCGATCATGGCGATGGCGGCGGGTGGAACGTCGGCGGCGGCCCTGATCGGCTCAGCCGCGATGCAGCCGCCAGCCTCTTCGATGCGCACCGAAACCGCGGCGACCTCTCCGCAAAAAGGCGCAACGGCGGCGAGCGCGCCGGCAAGCGAGGTCAGGCGATCCGGGGCGCCGCCCGCCGTGCGGTCCGTGACATTGCCATCAGTTGCGCCCAAAGCCTTCGCTCCTTCTGGAACGTCGCGACCGCATCGACGGTCCGCCTTTCGACGTCCCGCGCGAAGCTGGCGACATTCGGCGAATACCAACCTCTGTCAACGTCGCTTTTCCTGGCCGTTGCGGCAACATCCCAAACTAGGCGCGAACTCCCGATCGGCGTACAATGCACGGAAAATTGTCCGCGCCTGCGGACCGTTGCGTGGGGAGGGGATCATGGCTAATCCGGGACAGCCGACAATCAGTCTGGGAGCAACCGGCGACGTGGTGAGGCGGTTGCAGCGTGCGCTACGCCGAACGCCGAATGAGGGTCTCAAGGTCGACGGGGTATTCGGACCGTTGGTCGAGACCGCGGTGAAGCAGTTCCAACAGGGAGCGGGCCTGACGGTCGACGGAATCGTCGGGCCGCTGACCTGGGCGGCGCTGCCCGACGGCGGCCCCATGCCGACCCTCCAGTCGGGCTCAACCGGCCCCGTCGTAACAAGCCTGCAGAACCTGCTGACGAATGGCGCGCCGGGGCAGTGGATCACGACGCCGCAGGGGATCGACGGCATCTTCGGACCGCATACGAAGGCCTCCGTCGAGGCGTTCCAGACCTGGGGCGGAGTCGCCGCCGACGGCATCGTCGGGGACCAGACCTGGGCGGTTTCCCTACACGCGGCGAGCGCCACGCTGGAGACCGCAGTCGGCCTCGGCTTCGTCATCGGCTGAACGCGCGTCGCGCGACGGTGGGCGATGGCGGAGCGACGGTTCGAGCTTGCCTCAGAAGCCGAACCGGAACAACATAAGGCCGGAGCCCATGGGACCCGTTCTTGTCCCGGGAGCGCCTGGCAGGGGCCACGCCGTTGACCGGTTTCGACATCATCAACGGCGTCGCCGGCTTTGCGTGGCCGGCCTTGAAAATCCTGCCCGCGCTCGTTTTTCTGGCCGCGCTCGTTTATGTCCCCTTCGCCCGCATCCTCTGGGCTTGCCGCGTCAGCGTCGCAAGCGCGCTCGCCGGCTATCTGCTTTTCCTGTTCGTCGAGCAGGCGCAGGATCTTTTCTCCGACACGACCTATGCCGATCATTGGATTTCGATCCCGCACATCATTTACTGGTCGAGTTTCTTTTTTCTGCTGTTTTTCCTGTGGGCGTTCCCGGTTCATTACGCCGCGCGCAACATCCTCGATGCAAGGGCCGGTTCGTGGTTTCGGAAAAGGCGTCCCGCGGCCAATCGGAGGCAAACAGCGCGCGGCGCGCCGAAATCGACCGAAAACTGATCGAGTGGACCCCGCGCGCGCTCGGCGCGATTCCGATCGTCGCCGTGTTGATCGGCATTCTCTCCGCCGCGATGCAGACCAACAAAGCGCAGGTCCTCGTGCCGGGCCTCGAACTGCAATACAGCCTGCTGGTCGCCGGCGCCTTGGCGACGCTGTTGATGTTCGTGATCGCGATGATGAAGCGCAAGCGCCTCGTCAGCCGATGGCTTGGCGATCCGGCGGCGGAACGGCTGAGACTCTTCTCGCTCGTTCTCACCGCCGCTATCTTCGCGGTCTTGTGGGTCGCGCCGATCCACGCGACCGCGTTGTTCGCGCGGGCGGTGCTCATTCCGGTGCTTTTCGGCAGCTGGGTTCTGGCCTTTGCATGGATCACGAAGCGCTCCGATCGAAGCGGCCACCCGTATCTTCTCTACATTTTTCTCGCCGCCGCGTTCCTCACCGCGCTGAACGCCCATTTCAACGACGTGAGGACGTTGCCCGGCCAGGCAAAGGGTGACGGCCGTCAGCTGGAGATGCCCGAAGCCGTCAAGCTCTGGCGGGAGGCGAACGGCTGTCCAATTTCAGCAGACCCGGAAACCGAAAAGAAAGTCAGAGGGTCCTGTCCGCCGGCTCTGATCATCGCGGCCGAAGGCGGCGCGAGCCGCGCCGCCTATTTCGCCGCCACCGTCGTCGGCGAGATGCTCGACGCCTTCAAACTCCCCTATCTGGCGGACGCGCCGACGGCGCAGGCGAACAATCCGGCGCGGCGGATTTTCGCCATGTCGGGCGTCTCCGGCGGCGCGCTCGGCTTTGCGATCGTCAAGGCCGCCCTTCTCGATTTTGCCGACGCGAAGCCGTGCAACAAAGAGGACGGGAAATGGCGCCCCTGTCTGCAAGACCTCGTCAGCGGCGATTATCTGTCGCCTGTCTTCGTCGGCCTCGGCTTCCGGGATCAGCTCGCGCCGCCGATCTTCCCCTTCAACGACGCAAACAGGTGGGGCGACCGCGCGGCGCTCCTCGAGATCGCCTGGGAGCGCCAATATATGCGCGCGAGCGGAGAGTCGCCTGGGGACTGCCAGGACGCGGGACGCGCGCGGCCTTTGCCGGCCATTCGGCTATCCCGATAACGCGAAGCGCTGGACGCCGCTCCTCCTCCTCAACGGCACATCGGCCGAAACCGGCCGGCGCATCATCGCCTCGGAGATTGCATCGACCTGGCCCGACAGCAGCAGGCGCGGGCCGAATGGCGAGGCGCAGAGCGAGCAGCTTTACCACTGGGCCTATGATTTGTTCGAGATGATGGGCGCGCCTTGCCCCGCGGCAGCCGGGCAAAAAGCCGCCTGCAACTCGGTCGACTGGCGCCGCCTGCGCGACGCCGCCCCCGACCTTCGCCTTTCGACGGCGGCCCTGATCAGCGCAAGATTTCCCGTCATCTCGCCGGCCGGCGCCGTTCGCATGAAGGATGGCCGGTATGGCGACAGCGTGCTCGACGGCGGCTATTTCGAGAATTCGGGGCTGTCCACCGCGCTCGACGTCGCCACGGCGCTCGAGGCGCTTGGGCTGAAGCCGATCATCCTGTCGATCGCCAATGAACCGGCGCCCGAGGCGCTTCCGCCCGGGCAGTCGCGCGACGATCAGGCCGTAACGCCCCGGCCCGGCGGCCTGACGATCGGCGCGCCGCTGACGGCGAGCATTTTCGCCCGGATGTTCGGCACGGCCTATGCCCCCGCCGTCACCCTTTACGACACAAGATCCGGCCACGCGGACGAAGCCGGAGGTCTGCTGGCGACGAGACTACAGCACTGGAACGTGCCGGCCGACTTGCCTGAAAACTCCCCGCAGGCGGACAGATACGCGTCGTTCTTTCCCATCCATGTTTTCCCGGCCGGCCGCGTGACGCCGACGCCGAATGGCTTTCAATGCTCGGCAAGCGCAACAAACTCGCAACCCTCCGATGCAAACTTCGATATGCCGCATCTTTCGATGAGCTGGTGGTTGTCGACGGCGGTGCGCCGCGCCCTTGAGGCGCAGCTTTGCAATACGGACAACAAGGATCAACTGCGCCATCTTCAGGACAGGCTGAACGCCGAGGGGTTTCCGCCCCTGCGATGACGCATGGATCGGCCGCCACGCTGGGGTTTCCGGTCGCGGCGCGTGGAACCTTCCGGCCTCATCGCCGATTTAATGTTGGGATTACGGCGATGCGTTCCTGGGAGGCGAGAGCTGGGCCGGAGCGGCCGCCGGCGCCGAGCGCGATGCGAATCCCCGCTCCCGTCCGGGGTGAGACGAATGGACCTGCTTCGCACCTTCTTCGCCGGGCTGATCCGAACCGGATCGCTTGAGGTCAGGACCGCCGCGGGGCGTAGCTTCTGTGTCGGCGACGGCTCCGGCGAAAGGCCGGCGATTTGATTCAACGACCGCCGCGCAGAAACCCTGTTCATGATCGATCCGGAACTGCGCTTCGGCGAACTCTACATGGACGGACGCATCGACGTCACCGCGGGGTCGCTCTATGACGTCGTCGCCCTCGCCTCGGAAAATCTCGCGGATGCGAGCCCGGGCCTCGGCAGCGGCGGCTCCGGCTGGGTGCGCCTGCTGCAGGAGGGCCGCGCCGCGCTGCGCCGGATCGGGCGCGCCAACGACGCGCTCAGGGCAAGGCGCAACGTCGCGCATCATTACGACATCGACCCGCGCATCTATCAGCTCTTCCTTGATTCCGACCTGCAATATTCCTGCGCCTATTTCGAGCGGGAGGGCGAGGCTCTCGACGACGCGCAGCTCGCCAAGAAGCGCCATATCGCGGCGAAGCTCGCGATAGGCCCCGGCCAGAGCGTGCTCGACATCGGCAGCGGCTTCGGCGGCCTCGCCAATTATCTCGCGCGCTATTGCGGGGCGAGCGTCACCGGCCTCACCCTGTCGAAGGAGCAGTTCGACATCAGCCGGCGCCGGGCCGCTGAACTCGGACCGCTCGCCGCCGATTTCCGGATGCTCGATTATCGCGAAATCGAAGGACGCTTCGACCGCGTCGTCTCGGTCGGCATGTTCGAGCATGTCGGGCTCGCCAATTACGCGGCCTATTTCCGCCGCATCGCGCAGCTCCTCGACGAGCATGGCGTCGCGCTGGTGCACACCATCGGCCGCGCGCCGGGCGCCGGCCGCGACCAACCCGTGGCTCACAAGATATATTTTCCCCGGCGGATATCTTCCGGCGTTGTCCGAAATGGCGCCCGCGATCGAACAAAGCGGCCTTTTCGTCACCGACCTCGAAGTGCTGCGGCTGCATTACGCGCAGACGCTGAAGGCCTGGCGCGCGCGCTTCCTTGCGCATCGGGGAGAGGCGAAAGCGATCTATGACGAGCGCTTCTGCCGCATGTGGGAGCTTTATCTCGCCGGCTGCGAGGCCTCGTTCCGCTACGAGGGCCTCGTCGTGTTCCAGATCCAGCTCGCGAGACGACAGGACGCCCTGCCGCTGACGCGCGACTATATCGCCCGCGCCGAGGCGGCGCTGCGCCGCCGCGAGGCCTCCTCGACTTTGTCCGAGGCCGGCGAATAGAGCGGGATGAGAAAAAGTGTGAGCACTTTTTCGCCCGCGTCCCGCTCTAAACTATTGGAATCGATCAAAAAAGCGCGAAAGTCTTCCGGACCAAAGCAATGTCGGCGCGCTCCGACAGCAGAAGCTGCAAGGCGATGCGAGCCTTGCGCGCGTCGAGGCTTTGGGCGGGGATCAGGCCGCGGGCAATGAGATCGATTTCGCCGCCGGGATAGCCATAGGACGCGCGCAGCGTTTCGCCGGCGCCGGTGCGGCTGGCGAAAACGACGGGAATGCGCGCGGCGAGACGGCCAAGATCGGGCGCGACGTTACCCGCGATATGGCCGGCGCCCGGCAGGCTCAGCACGAGTCCATCGATTGCGCCAGCCGCCACAGCCGCGAGGGTTTCGCGCTCAAAACCGGGGCCAGCCTCCAGAATGGGGACGACCGGCGCGCCGCCGCCATAGGTCAGGCGCGGCGTCGCGGCGGCGGGGGCAAGCGCGAAACGCACGCGATCCTCGACCACGTAGCCGATCGGACCGAAAGGCGCAGAGGAGAAGGCGTGGGTGCGGAAGCTGTGCGTCTTGCGGATCAGCGGGGCGGCGTGGATTTCATCGTCCATGACGACGAGGATCCCCTTGCCCCGCGCGGCCTCCGAGGCCGCTGCGCGCGCGGCGGCGAGAAGATTGGCGGAGCCGTCGGCGCCCGGCTGATCGGCCCGGCGCATCGCCGCCGTGAGGACGATCGGCGTTTGCGTCTGCGCGAGAAGCGCGAGCGCGAAGGCGGTCTCCTCCAGCGTGTCGGTGCCATGGGTGATGACGATTCCATCGGCCTCGCCCGCGGCTTCAAGCGCGCTGGCGGCGATGAGGGCGATGTCTTCAAGCGTCAGGCTGGCGCTGGGTTTGGCGAGAATGTCGCGGGTCTCGATTTCGGCGATGTCGGCGAGCTGCGGCAGCGCGGCGGCGAGGGCTTTGGCGTCGAGGCCGGGCGCTGAGGCGTCCGCCATGGCGATTGTGCCGCCGGCGCTGAGGATCATGAGGCGGGGACGCGAGGGACTCAAATGAAGCGCCTTTTTTGGCCGGCCGTCGATCAAGGCCGTCAAAAGCACATAAAGCACAAAGCCCTGATATCCGAAGGCTTCAAAGAGCTGATTTCGCCTTCGGCGATGTCTTGTCGCGTAGTGCCCATGATATACACTCGATTGCGCTTCTGAACCATGCCGCTCGATTGTTGGATTCCGGCCATGTTCGACCACTCAAACGGCGGAGCAATCATAGCCGGCGCGGGTTCAGGCGTTCGGCTAAAACGGTTGGATGCGGCGAACCAGTTAGGATATCCAGACTCTCATTGAAGTGAAAGCGGGGCCGTTCTGTGGATCGGTCAGAGACGATACCATTGGCAGCTACAGTAAATTTCTGAACGAACTTCGTGTTCTCTACGAACAACTCTCCGGCTCGGCGACCCTGAAGAGCTATGAGGGCTTTAGCCTGGTCCTTACCGGTGACCGCCGCGGCGCAATCTGGGTATCAGTCGTGGTGATCGGCGAACCCGTGCCGTCAATTCGCTTGTCCTTCGAATTCGGGATTGACCAGTCTTACTTGCCCGAGATCATCCGAGCCATCGCCGACGAATTTCCACCCCCTACACGCATGCTGGGATCTTGACTTTACAGTCGCACGGACGCCGCCGAACGTTGGCGCGCGCGGTTGTCCTTCAAGATGCGTTGCCGGCATGCTTCCATTGCAACGACTGCGTGAAGCCCCGCCCATGCAGCGACGCCGGCGCCCCCATCCTTCGAGACGCCGCCTTTGACGGCTCGTCAGGATGAGGGCTTTTGGCGTAGATCAGGCTTCGGCCTCGGCTGGCGCAGCCTTTTCGGCCGCAAGGAATTCACCACGCGCGTGGCGCCCCGCTCACAGCTTGCCCTTCGCCAGCGCATCCCTCAACACTCTTTCGACGCGCGCGTTATATCCGCGCCCGGTCGCCCTGATGCCGTTCACGACGTCAGCCGCCAAGCGAAAACCGATGTGCACTTTCGGCGTCTCGACCGCCGGGCGGCCTCGCCCGCGCTTCCACGCTTCGAATTGCGCCGGAAAAACATCCTTGAACGGCCGCGCCCGCGCAAAATCGGCGTCGGTCGCTTCGGGCACGTCCACGGCCACCCAATCCTTTTCCGGGATATGGGCCGGCTTTTTAGCGCCTTTCATATTTCTTCCTCTCGCGCTGATTGGCCTTCCTCAAACCGATGACGCGGATCGCCTCGCCCCGAACGGTGAAGCACATCGCGTAGAGACGGCCATGAAGCGGCGCGTAGGCGATGAACCGGCGTTCGCCATACGCAAAGCGCACATCTTCAAAAACGACCGCGCCTTCAAGATCGACATCTTCCGCCGCGGCGAGCGAAACCCCGTGTTTCGCCTGGTTCGCTTCGTCCTTGGCCGCGTCGAACTCAATTTTCATCTATCAATGTAGCTATATGAGTGCGGCGGGTCAATAATTTTTGTTGCTACAAAAAATGCCAAGCCGCTTCCGGTCGGAAGCGGCCTCGCCACGCTAAAGGGAGCCCCTTCGCGCTCTCAATTCCCTCAGGCTTCGGCGGCCTCAGCCGGCGCGGCGGCCTTCTCGGCGGCTGCGGCCGCGGCCTTTTCGGCCGCCGCGGTGCGCTCCTGCGCCTTCTTCTTCGGCAGCGCCTTCTTGGGGTTGTTGTGCGCCGCGCGGGTCAACACGCCGAGGCCGTCGAGCAGGCGCGCGACGCGGTCGGTCGGCTGGGCGCCCTTGGCGATCCAGGCCTTGGCCTTCTCCGCGTCGAGCACGACGCGATCGGCGGAATCCTTCGCCTTCAAGGGATCGAAAATGCCGAGGCGCTCGATGAAGCGGCCGTCGCGCGGCATCCGCGAGTCGGCGACGACGACGCGGTAGAAGGGGCGCTTTTTGGCGCCGCCGCGCGACAGACGAATTTTCAGGGACATATCAGACTTTCTCCAGTTTCAAACATTGCAGGGTTCAAATACGAGGCGCCGAATTCGCAAGCCTCACTTCTTCTTTCCGAACGGGTTGAGCCCGCTCAAAACGCCGCCGCCGAGGCCTCCGCCAGGGCCGCCGCCAAGCCCGCCGCCAGCTCCGCCGCCAAGTCCCGGCAGCCTGCCGGGCTGCGGCCCGGAATTGAGACCGCCAAGTCCTGGAAGCTTCGGCGCGAGCCCCGGCGGCGGAGCGGCGGGCGCGGCCGGCTTTGGCGCAGGCCCGCCCGGCATCGGCCCGAACTGTTTTTGCAGGGCGGCGATCTGCTCCGGCGTCGGCTGCGGCATGCCCATGCCGCCGCCAGGCAGCCCGAGCGCCTGCCCCATTTTCGCGAGCGCGCCGCCGCGCTTATTGCCGCCCATGGATTTCATCATGTCGGCCATCTGGCGGTGCTGCTTCAGCAGCCTGTTGACGTCCTCGACCTTGACGCCGGAGCCCGCCGCGATGCGCTTCTTGCGCGAGGCTTTGAGGATATCGGGGTTGCGCCGCTCCTGCCCCGTCATCGAGGAGATGATCGCGCGCTGGCGCTTGATGACGCGGTCGTCGAGATGGGCGGCGGCCATCTGGTCCTTGATCTTGGCCATGCCGGGCAGCATGCCCATGATGCCCCCCAGGCCGCCGATCTTCTCGACCTGCGCCAGCTGCTCGGAGAGATCGTCGAGATCGAACTTGCCCTTGCGCATGCGATCGGCGATGCGCTGGGCCTTCTCCGCGTCGATCGATTGCGCGGCCTTCTCGACGAGCGAGACGATGTCGCCCATGCCGAGAATGCGGTCGGCGATGCGGGCGGGATGGAAATCCTCCAGCGCGTCCATTTTCTCGCCGGCGCCGAGCAGTTTTATCGGCTTGCCGGTGACGGCGCGCATGGAGAGCGCCGCGCCGCCGCGCCCGTCGCCGTCGACGCGCGTCAGGACAATGCCGGTGATGCCGACGCGCTCATCGAAGCTCTTGGCGAGGTTGACGGCGTCCTGGCCGGTCAGGGCGTCGGCGACGAGCAGGATCTCGTGCGGGCGCGAGGCCGCCTTGATGTCAGCCATCTCCTGCATCAGCGCTTCGTCGATATGGGTGCGCCCCGCGGTGTCGAGCAGGACGACGTCATAGCCCTGCAGGCGCGCGGCCTGTTCGGCCCGGACCGCGATCTGCACGGGGGTCTGCCCGGCGATGACGGGCAGCGTATCGACGCCGATCTGGCGCCCGAGCACGGCGAGCTGCTCCTGCGCCGCCGGACGTTTGACGTCGAGCGAGGCCATCAGCACCTTGCGCTTCATGCGCTCGTTGAGGCGCTTTGCGATCTTGGCGGTGGTGGTGGTTTTTCCCGCGCCCTGCAAGCCGATCATCATGATGGCGACGGGCGGCACGGCGTCGAGATTGATCGGTTCGGCCTCGGCGCCCAGCGTCTCGATCAGCACGTCGTTGACGATCTTGACGACCATCTGGCCGGGCGTCACCGATTTCACGACATTGGCGCCGACGGCGCGCGCGCGCACCTTGTCGACGAAGGAGCGCACCACGTCGAGCGCGACATCGGCCTCGAGCAGGGCGCGCCGAACCTCGCGCAGCGCGACGTCGACGTCCGCCTCCGAGAGCGCGCCGCGCCGCGTCAGCGTGTCGAAAATGGAGGAGAGCTTTTGCGAAAGCCCTTCGAACATGCGTCTTTTCCTGTGCCGCGACCTATGCCAAGCCGGCCCAAAACGCCCAACGCCCTTTGCGCCCGGGGGCGCACAGCGCTGCCGGACGTTCACCGCTCGCCTCGAAGGACGCGACGGCTCGCGCGAAAAGCCTCGTTTCGGGAAAGGCTTAAAAAAGGTCAATCGCCCGGCGGGCCGGCAAAGTCAAGGAATTCGCATGACGACGCCGCCGGCGCCATTTGCCCGCGCAGCGGAACATGATAGATCGGGGCCCGCGCGGCAAGGCTCCGCCGCGCGCGAAAACGCGCCCGCGTCCCGGTAGCTCAGCAGGATAGAGCAACGGTTTCCTAAACCGTAGGTCAGGGGTTCGAATCCCTTCCGGGACGCCAGTTCGGCGTAACTTTGCGGCGCCGAAGTATGATGTATTTATATAGCGTATCGTTTTAGTATTATTTCGCCGCGTTGACCCTTGGCGGCAAAAGTTTATACAGACACCATGGCGCTCCTGTTCTTTCGCTTCCGCTTTAGTTGAATCTATTCGCGCCCGTTTATCGACTGGCGATGCCATCTCTTCGCCGGCCCGCCCATCATCCAGAAATATAGGAGACTATCATGCAACGTCGTGAATTCCTTGCCGCCGTGGGGACCGCCGCCGCGGTCGCCGCCGCTTCAACGCCTCAGGCCTTCGCCGAGATGGGCGCCGAGTCGATGAGCGCCATGCACGCGCCGATGTTCAAATCTCTCGAGGAGGCCGCCGGCCATTGCGTCGGCGCGGGCAACGACTGCCTCAGGCACTGTTTCGGCATGCTGGCGATGAAGGACTACACGATGACCGAATGCATCGACCATGCCTATCAGATGGTCGCCGCCACCCAGGCGCTGCAGGCGCTGGCAGCCGTCAACTCGCCCCATACCGCGAATTTCGCGAAAGCGGTCGAACTGGTCTGCGCCGATTGCCAGAAAGTGTGCGAAAAATTCCTCGATTATCCGGAGTGCAAGGCCTGCGCCGAATCGTGCAAGGCGACAGCGGAAGAGTGCCGCAAGATTTCGGCATAATTCCTTCTCAGCGGCGGGGGATCGGTGATGGCGCTCGCGATCTGCGCCATCGCCTGGCGTAGTTGAGGATGGTTTCGGCTGACCGGATATGAGACGCTGCGGCGTGCGCGTCGAGGGCGCGAAAAGACGCAACTGCGCACTCGCGGGAGCGAACATGCCAAGGCGCCGCATGAATGTCTTGTCCGCCATCTCACTGTTCATCTGGATCGCAAGTTCGACGAGCGCCGCGGCAGGGGATCCAGCCGGGTCGAACGAGGCCGATCGTCTGTTTGCGCTCGCCAAGAGCCACTGGGCTGAAAGCACATCGGCCTATGTAGAGCAGCTGTTGCAGAGGGCGTTGGCGTTACGGGAAGCGCTGCTGCCGGAAGCAGATCCGCGCGTGGCGCAGGCCGAAGACCAGCTGGCGCGCGTCTATTTCAACCGCGGGCTGCTCAACAGGAGCCTTGCCGAATTTCAAAGAGCCGAGGCCTTGTTCGCGAAAGCCGCTTCTGGCGTACGACAAAGCCTTGGTCCAGAAAATCTAACATTTGCGGACTATCTTGGCGATCTTGGCGCCTCCTTGCGCGAACAGGGACGCTACACGGAGGCGATCCTTAACGTATGTACGTCACTTAAGATTCGACGCACTCTGTTGCCCGCGAATGCTCCGGTCTTGGCGGCGAGTTTGATCAACCTGAGCCGCATTGCATCCGCTCAGGGAAAACAACCAGAAGCGGTCAAACTGATGGGAGATGCTCAAAAGCTCCAGCACGGCGTGACCGGCGGTGACGATCCCGCCAACGAAGCACTCGATGCATACTGTGCGAATTCGCTGATAAGCTAAACTGCCCTGCGCCAAAGGCGAGGGCGCCCTGGAATCCCACGGAGCGACGGACAATCGAGGCTGGCGGCGATGACGGACAGAGAAACAAGGGCCCGACCAACAGAGGAGGATGCGCGTAAAGTCCATCTGCCACGCTGGCTGGTCGCCATTGGGTTCGGCGTCCCTCTCGCCCTGATCGCATTGGCGGCTTCGCCGCTCGGGACAGATTTTTTCTACGTCATGATTGGGATACCTGCCCTCTTATTAATATGGGCGCTTGCAGGTATAGGCGCTGCGATATTTGGCGTGTATGCCGCCAGGAGAAGGGCATGGCGGCAGTGTTCCCTTGCTTTGATGCTGCCGCTCACATTGCTTCTGGTCGCAATCGATCCATTCAGATTTATCAGATGCTTGTAATTATGTAGGGGACGTTGCGCATTTTATTATATTCAGGCCGTATTATGACAAACAAATCGCGGCGCTCCCGGCAAACCAGAAACCCCGCCTGGTGGTGTTCAACTGGGGCGGCATGGTCTGGGCTTCGCGTGGGTTGGTCTATGACGAGACCGATCAAGTCTCTCTGTCGCCCGGCAGCCAATCTGTCGATTGGTTGGCCCAGGCGAGCCGCAATGAGCTAAGCTGCGAAGGCTACAGCGTTCGGCCGCTTTGGGCGCACTACTATCTCGCAAGTTTTCCTTGCTGAAATCACGTCAGGCGCGGTCGGCCGAGTCCGATCCAGGATTTCCGCTCGTTCGATCTCGTGGATGACGGCTTTAGCGTCAGACGACCAAGCGCCCGCTTCAGCAACGGCCGTGAATTGAAGGGTTGCGACCGCGGCATTTTCCAGCGAGCCTAACGCCGCCGGCGTCGAGTTTATCGCCGAGAAAGACGGAGCGTCGCGGAAGCTGGAGGAGCCGGAGTGAAACCAGCGACGTCTTGCGCGGCCAAAGAGCGCGAGTAATCCCCGGCGGCGCCGCGATAGACGCCCGCGCCCTCCCGCACCCTGCGGGCTTCAAGCGCTGCGTACTTGGTGCGCATCGCGATCTTCCGTTCGTCCGTCATGGCCGTGCCAGTCATCGCCTCATACATCGCGATCACGGCATCGGCCGTCGGCGGCGGCATATAGCATTTCGGGAGCGCCTTTGGCGCGGTCTGCGGCGGTTCGTCAATCATCGGCCGTCCCGTCTCAAGTCCAACGACCATTAGGAGTCTCCATTGCCGAGAGCGGCGGACAAGCAGCCAAGACGGCGTCAAAAGGCGAGCAGGCGATTGGAAAAAGCCCTCTCGACAGATGTAGTGGATTTACAACTTGTAGTAATATTAAGTTGATAGTTTCGCGTAATAATACATATGTTAGCTAACGAATGAATGTTGCAATGAAAAGGCGGGCTGCGCAAGAGGAGAGTGTCGTTTTATATATGTAAGATTTCCCATTATTTGATAGTGCGAAATCATCATCTGCAAACAATCGAGTCGCCGCGCGTCGCTTCTGCATATTGATCCGCTCGACTTATGCGTCTTGCGCCGGGCGCCGGATTGGCGCAGCGAGCGTTCGAATTGTGGCCGGGAGAACTCTCAGCGCGGGACGGGAGTTGACCCAGCCGGGTTCAATGGGGCGGAGCCTGCCGGGTTGAAAGGAGTTGATCCTGCCGGGTTCAACGGCGTTTGGCCGGCGGGTCCAAAACGGTTAATGCCGACGCTTCGGCCCCGAAAGCCGTCGTCAAAATCCCGGTCCCCCCAGCCCCATCGGTTGTAATACCAGGCCGCCAGGGCGGGGCTCCAACAGCCAATCGACGCGCCGACGGTCGCGACGCCCGCCAATAGACAGAGTCTCCTCAATGGCGTCTCCCTCTACAAACTTCCCCTTTAACACTATATCAAAACACATACCGTAAAGCTAAGCGGCGCCGAAACCAGATACGGAGGCTGACGGTGGACATTCTCAAAAACGTCGCGATTTTTGGCCTGCTGGCCCTCGCAATCATCGGCGTAGCCGCCGCCTTTGCCTTGCCTCAACTTTGAGACTTCACGGCGACATGAACTTTTAGGTTCCGAATCGCAAGCACATCGTCCGATGCGCGCGGCCGCTCGCCGTGATCGTCCCATATTGGGCCAGGCGGGTGATCATGACATCGAGGTAGATGTCGGGCGGATCCTCTCCTTTGCGATAACTCCCCTGCAGCGTCCTCGAGAGGGCGTCAGCTGCGACTATTTCTTCCGGTTTCAAAACGGGTGAGGTCATGGCCGGCAATACTCGCGCTTGTCTTGGGGCCAGATTGGGGCCGATCGCCTTGCCGCGACACAAGTTTCAGATGAGACAGAAACTTATGTGGACAGGCTGGCGGAGAGGGAGGGATTCGAACCCCCGATAGGCTTGCGCCTATGCCGCATTTCGAGTGCGGTGCATTCGACCACTCTGCCACCTCTCCCAGGCCGCGACGCATCCGCCGCGGCCAGCGGCGCAGATAGCATGGCGCCCCCCTGCTTACAAGCGTCCCGGCCGGTCGGCCGCCTTCAGGAAGCGTCTTCGCCCCGCCTTGGCTCATCCGCCTTCATGTCGTCCGGGTGGGGCTGCGAAATGATGTTGTAGCCGGCGTCGACATAGTGGATCTCCCCCGTCACGCCGCTGGCGAGATCGGACAGGAGATAGAGCGCGGCGCCGCCGACGTCCGTGATGGTCACCGTGCGGCGCAGCGGCGCGTGCGTCTTCTGAAAATTGAACATGAAGCGCGCGTCCGTGATCCCGGCGCCGGCCAGCGTCCGCACCGGCCCGGCCGAGATCGCATTGACGCGGACGCCTTGCGGTCCGAAATCGGCGGCGAGATAGCGCACGCTCGCCTCCAGCGCCGCCTTGGCGACGCCCATGACATTGTAATTCGGCATCACCCGCGTCGAGCCGCCGAAGGTCAGCGTCACCATGGCGCCGCCCTGCGCCATCAGCGGCGCCGCGCGGGCCGCGGCCTCGGTGAAGGAGAACGCCGAAACCAGCATGGTGCGCACGAAATTCGCCCGGCTCGTGTCGGCGTATTTGCCCTTGAGCTCCGCCTTCTCGGAAAACGCGATGCAATGAACGAGGAAATCGAGGCGCCCCAGACCTCGCGGATCGCCGTCGAAGGCCGCATCGAGCGAGGCGAGGTCCTCGACGTCGCAGGGCAGCACCAGATCGGAGCCGAGCTTGCCCGCCAGCGGCTTGACGCGCTTGCCGAGCGCCTCGCCCTGATAGGTGAAGGCGAGTTCGGCGCCCTGGTCGCGCAGCGCGCGGGCGATGCCATAGGCGATGGAATGATCGTTGGCGACCCCCATGATGAGGCCGCGCTTGCCTTCCATCAACGCGCCTTTGGGAGGAAGACCGGGTTCAGGCGTCGACATGCTTCAGGACGATGCTGGCGTTGGTGCCGCCAAAGCCGAAGGAATTGGACAGGACCGCCCGCAAATTCACATTGTCGCGGCGCTTGCGCACGATATCCATGTCGGCGAAGGCGGGATCGAGCTCTTCGATATTGGCGCTTTCGCAGATGAAGCCGCTCTGCATCATGAGCAGCGAATAGATCGCCTCCTGCGCGCCGGTCGCGCCGAGCGAGTGGCCGGTCAGGGATTTTGTCGCCGAGATCGGCGGCGAGGCGGCGCCGGCGCCGAACACCTCCCGGATCGCCTCGATCTCCTTGAGGTCGCCGATGCCGGTCGAGGTCGCGTGCGGATTGATGTAGTCGATCGGCGCCTTGACGGTCTCGAGCGCCATTCTCATGCAGCGCACGGCGCCTTCGCCGGACGGCGCGACCATGTCGTGACCGTCGGAGCTTAAGCCATAACCGGCGATCTCGGCGTAAATCTTCGCGCCGCGGGCCTTCGCGCGCTCATATTCCTCGAGCACCAGCACGCCCGCGCCGCCGGCGATGACGAAGCCGTCGCGGTTCTTGTCATAGGCGCGGGAGGCGACCTGCGGCCGGTCGTTATAGGCCGAGGACATCGCGCCCATGGCGTCGAAGAAGACCGAGAGGGTCCAGTCGAGCTCCTCGCTGCCGCCGGCGAACATGATGTCCTGCTTGCCGTACTGGATCATCTCATAGGCGTTGCCGATGCAATGATTGGAGGTCGCGCAGGCCGAAGAGATCGTATAATTGACGCCCTTGATCTTGAACCAGGTGGCGAGCGTCGCGGAGGTGGTGGAGGACATCGCTTTCGGCACGGCGAAGGGGCCGACTTTCTTCGGGCCTTTGGTCCGCGCGATGTCGGCGCCCTCGACGATGGTCTTCAGCGAGGCGCCGCCGGACCCCATGATGATGCCGGTTCGGATATTCGAGACCTCATCGGGGGCGAGCCCCGAATCGGCGATCGCCTGATCCATCGCGACATGGTTCCAGGCGCCGCCGCGGGCGAGGAAACGCAAAGCCCGGCGGTCGATCATCGGATCGGGATCGAGGGTCGGCGCGCCGTGGACCTGGCTGCGAAAGCCAAGTTCGGCGTATTTCTCGGCCCTGACGATTCCCGACCGCGCCTCGCGAAGGGAGGCGAGCACTTCCTGCGTATTATTGCCGATCGATGAGACGATGCCCATTCCGGTGACTACGACACGTCTCATTTCATCGACTCCCGCTCGAACATCGAGCCTGATTGACCTGCGCGCGGACCGGAGATGGCCTCGCGCGGCGAGGGTGGCGCGCGCGCCGATCCGGTTTGCTCCCGTTCTCGCGATTCCACCGCGGCGCGGGGCGAAATCGTAAGCGCGCGCCTTCTAACATAGGGATTGCAAGGCCGGAAGTCGCCAGCGCGACGAAGGCGACGTCGTTTTTCCGAAAACCTTGGCCATCGCCAGCCGGTCCAGCTGAGGATAAGCTCAG
The DNA here is from genome assembly GCA_963757985.1 of uncultured Alphaproteobacteria bacterium. GTDB lineage: Bacteria > Pseudomonadota > Alphaproteobacteria > Rhizobiales > Beijerinckiaceae > Methylocapsa. Next base: position 191,829 of record CAVWTQ010000003.1, on the reverse strand, counting down.
GATCGGCCCATCGGTCCGGGGTCAGGATGCGCGATCGCCGGACGAGCGCCGCGACATCGGCGCATTTCTCCCCGCGCGCCCGACGAAAGTCACAATTTTTCAAGACATAGAGATGCTGATGGAAATGCCGAGGCTCGGCCAGGGCGATGCGGATGCGGGCGTCGGGATCGGTCAAATCTCGGGCTGATCCGGCCGGCGTATTGACGTGAGCAAGTTAAGCCATTGGCGTGCGGGGACGATGACGAAATTCAGATATGACATAAATGCGCTTCGCGCTTTGGCCGTCACGGCGGTCGTCGGCTATCATTACAACGTCGATTTCTTGCCCGGCGGATTTGCCGGCGTCGATATATTTTTCGTCATCTCCGGCTATCTCATGACGGATATTATCGTCAGCCGACTGCGGAAAGATAATTTCAGCGTTCTGAAATTTTATTACGATCGCGCGAAGCGAATCGTGCCCGGCCTGCTCGGTCTTTGCTTCGGCCTGCTCGTGTTTGGATATTTCTTTCTCGATCCCGTACATTATAATACGCTGAGCTACACCAGCATCTCAGCCATACTATTTTATTCGAATATTCTGTTCAATGAATCGCAAAGCTATTTCTCGCCCGAATACAATACAAAAATGCTGCTGCACACCTGGAGTCTTTCGGTCGAGTGGCAGTTTTATATGCTGTACCCGATCCTGCTGATGGGATTGAACAGGTTCGCCGCCGCCCGGCGCCACATGACGGCGGTTCTGGTCGCCATCGTGTCCGTTTCCCTGGCTCTCTGCATCTACTATTCCGCGAAAGACCAGCCGACGGCTTTCTATCTGCTGCCGCAGAGGGCGTGGGAGATGGCCGCCGGCGGCATCGTCGCCCTGAATTTCAAGACGCGGGCGCCGAAATATTCGGGTCTGCTCCTTTGGCGGCCGGCTTCCTGCTGATCGGCGCCTCGGTGCTCTTCTTCAACAAGAACCTGATCTGGCCGTCCTATTGGGCCGTCGCGCCGGTCCTTGGAACCTGCCTCGTCATCGCCGCGAACCAGGCGGGCGCCTGGCCGTTCCAGAATCCGCGCCGTGCAGACCTTGGGCAAATGGTCCTACTCCATCTACCTGTGGCATTGGCCGATCGCCGTGATGTTCGTTTATTTCAATTTCACGCAGCCTTCGATCGGGCTCGTGCTGAGTCAGCTTGCGGTTCTGGCGGCGATCATTCTGAGCGGCGCCTTGCTGCTCTGGGGCGCAAAGAAGCTGTCCGCCCGCATCGACTGGACTTCGGCCGCGCCGCGCCCCGGACTGGCGCGCGGGCGCGCTCGCCGCCAGCTTCGCGATCACATTGGTCTTCGCGCTCGCCGTCGATTCGACGCGGGGCTTCGCCAACCGGACGCCGGAGGTCGCGAGGGAAGTTCAAATCTATAAAACTGCTTCCGCCGATTGGGACTTCCCGCAGGACTGCGACGGCGTCGACGACGCCGGAAACTTGCGGCCGTGCCATCTTGGCCCGTCGCAGGGACGCGAGACGCTGATCCTCGGCGATTCGTTCTCCAAGCAGGTTTACCATCGCCTCGAAGCGGAAAAGACCAATCTGCAAGGCTCCTTCACCTTCCTGACCTCCTCCGGCTGTCCCCCCGTCGCGGGATTTCGCTATGTCAGGACGTGCTTCCACTGCAACGGCTTCTTCGACAAGGCCTTCGCTTACGCCGCGCAAAGAAATCCGCGCCCGCATCGTGCTCGTCTCGAACTGGTTCGCCTATTTCAACCCCGACAACGAGAAAATCTGCTTCGTCGAGGGCGATTCCTGCGTCATGAGGCTTCGCGATCCGGACTGGTTCGTTCCGCATGTCGAAACCATATTTGCGCGGCTGAGCGAAATCCTGCGCAAATTCAAGGAGCGCGGAACCGAGGTCGTCATCGTTTCGGCGACGCCCTATGGCAAATGGAACGTGCCCGCCGAACTTCTGAAACGCCAGTTTCTTGGCATGGAGACGGAGGAAATCGCCTATTTCGACCGCGGCCAGTTCGAAAAGGACTCCGCCCTCGTCAAGCGCAATCTGGTCGCGATGGCCTCGGCGATCGGCGCGACTTTGTTCGAGCCGCTCGACTATCTTTGCGACGAGCATCGCTGCCCGACGCTCGACGCCGACGGCGCGCCCTATTTCAGGGATGTGGACCATTATCGCGCCGGCGCCGTGCGGACCGACCGCTTCGACTTCTTCGACGCGGCGGTCGGCGTCGACAGGCAATATGGCGCGCTGCCCGCGGCCGGCATGAACCAGCAGTACAGCGCGCTCCCGACGCCTTAGGGACGATCCTCAGCCGGCCTTGAACAGCCCGACTTTCAAATCCTTGGCCTCATAGATGCGCGCGCCGTCGGCCTCGAGCCAGCCGTCGGCGATGCCGAGCGAAAGCTTGGTCTTGAACACGCGCTTGAGGTCCACGCCATAGACGATGCGCTTGACGGTCGGCAGCACCTGGTCGGCGAATTTGACCTCGCCGACGCCGAGCGCCCGGCCGCGCCCCGGCAGGTCGAGCCAGCCGAGGTAGAAGCCGAGCAATTGCCAGAGGGCGTCGAGGCCAAGGCAGCCCGGCATGACGGGATCGCCCTTGAAATGGCAGCCGAAAAACCAAAGGTCGGGGCTGATCGCAAATTCGGCGCGGATCAGGCCCTTGCCATTGGGGCCGCCCGTCTCGGACAATTCCGCGATGCGGTCGAACATCAGCATGGGCGGCAGCGGCAATTGCGGGCCGCCGACGAACAGTTCGCCGCGTCCGCAGGCGATGAGGTCTTCATATTCGAAGCTTTGCCGCCGCGTTTTGCTGTCCGTCACTTTAAACTCTCTCCCGGATGCGGCCCTGCGCCCGCGGCCGCCTCTTATCATAGGGGACGGCGCGCCGGAAGCGCCGCACGCAGCGAATGCGGGCCGGCGCGCCCTTCCTTTGGTCCAGCGCCGCTCCTATATGAGCGCTGCGGGGCCTTCCAGTCCCGGTCAATACAGGATTCCGACGTCCATGGCCATGCGCCACAAAATTCTTGGCATTTGCGCTCGCCCTGACGCTCGCCGCGGGCTTTTCGGCCGACGCCTTCGCGCGCGCCGGCGGCGGCGGCTCGTTCGGCAGCCGGGGCGGGTTCACCTTCAGCCCACCGTCCTCGACAATGACGGCGCCGGGCGGCGGCTCCGCCTTCCAGCGCTCCTGGACCTCGCCGAACCAGAGCATTTTCCGCCCCAACGCCGGCGCTTACGGGCGGGCGCGGCGGCCTGTTCGGCGGCTTTGGCGGCGGCCTGATGGGCGGCCTCCTCGGCGCCGGCCTCATCGGCATGCTGTTCGGCCATGGCTTTGGCGGCGGCCTTGGCGGCGGCATGTCCTTCATCGGGCTTTTGCTTCAGCTCGCGCTTTTGTACTTCCTGTTCAAATTCGTCATGAGTTTCCTGCGCGGCCGGCAGCGCCGCGCAGGGGAGCGCCTATACGGCCGCTCCGCCTCCTGGCCCTTCGCCCTTCGGCGGCGCCAATCCGGCAAGGCGGGTTCGGCGGATTTGGCGGCGGCGCGCCGCAGGCTTCGAAGCTCGATATCGGTCCGGCCGATTACGCCGCCTTCGAGGAGCGGCTCGGCGCCATCCAGAAGGCCTATAGCAATGAGGACATGAACGCCCTGCGCGCGATGACGACGCCGGAAATGGCGTCCTGGTTCGGCGGAGATCTCGCCGAGAACGCGCGGCGCGGCGTCGTCAACAAGCTCTCGAATGTCGCCTTCCTGCAGGGCGACCTCTCCGAGGCCTGGCGCGAAGCCAACGCCGAATACGCCAGCGTCGCCATGCGCTTTTCGCTGAACGACGCCATGCTCGACCGCGCAACCGGCCGGGTCGTCTCGGGCGACCTCGCGACGCCGCAGCAGGCGACGGAGATCTGGACGTTTACGCGCCCCCCGGGCGGGGGACCGGGCGACTGGAAATTGTCGGCGATCCAGCAGGCGGCGCAGGCCTAAAGCGGGATGAGAAAAAGTGTAAGCACTTTTTCGCCCGCATCCCGCCCTAAACTATTGGCTAGGCAAAGGCTTGCGGCCGACGGTTCTTCAAACCGTCGCCTGTTTTTGCTAATGGCGCCGCCATGAAAGCCTCCGTTCCGACCATCATTTTCGATCTCGGCGGCGTCCTTGTCCGCCACGATAACGAGTTGCTTTACGACCGGCTCGCCGCCTGTTGCGCCGACCCCGCGGCGGCGCGGCCCCTTATGGCGCGCGACGTCGGCGACGAGGACATCGGAACCGGGCGCCTCGGCGTCGATGCGCTGCACGCCCGCCTCGTGGCGGACCGCGGCTTCGCGCAAAGCTATGCGCATTTCCTCGACCTGTGGAGCAGCCATTTCAGCGAAGAGCCCGGCATGGAGCCGCTCGTGCTTGCGCTCGCGCAGCGCTATCGCGTCGTCATATTCTCCAACACCAACGCCGCTCACGCCGAGCACATCAGGGCGAATTATCGCGTGCTCGGGCACGCGCACGCGGCCTACATGTCCTACGAACTCGGGCTGGCGAAGCCTTACGCCGAGGCCTTCAGACAAAGTGCTCGAACTGGAAGGACGGCGCCCCGAAGAATGCATCTTCATCGACGATCGCGCCGGAGAACACCGCCGCCGCCGCCGCGCTCGGCATCAGGACGGTGACGTTCACGGATCAGCGAGGCCCTTGAAGGCCGCGATCGCCGAATATGGCGTCGCCGTCGACGCTTAAGGTCCGTGTCCCGCCGTCATGGCCGGGCATCGATGACGCAAAGCAGGAATGACGGGACTTGCCGAGAAGTCACTCCGCAGCGGGCGTGATCGAAACCGATTCGCCGCAGCCGCAGGCCGCCGGTCTGGTTCGGATTCTTGAAGGTGAAGCTCGAGGCGAATTTATCGGCCTCGAAATCGAGCTTCGTGCCGAGCAGGAACATCAGATCCTTCGGCGCGATGAGGATATTGACGCCCTGATCCGCGATCACTTCGTCGCCGGGCGAGACAGCGTCGGCGAGATCGAGCGTATAGGTCATGCCGGCGCAGCCGCCCTTCTGGACGCCGACCTTGATCCCGGCCACCGGCTTGCCTGCGGCCTCGATGAGCGCGCGCGCGCGGGTCGCGGCGGCTTCGGTCAAGGAAATGACCGCGAATTTCGGGTTCGGCATCAATCTCTCCAGATGGTTCCAGACTCCTATATAGCGCAGCCCGCCGCCAATGTTTAGGGGCGGACGATGCGCGAGATGAGCCGGCTTGGGCGGGGCGGGATCGTTCAGGCCTTGCGATCCGAACCGACGTTGCGGAACGCTTGCCCGACATCATCGTCAAACAGCAAAATCTCGACTTCGCGGATCAACCTCGCCTTCGCCGTTTCATTGGCGAGCGCGAGGGTCAATTCGCCCCAGCCCGTGACCAGCAATCGTCCGCCCTTCTTCGTCACGGCGTAATTGCCGTTTTCCTCGACGTTCCTGATCGAAGCCAGAAGATCCGCGCGATCCTGCTCGTCCTCCGGTTCGTTCTCGTCGAGCCAGGCGGCGATGTCGGTCGTTTTCGTCACGCTAGGCCGCCTTCTTCACCGCGATGGCCGCGATCGCGCGCATGATCTTGCGCACGCCCTCAAGCCGCTCCGCGACGCTCTCGAAATCGCGGGCTGAACACGATCTTCATGTCGGGGCGAACCCTGGCGCCGTGGCCCTGTTCGGCGACATAGCGGACAAGCCCCTGCGGATTGGAGAAGGAATTGTCGCGGAACGAGATGATGACGCCCTTTGGCCCCGCCTCGACCTTTTCGACATGCGCCTTGCGGCACAGCGCCTTGATCGAGACGAGCTTCATCAATTGCGCGACCTCCGCCGGCAAAGGCCCGAAGCGATCGATCAGTTCGGCGGCGAAGCTCTCGATCTCCTCGTCGGTCTCAAGGCCCGCGAGGCGCCGGTAGAGGCCGAGCCGCAGTTGCAGATCGGCGACATATTCCTCCGGAATCGTCACCGGCGTGCCCAGCGTGATCGTCGGCGACCAGGCTTCCTCCGCCGGCTCCTCGACGCCCGCCTTTAGGGCCTCGACCGCCTCCTCAAGCATCTGCTGGTAGAGTTCGTAGCCGACCTCCCTGATATGGCCCGACTGGTCGTCGCCGAGCAGATTGCCGGCGCCGCGGATGTCGAGATCATGGGTCGCGAGCTGGAAGCCGGCCCCGAGCGTATCCAGCGAATGCAGCACTTTCAGCCGCTTCTCCGCCTGCGGCGTCATCGCGCGGTCGGCCGGGCACCGTGAACAGCGCATAGGCGCGCACCTTCGAGCGCCCGACGCGGCCGCGCAGCTGATAGAGCTGGGCGAGGCCGAACATGTCGGCGCGATGCACGATCAGCGTGTTGGCGGTCGGAATGTCGAGCCCGGATTCGACGATCGCGGTCGAGAGCAGCACGTCATACTGGCCGTCGTAGAAGGCCGCCATCCGGTCTTCGAGTTCGGTCGCCGCCATCTGGCCGTGCGCGACGACGAATTTCACCTCCGGCACATGCTGGCGCAGGAACGCGCCCGCCTCCTCGATGATCGTCGATGCGCGGGCAGACGTAAAAGCTCTGGCCGCCGCGATAGCGCTCGCGCAGCAGGGCCTCGCGCACGATCAGCTCGTCGAACGGCGTGATGAAGGTGCGCACCGCCAGCCGGTCGACCGGCGGCGTCGCGATGATCGAGAGTTCGCGCACGCCGGTCAGGGCGAGCTGCAAGGTGCGCGGGATCGGCGTCGCCGACAGCGTCAGCACATGCACCTCGGCGCGCAGCTCCTTCAGCCGCTCCTTGTGCTTGACGCCGAAATGCTGCTCCTCGTCGATGACGACGAGGCCGAGATCCTTGTAATCGACGCTCTTGCCGAGCGCGGCATGGGTGCCGACGACGATGTCGACTTCGCCCGACGCCGCGCCCGCCTTGGCGGCCTTGAGGTCGGCGGCGCTGACCATGCGCGACATCTGCGCGACCTTGACCGGCAGATGCGCGAAGCGGCTGGCGAAATTGCGGTAATGCTGGCGCGCGAGCAGCGTCGTCGGCACGATGACCGCGACCTGCTTGCCCTCGATCGCAGCGGCGAAGGCGGCGCGCAACGCGACCTCGGTCTTGCCGAAGCCGACATCGCCGCAGACGAGCCGGTCCATCGGCCGGCCCGAGGCCATGTCGTCGAGAACGGTTTCGATGGTGGCGAGCTGATCCTCCGTCTCGTCATAGGGAAAGCCGGCGCAAAATTCGGCGTAGAGCCCTTCGGGCGGAACGAGCTTCGGCGCCGCCCGCATCTGCCGCGCGGCGGCGATCTTGATGAGGCCCGCCGCCATTTCGAGAATGCGCTTGCGCATCCGCGCCTTGCGCTTCTGCCAGCCGCCGCCGCCCAAGCGGTCGAGCTGGACCTCGGTGTCCTCGGAGCCGTAGCGCGACAGCAGTTCGAGATTTTCGACGGGCAGGAAGAGCTTGGCGCCCTCGGCGTAATGCAGTTCGAGGCAATCATGCGGCGCGCCGCCGGCCTCGATCGACTGCAGGCCGACGAACCGGCCGATGCCGTGATCGACATGGACGACGATGTCGCCCGCGCTCAGCGCGCTGACTTCGCTGAGGAAATCCTTCGCCTTGCGCGCCGTCTTGCGGCTGCGCAGCAGGCGGTCGCCGAGAATATCCTGCTCGCTGACGACGACGAGATCGCCCGCCTCGAATCCCGCCTCGAGCCCGATGACGGCCATGGCGACGCCCTGCGGCGGCAGCGCCAGCGCCTGCGCCAGCGACGAGACATTGGCTTCGCCCGCAAGGCCGTGATCGGCGAGGACGTGGGTCAGGCGCTCGCGCGAGCCGTCGGACCAGGCCGCCACGATGACGCGCTTGCCCTCGCGCCTGCCGCGCCTTGATGTGGTCGACGGCCGCGGCGAACACATTGGCGCTCTGCATCGGCGCGCTCGGGCGCGAAGCTGCGCCCCGGCTTCGAGCCGCAATCGACGACGAGGCCGCGCGCGCCCTCCGGCTGCGCGAAGGGGCTCGTGCGCACCACCCGCGCGCCGCCGGCGCGGCTGCGCCATTCCGCCTCGGACAGATAGAGGAGATCGGGCTTCAGCGGCTTGTAGCCGGCGTGCGCGGGGTCGAGGTCATAGGCGCTTTTGCGCGCGTCGTAATAATCGTCGATCAGCGCGATGCGCTCATGCGCCGCCTCGTCGACGAGCGTATCGAAGATCAGCGGCGCGCGCCCGGCGTAATCGAAGATCGTGTCGAGATGATCGTAGAACAGCGGCAGCCAATGCTCGTGGCCCGGATGGCGGCGGCCTTCGCTGATCGCCTCATAGAGCGCGATCGCCCCGCGTCTGCGCGCCAAAGGTCGGCGACATAGGCCTGACGGAAGCGGCGCATCGAATTCGCTGGTGAGCTGCACCTCGCTCATCGGCACGAGATCGAGGCCGCGCAGCGGAAAGAGCGTGCGCTGCGATTCGGGGTCGAAGGCGCGGATCGACTCCAGCTGATCGCCGAAGAAATCGAGCCGCACCGGCTGCGCCATGCCGGGCGCGAAAAGATCGAGGATGCCGCCGCGCACGGCGTATTCGCCGGCGTCGCGCACGGTCGAGGCGCGGACGAAACCATTGGTCTCGAGCCAGCGCCGTCAACGCGTTCATGTCGACGACATTGCCGGGCGCGGCGGAAAATGTGTCGGCGGCCATCTGGCGACACAGGCGGCACGCGCTGGACGAGAGCCTTGACCGTGGTGCTGAGGATGCGCGGGCGCTCGGCGCTGGAGCGCGAGCGCGCGAGGCGCGAGAGCACGACCATGCGCCGCGCGGAGACCGAGGCGTTGGGCGAGACGCGGTCATAGGGCTGGCAGTCCCAGCCGGGAAAATCGAGGATTTCGATGTCCGGCGCGGCGAAGGCGAGCGCCTCAGTGAAGGCGCGCCGCGCGCTGGCTGTCGCGCGCGACGTGGATGAGCGCGAGCGCGCGATCCTCCGCCTCGCGGGCCAGCGCGCGGGCGAGATCGGCGACGCAGAAGGCGTCGAACCCGTCGCTCAGCGACGAAAGCGTCAGCGAGCCGCCCTTGGCGAGCTCGGCGACGGCGCGTTTGAGATCAGCCACGATAAAAGATCAATTCGAGCGTTGGCCCCGGAGAAGGGAATTCATGCGGCAAGGCCGCAAATGGCTTCATGTCCCGACCGGATCCAGTCCGGCGTGGAAGGCGACGATGCGGCGAAACAGCAGCGTATCATAAGCTTCTGGCGTTGGCGTCTCGCCCGTCGCCCAGGCGAAAACGTCGCGGTCGATCGCCTCCAGCAGGGCCTCGAAATCGTCGAGTTCGCTCTCGCTCAAGTTTGCGATCTCCGCATCGGCGAAACGGCCGAGGAGCAGATCGGTTTCCAGCATGCCGCGATGCCAGGCGCGGAATTTGATGCGCCGGCGGCGGATGTCGAGCGTCGCCTGCGGAAGGGCGGACATGGAGAGGCTCCAGATTGGATGAAGCGCCACGGGCGCGTTCCCAGCGGTATAAGCGTTGCCGGCCCGGCTGTCAGCCCTTTCGGCGTGGAGAACATCCGCCGAGACGGGGTTTAATCCCCGTCGGAAAATTCGAGCAGCGCGGCTTTCGTGGCGTCGCTGACGATGATGCGGCCCCTCGCATTCGGCTGCAACGAGATCGCGGCCGGATCGAAGCCCGCCGCGAGGAGGGCCGCCTCGACGGGCGCGAAGCTGCTCTTGATTGCAGTCTCGGCGACGAGGTCGAAGACCGCGAGTTCGAACGGCGGCAAATCAGGATAATGCTGACTGAGGTACCGATTGTCGAAGATGGCGTAGGCTTTTTTTTCGTCGCCCAGTCATGACGTGGACAGTGACAAGATCGAACGGCGTTGTGATGCTGCGATAGGTCCGGGTGTCCGCGTCCAAGATCCAAACCTCTATCAAAATGCAAATCATCAGCGACGAAGATGAAAGTATCCCCTACGCTGTAGCAGGCTTCAATCTCGGCAATGTTCGCCTCACGGTTGGCGTAAAATAGCTCCCGGAATCCGAACTCGAGTTTTCCGCTGCGTGAATAGACAGATGCCCATTTGGATTCCGGATCGTCAAGGTACGCTCCGTATATTTGTTCCTCGCCATAGCCGAGCAGCATGAAGCGTTCTGCGATGACAAAGATATGGGGCCCGCTTCTTTCGAGGTCGCGCCAGCTGCGGGCTGAGACCACCGCCACGTCTGGGTAGGTTATGACCTCCTCACTTGAAAGCCATTTTATCGCTCGTGGTTTCCAATGCCCGCCTTGTCTCCAAGAACGGGTGAGCTTGCCGTTGAGGAAGACTGCGATGTTGTCACCCTCAACCTGCAGGCAGGCCAAGCCGAGCCCAGGATCGAGATCGAAAGCTGCAAGGTCCGGGATCGTCAATTGAGTCAGATTGCTCACGCTGATCTGCATTTCCTCACTCGTCGCGGGGATTGATTTTATCTACTGGATTAATCGGATAACACGTCACCGCTCTATTGTCTAATTTAAGAATAACAACATAAGTATTCGTTGGTATCGACGGCGCCGATGGTCTGTCGCCCGAATTGCCAATGATGTGGGGTCGAGGAACGCCATCGATAACATCCATAACCTGCGCTGCGATCACGGCTCGCCCTCTGTTCCAGAACGCGGCGCTCACGTCCGCGGGCGTCGCCTGCTTCCATGCTTCTTCGATCAGTTGTTGGATCGCTATTTCGTTCGAATATTCCGAATTGAATTTACCTTTCGATGAATCAGGACTTCCAAGTTTGTGAAGTTCCAAGATTTTTTCCATCGTTTGCGCCGAAATGACCGGCGCCGGATTGGCCTGCGCATATTGCGCGCCGGAGATTACGCCGGACCGACTGGCGTCCGACCGCGTCGCCCCGATGACATTCACATCGACGCGCTGAACGATGCGCTGTGCGGCGCCGCCCCCGCCGCCTGACATCCACCGCCCGCTTTCGGCTCCGCTGCCGGCGGCCACGCGCGGCTGGTTTTGATTGTATTTCTTTTCGAGTTCGCGCGCCTCCTCCTCAAAGCCCATGATCTTCAACACATCGCCGGGGCCGAGGCCCCGCCTCAGCAGTTTCTTGGCGAGGTGCAGGCGATAGGCGTCCCAATCGCCGATGGGGGGCAGACCGGAGAGGGCGAGATAGATCTGCGCGAGGCCCTTGTCGCCCGCGCGCCAGAGGGCGCTCGCGCGCCGGATTTTTTTGACGACATCGCCTGGGACGGGCCGACCGTAGGCGCCGGTGAGAAGCGCGAGAATGCGCGGCTCGTCGAAGTCCAGCCGCCGACGCCCGCATCCTCCTCCAGTGTGGCGAGAAGCGTGCCGCGCCCGAGCACGAGGCCCGCCTCCGTGAAGGTCATCGAATCATGGAGCGGCGCGCAGCCGCGCCACGCCGCAAAGTCCCGCACCATGTCCTCTCTGGTGAACTGCATCATCGTCCGCCCCGCGCAAAAATCGTCGTGGCGACAGAGATCGGCGCGGATGCGGGCGCTGTCCAGACCCGTGCGAATCGCGCGCAACGCTTGTCTACATGGCCTCCGCGACGCGGCGTCCGATCGCGCTGCGACGCAACCATTGCCTCCACGGCGGCGGGCGGCGCATAAAGCTCTGAACCTCCGCGCGGCGAACCTCATGCGCCCATCGATTCTGAACCCGCTCTTCGCCTCGGCCGCGAGCCTGCCCGGCGTCGGCCCCAAGACCGGCAAGCTGCTCGACCGGCTGCTCGGCGGAGCGGCGCCCGAAGCCCGCGTGATCGATCTCCTGTTCCATCTGCCGACTGGCGTCATCGACCGGCGCAACCGGCCGAAGATCGCCGAGGCGCCGCTGGATGCGCTGGTGGTGATCGAGGCGACCGTCGTCGAGCACCGGCCGCCGCCGCGCGCGAAAGGCCCTTATCGCGTGCTGGTCGAGGACGAGACCGGCGACGTTCTGCTCGTGTTTTTCCTCGCCAATCACCAATGGATCGAGCGCAGCCTGCCGGTCGGGGCGCGGCGCTGGATCTCGGGCAAGCTCGAACTCTGGGACGGCCATCGCCAGATGGTGCATCCGGACCGCATCCTCGACGCCGAGGGTTTCGCCAGAATGGCGCCGGTCGAGCCGGTCTATCCCGCAACCGAGGGCCTGACGCAAAGGGTTCTCGCCAAGGCGGTCGAGGGCGCGCTCGCGCGGCTGCCCGCGCTCCCCGAATGGCGTGAGGACGCCGGGCCTTTTGTCATTCGCCGAGGCGTTGCGCCGCGCGCATCGCCCGCAGGCGCCCGAGGAGATCGCGCCGCAGACGCCCGCGCGAATGCGCCTCGCCTTCGATGAAATGCTCGCCGGCCAGCTCGCGCTCGGCCTGATGCGGGCGCAATTGCGGCGCGCGCCCGGCCGCGCCAACGCCGGCGATGGCCGCATTGCGGAAAAAATCGTCGCGGCGCTGCCGTTCACGCTGACCGGGCGCGCAGGCGGAGGCGCTGAAGGAGATCCGCACTGACCTTGCGAGCGAGACCCGCATGCTGCGGCTGCTGCAGGGCGACGTCGGCGCCGGCAAGACGCTGGTCGCGCTGCTCGCCATGGCGACATGCGTCGAGGCCGGGCGGCAGGCGGCGCTGATGGCGCCGACCGAGATTCTGGCGCGCCAGCATTTTGCGGCGCTGAGCGGCTTCGCGGCGGCGAGCGGCCTGAGGCTCGCGCTGCTGACCGGCCGCGACAAGGGCGCCGAGCGGGCCAGAACCCTCGATGCGCTGGCCTCCGGCGACAATCGACATCGTCATCGGCACGCATGCGCTGTTTCAGGAGGCCGTCGCCTTCAAGGATCTTGGCCTCGCCGTCGTCGACGAGCAGCATCGCTTCGGCGTGCATCAGCGGCTCGCCCTCGGCGACAAGGGCGAGCGCGCCGACATCCTGGTGATGACCGCGACGCCGATTCCGCGCAGCCTCGTGCTCACCTATTTCGGCGACATGGATGTTTCCGCGATCCGCGAAAAGCCCAAAGGGCGCCAGCCGATCGAAACGCGCGCGCTGCCGCTGGAACGCTCGGGGGAATTGATTGGAAGGATCGGGCGCGCGATCGCCAGCGGCGCGCAGGCCTTCTGGGTCTGCCCGCTGGTCGAGGAGAGCGAACTGATCGATGTCGCCGCCGCGCGAGGAGCGCTTCGCCGATCTGCGCGGCAGTTCTTCGGCGGCGAGGTCGGCCTCGTGCATGGCAAGATGAAAGCGCGCGACAAGGACGCCGCCATGGAGGCCTTCGCCACGGGCGCGACGAAGATCCTCGTCGCCACCACCGTGATCGAGGTCGGCGTCGATGTGCCGAACGCCAGCATCATGGTGATCGAACACGCCGAGCGCTTCGGCCTTGCGCAATTGCATCAGTTGCGCGGCCGGGTCGGGCGCGGCGCGGCGAAGAGTCTCCTGCATCCTGCTCTACAAGGGCCCGCTCGGCGAGACCGCGAAGGCGCGCATCGCCATCATGCGCGAGACCGAGGACGGCTTTCGCATCGCCGAGGAGGATCTGCGGCTGCGCGGCGAAGGCGAGGTGCTGGGCTCGAAACAATCCGGCCTGCCGGGGTTTCGCCTCGCCGACCCCGCCGCGCATGGCGATCTGCTGGTCGAGGCGCGGCGGCAGGCGCAAAAGATCGTCGCGGAGAATCCACGGCTACAGGGCGAGCGCGGCGAGGCGTTGCGGCTGTTGCTCAATATTTTCGAGCGCGGCGAGGCGATCAGGCTGCTGGGGGCGGGCTGACTACGCCTCCGCGCTCACATAGCTCAGCGCGAACATCGCGGCGGCGGCGGATAGCGCCAGCACGGCGAGGAGCATCGCCGTACCGCCATAGCCGACGGCGCCGATGAGCAGGGCCTGCGGATAGGGCATCAGAAAGATGCCGATGTTGAACGCCGTGTTGAGCAGCGCCTGCGGCCCGGCGCGCTCGGCCGGCTCGACGCCTTCGCTCATCCAGCCGGAGAGGACCGGATAGACGACGCTATAGCCGATGCCGAACAGCACGCCGCAGACGACGATCAGCCAGGTTTGTCCGGCGAAGGCGAGAAGGACGAAGCCCGCGCCTTGCGAGAAAAACCCGGCGGCGACGAGAACGCGCCGGTCCAACGCCTGCAACGCGCCCATGGCGAGAAACCGGGTTGCGAACAAGGTCGTCGTCGAAGCGAAGAAAAAGGCGCCGATCGGCAGCGCCTTCGCCTGTAAAAATGCGGCGAGATAGGCGGCCGTGAAGCCGAACATCGTGCCATTGACGAAAACCGCGGCGAGGGCGGGAATGCGGCTGTGCGTCAGGGCGCCGGTGAAACTGATCCCGCGCGACCCGCGCGGGCGCGGCATGGGCCGAAGGCCGAAGGTCAGCGCAAGGGCGGCGCAGCCCGGAATGGCGCCTTCGAGGAACATCGCCTTCGCGCCGAAAGCGTTGAGGATCATGGCGCCGAAAGGAGGCGCGAAGGCCTGCGCCAGCGCGAAACATGCTCGAAAACAGGCCGATCAGATAGACGAAGCGCCGCTCGTTCAGCCGGCTCTGCGCATAGGTGACGAAGGCGCTGAGCAGGAGGCCCTGCCCCGCGCCCTGAACCAGACGCGAGGCGAGCGCCGGCCAGAAATCGGCGGCTGTGTAGCGCAGGCTGAAAAAGCCGATGACCATCAGCGCGACGGCGAGCCGGCATGTGTTGAGGACGCCCACGCGGGCCGCCGCCGCGCCCGACAGAAAGGTGAAGACGATCACCGGGAAGGCGTAAAGCGACAGCAAAAGCCCGATCGCATGAAGATCGAAGTTTTCGCGCGCGAAAACGACGGCGAGCAGCGCGGCATGCGAATACATGAAGGAGATGAAGAACGCGGCAAGCGCCAGCTGGAAATACTCGCGCCGCGCCCGCGCATCGGTGAACCCCGCCCCGGCCGCCGCCTGATCGGAGTCGAGGGTCCGGCGCGGAGGCTCGCCGCCCAAGGAAAGCATCAGAGCGCGAGACGCAGCAGCGCGCGCCAATGGCGGGAGGAAAGGTCGGCGGTCGCGGCGACATCCTCGATGGCGAGCGGACTGAGGCCCTGGCGCTCGGCCTCGGCGAAAATCGAGGGCGGCAGCGGCCAGGGCGGCCCGTTCGCCGCCGCGTCCTCGTCCCGAGCCCGCGCGATCAGAAGAAGCTTTCCGCCCGGCGCGAGGAAGCTCGCGAGCGCCGCGAGCGCCTGCGGCAGAAGCGCCGGCGCCAGCGCCTGCAGCGTGTAGCACTCGTGGACGAGATCGAACCCGCCCCGCCATTCCGCCGGCGCGGCGAAGAGATCGGCGGCGCAATACTCGACCTGCGATCGTGGAAAGCGCCGCCTCGCCCAGGCGACGGCCCCATCGACAAGATCGAACGCCGTGACCTTCGCGCCGGCGGCGGAAAAATATTCGGCGTTGTCGCCAAGCCCGCAGCCGACGTCGAGGACGCGAAGCCCGTCCAGACCCCGCGCCTGAAAATCGACGAAGGTTCTGCGCCAGCGGGTGGGGGCCAAGATTGGCCCAGGGCACGCGGGCCGGATCATTGCCGGCGCGCGCATAAACCGCCTCGAACCAGGCGCGGCGGAGGGGATCGGCGTCCGGCGCGCCGCCCTTGGCGGGATCGATCGCATCGAGTTCCGCGCGCGCTTTGGCGCGGCGCTCGAAAAAGCCGGGATCCAAGGGCGCCTCGGTCATAGGCCGTGCTCGTCAGCCGCCGCGATCGGCGAAAGGCTTTCCGGCTTTTTCAAGCCTGCTTTTCCCAGCGCCCCGCTTCGCTCTGGCGCCAATAGGCCAGCGCGAAACCCCGCTCCTTCAGCTGTTTCCATTGCGCACCGCGCGGCCGCAAGCTCGTCCTCATCATTGCCGTCGAAGGCGACGATCGCCCGCGCGCAGGCCCCGGCTGCCGAAGGCGACGCTTCGAGCCACTGCGCAACTTCCGCGCCTTCGACGAAAACCCGCGCCTTCGCGCCATTCGGCGTCTCGACGCCGGTCGAAAGATAGACCGGCTGCAACTCGCCATCGCCGTCGGCGGCGCGCCCATGCGCGAGAAAACTCGTGTCGGACCAGGTCCAGAGCCAATGATCCAGCGCCTCGAGCCGCTCTTCGCTCTTCGCCTGGACGACGACGCGCCAGCCGTTCGCGAGCGATTTCTCGATCAAGGTGGGGAGCGCCTGTTCGAGGCTCTGGCGCTGCAGATGGTAGAACCAGATCTCCATCGGAGCGCCTCGCGTAACCCTCGTAATGATCGGACACGAGGCGGTCGAGCAGCCGCACGCCGAAGCCGGAGCCCCAGCTCTGGTTGATGTCGCTTGCGGGCGAACTCATGCCGGTGCCGGCGATGTCGAGATGCGCCCAGGGCGCGCCATTGACGAAGCGCTGCAGGAATTGCGCGGCGGTGATCGAACCGGCGTGCCGTCCGCCGGTGTTCTTCATGTCGGCGAATTTCGAGTCGATCAGCTTGTCGTAGGCCGGCGCCAGCGGCAGGCGCCAGAGCTTTTCGCCAGTCTCCTTGCCGGCGGCGATCAGCCGCTCGCCGAGTTCGTCGTCATTGGTGAAGAGTCCCGCGTGCTCCTGCCCCAGGGCGACGAGCACCGCGCCGGTCAGGGTCGCGAGATCGACGATGAACCTCGGCTTGAACTTGTCCTGCACGTACCAGAGCAGGTCGCCGAGCACGAGACGCCCTTCCGCGTCCGTATTGATGATCTCGATGGTCTGGCCGGACATGGATTTGACGATATCGCCGGGACGCTGGGCGTTCGCCCCCGGCATGTTTTCGACGAGGCCGATGACGCCGATCGCGTCGACCTTCGCCTTGCGCGCCGCGAGGGCCTGCATCAGGCCGACGACGCAGGCGGCGCCCGCCATGTCGCCCTTCATGTCCTCCATGCCGGCGGCGGGCTTGATCGAGATGCCGCCGGTATCGAACGTGACGCCCTTGCCGACGAAGGCGACCGGCTGGGTCTTGCCCTTGTAGGAGCCTTTGCCGCCGCGCCAGCGCATGACCACGACGCGGCTTTGGCGCGCGGACCCCTGCCCGACGCCGAGCAGCGCCCACATGCCGAGCGCCTTCATGGCGGGTTCGTCGAGAACTTCGACCTCGACGCCGACCTTCTCCAGCTCCTTGACCCGATTGGCGAATTCGTCCGGGTAGAGGACATTGGCGGGCTCGTTGACGAGCGAGCGCGCGGTCAGGACGCCCGCGGCGACGGCCTCGCGCCGCTTCGCCTCGATGCGCGCAGCGGCGGGATCGGCCACGGCGAGCGTGATTTCGCTCTGCCCGTTCTCGTCTGGCTCATCCTTCTTTTTGGTCTTGTAGAGGTCGAAGCGATAGTCGCGGAGGTGTACGCCGAGCGCGAATTCCGCCGCCGCCGCCGCCCCGTCGTCCGGCGCGCGCGGCGGATCGAAGACGACCGTGGCCGATCGATCCGCGTCCGAGCTTGCCGATGACGAAGCCGCCGAGAGTCGCATAGTCCGCGGGGGTCAAGGGCGCAACCGGCTTGATGGCGGCTGGCGCGGCGCCATTTTGCGGCTCCGGCTTGGCCGCCTCGCGCTGCGGTCCGACGCCGACGACGAGCAGCCGATCGGCGCTGAAGCCGCCGGGCGCGAGAATGTCGAGCGCCGTCGAGGGTTTACCCTTGAATTTCGCGGCCGTCGCGGCCTTTCGAATTAAGGCCTCGCCGCCATCGCCGATCAGATCCCGCGGTCGCGGCGCCGAACTCGAAATCAGCGTTGGTGAAAATCACCAGCGCCCGTGGCCCCTTGGTCTTTCCCGCCGCTTTCCTCGCCTCGGCGTGCAGAGACCCGAGCGCGGCGAATTCGATTTTCACGGATTGCGACATATAACCCTCAAAAAAGCGTGACCGCCGCGCGCTCACGATGTCGTGAACCGGGGACGCCGGCGAGCGGATGTTGGCTGAGTGCTGGCGGGAGGCCGCCCCGGCGCGCGCCGGGCCCGCATAAACCCACAAAAACGGTATAATTCGGTCAGTCCATGTCTGAAGTCCACATCGGAAGCGCTCTGTCCTGCGCGTATGCACGTCGTCACGAAGATGCGCAACGCCGGCAGCGACGCTGCCGCCGCGCCGAAAATTTGCCGCGAGGAAAGAGTTTAGTCATCGCGCCGCCAAAGCAAAAGGGCAAAAGCCCGCTTTGCCAGGGCGCGGCGGCGTCCCTCCTGTGATCGGAAGGTCACGCCGACGCCTATTTCGCAGCGCAACCATCAAGGCGCGACGCCGTATTTGTGGCGGCGGCGGCGGTCTCGTTGTACCAGATGGACTGCGGGGCGTGCGAGGCTTGAGTTTCGAAATGTCGGGCATGAAACCGTCGAGAAGGATGCGCGCCGCGGCCGGCGCCCGGCGCGGCTTCCGCCCGCTCCGGAGCGCGGCCCGCGCCGCCGGGCCAGATCCGCGATGATCGGCTGGACCCTCGGCCGCTATTTCGCCGCGCGCTTCCTGACCCTGATCCTGGCGGTGTTTCTGACCATTTGCGGCATGGTTTTCGTCGTCGATTTCGTCGAGTTGCTGCGCCGGACCAGCGACATCGGCGGGGTATCGGCGCGCTCGATCGCCATTCTCTCGCTTCTGCGCGCGCCTTCCGCCTCCGAACAGCTGATGCCGTTCTGCGTTCTTTGCGGCTCCATGGCGGCGTTCCTCGACCTGACACGGAAACTGGAGCTTCTCGTGGCGCGCGCCGTCGGCGTCTCGGTCTGGGGGTTTCTCGTCCCTCCCGTTGCAATCGCGATCCTGATCGGCGTCGCTTCGGTCACGCTGTTCAACCCGGTCTCGGCCCTGATGAAGCAGCGCGCCGAGGTGCTTGAAGCGCAAATCTTCGGCGACGTCTGCCAGCAGCGGACCCGGATGCGCGTTTCTGGATCAGGCAAAGAAGCGTCGACGGCGAGGCCATCATCAAGGCGCGGGCGGCCGCAAGGGACGGCGGCCGCCTCACCGCGCCGACCGCCTATGTCTACGGTTGGGATGGCCGGTTCGAAGCCGAGATCGAAGCCGACGGCGCGCAGCTTCTCGAAGGGGTCTGGCGCTTCGACAACGCCCGCATCCTGATGCCGGGGGAGGAACCGCTGGAGGTCAAACACTACCTCCTCGCGACGAATCTGACGCCGCAGCAGGTGGCGAAGGGAGCCGTGTCTCGCCGGATTCGGTGCCGTTCTGGGATTTGCAGGCGGTGCGCGGCCAGACCGAGAGCGCCGGCCTCGATCCGATCGGGTTCCGGCTGCAGTTTCAGTCGCTTCTGGCGCGGCCTCTGCTTTTTCTGGCGATGGTTCTGATCGCCGCGGCCTTTTCCTTAAGATTTTTCCGATTTTGGTGGAATCGCCAAAATGGTTGGCGGTGGCGTGGCGGCGGGGTTCGTGCTTTATGTGGCGACGAAACTCGTCGGCGACCTTGGCAGCGCCGGCCTGCTCAGCGCCGCCGTGGCCGCATGGTCGCCAGCCGTCGTCGCCAGCATGCTCGGCGCGCTCGCGTTGCTGAATCAGGAGGATGGTTGATGGGGCGGCGTTCTTGCCCCGCAGGCGTAACTCGGCGTATCGGGCTTCGTCGCTTTCACTGGCCGCGTTTCGGGCTGGCTCCCCCGCGCCGGCGCGATTGGCGCGCGCCTCGATGCGCGCCTGCGGCCTTTTGCCTTTGCCTCCCGTTTTTTGCGGCCTTGTCTTCCCGCCCGCGACCGGCGCCCATGCCGCTGAGCGGCGACGCCCGCCGATCAGACGACGCCGCGCCCCCCGCCCGGCACGCCGCCCGACAAGATGTTCGTGGAGGCGAACGAGCTGCGCTACGATACCGTCAAGAACACGGTTTCCGCCGTCGGCGACGCGCGGGTCTATTACAAGGGCCGCGTTCTCGAAGCCGACCAGGTCACCTATGATCGCAACACCGGCCGCGTCCTCGCTGCAGGGCCACGCCAAGCTGACCGAGACGGACGGCACGGTGATGCATGGCGATCAATTCGATCTGACCGACGATTTCCGCGACGGATTCATCGAAAGCCTGCGCGCGGACACGCGCCAACAAGACCTTTTTCAGCTCGCCGCACACGGAGCGCATCGAAGGCGACACGACCGTTTTCGACAAGGGCACCTATACGGCCTGCGCGGCCTGCAAGGACAATCCCGACAAGCCGCCGCTGTGGCGGGTGCGCGCGCGGCGCATCATCCACAAGAACGACGAGCAGATGATCTATTACGAGGACGCCGCGCTCGAATTCCTCGGCCTTCCGATCGCCTATGTGCCGTTCTTCTCCGCGCCCGACCCGACGGTTACGCGAAAATCGGGCATTCTCGATCCCGCATTTCATCGCCGAAATCGACATCTCGGCTACGGGGTCGGCATTCCGATCTTCTGGGCGCTCGCGCCAGACTATGATTTGACCTTCACGCCGACCTTCCTGTCGAAGCAGGGCTTTCTGGCCAGCGGCGAATGGCGCCAGCGCTTCGACACGGGCGAATATTACATCAGGGCCAACGGCATCGACCAGATGAACAAGAGCGACTTCTCGCAACCGCCGTGGGGCGCGGGCGACCTGTCGCTGCGCGGATCGCTCGAAAGCAAGGGCCTGCTCGCCATCGCCGACCAGTGGAAATTCGGCTGGCAGTTCACGCTGCTGTCGGACAAATTTTTCCTCAACGACTACAATATTCCGAGCCAGACGCTCTCCTCCAACTATATCAGCGAGACCACCTCGACGGTGTTTCTAACCGGTCAGGGCGATCGCGGCTATTTCGATCTGCGCGGCTATTACTTCGAGGGTCTGTCGACGCATGATTTCCAGCCGCAGCAGCCGGTCGCGCATCCGGTCCTCGACTACAACAAGACCTTCGACGTCGACCCGGCCAAATCCGACGGGATCGGCGGCCAGGTCGACGCTCGATTTCAATCTGACGAGCCTGTCGGCCTCGGCGGCGAGCTTCCAGTCGGTCGGCACGCAGGTTCTCGACAACGCCTACGGGCTCTATAATGTCTGCACCAATTATGTGCCGGGCACGGTCGCCGGCAGCTGCCTGCTGCGCGGCATCGGCGGCGATTATACGAGAGCCACGCTCGATCTCTCATGGAAGCGCAAGCTGATCGATCCGATCGGCGAAGTGTGGACGCCGTTCGCCTTCGCGCGCGCTCAACGGCGAATGGCTCGATCTCAACACCAGCAATTCCTACACCTTCTCTTCGTACGCCGGATCCTCGACCTTCTACAACGCCGCGCAGCTGAATTTCGACAGGCGCGCAAGGCCGACGCCCTCTACGGCGCCGTAGTGCCAGGGGTCGGGATTGACTATCGCTATCCGTTCTTTACGCCAAACTAGGGGTCGGCTCGATCACCGTCGAGCCGATCGGGCAGATCGTCGTGCGCCCCAACAATCAGCTTGGCTCGTACTCTCTCGTCAACCTCGACGCGCAGAGCCTTGTTTTCGACGAGTCGACCCTGTTCGAATGGGACAAATACTCGGGCTATGACCGGTTCGAGACTGGCATCAGGGCGAATTACGGCGGCCAGTTCACGCTGAATTTCAAGGACGGCGCCTATGTCAATGTCGTCGGCGGCCAGTCCTATCAGGTCGCCGGCACCAATTCCTATGCGACGCCCGACGCCGCCAATGTCGGCCTCAGCTCCGGCCTCGACACCCGCCTTTCCGACTATGTCGGCGCCTTCACGCTCGCGCCGATCCCTGTTCTCTCGTTCACCGCCAAAGGCCGCTTTGACGTCGACACATTGGAAGCGAGGCGCATCGATCTCGTCGGAACCTATAATCTCGGGGCCTGGACGGGCGGAATCCAGTATGCGAATTACCAGTCGCAGCCTGTCATCGGCTATTACGTCCGAAGGGAAGGCCTCTCGCTGAACTCCCGCTACAAGATCAGCGACAATTATTTCGCGCAGGGCAACATCACCTTCGACATGAGCCGCCAGTTCTATCCTCCGGCGCAGATCGGCTACACCTATCCAGGTCCGTTCGCCGTCGCGGCGTTCGGCCTTGGCGCGGGATATCAGGACGACTGCACCACCTTCTCGGTCAATTATACCTCTGTCTATCAGGACAACGGCAACAGCGCGCTGACGCGCAACCAGACCTGGCTCGTGCAATTGCAGCTGCGCACCCTCGGCGCCGCGACTTTCAGCAAGACTTTCACCAACAACACCGCGCTCGACGGCGTAAAATACTAAAAAGAGCGGCGCCGGCTGGTTCAGGCTGGCGGCCGCGTCTACGAACATATTGGAGCTTTGGCAAACATGGGAACTCTGGCTTGATGCGGAAATGGATCGACAGGCGCAATGCCGGCGAATACGCCAGCGCCCTCTTCAAGGCATGTCTCGTGACGGCGGCCCTCACCGCAGGACCGCTCGTCTGCGTCCGGTCCCGCGACCGCCCAGGTCATCGTCTCCAGCATCAATGGCGATCCGATCACCAACATCGACATCGACCAGCGCATGAAACTGCTGCGCGTCCTGCACCAGAACGCGACGCGCGACGCGGCGATCGAGAGCCTTTACGCCGATCGGCTCGAAACCCAGGAGACGGAGAAATTCGGCGTCAACCCGAAAGATTCGGACCTTTCGACGGAGATCGTCAAGGTCGCGCAAGACGTGAAAATGCAGCCGGAAGCCCTGCTCGCCGCGCTGCAACACGCGGGCGTTTCGCAGGACCATCTCAAGGGCTTATTTCCGCGCCAATCTCGCCTTCACCGTTCTGGTGCAGGCGTTGAACAAGGGCGTCGAGGCGAGCGAGACGCAAGTTCGCGAGGAACTCGCCAAACAGGGCGGCAAGGCCGCCGGAACCGCCTATACCGTGCAGCAGATCATTTTCACTGTGCCGACCACCGCGGCCCCCGCGGCTGTCGCCGCCCGCGCGCATGAGGTCGAACAACTGCGCGCGCGCTTTACCGGACTGCGACACGGGCATTCCGCTCGCCCGCGCGATCAATGACGTGACGGTGCGCGATCCGCTCGTCCGAACGTCGCTGGAGATCAATGATTGGCTGCGGGAATTGCTCGACAAGACGCCGGTCGGCCATTTGACGGCGCCCTCGCGCACGGCCTCGGGGCTGGAGATGGTCGCCGTCTGCGCGAAGGGCCCCGCCAAGGACGATACCGCCGCCCGCCAGGCCGATCGCACAGAAGCTGCTGGCGGCGAAAATCGCCGAAGACAGCGCGCGCCGCCTGAAGGAATTGCGCGACAGGGCCGTGATCGTGAAGGCGGCGCCTTGAAGCCGCGGGATCGATGACGGCAGCCACGGCAACGAACAGAACGTCCGATCGCGCTGACCCGCGGAGATCCGTCCGGCATCGGTCCGGAGCTTGCGCTGAAAGCCTGGGCCGCGACGCATGGCGAACCGGACGCGACGGCGTTTCTGATCGCGGCTGAACCCGGCCATCTCGCGGCGCTCGCGAAGCGCCTTTCGCTCGACGTTCCGATCGAGACCATCGACCACGCGGTTGCTGCAATGTCGGTGTTCCGCCGCGCATTGCCGGTCATCGATTCGAAGCTGACCGTCAAGGGCGAGGCCGGGCGCGCCCGATCAGGCCGACGCAGCCGGAACGATCGCCTCGATCGAGACCTGCGTCGGTCTCGTCGAGGCGGCCGAGGCCGCGGCGATCGTCACCAACCCGATCGCCAAGGAGGTTCTCTATCGGGCCGGTTTTCGCGCATCCCGGCCACACTGAATTTCTCGGCGCGCTCGCCGAACGACGGCATGGCGGAAAAAATCCATCCCGTCATGCTGCTATGGTCGCCTGAACTCGCCGTCGTTCCGGCGACGATTCATATCGCGCTGAAGGATGTTCCCGCGCGTCTCACCCGCGCGCTTCTGGTGCGCACCGGCCTCATCGTCGCGCATGATTTCCGCGTTCGCTTCGGACTCGCGCAGCCGCGACTCGCCTTCACAGGTCTCAATCCCCATGCCGGCGAAGGCGGCGCGATGGGACGCGAGGAGATCGAAATCATCGCGCCGGCGCTGGCCGAACTCAAGAGCGCCGGGGTCGCCGTCAGCGGCCCGCATCCAGCCGACACGCTGTTCCACGCCGCGGCGCGCAAGAGCTATGACGTCGTCATCGCCATGTATCACGATCAGGCGCTGATTCCGGTCAAGACGCTCGCCTTCGCGCACGCCGTCAATGTGACGCTCGGGCTCCCGTTC
Organism: uncultured Alphaproteobacteria bacterium; assembly: GCA_963757985.1. Taxonomy (GTDB): domain Bacteria; phylum Pseudomonadota; class Alphaproteobacteria; order Rhizobiales; family Beijerinckiaceae; genus Methylocapsa. The sequence goes on along the minus strand of CAVWTQ010000003.1, from coordinate 167,773 downwards.
ATTCGCACCTCGCCCGATCATGGCACCGCCTTCGACATCGCCGGCCAGGGGATCGCCGACCCGACGAGCCTCATCGCCGCGCTGCGATCTGGCGGGGCGGCTGGCGGCGTCAATGCCCGGCGAGCTAGGTCTTCCGCCGCTGCGCGAGGTCGTCGCCCGGCTTGGCCTCGACGCGAGGAAGGCGCTGGGCCAGAATTTCCTGTTCGACCTCAATCTCACCGCGCGCATCGCCCGCGCGGCCGGCCCGCTCGAAGATGCGACCATCGTCGAGGTCGGGCCGGGACCGGGGGGATTGACGCGCGCGCTGCTCGCGGAGGGCGCCGAAAAGGTCATCGCAATCGAGCGCGATGCGCGCTGTCTACCGGCGCTGGCCGAGATTGCCGCCCATTATCCAGGCCGGCTCGACATCGTCGCGGGCGATGCGCTGGAGATCGATCCAGGCGCCCTCGTCGGCGCGGCGCGTCCGGCCCGGATCTGCGCCAACCTGCCTTATAACATCGCGACCGCCCTGCTGGTCCGCTGGCTCGAAGGCGACGTCTGGCCACCCTGGTTCGACCGGCTGACGTTGATGTTCCAGCGTGAAGTCGCCGAGCGCATCGTCGCGACGCCGGCGCAGCGCGCAGCTTACGGACGCCTTGCCGTCCTCTGCAACTGGCGCTGCGAAACGCGGATTCTGTTCGACGTTTCGCGGGCGGCCTTCACGCCGCCGCCGAAGGTCACATCGAGCGTGGTTGAGTTGAGGCCCCGCGGCGGAGCCTCTCGCTTGCGAAGGGAGACTGCTCTCGGCGGTGACGCAGGCGGCGTTCGGGCAGCGCAGGAAAATGCTGCGCCAGTCGCTGAAATCGCTGCCCGTTGGCGACGTTCCGGCGCTGCTCGCCGAGGCCGGCATCGAGCCGACGGCGCGCGCGGAGGAAATCGGCGTCGAGGGTTTCGTCGCTCTTGCGCGCGCGCTGCGGCGCGGAGGACCATCGGCGATTTGACGCCGGACTATAGCGGCGCGAGAACCTCAGCGTCGCGGCTTTCGCCATCCAACGGCCTGACAGCCGGCCTCTGCGACGACCCAAAAACCTGTCAGATCGCTCTCGGCATCGATCCGTTTGGCGATATTTCCGCTGGACCCGTCGCCGTACCGGTAGCTGACGGAAATATCGCCGCCGCCAACCGGGGGCTTACGACCATTAACGCCGTCGCCGAATGTGACGGCGCCGGTTTCGGGATTCAGCACATAGACGGGGTCGTCCGGACCAGCGTCCAGAAGACTTTGCGCGTGGGTCCACGCCTCGCCGTTCACCCTCACTTCGACCTCGCGCACATCGTCGGGCGCTGGCCGAATTGCATTCGCCGCCATGTTCGTTCCGCCCATCGAAGGGCCAACCCTCATTTCAGTTCGGCGTGACCCGCAAACTTTTTCATCGAGACGCCGACGATGACCGCATGTGCGACATGCTCGGCCATACACTGGTAGCCGAGATCGTTCAGGTGGAAATTGTCGTGCGACATGAGATCCAGATCGGCTCGCGACTGCAGCCATGAACCGCATGGCGTCGTAGCGGCTGACGTAAAGGACGTTTTCGCGCACGGCGACGAGTTGCAAGGCGTCGCGTATCGCTGCGTAGTTCGGGTCGTGCGCGAGGCGCGGCGTATATTGCAGGCCGACGAGAACGACGTCGATCTGGTTGCTTTTCAGCCAGCGAATGGTGGAGTCGGCGGTCGCTTCGAATTCCTTTGGCGGAACCCGGGAGAGCGCGTCATTGGTCCCGAGTTGCCAGAGGACGAGATCGGGCTTTGCGCGCGCGACCTCGGTGCGAATTCGCTGGGCGGTGCTCGCGGCGACTTCGCCCGGGAGGCCGCGATTGATGACGGCGACCTCGGCGCCGGGCAAGGCCCGCTTGAGCACGCCCTCGAGCTGGGAGGGGTAGGTCTTGGTCGAACTCGAGGACCCGGTCCCGGCCGTGGAGGACGAGCCGATGGCGAGGATGCGGACGGGCCCCTGCTTTTCCAGCACCGTGGCGAAATTCTTGAGCTCCACGGCGGATGCGATGGCGGCCGCGGGCACGACGCATTGCGGGCTGAGCGGCGGAGGCCCCGCCGTCAGGGGAGCTGCCGCCTCTTCGGCATGTAATACCTGACCGCCGCAGACGCTAAGCGGGGCGGCGACGCCCAGCGCGACGGCGAAGGCGAGAGCGCTTTTTTGGGAGAATCTCGCCTTTTTGGGCGAATCCGCCGAAATTCTTCCACGCCATTCCGAAGTCCACGCAACAAGCCCCATAATTAGGATGCCCGAAACGACGATCAGCGCATCGGTCGCGATTTGCCCGCCGTAGACGAATCGGAATATCTGGAAAATAAGGCTTAGCAATGAAGCCGCGCAAAAAACGTTAAGAGAATTTCGCCCGAGCATCGAAAAATACGCCGAGGGCGCCGGCGCGAACCGCCTGATCGTCGCGAAGGCGCCTGCAAAAAGAGCCATCAGCGCAAGGCTATGAATTAAGCGCGCCGGCGACAGGAACGTCTTGTCGAACATGAAGACGAGCTTTGGCTCGGGAACCGCGGCCGGGCTCGGCGAGAAACTCATCAGGGCGACCGCCGCGCCGGCGAGCACGATCGGCACCGCCGCGCGCCGTAGCGTCTCGTGATGGCGCCGCGCGAAGGCGCCAAGCCCGTCGGAGCCGGCCAGAACGAAGCCGAGGCAATAGATGAACTGCCAGCTCAGGGGATTGAAGAACCAGCGTTCCCTCGACCGGCCAGGTCGGCAGATTGACGCCGGAAATCAAGGCGAAGGCGTAGATTGCAAAGGAAACGGGCAGCAGCGCCCACGGCGCGAAGCGCTGCGCGAGGGCGACCAGCGGCGCGATGAACATCAGCACGACATAGAGCGGCAAGATGTTGAAATAGCCGAGCTGATGCGTCAGTGCGAGAAGCCGAGATGCGCCCGCACCGGATCAGTGAAAACTGCTGAGGCGTTGTGCCAGTCGAGCAGAAACGGCGCGTCGTAAACCAGCGAGGCCGCCGCCAGCACCGCGATGGCGAATTCCGTGATGAGAATCTGCGCGACATAGACCTGGAACGCGCGCCCCTGGATTCTGAATACCAGCGCGCCGGCGGAAAACCCCGCGATCGGCCCATCGCAAAGCTTGCGCAACGCCCAACCGGCGAGAAAGACGAAGAGTTCGGCTGAATCCGAAAGCGAGACGTTGCGATAACGTGAAGCGTTCGAAATAAAGACCAGGAATATGATTGATGAAAATCGTCAGCAGAGCGAAGCCGCGCCAAAAATCGATTTCGTTTGGTGCGCGCATGTGCTTTTCCGTGAGCTTGCTCCCGCCTTTCGCTGCGTCAATTCGCAACTTCCGCGCCAGTTCATCAAAAGGCGGCGGCCGCTAGACTTTCAAACAGCGCGCGCAGCACGCCGGCGGCAGGCTTTCGGGAATGTCTTCGGCCACAAGCCCCGGTCCAAACTGGCGCGCGGCGGCCCCGTGCAGCCAGACGGCGGCGGAGGCAGCCTCAAAATGCGGCATAGCTTGCGCGCAAAGACCCGCGATCATGCCTGAAAGAACGTCGCCCGACCCGGCTGTGGCGAGCCAGGGCGGCGAGCTATCGTCGATCGTTGCGCGCCCGTCCAGCATCCGCCACGACCGTGTCCGGGCCCTTGAGCAGCACGACGGCGCCGCTGAGGCTGGCCGCCGCCCGCGTGCGCTCCAGCTTCGAGGCCGAGCGCAGGCCGGCGAGACGCGCGCGCAAAGCCGGCAGATCCGGCTCGATTTCGAGCCACTGCGCCTTCGTCATCGGGTGAAATTTCGCCGAAGAGGCGCGCGAATTCGCCGTCATGCGGGGTGAGGACGACCGGCGCGCGCGAGGCCCTGATCGCCCGCGCCAGAGCGATCGCCTCGCCTTTGAAACTCGAAAGCGCATCGGCGTCGAGAATGATGGCGCGGGGCGTCTGCGCTTGTTCGTCGGCGCGCAGCGCGGCCAGGACCAGCGCCCGCGTCGCGGCGCCGACGCCAAGGCCGGGACCGAGGACGACGGCGTTCTTGCGCCGGTCTTCGAGGATCGCGCCAAGCTCAGCCGGACTATCGCATATCGTCGTCATGATGGCGGTCAGCGCCGCCGCGTGAACGGCGAGCGCCTCCGTCGGCGTCGCGACGGTGACGAGGCCGGCTCCGGCGCGCAGGGCGCCGCGCGCGGCGAGCCGCGCCGCGCCGGTGTGGGCGAGGCCGCCGGAGAGGACAAGGGCGTGGCCGCGCGAATATTTGTGGCCGTCGATGCGCGGAACCGGGTAGGCATCGCCCCAGATCTGCGGCCCGTTGGCCAGCGTTTTCGGCTTGATGGCGGCAAGAACCGACGGCGGAATGCCGATGTCGGCGACGGTCGTTTCTTTGCAATGCACGCGTCCGGGCAGCAGCAGATGGCCCGGCTTGCGGCGAAAGAAGGTGATCGTGCGCGACGCGTTGACGGCGACGCCGCGGACCTGCCCGCTCGTTCCGTCGATGCCGGAGGGCACGTCGATGGCGAGAACCGGCTTGCCGCCGCTCGCGCGACCACTGGTTGAGGCGCTCCACCGCCGCGCGCGCCGCGCCCGTCGAGATCGCGGGCGAGGCCCGCGCCGAACAGCGCGTCGATGGCGAGATCGGCCGCGTCGAGCGGAACGGCCTCAATGGTCGAGATGGCGCCGTCCCAGGCCCTGGCCGCCGAAGCCGCGTCGCCGCGCAGCGCCTCGGGGCGGCAGAGCGAGCCCCAGTTCGACGAAAAATCCTCTTTGCTTCAGCAGCCGCGCGGCGACAAAGCCGTCGCCGCCATTGTTGCCCGGCCCGCAAAGGACCGCGACGCGTCCATGGCGCGGCGCGAGCCGGCTCGCCTCCAGCGCGACCGCCGCGCCGGCATGCTCCATCAGCTCATGGCCGGGCGTTCCCCTGGCGATCGTCAGACGGTCGGCTTCGGCCATTTCGGCGTTGGTGAGGAGTTCGGGCGGGAAATAATTCGGCGTCATGAAAGGCGCTTCCAAAGTCCGGGTCGGCGCTGCCCAAGTTGACAAAACCGGCGGCGGGTACCCAAATGTGACGACGGTGAGCCGCGCCGCCTGTTCGGCCGCGTTGTCTGATTTTCAGCGCTTTTGACGGCGCATGAGACGTCATGAAAGCTCTTATCGCAAAGTTCGGCATCGGTCAGGTCGTCAAGCACCGGAAATATCCGTTCCGGGGGATCATTTACGACGTCGACCCGGTGTTCTCGAACACCGACGAATGGTGGCAGTCCATTCCCGAAGAGGTGCGCCCGCGCAAGGACCAGCCGTTCTATCATCTCTTCGCGGAGAATGCGGAAACCGAATATGTCGCCTATGTTTCGGAGCAGAACCTGTTGCCCGACACCTCCGGCGATCCGGTCCGCCATCCGCAGGTCGACGAGATCTTCGTGCGCGCCGAGGACGGCGCCTATCAGATCAAAACCGCGCGCCGCAATTAATCCTTCCCGGCGCGCCGCTCGCGGCGGTCCTCGAGTTCAAGAGTCACCATCCGGGCCAGCAGCGTCGCCGGAAACAGCTGCCCGATGATTCCTTCGAGATTGGCGAGCGCGCGCGCCACCGGGTGAACCGGGACGATGTCGCCGTAACCGACCGACGTCAGCGTGACGAAGCTGAAATAGATGACGCTGCTCGCGAGTCCCCTGTCGTGCGACATCGTCGAGGCCGGCGAAGGCGTGGGGCAGCGACAAGGCCGACGAGGGTATAAAGCCCGACGAAGGTCGAGGCCGATGGTGAGATACAGAAGCACCGCGCCGTTGACGCGATGCAGGGTGATGCGTCCCGGCGCGAACACCGCTCCCGGCGATGACGACGATCAGCGCGACATCGATGATGATCCAGGCGAAGGCGTCGAGAAAGAGATCGAGATTCGATTGCGCCGATACGCGACGCGCAGGACGTGCGCCGCCACGGCAAGCCCGACGCCGAGCGACAGAACGACGATGACGCGTCCAGCTCGTCGACTGCATGAGAACGCAGCTCGCCAGCAAAAGTACGATGACGAGACCGTAGCCTGGACCGAAATCGTCCCCGCGGCGTGCAGCGGAACGACGACGAACATCAAAACGATCAGCAACAGGGTGAGCGCGGAGAGCAGCGGATCGCGCAGCTCGTCTCGCGCAGGCGAGCTTCAGAGCGCGCGCGCTTTCTGGTCGCGACCATCGGGCGCCTCCCCTCGCGCGTCAGGCCTCGTCCGGCTGCGGCGCCGGCGGCTCGTCATCGGCCTCGGTCCGCGCCGCGTCCTCCTCGGTGATCCGCTCGACCGCGACGACCTGCTCGCCCTCGCCCGTATTGAACACGATCACGCCCTGCGTGCCGCGTCCGGCGACGCGGATGCCCTCGACCGGGCAGCGGATCAACTGACCGCCGTCCGTCACCAGCATGATCTCGTCGCCGTCCTCGACCGGCATGGAGGCGACGAGCGGGCCGTTGCGCTGATTGACCGCCATGGCGACGATGCCCTTGCCGCCGCGCCCGGTGATCCGGTACTCGAAGGACGAGGTGCGCTTGCCGAACCCGTTCGTGGACAAGGTCAGGATGATCTGCTCGTTCGCCGACATCTCGGCGTAACGGTCGGGGCTGAGGCTCAGGGCCGGCGCCTCCTCGGCGGCCTCGTCGGCGGGCGTCTCCGCCGCGGTCTCGGCGCTCGCCTTCGATCGCGGCCTCGCCGGCGATGGCGCGCCGCATCTTGAGATAGGCGGCGCGCTCGCCGCTGTCGGCCTCGATGTGGCGCAGGATCGCGAGCGAGATGACGCGGTCGCCCTCGCCGAGCGAAATGCCGCGCACGCCCATCGAATCGCGCCCCTTGAACACCCTGACGTCGGTGACGGGAAAGCGGATGCACTGCCCCTTGGCGGTGGTGAGCAGCACGTCGGCGTCCTCGGTGCAGATCTGGACGTCGACGATCTCCTCGCCATCGTCGAGCCGCATGGCGATCTTGCCGGCGCGATTGACCTGCGCGAAATCGCTAGAGCTTGTTGCGCCGGACCGTGCCGCGCGTCGTCGCGAACATGACGTCGAGCGTCGCCCAGTCGGCCTCGTCCTCCGGCAATGGCATGATGGTCGTAATGCGCTCGCCCTGTTCGAGCGGCAGGATATTGACCAGCGCCTTGCCGCGCGCCTGCGGCGCCGAGAGCGGCAGGCGCCAGACCTTTTCCTTGTAGACCTGGCCGCGCGAGGAAAAGAAAAGCACCGGCGTATGCGTCGAGGCGACGAACAGCCGCGCGACGAAATCCTCGTCCCGCGTCTGCATCGCGGCGCGGCCCTTGCCGCCGCGCCGTTGCGCGCGATAGGTCGCAAGCGGAACGCGCTTGATGTAGCCGAGGTGCGAGACGGTGACGACCATGTCCTCGCGCTGGATCAGATCCTCGTCCTCGACGCCGGCCGCGCTGTCGAGAATGATCGGTGCGGCGCGGCGTCGCGTGCGCGGCCTTCACCGCCAGCATCTCATCCTTGATGATGCCGAACAGCCGCGCGCGCGACTGCAGGATGTCGAGATAGTCGGCGATCTCGGCGGCGAGCTTGTTCAGCGCCTCGGCGATCTCCTCGCGGCCGAGCGCGGTCAGCCGCTGCAGCCGCAATTCCAGAATGGCCCGCGCCTGCGCCTCCGAAAGGCGGCATTCGCCGTCCTCCGACACGACATGACGCGGATCGGCGATGAGCAGGATCAGCGGCGCCATATCCCGCGCCGGCCAGCTGCGCGCCATCAGCGCCGCGCGGGCCTCGGCGGCGTCCTGCGAGGTGCGAATGAGGCGGATCACCTCGTCGATATTGGCGACGGCGATGGCGAGGCCGACCTGCAGATGCGCGCCGTCGCGCGCCTTGGCGAGCAGATGCTTGGTGCGCCGGGTGACGACCTCTTCGCGGAAATCGATGAAGGCTGCGAGAAAGTCCTTCAGCGTCAGCATTTCCGGACGGCCGCCGTTGAGGGCGATCATGTTGCAGGCGAAGCTCGACTGCAGCGCGGTGAAGCGCCAGAGCTGATTGAGCACCACGTCGGCGACGGCGTCGCGCTTCAGTTCGATGACGATGCGCATGCCGTCGCGATCGGATTCATCGCGGAGGTCCGAAATGCCCTCGACCCGCTTGTCGCGCACGAGTTCGGCGATCTTCTCGATCAGGGTCGCTTTATTGACCTGATAGGGGATCTCGGTGACGATCAGCGCCTCGCGCTCCTTGCGCAGTTCCTCGACCTCGACCTTCGCGCGCGTCAGGATGGAGCCGCGCCCGGTGAGATAGGCGGACTGGATGCCGGCGCGCCCGAGGATGGCGCCGCCGGTCGGGAAATCCGGGCCCGGCACATAGGCGATCAGCTCCTCGATGGTGAGTTCGGGCTGGTCGATCAGCGCGATCGCCGCGTCGATCACCTCGCCGAGATTATGCGGCGGGATGTTGGTCGCCATGCCGACGGCGATGCCGCCCGCGCCATTGACGAGAAGGTTCGGAAAGCGCGCCGGCAGAACGACCGGCTCGCTGCTCCTTGCCATCGTAATTCGGCTGGAAATCGACCGTGTCGGAATCGATGTCTTCGAGCAGCGCCATCGCCGGCCGGGCGAGGCGCGACTTCGGTGTAGCGCATCGCCGCCGGCGGATCGCCGTCGACCGAGCCGAAATTGCCCTGTCCGTCGATCAGGGGCAGACGCATCGAGAAGGTCTGCGCCATGCGCACCAGCGCGTCATAGATCGCGCGTGTCGCCATGCGGGTGATATTTGCCCATCACGTCGCCGACGATGCGGGCGCATTTGACGTAAGGCCGGTCGGGCGTGTGGTTGTTCTCGTTCATCGAGAACAGAATGCGCCGGTGCACGGGCTTCAGCCCGTCGCGCACGTCGGGCAGGGCGCGGCTGACGATCACGCTCATCGCGTAATCGAGATAGCTGCTGCCGCATTTCGTCGGAGATGGAAACCGGTCGGATGTCGGATCCGGGCGCGGCCGGTCCGGTGTCGTCAGTATCGGCCAAGGGGATTTATTCCAGAATGTGACAGCAGGGGCGACCTTATTCCAGCGCGCCCTGCAATGCCAGTTTCACGCTCCGGAGTGGCCGACGAAATCTCTGTAAAACAGATGTCGCCGATGACGGATCCCGCCGTTCGGTCCTTGCGGCGGCCAGGTCGCGCCTGGCGCTAAACCTCGCGCTGAAACGTTCGCTCAGAACGGAATGTCGTCGTCGATGATGTCGGCGATGCGGCCGCTGGCGGCGCCGGCGGGGCGGCGATCGGGCGCGCGCTCCAGCGGCGAGGACCGCCCGAAACTCGAACTCGAATCCTCGAAGCCGCCGCGATCGGCGTCGGCGTCGCCGCGGCCGCGGCTGTCGAGCAGCGTCAGTTCGCCGCGAAAGCGCTGCAGCACGACTTCCGTCGTCTTGCGCTGATTGCCTTCCTTGTCGGTGAATTCGCGCGTCTGCAACTGGCCCTCGAGATAGACCTTCGAGCCCTTCTTCAATATTGCTCCGCGATCTTGCCGAGATTCTCGTTGAAGATCACGATGTTATGCCATTCGGTGCGATCCTTGCGCTCGCCCGAGGCCTTGTCGCGCCAGGATTCGGTCGTGGCGAGGCTGAAGCTCACCACCGCGTCGCCGGAATTCATCCGCCGCGTTTCCGGATCGCGGCCGAGATTGCCGATGAGAATGACCTTGTTGACGCTGCCCGCCATCGCTCGCTCCTAATCAGTCCGTTCGTCTCGAATTTGGTCGTCATCTTACTGCGTTCGGCGCAATTAGCGGCGGCGGGAATGGATTGTCCACCGAATTCCGAGCCGCCAATGTTCTGTGTATGTTCTAGCAGCCGCCCCTGCGCGCGCAAGGGCCGCAACGCGCCCGAGGCACGAATCCTACCTTTCTCGACCGAACGAGGCGCGATCTCAGCCCGTCGTGACGCCCGTCGCGATGTCGGCGACATCGACCCGCCGGCCAAGCGCGGCGTTGAGCTTGTCGCGGTCGAGTTCGCCCTCCGACCAGGATATGACGACGGTCGCGACGCCATTGCCGATGATATTGGTCAGCGCGCGGCATTCGCTCATGAATTTATCGACGCCAAGGACGATCGCCATGCCCGGAACCAGCGCCGGATTGACGGCGGCGAGCGTCCCCGCCAGCGTGATGAAGCCGGCGCCGGTGACGCCGCTCGCCCCCTTCGAGGTCAGCATGGCGACGACGAGAATGGTCATCTGCTGGCTGAGCGTCAGTTCGACGCCGAGCGCCTGCGCGATGAACAGGGTCGCCAGCGTCATGTAGATATTGGTGCCGTCGAGATTGAACGAATAGCCGGTCGGCACGACAAGGCCGACGACCGGCTTCGAGCAGCCGAGCCGCTCCAGCTTCTCCATCAGCGCCGGCAAGGCGCTTTCGGACGAGCTGGTGCCAAGGACGATCAGAAGCTCGGATTTGATGTAATCGAGGAATTTGAAGATGTTGAAGCCGGCGATGCGCGCGATCGTCGCCGAGGATCAAGCACGATGAACAGCGCCGACGGTCGCATAGAAGGTGGCGACGAGGCCGGCGAGATTGCCGAGCGCGTGCGGGCCATATTTGCCGACCGTATAGGCCATCGCGCCGAAAGCGCCGATGGGCGCGACTTTCATGACGATATTGATGACGCCGAAGATTCCATGCGCGACGTCGTCGATGAAGGAGAGCACCGTCTTGCCGCGCTCGCCGAGCGCCATCAGGGCGAAGCCGAACAGAATGGCGAACAGCAGCACCTGAAGAATGTCGCCCTTGGCGAAGGCGCCGACGACGCTGTCCGGGATGATGTCGAGAACAAAATCGACGGCTTTATGCGCCGCCGCCTGCTTCTCGAAGCCGACCACCGCCGCTTCGTCGCCATGGCCGCTGAAGCCCGAGCCAGGCCGCAGGAGATTGCCCATCAAGAGGCCGAAAGCCAGCGCGAAGGTCGAGACGATCTCGAAATAAATCAGCGCCTTGACCGCGACGCGGCCGACTTTTCGCGCGTCCGAAATATGCGCGATGCCGGAAACGACCGTGCAGAAAATGATCGGCGCGATCAGCATTTTGATCAGCTTGACGAAGCCGTCGCCGAGCGCCTTGACCCATTCGCTGGTCGCATAGTCCGGCAGCAGCCAGCCAAACAGCGCGCCGAGCGACGATGCCGATCAGAACCTGCACATAGAGGATTTTGTAAAAAGGCTTCGCCGCGCGCGGAGCGCCGGGCGCGCCGGAATGGCAACCATAGCATTTCCTCGCCTTAAGGGCCGGCTCTCGGCCTCTTCTTATCGCGGCCGGAGGCGTTCCCGGCAAAGGTCAAGCTTGCGCCGCCTTCGACCGCCTTTTCAACATTCGCTCAAAATGCAATGGCAAATCGAAGCAAGCTAGCTAAATTAGGCGTAGCCGCCAAAAATAATTCATGCGTCAGGCTCTCGGGAACCCCCTTTGCGGGAGCGGCCTGTCTTGGCTCTAGTCCCGGCTCTTCGTCGCTTCGGTCAGTCAAGGATCCATGAAGACATCAAAGCCCGCCGCCGCTGACCTGAAGAGGGGACGAGCCGCGCCCAAATCGTCGCCCAAGCCTTTGCCGAAGCCTGAGGCTGAAGCTGCGCCGAAGCCCCGGCGCGGCGCGGCCAAGCCTGAAGCGAAGACCACGACGCCGAAGGCCGCGGCGCGCCGTGGCCAACCCGCCCAAGCCCGCTTTCGAGGGCCGCGCCATCGTCATTCGCGGCGCGCGCGAGCATAATCTCAAGAATATCGACCTCACCATCCCGCGCGACAAGCTTGTCGTGTTCACCGGCCTCTCGGGCTCGGGCAAATCCTCGCTCGCCTTCGACACGATCTATGCGGAGGGCCAGCGCCGCTATGTCGAATCGCTGTCGGCCTATGCGCGCCAGTTCCTCGAAATGATGCAAAAGCCCGACGTCGACCAGATCGACGGCCTGTCGCCGGCGATTTCGATCGAGCAAAAAACCACCTCGAAGAACCCGCGCTCGACGGTCGGCACCGTCACCGAAATCTACGATTACATGCGGCTGCTCTTCGCCCGCGTCGGCATTCCCTATTCGCCGGCGACGGGCCTGCCGATCGAGAGCCAGACCGTGAGCCAGATGGTCGATCGGATCATCGCCCTGCCGGAGCGCACGCGGCTTTATCTGCTGGCGCCGGTCATTCGCGGCCGCAAGGGCGAATACCGCAAGGAAATCGCCGATTTTCAGAAGCGCGGCTTCCAGCGCGTGAAGATCGACGGGGAGTTTTACGAGATCGCCGACGCGCCGGCGCTCGACAAGAAATTCAAGCACGACATCGACGTCGTCGTCGACCGCATCGCCGTGCGGCCGGACATCACGCCGCGGCTCTCGGAAAGCTTCGAGACCGCGCTCGAACTCGCCGACGGCATCGCCATCGCCGAATATGCCGACGAAAGGGACGACAAGGGCGCGCCGAAGCGCATCACCTTTTCGGCCAAATTCGCCTGCCCGGTGTCGGGCTTCACCATCCCCGAGATCGAGCCGCGCCTGTTCTCCTTCAACAATCCTTTCGGCGCCTGCCCGCATTGCGGCGGCCTCGGCTTCGAGCAGACCGTCGACGCCGGTCTCATCGTGCCGGATCCCAAACTGTCGCTGCGCAAGGGCGCCATCGCGCCCTGGGCGCGGTCGAGTTCGCCCTATTACATGCAGACCCTCGAAGCGCTCGCGCGGCATTTCAAATTCCGCCTCGACGTGCGCTTCGAACTCGCTGCCGCAAGACATTCAGAACATGATTTTGTACGGCTCGGGCAAGGAGAGCGTGCGCTTTTCCTATGAGGACGGCTTTCGCTCGCATGAAGTCAACAAGCCTTTCGAGGGCGTCATCCGCAATCTCGAACGGCGCTATCGCGAGACCGAGAGCGAATGGTCGCGTGAGGAGATCGGCCGCTATATGACCGCGACGCCCTGCGGCGTCTGTCACGGCGCGCGGCTGCGGCCGGAGGCGCTGGCGGTCAAGATCGACGGACTCGACATCGGCGAGGTCACGTCGTTTTCCGTGCGCGTCGGCCTATGCATGGTTCGAGGCTCTGGGCGAAAAGCTCGATCCCAAGCGGCGCGAGATCGCCGCGCGCATCCTGAAGGAAATCCGCGAAAGGCTGTCGTTCCTCATCGACGTCGGGCTCGACTATCTGACGCTCGGGCCGCGCCGCCGGCACGCTGTCGGGCGGCGAGAGCCAGCGCATCCGTCTCGCCTCGCAGATCGGCTCCGGCCTCACCGGCGTCCTCTATGTGCTGGACGAACCCTCGATCGGCCTGCATCAGCGCGACAACGCGCGTCTCCTCGACACGCTGCGGCGCCTGCGCGATCTCGGCAACAGCGTCATCGTCGTCGAACACGACGAGGACGCAATTCTCGCCGCCGACCATGTCGTCGACGTCGGCCCCGGCGCCGGCATCCATGGCGGCGAGATCATCGCGCAAGGGACGGCGGCCGAGATCATGGCGGACCCACACTCGCTGACGGGCCAATATCTCACCGGCGTTCGGGACGTGGCGATCCCGCGCGCGCGCCGCAAGCCAAATCCAGGGCGCAAGCTCGACATCATCGGCGCCAGCGGCAACAACCTGAAACATATATCGACGTCGATACCGCTCGGCCTCTTCACCTGCATCACCGGCGTCTCGGGCGGCGGCAAGTCGACCCTTATCATCGATACGCTCTACAAGGCGGCGGCGCGGCGCCTCAACGGCGCAGCCGAGCATCCGGCGCCCTTTGAGCGCATCGACGGCCTCGACCATCTCGACAAGGTGATCGACATCGACCAAAGCCCGATCGGGCGCACGCCGCGCTCGAACCCAGCGACCTATACCGGCGCCTTCACGCCGATTCGCGAATGGTTCGCGGGGCTGCCGGAGGCGAAAGCGCGCGGCTACCAGCCGGGACGCTTTTCGTTCAACGTCAAGGGCGGCCGCTGCGAGGCTTGCCAGGGCGACGGCGTCATCAAGATCGAGATGCATTTTCTGCCCGACGTCTACGTCACCTGCGACGTCTGCAAGGGCAAGCGCTACGATCGCGAGACGCTGGAGGTCAAATATCGCAACAAATCGATCGCCGACGTGCTCGATATGACCGTCGAGGAAGCGGCCGATCTGTTCAAGGCGTCGCCTTCGATTCGCGAAAAAATGGCGACGCTCGCCCGCGTCGGCCTCGACTACATCAAGGTCGGCCAGCAGGCCAACACGCTGTCGGGCGGCGAGGCGCAGCGGGTCAAGCTCGCCAAGGAACTGTCGAAACGCTCGACCGGGCGCACGCTCTATATCCTCGACGAACCGACCACGGGCCTCCATTTCCACGATGTCGCCAAACTCCTCCAGGTGCTGCAAGAGCTCGTCGATCAGGGCAATACCATCGTCGTCATCGAGCACAATCTCGAAGTGGTCAAGACGGCCGACTGGGTGATCGACCTTGGCCCCGAGGGCGGCGACGGCGGCGGCGAGATCGTCGCCGAGGGAACGCCCGAGGCGATCGTCAGGACAAAAAAGAGCTATACCGGCCAGTTCCTGCGCGAAGCGCTGCAGCGGCGCCCAGTCGTCAACGCGAAAGCGGCGGAGTAGCATGCCGCTTCAACTTCGAATTGCCGGCGCCTTGCCTTTCCTGGCGTAAATCCATCCTTCTGGAGCACAACAATGCCGCGCAAGCCAAATTATGATTTCGAGCGCAGGGAGCGCGAAAAGGCGAAGGCCGCCAAGACCGCGGAAAAGGCCGCGGCGCGCAAAGCGGAAAAGGAAAAAGAAAAAGCCGAGAGGGACAAGGCCGCGGGCGTTACAGGCGAAGCCGCGCCCGAGACCGACGAGGAATGATGGCCGCTCGACCCTTATGATGGACGCTTCGCAAGCGGGTAAAGCGGCGCGAAGCGGCGTCTATGGCGCGCCGCCGGCGGAACTGGCGGGCGCTCCCCACCAGGCGATCCAGTTCTCGCCGCTCGTTCCGGGCGCCGCGTCGCTGGAGGCCGAACCGCCAGAGACGCTCGCCGCCATGACCATGCTGGCGCCGCCCGGCACGTTGGAGCGCCGCTACGTGCATCGCTCTGGCGCTTAGGGCTCTGGCGCGCGGCGGGCGCTTCACCGTGCTGGCGCCGAAAGACAAGGGCGGCTCGCGCATCGGCGAAGAACTTCGCGCCTTCGGCTGCACAGTTGACGAGAGTTCGAAGCGCCATCATCGCATCTGCCTTTCTGACCGTCCGGGCATCCTCGAGGACCTGGACGAGGCGCTTGCAGCGGGCGCGCCGCAGTTCGTCGAATCGATCGGCCTTTGGGCGCAACCCGGCGTATTCAGCTGGAACCGGATCGACCCCGGCAGCGCGCTGCTTTCGGAAAACCTGCCGACGCTTGCCGGACGCGGCGCCGATCTTGGCTGCGGGGTCGGCGCCTTGTCGATCAAAGCGCTCGCCTCGGTGGAGGTTTCCGAGATGAGCCTGATCGACATCGACCGCCGCGCGATCGAGGCGGCGCGGCGCAACGTCAAGGATCCCCGCGCGCGCTTTTTCTGGGCCGACGCGCGGCAAGAGGACGCCGACCTCAAGGAGCTTGATTTCATCGTGATGAATCCGCCCTTCCACGATGGCGGCGCCGAGGACCAGAGCCTTGGCAAGGCGTTCATCCTGCGCGCCTCGAAAATGCTGCGCAAGGGCGGCGCGCTGTGGCTCACCGCCAACCGGCATCTGCCTTATGAGGCCGCGCTGAAACCCTTGTTCCGGCAGGTCGAGCTCAAAATCGAGACCGGCGGATACAAGATCTTCGAGGCGCGGAAATGAGCAAGCCGGCGACGCTGCCGGCTCGACAGGCTGCTCGCAAATCTCGGCTATGGCACGCGAAGCCAGGTGCAGCAGATGCTGCGCGCGAGGCGCGTTGTGCTGGATGGGGAGCGCGCTCGACGATCCGGCTGCGCGCATCGCGCTGACGCCCGATCTGCCGCGAGCGCATGCGCGTCAATCGGCGAACGACTCGATCCGCCGCCGGGGCTGGTGCTGATGCTCAACAAGCCCTGTGGCGTCACCTGTTCGCACAAGGAGGCGGGGCCGCTCGTCTATGATCTGCTGCCGCCGCGTTTCCGTCTGCGCGAACCGGCGCTCTCGACCATCGGCCGCCTCGACAAGGAGACCTCGGGCCTGCTGCTCATCACCGACGACGGCGCTCTGCTGCATAAAATCATCTCGCCGAAGAGCCATGTGCCTAAGCGCTATCTCGCGACGCTGGAATCCCCGCTGCGCGGCGACGAGGCGCGCGATTTTCGCGTCGGGCGCCCTGATGCTCGAAGGCGAAGACAAGCCGCTGCTGCCCGCGACGCTCGAGGCGCTCTCGCCGACAAGCGCCCATGTCACGGTGACGGAGGGGCGCTATCACCAGGTGCGCCGCATGTTCGCGGCGGTCGGCAACCATGTCGTCGCGCTCCACCGCGACCGGATTGGCGCGGCTGGCGCTGCCGGAGGGGCTGGCGGCGGGGGCGTTTGTTGCGCTGGGCGTGGCGGAGGCCGCGGCTGTTGTGTTTGGCGACGAAAACGTAGCCACTGCAACAGACGCGCAGCTTTGAGTAATCCCCTCACCCCTTGAACAGCGCCAGCGACTCCGCCGCCAGCACGCCGCCGGTGATCGCGATCGTCGCGAAGGGCGTCGCCGCCGCCACCTGTTCGCTCGTCACCATGATCTGGCCGATTTTCGTCGAAAGCTCTGCAATCGACGCGGCGAACACGACGCGCCCGATCCCGCACCAGATGATCGCGCCCATGCACATCGGGCAGGGTTCGCCCGAGGCGTAGAGCGTCGCGCCCCTCAGCCTCGCAGTCCGGCCAGCCGCGATGACCTGGCGTATCGCCATCATCTCGGAATGCGCCGTCGGATCGTCGTGGGTTATGCCGAGATTGCGCCCCGATGCGAACGCGTCGCCGTCGCGCACGATGACGGCGCCGAACGGAAAATCGCCTTTCGCCGCCTCGGCGATGGCGAGGCGCATGAATCGTTCATCTTCCGGCCGCGACGGCGTCAGGCTGGCGCCCGCCGAAGCGCTGTCCGCAGCGCCTGCGAACGCGCCCGCAAACCCGGCGCCAAACAGCGCCGCGAGGCTCTTGCGCCGGCTGATGTTAGATGGCGCCACAACGGCATGACGATTCGTTCATTGGACTTGCCTTTGAAGTTGTGGCGAAGATGCTCGCCTCGTCCTGAGTACGGACGATGACGCTAACCCACATCCTCATCCTTCAGCGAGACGAAAATCAATGCGCCGAGCATGGTGATGGCGATGCGGAAGGCGCTCTCCTCGGCGCCTCCGCCGGGCGCGCGCCACATGCCGAACCATTCGCCCGCGATGGCGATGAAGCCGCCCTCGAACAGCAGGAAGCCGAGCGCAAGGCCAAGGATCGCCGGATTCTTCGCGCGCTGGAAAGCCTGCCCGCCCGCCCTGAGCGCGCGGATCATCGCGACGGCGCCGAAGGTAGTGAGCGCGGCGACCGCGATCTCCGTCGCAATGATGGCGAGATAGGCCAGTTGATGCAGCGCCGGCGAGGTCGCCGCGCGCCAGCTGATCGCGGCGTCCGCCGGGACGCCATCCATATCGAGCACCTGCGCGACGAAAGCGAAATTGGTCCAATAATCGGTGACATTGCCGAGCGCGACGAGCGCCACGAACAGCGCGAGGGCGGCGACGGAGGCGATTTTGGCGAGACGGACGATCACGCAAGCCTCCGGAAGCTCGAGCGGGGCCAAAGGCGAAGACCAAGGACCTGGCCCGAGTTTATGGCCGAAGCCTTAACATTGTCCGTCCCCGGCGAGACAGAGGGGGCGTTTGCGCAGGATCAAATCGATCGCTTGCCCAATGCCGCCCGGCGCACTAAGTTCGGGGTTCGCCCTGGGGTGCTGCCTTAAAACGGCGGCTGAGATCACACCCATTGAACCTGAACCTGGGTAATGCCAGCGCAGGGATCGGCACGACGGCAAAGAGAATCGACGCAATCCGTTCGTCTCCCGCCGCACCCGCCGCCTGCTTTCCAGAAATGAAGAGCAACCTTGCCAGATATATCGAGCAACCTTGAGCGGAGGACCAGATGAACATTCACGACAAGCCGCAAAATCTCGCGCCGCAATCCGTGACGTCCGGCCCGCTCCCCGGCTCGCGGAAGATCTATTATCGCCCCGGCGGCGCGGATATCGCCGTGCCGCTGCGCGAGATCGCGCTCGACCCTTCCGCCAATGAGCCGCCGGTTCGCGTCTATGACGCGTCGGGACCCTATACCGAAGCTGATCCCCGGATCGATCTCTCGGCCGGGCTTCCCCGCCTCCGCGAGCCCTGGCTCGCGCGGCGCGCGGGTCTCGAATTCTACACGGGCCGCGCCGTGCGCCCCGAGGACAATGGCGCCGTTTCGCCCGACCGGCTGGTGCCGCCCTGCCCGGCCAATACGTCGCCGAGAAGGGCCGCGCGAGGCGCGCTCGTCACGCAATATGAGTTTGCGCGCGCCGGGATCATCACCGAGGAGATGATCTTCGTCGCCGCGCGGGAGAACCTTGGCCGCGAGACGATGCTGGAGGGCGCCGAAGCGCGGCTCGCCGACGGCGAAAGCTTCGGCGCCTCGATCCCCGCCTTCATCACGCCGGAATTCGTGCGCGACGAGATCGCGCGCGGCCGCGCGATCATCCCCGCCAACATCAATCATCCCGAGCTTGAGCCGATGATCATCGGCCGCAATTTTCTCGTGAAGGTCAACGCCAATATCGGCAATTCGGCGGTCACCTCTTCGGTCGCCGAAGAGGTCGAGAAAATGGTGTGGGCGATCCGCTGGGGCGCCGACACGGTGATGGATCTTTCGACCGGCCGCAACATTCACAACATCCGCGACTGGATCATGCGCAATTCGCCGGTTCCGATCGGCACGGTGCCGATCTATCAGGCGCTCGAAAAAGTCGACGGCGACCCGACCAAGCTCACCTTCGAGATTTTCCGCGACACGTTGATCGAGCAGGCCGAGCAAGGCGTCGATTATTTCACCATCCATGCCGGCGTCCGGCTCGGCTATGTGCCGCTGACGGCGCGGCGCACGACCGGCATCGTCTCGCGCGGCGGCTCGATCATGGCGCGCTGGTGCCTCGCCCATCACAAGGAGAGCTTTCTCTACGAGCGCTTTGACGAGATTTGCGACATCATGCGCGCCTATGACGTGTCCTTCTCGCTCGGCGACGGCCTGCGTCCTGGCTCGATCGCCGACGCCAACGACCGCGCGCAGTTCGCCGAACTCGAAACGCTTGGCGAACTGACCAAGATCGCCTGGGCGAAAGGCTGCCAGGTCATGATCGAAGGCCCCGGCCATGTGCCGATGCACAAGATCAAGATCAACATGGAAAAGCAGCTGAAGGAATGCCACGAGGCGCCGTTCTACACGCTGGGGCCGCTGACCACGGATATCGCGCCGGGCTATGATCATATTACGTCCGGCATAGGCGCCGCGATGATCGGCTGGTTCGGCTGCGCCATGCTCTGCTATGTGACGCCGAAAGAGCATCTCGGCCTGCCCGACCGCGACGACGTGAAGACCGGCGTCATCACCTATCGCATCGCCGCGCATGCCGGCGATCTCGCCAAGGGCCATCCCGCCGCGCAGCTTGCGCGACGATGCGCTGTCCCGCGCGCGCTTCGATTTCCGCTGGCAGGATCAGTTCAATCTCGGCCTCGATCCCGAGACGGCGCGGGCTTTCCACGACGAAACGCTGCCGAAGGACGCGCATAAGAGCGCGCATTTCTGCTCCATGTGCGGGCCGCAGTTCTGCTCGATGAAGATCACGCAGGATATTCGCGACGAGGTCGCCGCGATGGAGGCGCGGGAGAAGGGCATGGCCGACAAGAGCGCGGAGTTTCTGGAGAAGGGCGGCAAGCTTTATCTGTAGGGACGCCCGGTGGCGGACCCGCGCGGGTTCATTTCACCAGCATGACCTTTGCGTCGCCGCTGCGCTCGAGCAAATTCAGGGTCACATCGTCGCCATGCCGATGCAGCCTCAACTTGACCCGCGATTCGCCGAGGCGAAGATGCGCGATCGCGACCCAGTCGAGAAAAGCCGGCATAATCGGATCGATGAACCGGATCGAATTTTCCTGGTGGCGAAGCTCCATGCCGAGGCAGGCGTGGAGGAAAGCGAAGGGCGCCGCCGCGGCCCAGGCCTGCGGCGCGCAGGCGACGGGATAGGCGGTTGGGCCGCGGTGCGGCCGGCGCGTGAAGCCGCAGAACAATTCGGGCAGGCGGCGCAAATCCTGATGGGCCGCGGCCTCGAACATGGCGGAGAACAGTTGCGAGGCCGCGCTCGCCAGTCCGTAGCGGGCGAACCCCAGCGCGATCATCGCATTGTCGTGCGGCCAGATCGACCCGTTGTGGTAGGAGATCGGGTTGTAGCGCGCCTCGCCGCTGGCGACGGTGCGAATGCCCCAGCCGCTGAACGAGGCCCGGGCCATGAGCGTCTGCGCAACGCGCTGCGCCCGCTCGGGGCCGGCGATGCCGGTAAAAAGCGCATGGCCCGAGTTCGAGGTGCGCACGCGGCACGGCCTCTTTCGCCCGTCGAGCGCCAGAGCGAAGGCGCCGAGATCCTCGCACCAGAACGCCGCGTCGAAATTCCTTTGCAGCGTCTGCGCCTCGGCGCTCAGTCTCGCTTCAAGGTCGCGCTCGCCGAGATGAGCGGCGATGCGCGCCGCGTGCGTTTTGGCGGCGAACACATAGCCCTGGACCTCGCACAGCGCGATCGGACCCTCGGCCAGGGCGCCGTCGGCATGAAAGATCGAATCGTAGGAATCTTTCCAGCCCTGATTTGCGAGGCCATTCTCTGATTCGCGCGCGTATTCGACAAATCCGTCGCCATCCGCGTCGCCGAACTCATCGATCCATTTCAGCGCCGCCTTGATGTTCGGCCAGATCGCCTTGATCGTCTCAATGTCGCCGGTCCGGTCGAAATACATGCCGGCGAGCATCACGAAGAGCGGCGTCGCATCGACCGTGCCGTAATAGAGCCGGTACGGGACCTCGCCGAGCCGCGCCATTTCCCCATTGCGGGTCTCGTGCAGGATCTTGCCCGGCTGCGCGTCGGCGCTGGCGTCGGCGGCGTCGCCTGCGTTGCGCCGAGATAGCCAAGCACGCCCCTCGCGACCGCCGGATCGACCCACAGCGACAGCATCGCAGTGATGATCCCGTCACGCCCGAACGGCGTCGAATACCAGGGAATGCCCGCATAGGGATAAAGCCCATGCGGCGTCCGCGAGATCAGCATGTAGAGATCTGACGTCGACCGTCGGCAGATTTCGTTGAAGAGCTCGTTCGATGAGTCGATCGTGGCGATTGCCGCGGTCTTGGCGCGGATCGCGCGGCGGCAATCCCGAAACGCGAACGAGAAATGCGTGACCGGCGGCTCATTTTCGGCCTCGCAGATCACCGAAACGAACAACGAACTACGTTGAAGCGGCTCGAGATCAAAGAAAAAGGTCGCGCGATCGTTTTCGATCAAGGCAGGCAGCGGTTGGAACTGCAAGCAGTGACCGGCGCTTCAACCCATCGAGTCCGTCGTAATGAAATTCAACGCCGCGTCGCGGTTCGCGCAACGCCGATCCCGCCGCGCTTTTCCCGCACGGATCCGCGCACTTCGAAGAGGTCGCGAAAATCGGCGCCAAGACACATATCGACGCGAAAGCGGCGGCGGTTGTCGGCGAAATTGCGAAATCCGATTCGTTCGTAAAGAACGCCGCGCCACAGGAATTTGGTGCGCTCGATGCAGATCGTATCGCGCGGCAGCACGATGGCGCCATCGACGTGGATGTCTGGATTGGCGAGGTCGACCGACAGGGCGACATTGTCGTCCTGAACGACGGAACTCAGCAAGAGCGGGCGCTTGCCCTTCGATCAGGAGCTTGCAGTGCGAGAGGAAGCGCGTGTCGTTGAAATAGAGCCCTTCGGGCGAAGGGCCGGCGGCGGCGATGTCGCCATATTCGTCGAACACAGCGAAGGCGTCGCCATGCTTCAGGGTGCGCAGCGCGCGCTGAACCAGCGAGGTCTCGCTCTCGATATAATTTTGAGGCAGTTCGATCACCGCATCCATGACGTGGTCGACGCCGCGCGCGGCTTCTGTCATTGCGCTTCCGCCTGCGGTTGAAGGATAGGCCGGCTCTTCCGCCCAAGAAGCGAGCGCCAAGAGATCACTCCAGCCACACCATGCTCTCACTGGAAGGAAACGCAACCTCGTGCGTCAAGCCGATCCCGCCAGAGGCGTCTCAAGGATGCTCTTCGCGGCGGCCGGCTGGCGCTCGATGTCGAAAGCGGGCGCGGCGCGCAATGTCCCGCCAGCCGCCAGCGGCGGCGAAGCGCGCGACATCGTCGCCTGGCGCGCCAGCAGCGCGCGATAGGCGCCGACATAGGCGCAGCGCCATCCGTTCGGCCGTAAAGCGCCGTTCGAACTCAGCGCGCACGCCGGCTCTGCTCATCTGAGAGACCGTCTGCCACCGCCGCGACAGCGCCTGCATCGGAATTCGACGATGACGCCGCTGACGCCATCGGCGACGACCTCGGGGACGGATCCGCTGCGCCAAGCGATGACCGGTGTTCCGGCCGACATGGATTCGATCATGACGAGGCCGAAAGGCTCGGGCCAGTCGATCGGGAAAAGCAAGCGCGCGCGCCTTGCCGAGAAATTCGCGCTTCTCGCCCTCATTGATCTCGCCGATGAATTCGATCAGCGGATGATCGAGCATCGGTTCGATCATGGTCTTGAAATATTCGAGGTCGACATTGTCGACTTTCGCGGCGATGCGCAATTTCAGCCCTGACCGCCTGGCGATTTCGATCGCGCGATCCGGCCGCTTTTCCGGAGATATGCGGCCAAGGAAGGCGAGATAATCGCCCCCTTGCGGATCGAAGGGGCAGATCCCGCGTCCCAGTCCATGTTTGATCGTCGCCAGCCAATTGACGCAGTCCGGCATCGGTCAGCGCTGCGAGTCCGAAATGGAGACCAAAGGCATTTCCGGATAAGCCTCGTAGAGCGGGAATGCATCCGGCATATCGAGCCGACCATGCAGCGTGATCAGGCATTTGTGCGCGAGATCGTGAAACAGCGCGTTGGGCAGCAGGTCGATGTGGAAATGAATGATGTCGAATTCATCGGCGCGGCGCCGGACCTCGCGCAGCATTGAGAGCGTGCTGCCGACATGATCGCGAATGCCGGCCAGTCTGAGGCTTTGCGGCGCGCAGGCGATGAGTCGCGCGGAGGTGCGCGATTCGGCGCTGGCGAACAAGGTCACCGCGTGACCCTGGCGGACGAGCTCTTCGGCGAGCCACGATACCACGCGCTCGGTGCCGCCATAAAGCTTAGGAGGAACCGCTTCGGCGAGCGGAGCTACGAGCGCGATGCGCATATGATAACCTTTAGCGAGAGAGCAATCGCTTGCCAATGCCGCAGTCGGCGCGGAAGTTCCTCTGGAGCGCGCGTCTTTGTCCCGCCGGCGTCCGCGCGGGTGGCGGCGCTGTCTCGCAATCGACGCGCGGGGCGCGCGCCGGGACCAGATCTGCCGCGCGACTGAAAGCCTTCACGACGCGCTGGCGTAGGATTTTTCTTCGATGATGGCTGAATTGAACAGGAGATTGATCTGCTTCTTGAGCGCGGCGCGCTGATCGTTGGAAGTGTAGACGAGCCTTGCGAGCGCGACGAATTCCTCGTCGAATTGACGGCGCGCCTCGCAGCTGCGCAACGCATCCTCGACGTTCCAGAGGATTTCGTTGGCGTGCTTCAGTTCAGCCTCCATCCGATCGAGCTTCGCGCCCGCCAAGCCCGCCTCTCCCTTCAACTTGCGCAGAAGCGCCAATTCGAAGCGAATATTGCGGAGTTTCAGGGCATCGTCGACCCGGCTCTCCTTGATCTCCAGAATGGTGATCTTGTCGATGAGTTCGCCGATCGCGCCGGGAATGGCGATCAGCGCGGTCGCGGCGGCCGGGCGTCGGCCGTCAGGCGCGGCGCGGCGGATCCGGCCTCGGCGCGGATTTGAGCGCCGCGCCCGAACGCGCGCTTCGACCTCGACCGCGATCGCGTCGAAGACGGGCCCCCATTCGTCCCGGCTTCGCTGACGAAACAGCCGCATCGTCGGATACCAGGGCGAGTCGGCGCGCGCGAGCAGCCAGCGCCAGTCCGGCGCCTGTTTCAGGGCGACGAAAACAGGCCGCCCGAGGGCGCCGGCAAGATGGGCGATCGCGGTGTCCGACGTGATGACGAGGTCGAGCGCCGCCATCGCCGCCGCGCAGTCGATGAATGAATCGGGACCGGCGTCGAATTCTTCGCCGAGACTCTCGATCGAAAATGGACCTTTTGGGGTCGCGATATCGATCTCTGATTGATCCTTGACGAGACTGATGAGGCGCACGCCTTCGATCGCCGCGACGGCGCCGAATGAGCTTAAGGGAACGCTCCTCTTCAGATTGATCGAGGCGTTGCCATGCCAGCAAACGCCTATGCGAAATCCGTCCGCGCCGATTCGCGTCGCCCATTTGGCGGCGGCGGCGGGCTCCGGATGAAGGTAGGGCGCCTCCGCCGGTATCGTTTCCAGCGTCGTCCCGAAGTCCGCGCGGCAGACTGAGCAAGCGCGCTCTCGAAATCGAAGCTCTCGCCGGGCTCAAGCGCCTCGACCAGACGGACCGGGGCGGGCAATGTGCCGAGCAGCCTCTGCATGTTTTTCCGGCACAGCAGCGTGACCTCCGCGCCAGCTGCCGCCAGCGGCGAAAGGAAACGGGAAAACTGAATGAGGTCGCCGAGCCCCTGCTCGTCCCAGACCAGGATGCGGCGGCCTTTCAGATCCTCGCCGCTCCACTTTGCCGCCTTCGCAACGACGGTTTTTGGCGGCGCGTTCGAGCGCTCCCAGCGGCTTTCGAAATCCTCGAAGCCCTGCCGCAGCATACCTTTAAGGAGCAGCGCGCCGGCGCGATTGTTACGGGCGTCCGGGTAGGCCGGCTTATGCGCCAGAGCCTCGTTGAAGCAGACGAGGGCCTTGTCAATCTCGCCGGATTCCTTCAGTGCGACGCCAAGGCCCGACAAAGCTTCCGGATAGTTCGGACGAACCCGCAAGGCTTCGTTATAGGAAGCGATCGCTTCGGGCAGCCGGTCCATCTCCTGCAGCACATTGCCGCGATTGAGCCAGACCTCGGGCGCGAGTGCGTTCAGCTCCACGGCGCGATCAAGGGACGCCAGCGCCTCCTCGAGGCGGCCAAGCTTTTGCAAAGCGCCGCGCCGCGCATGCCAAGCGCCTGCGGATGTTGCGCATCGTGGCGAAGCGCTTCGTCGCAGCAATGGAGCGCCTGATCGGCGCGGCCCCATTGCAGGAATATGTTGGCGCGATTGGTCAGCGCCGGCACGAAACCGGGCCGGATTTTCAGGGCGTCGGCATAGGCCGCAAAGGCGTCGTCGAGGCGGCCAAGTTCATGCAGGACATTGCCGCGGTTGCAAATCGCCTCGCAATAGCGCGAATCGAGTGCGAGCGCGGAATCATAGGCCTCAAGGGCCTCGCTCGGCCGGCCGAGCGCCTGGAGGGCGATGCCTTTGTTATAGAGCGCCTGCGGATAGCCGTCGCGGCAGCGGGACGATCGATCGTAGCAGACCAGCGCCTCGTCGAGCCGTCCAAGTTTTTGCAGCACGTTGCCGCGGTTGAGCTCCGTCTCGGCGTCGATCGCGCCCGTCCGCGCGGCCTCCTCATAGGCGCGGAGCGCGTCTTCATTGCGGCCGAGCTTTTGCAGAACCGAGCCCTTGTTGAACAACGCCCCCGCATCGCCGGGCCTCAGGGCGACGATCGCGTCGAAGCATGCAAGCGATTCGTCGAACCGGCCAAAGCGTTCCAGCAAAGCGCCGCGATTGGTCAAAGCCTCGCAATGGTTCGGGTGGCGGCGAAGCGCATCCTCATAGGCGGCGAGAGCCTCCCGCATGCGGCCGAGGCTTTGCAGAATGACGCCGATGCTGAACATGGTGTCGGCATCGTCCGGCTGCAGTTTGAGAAGATCCCGA
The DNA here is from genome assembly GCA_963757985.1 of uncultured Alphaproteobacteria bacterium. Classification (GTDB taxonomy): domain Bacteria; phylum Pseudomonadota; class Alphaproteobacteria; order Rhizobiales; family Beijerinckiaceae; genus Methylocapsa. The sequence goes on along the minus strand of CAVWTQ010000003.1, from coordinate 141,791 downwards.
AACGCGTCGAGCGCATCTTCCGGCTGGCCGAGGCGCTGCAGCACGATGGCGCGCGCGCCAAGCGCCTCGGGATAGGCGGGCTTCAGCACGAGCGCCCGATCGAACCACGTCAGGGCGTTTCGCAAATCATCCGCATTGAAACAGACGAGGCCGAACACATAGCATGCGATATCGCTCGCAGCGGCGAGGTCGGCGTATCGCGAAAGATGGGCGATCGCCTCGCGCGGTTCGCCCGCGTTGAGGAAAGCGAAGGCCTCCGTAATCGCGGCCTGAAGGAGCGCCTTGTCGCGAATTTCACCATGGCCTTTGACAGGGACATTTGCCGCGAATTTTTGCACGCTCATTCAAATGCTCGCAAACAACGCCGGCGAACGGCCAAGCCTGTCCGGCGCGTCGGACCAATCGGAAACTCGGATTGAAGCGAGAAAGGCTTTCGCGGGCCTGACCGTCGACCGGCGGCAGCCCGCGCGCAAAATCTCGTCACCGACGCGGAACCAACGGCGCCGTGAAGGACTTTAGTTTGGTGAGGTCTTCGAACGGCGGGGCGTCGTGAAAATCGGAATCCGACTTTCGTGTCCTTGTTGTTGAGGACGAGGCTTTGATCAGCATGTTGATCGAGGACATGCTGGCCGATATCGGGTGCAAATGCGTGGATGTGGCGGCGTCCGTCGAGGGCGCCATGGAGGTTCTGACGAAGGCCGCGCCCGATTTCGCGATGCTCGACATTAATCTTAACGGCAAGCGCAGCTTTCCGATCGCCGATATCCTCCTCTCCCGCGAAATTCCCTTCATTTTCCTATCCGGTTATGGTTCGCGCGGCCTTGCCGAGGCCTATGCGGGCGCAAAAGTCCTGCAAAAGCCGTTTCAGCTCGGCGATCTCGAGACCGCGCTCGAGGATGTTTTCGGATAGCGGCGGGTCCCGGCTTGATCGTCTCCCCTCGCGCTGGAGCGTTCCGGGCGTGCGGGGGAAGCCGCGCCGCTGGAAGCGCCACTTGCATCCGCGGCCGGTCGCGGCCATCCTCCCTCTATGTCACTGCCTTTGGATTATCCCAGAGATCCGGCGCGTCCGGCCGGCGGTAGCCTGACGAGCCTCAACGAGCGCTCTCGGGAAATCTTCCGTCAGATCGTCGATTCCTACCTCACCAACGGCGAAGCGGTCGGCTCGCGCCATGTGGCGCGCCTGCTGCCGATGGCGCTGTCGCCCGCCTCCGTGCGCAATGTGATGCAGGATCTCGAAGAACTTGGCCTCATCTATGCGCCCCATACCAGCGCAGGGCGGCTGCCGACCGAGCTCGGCCTGCGTTTCTTCGTCGACGCCATGCTGGAGCTCGGCGACGTCGGTCCCGGCGAGCGCGAGCAGATCGAGGCGCAGGTCAAGGCCGCGGCGCAGGAACAGCCGCTGGAAGCGGTGCTCGGCGACGCGATGAGCATGCTTTCCGGGCTAACGCGCGGCGCCGGCGTCGTGGTGACGACCAAGGACAATGCCCGGCTGAAGCAGATCGAGTTCGTGCGGATCGAGCCGGAGCGCGCGCTGGCGATCCTCGTATCGGAGGATGGATCGGTCGAGAACCGCATCCTTCATATCCCCGCCTGGTTGCCGCCCTCGGCCTTGATCGAGGCTGGCAATTTTCTCAATGCGCGCATTCGCGGGCGCACCCTGCTCGAGGTCAAAATCGAGATCGAGGCCTCGCATCAGGCGGCGGAGAATGAGCTCGGCGAACTGACGACGCGGCTGATCGACGCCGGCCTCGCCGGCTGGGCCGACAATTCCGGCGGGGGCCAACAGCTGATTGTCAGAGGTCAGGGCAATTTGCTGCAGGATCTGACGGCGATCGAAGACCTCGAACGCATCCGCCTGCTCTTCGCCGATCTCGAAACCAAAAAGGACGTGATCGATCTCCTGAACCGGGCGGAGGGGGGCGAGGGCGTGCGCATCTTCATCGGCTCGGAGAACAAGCTGTTTTCGCTGTCCGGATCGTCGATGATCGCGGCGCCCTTCCACGACGAGCAGCAGCGCATCGTCGGCGTGCTCGGCGTCATCGGGCCGACGCGGCTGAATTACGCGCGCATCGTGCCGATGGTGGACTACACCTCGAAGGTCGTCTCCCGCATGCTGCAGAGGCGGTAGGGCGCCGCCATAAATGGCGCTCAGAAAGAGCCGATCCGCTGCGTCGCCTTGTCGGGTCTCTCGGCCTTTTCCGGCTTCTCGGGCTTGTCGCGCTTGCCGAGCAAGGCGTTGCGGATGCGGCGCAACTCCTTGCGGACGGCCTTGAGATCGTCCGGCGAACGGCCCATCGCGCGCGCCAACTGCTCGGGGATCGGCCTCGCCTGCCGGCGCATGTCGCGGCCCTTGTCGGTCAGCTTGATGCGCACCTGGCGTTCGTCTTTCGGATCGCGCGCGCGGGCGAGCAGCCCGCTCGCCTCCAGCCGCTTCAGCAAGGGCGTCAGGGTGCCGGAATCGAGATGAAGACGCTCGCCGATGGCCTTGACCGTCACGTCGTCGGCCTCCCACAATACGAGCATGACGAGATATTGCGGATAGGTGAGGCCGATCGGCGGCGAGAAGAGGCGCATAGACCTTATGCGCCGCATGCAAAGTGGAGTAAAGGGCGAAGCAAAGCTGCTGGTCGACCCGCGGCATGACGTCGTCTTCGAGCATGGCTGCGTCACCCCGGAACCGTTCATACCGTCCCCGCCCACCTACGACGCCTTTCGTTAAAATAACTGAAATGACGTTAAGGGACGATGGGGTTCTGGCGTTGCAATTAAATTTTGTACAGATTTAATGGTTTGCTTGGCAATGCTTCGAAATCGCATCAATTTTGGCCGGCGCGGATGCGCTTCAGGCGATACAGTTCCTCAATGGCGCGGCGCGGCGATAATTCATCGGGATCGATGGCGTCCAGCGCCTCGCGGAGGGGGTCCGCGCTCTGGCGCCGGCGCCAGCGGGGCGGCGGGATCCGCAGCGCGCTCACCTGCGTTCGAAGCGGAGAACAAAGGCAAATCGGCGACGAGGCGATCGCTGCGGCTAACCCGGTCGGCCGCTTCGAACTCCGCCAGCAGATGCTTCGCCCGCGCGACCACCTGCGCCGGCAGCCCGGCGAGCTTGGCCACCTGCACGCCATAGGATTGGTCGGCGGCGCCGGCGATGATTTCATGCAGGAAGACCACCTCGCCATTCCAGTCCGTAACCCTGCACGGTCAGATTGTCGATCCGGTCGAGACGTTTGGCGAGCTGCGTCAATTCGTGAAAATGGGTGGCGAACAGCGCGCGGCTGCGGTTCGCCTCATGCAGATGCTCCATCACCGCCCAGGCGATGGAGAGACCGTCGAAGGTCGCGGTGCCGCGCCCGATCTCATCCAGGATGACGAGCGATTTTTCCCGCGCGGAATTCAGGATCGCCGCCGTCTCGACCATCTCGACCATGAAGGTCGAGCGCCCGCGCGCGAGATCGTCGGCGGCGCCGACGCGCGAAAACAGCCGGTCGACGACGCCGATATGGGCGCGCCGCGCGGGCACGAAGGAACCCATCTGCGCCAGCACAGCGATCAGCGCGTTTTGCCTCAGATAGGTGGATTTGCCGGCCATGTTCGGCCCGGTCACGACGGCGATCCGCCCGCCCTTCCCGGCGACGCCCGAAAGCGCGCAATCATTGGCGACGAAGGCCTCGCCGCCGCGCCGCAGCGCCGCCTCGACGACGGGATGGCGCCCAGCCTCGATGGCGAAGGCGAGCGAATCGTCGACCTCGGGCCGGGTCCAGTCGGCGGTCGGCGGCGAGCTCGGCGAGGCCGGCGGCGACGTCGATCGTCGCGAGCCCCTCGGCGGCGCGCCTGATGTCGGCTTCGCGCGCCAGAACGAGGCCGGCGAGCTCGGTGAAAATCGCCTGCTCGCGGCCCAGCGCCTCATCGGCGGCGGAGGAGATCTTGACCTCCAGCTCGGCGAGATCGGCGGTCGAAAAGCGCATCGCGTCGGCCATCGTCTGGCGATGGATGAAGGTCGCGTCGAAAGGCGGCCGCAGCAGCTTCTCGCCCTGCGCCTGCGGAACCTCGAGAAAATAGCCGAGGAAATTATTGTGCTTCAAGTTTGAGCTGGCGCGTTTCGGCCAGCTCGCAATAGCGCGCCTGCAGCGCCGCGATCGACCTTGCGGGTTTCGTCGCGCAGCGCCCGGCGATTCATCGAGTGCCGGCGTCAAAGCCCGCGCCGCACGAAGCCGCCGTCGCGGCGCTGCAGCGGCAGGCTTTCGGCCGAGCGCCTCGCCGAGCCGCGCGGCGAGCGCGAGCATCGACCGCGCCGGCGGCGGCGGCCGCCTCGCGCAATTCGTCAGGAAGCGCGGGCGCCGCGGCAAGCGCCTCGCGCCAGCGCGGCGGCCGCGATGAGTCCGTCCCGCACGGCCGCAAGGTCGCGCGGGCCGCCGCGATCGAGTGCAAGGCGGGAGAGCGCGCGGGTCAAATCCGGGGCCGCCTTCAGAATCATCCGCACGTCGCGCCGCAGGCCCGGCTCATCAATGAAAAACGCGATCGCGTCCTGCCGCTGCGCGATATCCCTGACGCTGGTCAGCGGCGCGGCCAGCCGCTCGGCCAGCAGGCGTCCGCCCGCCGCCGTGACGGTTCTGTCGATCGCGCCAATCAGCGAGCCCTCGCGGCCGCCGCCAAGGGTCCGCGTCAGTTCCAGATTGGCGCGCGTCGCAGCGTCGATCGCCATATGCGTTTCGCAGCCAAGGCGCGTCGGCAGACTGAGCGCGGGACGCGCGGACAATTGCGTGCGCTCGACATAGAAGAGCGCGGCGGCGGCGGCGGCGATCTCCGCGCGGGAAAGGCCGCCAAGCCCATCCAGCGTCGCGAGCCCGAAATAATCGCGGATGCGCCGCTCGGCGGAGGCGCCCTCGCCCGATTGCCGCCCGAGCGGCGTCAGCGGCGCCCGCACGGCGGCGCAGGCGCGCGAAACGCCGGGCGTCTCCAGCAGCGCGTCGGGAACGACGATCTCGGCAGGATCGATCCGCGCGATTTCGGCCTCGAGCGCTGCCTCGGGCGCCTCGCTGACGACGAACTCGCCCGTCGATATATCGAGCGCGGCGAGGCCATAAGCTCCAGGCGCCGTCGGATTGCGTTGCGCGGGCGATGGCGAGCAGCCTGTTGGCGCGGGCGGGATCGAGCAGCGGATCCTCGGTGATCGTGCCCGGCGTCACGAGGCGCGTCACCTCGCGCCGCACCACCGATTTGCCGCCGCGTTTGCGGGCGTCCGCAGGGTCCTCGACCTGTTCGCAGACGGCGACGCGATGGCCGAGGCCGATCAGCCGGTGGAGATAATCCTGCGCGCGCTCGACCGGCACGCCGCACATCGGAATATCGTCGCCCAGATGTTTGCCGCGCTTGGTCAGCACGATGCCGAGCGCCTTGGCGGCGATCTCGGCGTCCGCGAAGAACAATTCGTAGAAATCGCCCATCCGGTAAAAGAGCAGCGAGCCGGGATTGGCCGCCTTGATCTCGCGATACTGAGCGATCATCGGCGAGATTTTGGCGCCGCCGCCGGAATCGGCGTCGCGCGGAAGCGCGCCACTCTCTTTCGCGGTATCAGCGGGGTCAGGGCGCAGGGGCGGATCGGCGTCGATCATCAAGGCACGCTAGCAAAGCCAGCCCCGATGCGCACGGCTCGCGCGGGTTATTTCCAACGCATTTTGACGTTTTCCGAAGACCGCACGCTTTATCGATCCGAGCCCGAGGGCTCGGATTCAGGCGCGATCTGGACCGGTACGCGCCTGACGATGACCCGCCAAGTCCGCTTCGATAGCCGCCAAAACTCTCGGATCGCCTGCGTATTTCTCGCGAAGCGCGCGCTCATCCTGCGCCAATTCCGCACATTTCCCGGTTTGCCAAGCGCTCTTCCGACTTCTGCCATATGCTCCGGCTCCATCGCCTCGGACGACGACCACTCATGACAACGGGAGCGGTGATCGACAAAAGTGAGCATCTCCGGCGGCAGCATCCGAGGCGCCCGACTCGAGCGGCACGGCTTGCGGACGCGATCGGGAAGGCGGGCGCGACGACTGCGAGGAATAAGAAAGGTCCGGAACGCCATCGCTCGCATCTGACCTCAACGCCCAAGGGCCTGCGCTCTCCTCAAATGGTCAGCTGTTCGCCGAGTTCGACGACGCGGTCGGAGGGGATCGAGAAATAGTCGGTCGGATTGGCCGACTGGGCGAACAGCGCGATGAACAGGCGGTCCTGCCAGCGCGGCATGCCGGAGTTCTGCGCCGGCTTCACCTTGCGCCGGCCGACGAAGAACGACGTCGTCATGATGTCGAACTTCAAGCCCGCCTTGCGCAGGCTGGCCAGCGCCGCCGGAATGCGCGGGCTCTCCATATAGCCGTAATGCAGGACGATGCTGGTGAAATCATCCGACAGCTTGGTGATGTCGAAGCGCTTTGACGGCGGCACGCGGGGGGTGTCCTCCGTCTTCACCGACATGAGCAGGACGCGCTCGTGCATCACCTTGTTATGTTTGAGATTATGCATGAAGGCGGAGGGCGCGACCTCGGGCGAGGTGGTGAGGTAGACCGCCGTGCCGGCGACCCGGATCGGCTTCGATTTCTCCAGCATGCGGATCAAATCCTGCATCGAGATCGAATCGCGCCGCGTCTTGCGGGCGAGCAGTTCGGCGCCGCGGACCCAGGTCCACATCACCACCATGGCGCAGGTGGCGAGCAGCAGCGGCACCCAGCCGCCGTCCTTGATTTTCAACAGATTGGCGGCGAGGAAGGCGAGGTCGACCGCAAGGAAGCAGGAAACGAAGGCGAGGCTGAGCCAGAGCGGCCAGCGCCACAGTTTCCAGACGACGACGAAGGCGAGCGCCGTCGTCACCACCATCGTGCCCGTCACCGCGATGCCATAGGCCGAGGCGAGCGCGCTCGAATTCTTGAACAGCGCCACCAGCAGCAGGACGCCGATCAGCAAAAGCCGGTTGACGCGCGGGATGTAGATCTGGCCTTCCTGCGTCTCCGAGGTGTGCAGGATCAGCATGCGCGGCAAGAGGCCAAGCTGGATCGCCTGGCGGGCGAGCGAGAAGGCGCCGGTGATCACCGCCTGGCTGGCGATCACGGTGGCCACCGTCGACAGGATGACCAGCGGCAGCAGCGCCCATGGCGGCGCCATCAGGAAGAACGGATTTTCGACCGCCGCCGGATCGGACAGCACCAGCGCGCCCTGGCCGAGGTAGTTCAGCATCAGCGCGGGCAGCACGAAGACGAGCCACGCGGCCTGGATCGGCAGGCGGCCGAAATGCCCCATGTCCGCGTAAAGCGCCTCGGCCCCGGTGACGGCGAGGAACACCGAGCCCAGCACCACGAAGCCGATGAGGCCGTGACTGAACAGGAATTGCAGGCCGTAGATCGGATCGAACGCCAAAAGGATGCGCGGCGAATCATGGATGTGCAGCGCGCCGAGGACGCCGATCGCCAGGAAGAAGACCGCCATGATCGGGCCGAACAGCGACGCCACCCGCGCGGTGCCGTGGCTCTGCGCCCAGAACAGCGAAATGAGGATGACGATGGTCGCCGGCAGGATATAGGGCGTGAACACCGGCGTCAGCAGTTCGAGGCCTTCGAGCGCGGACAGCACCGAGATCGCCGGCGTGATCATGGCGTCGCCGGAAAACAGCGCGGCGCCGGCGACGCCGAGAAAGAACACCAGCGCGGTGCGCTGGCCGAGCGCGGTCTGGGCCAGCGCCATCAGCGACAGGATGCCGCCCTCGCCCTTGTTGTCCGCCCGCATCAGGAACAGGACATATTTGGCGGTGACGGTGAAAAACAGCGCCCAGAGCAGCAGCGATACGGTGCCGATGACGCCGCTGTCGGTGACGCCGCCGTCCTTGATGTGATGCAGCGACTCGCGCAGGGCGTAAAGCGGGCTGGTGCCGATGTCGCCGAAGACGACGCCAAGCGATCCGAGGGCGAGGGCGGCGACGGCGCTTTTGCGATGCCGGGCCGGCGCGTCGCAGACGACGGAGTCGCCGGCCGCCGGCGAACCGGTTTCATGCGCGATTTGCTGCGCCATTCAGATGTCCTTCGCAGGCCGCTCGCGTCGTTCCAAAAAAACGCAGCCGCAAAACGCCGCGGTTAATTTAGGCTTAATCAAAATGCGTTGATAGCCGGGGCGGACGCAATTTCCCGCGGCCGTGTCAGCGCCGCCACAGCGATCGCCTAGCCAAAGGCATGATCCGGGCCAACGTGCGGAACGCGGCGACGCCAAAGGGCGCGATCACATCTCGACGACGGCGCCCTCGGCCCGGCGCATCCGCCGGAAGCTCGGCGGCGCTGCGGCGGCCGGAGGCCAGCCCGTGAAAAATGCTTTTTCTGACGAGCGTTTCCGCCCAAAGCGGACCAGCTGAATCCTCAACCCGCCAGACGATGACGACGACGTCAGGCCGCGCTGACCTCCATCGTCATGACGTCCACCGTGAACGATCCGTCCCCTTCGATCGCGAAATGGCGGGTCACGTCCTCCGACATCTTCCGTTGCAACGACAAGATGGCTTCAGAGAGGACCGCGGGCGTTCCGATGCGGGATATCCAGGACGCGTATTCGAGGCGCAGCCGGTGCGCTGTGCTCTTCGTGAGACGGAAGCCCGCGGCGCGCAGCGCATTTTCCCATTCGCTCGGCGCGTAGTCCCGCACATGCGAGGGATCGCGGAGCAGTTCGACCGCCTGCAAATAGGTGTCGAGCAAAGGATCCTCCGGCGCGACGACATCGATGAACGCCGCCGCTCCCCGCGGCCGCAAGACGCGCCGCGCCTCCTTGAGGGCGCCGGGGAGGTCGCGCCAATGGTGGGCGCTGTAGCGGCTGAACACGAAATCGAATTCTTCGTTCTCGAAAGGCATCCGCTCGACGCTGCCCTGGCGCGTGCGCAGCGCTGGAAGGCCCCGCTTTGACGCCTCCGAGGCGACGGTTTGGAGCATCTCTTCCGAAAGATCGTAGGCGACGACCTCCGCCACATGCGGCGCCGTGCGAAAGCTCACATGGCCGCCGCCGCACCCCATGTCGAGCACGCGCGCGTCCGCATGGCCGCGGACGATCTCAACGAGTCGCAGCAAATCCTCGCCCTGCGCATGAACCGCGCTCTCGACATAGGCCGCAGCGCGCGGACCGAACTGATCGGCGATCAAATTTTCATGCGTCTTGCCGGTCATGTCGCAAACCTCATCAGGGACGGCGGAAAGGGGCTCGTCGGGTTAGAACTTTTTCAGCGTGAGGCTCTTGGCGTCGGTCTCCTTCGACTCTTTCAGCCAGGTTCCGTCGGGCTGGAGGTCGAGCTGCGCCGTATGGCCCTTTCGCGCGACGATAACGAGCCGCCCGCCCGCCATGCGCCAGGCGGTGGGATCGAAGATCACAATGCCCTGATCGCGGCAGGCCGGCGACAGGAAGGCTTTGCTGGAGACGTCGAGGGTCACCATGCAGCCGGTGTCGCGGCCGGCCTCGCGCAGGACGGCGTAGCGTCCGGCGACATCGGCCGGACGCAGGACCGCGCGGGGCGGGGCGGCCTTGGCGGCGATCTGCTGCGCCGCCGGAGCGCCGGCCTCGGCAGCGGGCGAATTGCTGCGCGGCGGCGGCGCGCCCGCGACGAAGGTCAAAAGATAGGTCTCGCCCTGCGGCCCGGCGGCGGCGAGGCGCCCCGCCTCCGAAACCGTGAAATCGAGCAGGGGCTTGCCATAGGCGTCGGCGAGATCGAGATGATTGTCGCCGGGCAAAGTCCACGCGACGACGCTTGAAAGCACCGGCAGCGCGCGCCGGCACCCGGGCGGCATGCCGACGAAAAAGCCGCCATGCACCTGTTCGCCGCGCAGCGCGAGGCGGCATGAATTGGACGCCGGTGGAAAGCGAGAGGTCCCACTGTCCGATGGCGGCTTCGGGACCGTCGAGCGCCATCGCGGCCACGGGCGGCGCGCTGGACGCTGGTCCTGCGCCAAGGATGAACGCGGCCGCAAGGGCGAGGGCGGCTGTTTTGCCGAAACGCTGTCGCATGATCGGTGAAGGTTCCCTCGGCCTGCGCCGCAGACTGCGCGACAATCGAGCTTATAAAGAAAAACCGCTCTCCGCCAAGATGCGCCGCCTCTGCGAAGCGTCGACGCGCCGTGGCCCTTGCGCGCCCGACCTTAATGATGCCACCTTGGCGCGCGGCGCGCTTCTCCTGGCGGCCGGCCTTCGGACTGCTAAAATTCGCCGCCATTTCAGACAAAATTCGCGTCTAGAGATAGAATCAAGGCGCGACCGACTCGGAAACGGGGCTTGCCGCGCCGAGGAGATTGACCTTGATTCGCCTTGCCGGCCTCAATTTGACACTCGGCCTTGGCCTGCTTTGCGGCCTCGCGCCGGCCAGCGCCGACGTGGTGCGCGCGCGCTATGCGGTCAGCCTCGTTGGCCTCCATATCGGCGAGGCGGCCGCCGTCGGATCGCTTGAACCGGGTAAATACCGCATTGATTTCAGCGCAAGGTTGACCGGCGTCGCGGCGATGGTCGCCGATGTGAAAATGGCGCTGACCTCCACCGGGGCCTTGCGCAAGGGACTGGTGTTCCCGGCGACTTATGCGACGACATCGGGCAATTCGCGCGAGACCCGCACGGTGCGGATGTCGCTCGATGGCGGCAATGCGGGCGGCAATGTGAAGGCGGTCGATATTTCGCCGCCCTGGGAGGACTGGGATAACCGCATTCCGGTCACCGAGGCGAACAAGCGCAATGTTCTCGACCCGACCAGCGCCTTCATCATGGCGGTGCCGGAGGGGCAGCCGCTGGTCGGACCGTCGGCGTGCAACCGCAGGATTCCGGTTTATGACGGCTTCGTGCGCTTCGACATCACGCTCGCCTACGTCGGCACGCGCAATGTTTCCATGGGGGGCTATTCCGGTCCGGTCTCGGTCTGCGCCGCGCGCTATACGCCGATCGCCGGCCAGAAGCGGGATTCGCGCTCGGCGCACTTCATGGCCGCGAACAGGCAGATGGAGGCCTGGCTCGCGCCGGTTCCGGGCGCCCATGTCGTCGTGCCGATCCGGGTCGAGCTGATGACGCTCGCCGGCGACGCGCTGATCGAGGCGGTGGAGTTTTCGGTCGATCCGGGCGACGTCGCCGCCACGCATTGACGCGCGGGAAACGGGCTAACGCTGGATCTCTAGACTTTTTGAATCGATCACGGCCATGATTTAGCGCGGTTCAGTTCGGGACGTCGACCCGTAGATCCATTTCAGGCACGTGCTCCGGCACGATCAGCCGCGCCGTGGTGACGTTGCGGATGTCCTCGACCGACACGTCCGGCGCGCGCTCGCGCAGGACGAGGCCCTCGTCGGTCGGCTCGATCACGGCGAGATCGGTGACGATGAGCGTGACCCGGCGCGTCGATGTGAGCGGCAAGGTGCAAGTCGGAACGATCTTCGGACGCCCCTTGGCGGTGTGTTGCATGGCGACGATGACGCGGCGCGCGCCGGTGACGAGGTCCATGGCGCCGCCCATGCCGGGCACCATCTTGCCAGGCACCATCCAGTTCGCGAGATGGCCGGCTTCATCAACTTCGAGCCCGCCGAGCACGGTGGCGTCGAGGTGTCCGCCGCGAATGAGCCCGAAGGAGAGCGTGCTGTCCACGGTTGCGGCGCCTGGCACCGCCGTCACGAAACTGCCGCCGGCGTCGGTGAGTTCGGTATATTCCATGCCCTCGGGCGGACGCGCGCCCATGCCGACGATGCCGTTCTCGGACTGGAAGAGAATGCCGTCCTCCAGCCGAATGAACTGGGACACCCCCGTCGGCAGTCCGATGCCCAGATTGACGAGCGTGCCGGGATGCAGTTCGCGGGCGACGCGCCGCTGAATGATTTCTTCGTTTCTCATCGCGGCGCCCTCTCGATCAAATGGTCCACGAGAACGCCCGGCGTATCGACGGAATCGGGGGGAATCGTGCCGACAGGTATGATTTCCCTCGGCTCGCAGATCACGATCCGGCCAGCCATGGCCATCACTGGATTGAAGTTCCTGGCGGTCAGCTGGTACAGCAGATTCCCGTTGTAATCGGCGCGCTCGGCGGCGACGAGCGCGAACTCGGCGAAGAGCGGCGGCGCATAGAGCCATTGCTCTCCGTCGATATCGATGACGCGCTGGCCGTCGGCCGCGATGGTGCCGAGCCCGGTCTTGGTCAGAACGCCGCCGAGCCCGAAACCCGCCGCCCGGATGCGTTCGGCGAGCGTTCCCTGCGGCACCAGCTCGACGTCGATCTCGCCCGCCAGCATCGCCTTCTGCGTCTGCGGATTGAGACCGATGTGCGAGGCGACGACGCGGGAGACGCAGCCCGCCGCGATCAGCTTGCCGATTCCTTTGCCCGGAAGGCCGGTGTCGTTGGCGATCACCGTCAGATTGCGCTTCGAGGCCGCGACGATGGCGTCGATCAAGCGATGGGGGGAGCCGACCGCCATGAAACCGCCGATCATCACCACGGCGCCGTCGGGGATGAGGTCGGCCGCCGCCGCGGCGCAGATGGCGCGTTTCATCGGGGCTCTCCCGCAGATTGAACAGAAGCGACGGGCGCCGCTCGCAGCGGAGAGCTGCGACCCTGATCGTTGTTTCAGCAATCATGCGCAGTCTCCGGAATTTGTCGGCGAGCGCCTGCCGGCGTCAGGGGAACTGATGGCGGGATCGGTCTGGCACGCAGGTTACCGCAAGCCGCCCGATCGGGAGAGAGAAAAGTTTCTGGGAACGCACATTCAAAAGGAATTAACGGATTATGACGGAGCGTGAAGACACGATTTGACAAGGCGATGACAGGGAGCGGTTCTGCGCGCCTCGAATTGCGCGCCCCGATCTCAACCATGGATTAATCCGCGATTTCTGCCAAACTCGGACCGTCCTTTGGGGGGAGGAACGGCATGGATTTTCTGATCACGCTCGCCGCGCTGTTCCTTTTGATGTTTGTCGCCTATCGCGGCTTCAGCGTCATCCTGTTCGCTCCGATCGCGGCCATGCTCGCGGTTCTCGTCACCGAGCCATCTGCGGCGCCGACCATCTTCACCTCCCTGTTCATGGAAAGGATGGTGGGCTTCGTCAAACTCTACTTTCCCGTCTTCCTGCTCGGCGCCATTTTCGGCAAGGTGATCGAACTTTCGGGCTTCTCGAAAGCGATCGTCACCGCAGTCATCGGCATGGTCGGCAAACAGCGCGCGATCCTTTCGATTGTGCTCGTCTGCGCCGTGCTGACTTATGGCGGCGTTTCGCTGTTCGTCGTGGTCTTCGCCGTCTATCCCTTCGCCGCCGAGATGTTCCGCCAAAGCGGCATTCCGAAGCGCCTGATCCCCGGAACGATCGCTCTCGGCGCCTTCAGTTTCACCATGGACGCGCTGCCGGGGACGCCGCAGATCCAGAACATCATCCCGACGACCTTCTTCAAGACGACGACCTGGGCCGCGCCTATCCTCGGCCTCGTCGGCGCCGCCTTCATTCTGGCGAGCGGCCTTTCCTTTCTCGAATGGCGCCGGCGGCAGGCCGCGCGGGCCGGGGAGGGCTATGGGCTGGGCCACATCAACGAGCCCGAACCGATCGCCGAGGGAAGGCTTGTCGCGCCGGCGATCGCGATCCTCCCGCTGATCGTCGTCTTCGCCGCCAACCGCGCGCTGACCCTCGCGATCCCCGCCGTCTACGGCGCGAAGCATGAGGCGCAACTTGCCGGGATGGCCGCGCCGGTCACCGCCGACGTCGCCTCCCTCACCGCAATATGGGCCGTCGAGGGCGCGCTGATCTTAGGGGTCCTCACCGTCTTCGCCTTCGCGTTTCGACCTGTGCTCGCGAAATTCGCGGACGGGTCGAAGGCGGCGGTCTCAGGCGCGCTGCTCGCCTCGATGAACACCGCGTCGGAATACGGCTTCGGCGCCGTTATCGCCGCGCTGCCGGGATTCCTCACCATCCGCGACGCGCTGGCGCAGATCCCTAATCCGCTGGTCAACGAGGCGATCACCGTCTCGACGCTCGCCGGCATCACGGGTTCGGCCTCAGGGGGCCTCAGCATCGCCCTCGCCGCAATGTCGAAGCAGTTCATCGCGGCGGCGGAGGCGGCCCATATTCCGATGGACGTGCTGCACCGGGTGGCGGCGATGGCGAGCGGGGGCATGGACACGCTGCCGCATAATGGCGCGGTCATCACGGTGCTGGCGGTGACCGGCCTGACGCACAGGGTCTCTTATGGAGACATTTTCGCTGTGACCATACTGAAGACGGCGGCGGTGTTCGTGGTGATCGGCTTCTACTACGCCACGGGGCTCTACTAGATCACGATGTCTTTGGATTGAATCAATCCAAAGACATGAGCATGATCGATTCCAATAATTCAGAGCGGGATGCGGGCGAAAAATGGTTTCCACTTTTCCTCATCCCGCTCTATCAGAGCATGATGATTTAAAGCTGAATCGATCGTGCTCTCTATACCTTTGTTGGCCGCGCCCCCTGGCTAATCGCCGTCCGGCGTTTTCATCTTCTCCAGCACCTGATCCATCGAGAACGTCGCCGCTTTCTGCCGGGGCGGAAACTCCTTGAAGGTCGCAAGGAACTGGGCGACATATTTTTGCGCCGGGACCAGCATGAAAGCGTGGTCGAGCAGCCAGTCATAATAGGTGTTCGAGGTGATCTCCGCGCGCTCGTAAGGGTCGAGCCGCAGATTGAAGATCAGCGGCACGCGCAGATGCGTGAAGGGCTCCGCCCAGACCTGCAGCGTTCCCGTCGCCCGCTGCTCCAGGAATACGAACTTCCAGTTGTCATAGCGAAGGCCGGTGAGATCGCCGTCGTCGGAGAAGTAGAAGAACTCCTTGCGCGGGCCTTTCGGCGCCTCGCCTGTGAGATAGGGCAGAAGATTATAGCCGTCGAGATGGACCTTATAAGTCTCCTTGCCCGCCTCATAGCCGGCGAGCAGCTTTTCCTTGACGTCGGGAACGCCGGCCATCGCCAGCAGGGTCGGCAACCAGTCGAGATGGGAGACGATCTCGTTCGAAACCGAGCCCGGCTTGATCTTGCCCGGCCAGCGCACCATCGCCGGCACGCGATAGGCGCCTTCCCAGTTCGAGTTCTTTTCATTGCGGAACGGCGTCATCGCCGCGTCCGGCCATGAGTTCATATGCGGGCCGTTGTCGGTCGAATACATGACGAAGGTGTTGTCCGCGATGCCGAGCTCCTTCAGCTTGGCGAGCACCGTTCCGACATTCCTGTCATGGTCGATCATCGCATCGGCGTAGGGGCCAAGCCAGCGCCCGGCCTGACCGAGGCTTTCCGGCTTCACATGGGTGCGGAAATGCATATGGGTGAAGTTGACCCACAGGAAGACCGGCTTGCCCGCCTTGACCTGCTTTTCGAGGAAGCCGGCCGCGCGGTCGGCGATGTCGTCGTCGATGGTCTCCATCCGCTTTTTGGTGAGCGGACCGGTATCCTCGATGGTCTGCGCGCCATCGGCGTTGGCGAAGCTGTGGATGACGCCGCGGGGGCCGAAATTCTTGCGGAAATTGGGGAATTCCGGATCGTCGGGCTTCGGATAGTCGGGAAGCTCCGGCTCTTCTTCAGCGTTCAGATGATAGAGATTGCCGTAAAATTCGTCGAAACCATGCGCGGTCGGCAGGAACTCGTCCTTGTCGCCGAGATGGTTCTTGCCGAACTGGCCGGTGGCGTAGCCCTGCGCCTTGAGGAGTTCGG
Source organism: uncultured Alphaproteobacteria bacterium (assembly GCA_963757985.1). Lineage (GTDB taxonomy): Bacteria > Pseudomonadota > Alphaproteobacteria > Rhizobiales > Beijerinckiaceae > Methylocapsa. Next base: position 126,095 of record CAVWTQ010000003.1, on the reverse strand, counting down.
CGATGGTCGGATCTTCCTTGCGCAGGCCAATGTCGGCGCCGGGCAGGCCGACCTTGCTGAGGCCGGTGCGGAAAACGCTTTGCCCGGTGATGAAGGCCGAGCGCCCCGCCGTGCAGCTCTGCTCCCCGTAATAATCGGTGAAGATCATCCCGTCGGTGGCGATGGAATCGATGTTCGGCGTGCGGTAGCCCATCAATCCGTTGGTATAGGCGCTGATGTTGGATTGGCCGATGTCGTCGCCCCAGATAATGACGATATTGGGTTTGCCGGCTGCCTGCCCTTTTGCCGGCGCGGGGGCGGGCTGCGGCTGTTGCGCCAGAGCGGGCATGGCAATCGCCCCGATCATCAGGCCGAGCGCAAGACATCCGCCAAGATGCGGTTTCAATTCCATCCGTGTCCCTCCCACTTCATTTTTGTATTGCGCCGCCTAAGGCAGAAGCCGGGTCGCGTGCGCCGATCGTTGAGCGGTCTGTTTTGCGACTGTAAGGTCAGGCAGAGGAGGATTTGGCTCCTCTGGTTCGGCTGGCGTGGCCGAGGTGGCGGAGGCCGGACGGTCGGCCGGCCCCCGGACTCGACGGGGGTCTTGCGGGTCATGCTAAATCGGCAACAGTTCCAAAGAATGGCTGCGCCGTTGCTTGCGCGCGCACCATAAAGCTTTTCTTAATAGGCCCATACGCGGTCCGCGCAAGAGGTCGCAACGCCGTTCCGCCAGATGAATGGGCGAAATCTTCCGGCGCGCGCGATAGATCGGCGGCCGGATCCGTCACCCGGCGCCGACACGACAGGCGACGTAGAGTAGGGCGAAAGCGGACCTTTAGAACCTCAAGCCGACGCCGACGATCGGGCCGTGCATGACCAGGTTAATGCCGCGCTCGCTGTCGCCGCTGCCCTGCGAATAATCGACCTCAAGCGCGCGATAGCCGATCATGGCCGCCCAGTTGAGCCCGTAGAGCTGGAAATTATGGACATAGCCGCCGACCGCCTGCCAGCTGATCTTGCTGCCGACGCCGAAGCCGCCGATGTCGCCCTTGAGCTGGAATTCGTCGCCCGAGGCCAGCACCTGGCGGACGCGAGCGCCGACCAGCGGGTCGACCCAGATCATGTCGCCGGAATTGGCGTTGGCGAGATGGCCCGTCTGGGTCAGCCCCAGCGCCGGAATGTTGGCCGACCCCACAATGTCGAGCGACACATCGGTGCCAATGTTCCAGTAGCGCAGGCCGGCGATGGCGTCGATGGCGGTGTACGACGGCCCGCCATCGCCCCAGCGCAGCAGTTCATAAGATGCGCCGGCTTCGAGGATGGCCCTGACGGTCATAGTCAGATGGCCGGTCGCGTCGGCCGCAAGGAGGAGACCCGTCACCGGCGTACGCTGGGCGAGGATCGACCCCGAGGCCCTGAGCTTGGCCCAAACATCGTCGACATAGACCCCGAAGGGGCCGTTGCGCGCCTCGATCCTCACGGCGGCTTCAAGCGGCGGCGAACTCGACTTGGTCAAAAGATCGATGAAGCTGAGATTTGCGCCGGTGGTCTCGCCGTGCGCGGTGGTCGTGCCGTTGATGTCGAGCGCCCAGACATAGGGCATGATCGTTAACTGCCAGTCGCCGAAGGCCGGCTTCTGTGCGGCGACGAATTGCGGCGCGGTGAACAGCGGCGCCGCGGCGCCGGCGGCCGAGGGCGCGCTGCCGTCGAAGCGATAGTTGAGGCCGCCGCGGAAGACGAAGCCCTGGAACCGCGTCGAAGTCGATATGACGTCGCCAACCGCGCCTGCCCCGACAATGGCGGAGTGGAGCAACGGGGCGCCGGAGGTGTCGGCGCTCCCGAGATTGTAATAGAGCGCCTCGAGCTTCGCCGAGATTTCCCCGGTGAGCGCCGCTTCGACGCCGCCGCCGAGGGTCCAGCCGATCCGGTTGTCGAAGAAATCGGCCTGCGCGGCGGCGGACTGAAACAGGGAGGGCGTCAACGACTGCCTGACCGTGGTCGAGGTGGAGATGCCGCCATAGGCGAGGCCGCCCGTCGCATAGGCCAGGATCGTCGGGGTGATGGCATAGCCTAGGCGGCCGCGCACCGTGCCGAGATATTCGAGGGTGCGGTTGACGCTGACGCTGGTCGCCGCGACGAAAGGCGGAAAAATCGCCGCCGGCGTCAGATTGGTGAAGCCGCCGCCGCCGCGAATTCCGCCGGCGTCAATGTCGGCCTCGAGGCCCGCGACCCAGCGGTCGGAGAACTGCCAGTTGTAGCCGAGTTGCCCGCCCGAAAAGAAACCATTGAGATGCGTGCCGATTGAGCCTGTTGCGCCGATCGCCGAGGCCGGGCCCCAGAGATGCGGAATGAGCGCCGGCGCCGCGTTCAGGGCGGGGAGTTCGGACACATCGGCGAAATTGGCCGCCGATGTCCCGAAGCCGAGGGTGGCCGGCCAAGCGTAACCGGCGTTGAAGCCGATGTAGAGCCCGCTCCAGGTGAACGCCGGCGGCGGCGGGGCGAGATCGGCGGCGGAAGCTGACGCCGTGGCGCAGGCGAGCGCCAGGGCCGTGGTCAGCGGCCGCGCGGTTCCGCAAAGCGCGCGAGCGAGGTGACGGACAGGGCGTTTCAAAGAGGGCGCCTTTTTCTGACCTGAGTTGAACAGGCATCAGTCTTGCGGCTTGATCACGCGCCCAACCAATGCATCGCAATTATCGCCATTTGCGCCAGCGACGCCATGCATTCAAACTTGAAGGAGGTCGGATTGCGCGCCAACGTGCCCTATTTGCAACATGGATGGGAGGTCGGCGATTAACGCCGGGGTTTTTTTGCCCATTGTGTCAATCGCCTTTAACCGCCAAAACCGCCAAGGGCCGCATTCCCAAAAATGCAGTCCAAATCTCACTTCAGAAAAACGTAGATATCGGCCTGAAGACCGGCGTCGTCGCTTTCCTTGGTGTCGGAGAGATATTCCTCGATAAAGAGGTTCTTGGCCTCGAGGCCCTTTTCGTCGAGATAGGCGGTTATGAGGTCGTAGGTCGAGTCAATGTCGTCATACGCCCCGCGGTGCAGGAACTTGACCGCCTTGCCGGAGGGAGAATCACCGATCTTGACGGTGTCGGAGAGATCGCTTTTGCCCTCCGGTTTTTCGGCGAGGGGGACCATCGCCTCATAGTGAAAGCTGGTCTCGTCCGTCGACAGGAAAACCGCGAATGGCGGCCCCGCCTGCTTGAGCCCGGCGGTTTTGACCGCGTCCTGCACCTTTTCGATCGCGGCGACGATGGCCTTGAACCCATCGGCCCATTGCGCGTCGCCGGCGATAAGCGCGACCGGCCGGGCCGGCACATCGACCGTCTCGGCGCTGGCGTCGCTCGGAATGCCGGGGGCCGCCTTGTCATGATCTGGCTCCGGCACGGTGGCTTCGGGCGCCGGCGCGCCTTGGTCTGGCGCGGGCGAGGCCTGATCGGACGCGGGCGGCGCGGGCGCGGGCACCGTCTCCGCGGAGGGCGCGGCTGGTCCGGCGTCTTCTGCGGAGGCGGCCATCGGCAGGCTGGCGAAAAGGCACAAAACGAAGCCCGAAGGCTACGCCCAACGCGGTCGATCGTCTGATGTCGTCAAATCTCATTTGCCGCTCCAATTCGCGCTCGCCAGCCCCGCCGCATGTCTTAAACAGTGGACGAGGACAACGCCAAGCGCGTCGGACCGATTAAGAACGCCGAGGACGACAAAACAATGGTCGCTGCGGACTAAATTTCTTATATGAAGGCGAACCCACGGAAAAATGACGCCGTCCAAATGAAGCCCGCCATGAGTCCCCTCGCCAACAGGCTGGTCGCCAAGATGAATGGTCTCGGCAACGAGATCCTCGTCCTCGATCTGCGCGGCGCGGGCCTTTCCGTCAGCGCCGCCGAGGCGCGCGCGATCGCGCGGACGAAAAATCTGGCGTTCGACCAGCTGATGGCGCTGCACGAGCCGCGGACGCCGGGAACCGAGGCGTTCGTGCGGATTTTCAACGCCGACGGCTCAGAAGCCGGCGCCTGCGGCAACGGAACTCGCTGCGTCGCCTGGACGCTGCTGCGTGACGACCCACGGAACGAAATCGTCATCGAGACGGCGCGCGGGCCGTCTCGCCTGCCGGCGCACTCGGCGAATGGAGCTTTTCGGTCGAGATGGGCGCGCCGCGCCTCGACTGGCGCGACATCCCGCTGGCGCGGGCCGTGGCCGACACGCGCGCGATCGATCTTTCCTATCGGCCCGCCCGACGCGCCGATCCTGCGAAATCCCGCCGTCGTCAACATGGGCAATCCGCACGCGATTTTCTTTGTGGACGATATCGGCGCCTATGATCTCGCCGCGATCGGCCCCGCGCTCGAGCATGACCCGATCTTTCCCGAGCGCGCCAATATTTCGCTCGCCCACGTCGTCGCCGGCGATCATATCGAACTCAAGGTCTGGGAGCGCGGCGTCGGCCTCACCCGGGCCTGCGGCTCCGCCGCCTGCGCCGCCCTCGTCGCCGCCGCGCGCCGCGGGCTCACAGGGCGGAGCGCGCGGGTCTCTCTGCCGGGCGGCGACCTCGATATTTTATGGCGCGAGAGCGACGGCATGGTGGTGATGACCGGCCCCGTCGCCTTCGAATTCGAGACGCGGCTTGATCCCGCGCTTTTCGCGGATATCGCCGCGTGACGCGCTCCAGTCCCGCCCCGGCCATACAGCTTGTGACCTTCGGCTGCCGGCTGAACCTCGTCGAATCGGAGGCGATGCGCCGCGCCGCCGCGCAAGCGGGTCGCGACAATCTCGTCATCGTCAATACCTGCGCAGTGACGGCGGAGGCGACACGGCAGGCGCGCCAGGCGATCCGCCGCCTCGCGCGGGAGAATCCCGGCGCCGAGATCGTCGTCACCGGCTGCGCGGCGCAGATCGATCCGCTCCGGTTCGCCGAGATGCCCGAGGTCGCGCGCGTCATTGGCAACGCCCGCAAGACCGATCCCGAAACATGGGCCGAACCCTGGGCCGACCCTTCATCGAAGGGCGATTTTGGCCGCGCGATGCAGGCGGTGACGTCGCCGCTGGCTCCCCAGGAAGGCGTCGAGGACCATACCCGCGCCTTTCTCGCCGTGCAGACCGGCTGCGACCATCGCTGCACGTTCTGCGTCATTCCCTATGGGCGCGGACCGTCGCGCTCCTCAAAGCCGGAGGCGATCCTCGCCGCTGTCCGGGGCCTGACCGACAAAGGCTTTCGCGAGATCGTGCTGACCGGCGTCGATCTGACCTCCTATCGGCGCGGATCCCGGCGGCGATTTCAGGTTGGGCGGCCTCGTCAAGGCCATCCTTCGCGCCGCTCCCGGCCTCGAACGGCTGCGGCTCTCCTCGATCGACTGCATCGAGGCCGACGCCGATCTGATCGACGCCTTCGCCACGGAGCCGCGTCTCGACGCCGCATCTGCATCTGTCGCTTCAGGCCGGCGACGACATGATTCTGAAGCGCATGAAACGCCGGCACTCGCGGGACGGGGCAGTGGATTTCTGCGCGCGGTTGCGGCGGCTGCGACCGGATATGTCTTCGGCGCCGATCTCATCGCCGGCTTTCCGACCGAGACCGACGCGATGTTTGAAAACACGCTTCGCCTCGTCGAGGATTGCGGGCTGACCTATCTGCATGTCTTTCCGTTTTCCGCCCGGCCCGGAACGCCGGCCGCGAAAATGCCGCCCGTCGCGGGGCAGATCGTCAAGGAGCGGGCGCGGCGCCTGCGCGAGGCTGGCGAGGCGGCGCTCGGCCGCCATCACGCCCGCCAGATCGGCCGCGTGCTGCGCGTCCTCACCGAGCGCGGCGGCCTTGGCCGCGCCGCCGATTTCACCTGCGTCCGGACCGATGACGCGCCGCCCGGCCTGATGCTCGACGTCGCGATCGAGCGCGACGAGGGCAAGGCGCTCGCCGGCGCCGTTCTGCGCGCGGGCGGACATCGATCCGCGCGCCCGAGCTTGCGCCGGAAGCGGCCCTCTGCCCATAAAGGCGCCTGCGAGGACCGTGTTGCCCAGCCTGATTCGTTTTCTTCTCGTGATCGCCATTCTGGCCGGCGCCGTTTTCGGCGCCATGGTCGCGCTTGTCGACCTTCGTGCAGCCTGAACCGCGCGAGATCATCCAGACGATTCCCCCGGCGCGGCTGAACAAATAGGATCGCCGCAATGGCGCTTCAAGCCCGCATCGTCCCGCCTGATCGAGAGCTTCCTCGAAATGATCGCGGCCGAGCGCGGCGGCGCGAAAAACACCATTCAAGCCTACGCCCGCGACCTTGCCGACTATGCCGCTCGCCTCGCCAGCCGCCGGCAAGACGCCGCTCGACGCGTCGAGCGAAGACATCCGCGCCTATCTCAAAATGCTCGAAAAGCGCGGCCTCAAGGCGGCCTCGAGCGCGCGCAAGCTCTCGTCGATCCGCCAGTTCCACCGCTTTCTCCTCGCCGAGGGGCTCAGCGCGGAAAATCCCGCCGCCATCATCGAGGGGCCGCGGCGCGGCCGGGGCCTGCCGAAAACGCTCTCGATCGCCGAGGTCGATCATCTCCTCGCCGTATCGCGGGAGGGGCTTGACGACGACCGCGCGCGCGCCCGGCGTGCGCCTGCGCGCCCTGCGCACCGCCGGCCTCATCGAACTCCTCTACGCCACAGGGCTGCGCGTTTCCGAACTCGTCGCGCTGCCGAAGGGGATAGCGCGGGGAAGCGAGCCGCTTATTCCGATCCGGGGCAAGGGCGGTCGCGACAGGCTGGCGCCGATCTCCCCGGCGGCGCGCGCCGCCATCGCGGCCTATCGCTTGGCGCTCGAAAAGGACCAGCCCGGCGCCGCCGCCAGCCCCTGGCTGTTTCCTTCCGACGGCGAGAGCGGCCATCTGACCCGGCAGGCTTTCGCCCGCGACCTCAAAACCTGCGGCGCGGCGGCGGGGATTGCCGCTGCGCGCATCAGCCCGCATGTGCTGCGCCATGCCTTCGCCAGCCATCTCCTGCAAAATGGCGCGGATCTTCGCGTCGTGCAGGAACTGCTTGGCCATGCCGACATCGCAACGACGCAAATCTATACCCATGTGCTCGACGAGCGCATGAAAGCGATGGTGCGCGACCTGCACCCGCTCGGCGACGCCTGAAGCGCCGCCAAACGGCTCACTTGCACCGAAAACTCGATGCGGCGGTCGCTGCGATTGTCGCCCGCCGCCGCATGGGCGGCGCCATGGCCCTTCGCCCTCAGCTCGGCGGGCGCGACGCCGGCATCCATGAGCAGACCGCGCACCGCCTCGGCGCGATGGCGCGACAAGACGACATTGGCGGCGGGATCGCCGGTGGCGTCGGCGTATCCGTCGATATGCACCTTCGTGTCGGGCGGCAATTGTTTGATCAGCGCCGCTGCCTGGCGAAGGATGGATTTGCTGGCGTCGGAAATCGTCGCGCTCCCGGTATCGAAATTGATGACGTATTTATTCAGGATCGACGACGAGATCCGCGCCGGTGAATCCCGGTTGCAGCCCGGAGAGGGCGGTCGCAGTCTGTTCGTCCCGCCGCCGCTGACGCGCTGGCGCCCTTGGCCGCGCCGCTGATCGTCAGGGCGGAGCCGTAGAGGGATTTCAGCCCCGCGACGATCTTGTCGGCGCCGTTCGACGCGCCGACATCGAGCGAGGCGCCGTCGAAGGCGGCATGCCAGCTCTGTGATTTGAAGAGCGCGAGAGCCTGCTTGAGGTTGGCGAGCCAGCTCGGGGCCGCAACATTCGGATCGACCGATACGTCGCCCTTGATGTGATCTGCGCCGAACTGGCCCTTGAGCGACGCAATGACCTCGTCGCGGCTCGCCGCGCTGTCGACGCTGCCGGCGTAAGTTACGACGCCATCCGCCCTGTCCAGCCTGAGCTGCGCCGGTGCGACCGCAGGCGCGGCGGGGACGGGCGCCGGCGCCGGGACGGCGGGCGCAGGAACGGCAGCTGCTGCCGCTGGCTCGGGGGCCGCTGGTGTTGAAGAAGGAGCCGGCGATGGCGCTGGCGCCGATGCCGCCGCGGGCGGCGGTTGAGGCGCGCTCTCGGGAGCGCTCGGCGCCTCGGCCGCAGGAAACAGCTGCCGATACAGACGGGGATAGTATTCCTTGTACAGGCTCGGAAAGTAATAGGTCAGCAAAGCCACCGCCACGAGAAGAAGGAAGGGCGCGGCCCAAGGACCGGCCGAATTTCCGTCTCCAGCATCCCGAGCGGCGCGTACCTCGATCGGCCTCGCCAAATGTCTGGGCAAACGCGGCGGCTCAACACTGGGGAGATCCGCGATCGAGGCGGGAAGCAGTTTGGGAATAATCCCGCCCGGCGTCAGCAGGCCCACCAATTTGGGCAGTCGCATAGCCGATGGCGTCGCCGACAGTCCCCGGTCCGCAGCGCCAGCTTGCTGGCGATGGCGGCGATGACGCCGCGGCCGAGCGCCTTTTCCACCTGCGGCCCCGAAAGCGCCGCGCCCTCGCTATCGCCCAGCCAGGAGGCGACCTGATCGCCAAAGCCGGCGCTCTTGAATTGATTGAGGAATCCGCCAACGCCGTCGGGGTGGTCCTTGATCAGGCCAACCAGCTCCTGAAGCAAAGCCTCACGCCTTCGGCCCCAGTCTGAAGCGGGAGCCGACATCGGCGATCAACTCATCAAATAGCGCCATCGGTCCGGCTCCGGGGGCGCTCTTCGCGCCTCAGCAAGGCTCCGCTGACCACAGAGAAAACACTATGTCCTTCAGATTACAATATTTTTACGCGCGCCGCCCGGTGGCGGAAGTTCTCGGCGTCGCCGGCTGCGGCCCGGCGCGGCGGCATCGGGAGGGAACCGCATTTCATATTCGCGCCATTTGTCAAAATGACGCAGGCGCCCCTTGTCTTCGGGCCGGCATCGCCGTATGGTCATGTGTGTCGTGTTTTTAACCGACGACGTGGCCTCGCAATCTTGCGTCCGCTAACGACCTCCTTCTTAAAACACCGATGCGACACCGGCGCCATCGATTGGCGCTCGCTTACTTACGATTCTAAGGATGCACTATATGACTACGGGAACTGTGAAGTGGTTTAATCCGGACAAAGGATACGGCTTCATACAGCCAGACGATGGCGGCAAGGACGTGTTCGTCCACATCAGCGCTGTGGAACAATCAGGGCTGCGGCACCTGCAGGAAGGCCAGAAGATCAACTATGAAGTGATCGCGGACAAGCGGACCGGCAAATCTTCCGCCGGCAATTTGCGCGCAGCCTGACGCACGACGCCCTTCGACATAGAGCCCTGGCGGAAGCCGGGGCTTTTCATTGTCGGTCGATCGATGCGCGAATGCTCGGACCAAACGCCTCGGGAAGAAGGGCTCCGATAGAAAAGCTGGCGCGGACCCCATCGGGCCCCGCCACGAGCACCTTGGCGTCTTTTCGCGGCGAATTCGATGATGCGCTGGCGGCACGCGCCGCATGGCGTCACCAGCGCGTCGCCGTCGCCGACGATCAGAATTTCAGCGATGTCTCTTTCGCCGGCGACGACCATCGCCGCGATGGCGCCCGCCTCCGCGCAGACTCCGACCGGATACGACGCGTTTTCGACATTCGCGCCGCGATAGATGGCGCCCGAGCCGACCGGATCGCCGCGCCGACGGCAAATCGCGAATACGGCGCATAAGCATTGCGGCGCGCGGCCGACGCCGCCTCGAACAGTTCATCGATCGCATTCATGGATTACGCCGGCCTGGAATTCGCGCGGCGCATCGGGCCTGTGGCCGAGCCGCCGAGCGGGGTCTCGCCCCGCAACATGAACGTTTTCAACCAGCCTGAGAAGGTCCGCAGCTTTAACCCTGGCGGCTTTTGTGGAAACATTGCAAAAAAACGCGGCAGCAAACTGTCCGCTGCCGCGTTCGCCGAAAAAGCCGCTTATGAGCGGGCTCTTGCAATGCTCCGCGACGTCCTGCCTCAGTCGGCGACCGCTTTCTTCGGCCCGCCATGCGAGGCATGGCCGCCCTTGCGGCCGGCTTCGGACGCCAGCGCATGATTGCGCGAAAAGCTGCGTTTGTTTGGATTGACGCTTTGCCCGCCCTTGCGGCCGGCTTCAGCCGCAAGACCCGGGTTTTGCGAAAAGCTGCGCTTCTCATGCGGCACGCTTTCGCCGCCCTTGCGGGCGATGGCGCGCTGCTTCTCGGGATCCATGGAAGCGAAGCCCCGGGTCGAAGTCGCCGATTTCTTGGTGGTCTCAACTGCGCTCATTGCCTTGCTCTCTTCAGGATTTGCACAACCTCATATGTAATGTCTGGCAGCGGCAAAGGTTTCGAAAATTTCTTCAAGATCACGTGACAAAATTGGAATTTATATGCTGCACTGCGTTAAATTGTTTGCACCTGCGAACGCCGGACTCAACTTTCGCGCAGATCTAGAATCCAACTCCGAGGATGATGGCGCCGGGACAGGCGAGGGAAACGCATGTCGAATGGAGTTGGGCGAACCAAGTCGCGTCTCGCGGAACGGCGCGCGGAGCGACTCCGCGCCGCCCGCCTCGCTTCAGCCGGGCGCGGCGTCCTCGGCTGCGGCTGTGCAGACCTCCTGAGATTACGGGCGGCGGCTGGTCGCACTCGCGAGGTCCGCGCCGCCGTGCTGGCGACGAGAGAGGAAAACACTCGCGCGACAGCATGGCTCGCGCTGATTGTCTCATAAATTCAATGCTTTGATTGTTACGCGCGGCCAAGATGGCGAAGTCCCCCGGCCCGTCGTTCGGATGGCGATCCTGCCGGAACAAACCCGTCATCAAAACGCCGGGCGCGAGGCCGCACGCGATTGACGTCGCCGCGACCGATGCTCATGCATGACCTTAAGGGGGCGCGCTTGATGTTTGATTGCGCACATTGGGCCGCCGCCAGTTCGGAAACGATCCATTCTGGAAGCTGACGCCGCACCTTGGCCGGCCGCTGCGGCCGGCCGCCTCGGACGCCGGAATGGCTCAGTCCGTCAGAGCTGCGCGGTCGGCGAAGATGCGGATGGCGCCGCGTGCTGCGATGCGGGACGCGGGCAGCGCGCGATCATTGGCGAGCACGCGGGCCAAAATCTCCTTTTTCGCCGCTCCTGACACGAGGAACAGGATGTCGGCGCTGGATTCGAGCGCCGGATAGGTGAGCGAAATGCGCGGCTCGGGGCTGGCGCCGATCACCGCCGTCGCCCACGCTTGGCGTTCCTCCAGCGCCGGCGTACCCGGAAACAGCGACGCGGTGTGTCCGTCCGCGCCAAGACCAAGCAGCGTCACATCGAAAAGGGGTCGCGCCGGATCGAGCGTCCGCGCGCCATAGAAATCCTGCAGGCTGGCCTGATAGAGCGCCGCGGCCCTTCTGCGGCGAGCCGGCGTCGGCTGGAATGCGATGCACCTCGCCCGGCGGCACGGGCAGGCTGTCAGCAGGGCTTCGGACGTCATGCGGAAATTGCTGTCCTTGTGGTCGAACGGCACGAAACGCTCGTCGCCCCAGAACAGCGCGACCTTCCGCCAGTCGATCCCGGTCCGATAGGGCTCCGCGCCCAGCAATTGATAGACCTGCCGCGGCGTCGAGCCGCCGGAGAGATTGAGCGCCAGCCTTTGCGGCGCGGCGGCGATGCGGGCCGCGATGAAGGCGGCGGCGCGATGGGCGAGATCGTCTGCATCGGCGGCGACGTCGATCTGCGGTTCCGGGCTCATGCGGGGGCCGATCCTGCGAAAGTTCTGTCTGCACTCGCGGTCCGCCTCAATGCAGCGCCGTCAGCCCGTGATCCTGCAAGCCTTCGATGACGCCGTTGAAGACCAGCCCGACGCCCATGGCCGAGACGAAGAAGCCAACGATGCGGGTAATCGCGTCAATGCCCATAGGGCCGAGGCGATCGACCAGCTTGCCGGCGTAGGCGAGACAGAGATAGGTGACCAGCATCGCGGCGAGGACCGCGGCGACGATCGGGGCGAAGGCGCCGAAATGCCAGGTTTCGACCTGCGTCGTCATGCCGAGAACGGTGGCGATCGCGCCAGGGCCGCACATGATCGGCAAGGCAAGCGGCACGAAGGCTATATTGGCGTTTTCGTCCGCGCCGCCCGCCGGAACCATTGAGCCGCGCCCCCGGGACGCGGAGAATAATTCGAAGCCTATTTTGGTGAGTATGATGCCGCCGACGATGCGCACCATGCTCAAGGGCACGCCGAAAAGCCGCAGAATGAGCGAGCCGAAGAATAAGAAGAAAAGCATCAGCAAGGTGGCGTAGAGGCTGGAGCGCGCGGCCACCTTGCGATGCTCGGCGGGATCCTTGCCTTCGAGCAGAAGCAGGAAGACCGGCAAAGCCTCGAACGGATTGATGATCGCGAGCAGGGTTGCGAAGGTGCTGATGAAAAGAGCCCATTCCTTCGTCATGGCGTCAACCCTCCGGATGGGGCGCGGGTGGCGGCTCCCGCCCCGTCGTAGCATAGCCCCTGCTCCGATCAAGCCGCACCGCACCCGGGCCGCGTCTCAAAGCCGTCAAACGGATCTGCTTCGTTTGAAACGCGTTAGTTTCGGGCGCCCTATGTCGCAAAGTCCGTCGACTGGAGAAACAGCAATGACGCAGTCCCCTCGCAAATTCGTCTGGTACGAGCTGCTGACGACCGATCCGGCGGCGGCGGAGAGATTCTACCGCGATGTCGTCGGCTGGAGCGCGCAGGATTCCGGCGTGCCGGGCATGGCCTATACGCTTCTTAGCGCGGGCAGAGACGCAGATCGGCGGGCTGATGGCGCTGCCCGAGGCCGCTCTGAAGATGGGCGCGCGGCCGGGCTGGATCGGCTATGTCGGCGTCGAGGACGTCGACGCCGAGGCGGACGCGTTTGCGAAAGCGGGCGGCGTCATTTACAAGGCGGCCGCCGACATTCCGGGCGTCGGCCGCTTCGCTGTCGTCGGCGATCCGCAGGGCGCGGCGCTGACGCTGTTTAAAGGCTCCTCCGACGCCGAGCCGGCGCCCGGTCCGCGCGGCGCCCGCGGCCATATCGGCTGGCGCGAACTGCACGCCATCGATCGCGAGGCCGCCTTCGCCTTTTACGCCGATCGCTTCGGCTGGACGAAGGGCGATGCGATGGATATGGGCCCGCATGGGCGTCTACCAGCTTTTCAAAGCGGGCGGCGACGAAGCGATCGGCGGCATGATGACCAAGCTTGAGGCCATGCCCGTTCCGTTCTGGCTCTATTATTTCAACGTCGCGGGAATTGACGCCGCGGTCAAAGCCGTCGAGGCGGCCGGCGGACAGATCCTCAACGGTCCGCATGAAGTGCCGGGCGGCGACTTCATCCTGCAGGGTCTCGATCCGCAGGGCGCCATGTTCGCCCTCGTTGGACCGCGCGGCTAGATCAGCGTCGCGGCGGCCGAGCGGCGCGCCAAATGCGCCGCTTGCCCCCTGCCGCGGCGGCACGTAAAGCTGTCCTCGAACTTGGGCTTGACGCGTGGACGCCGCCGGCCCCGCGCATCGAAGTTTGGAGGGCATATGATCGACTTGACGCGCGGGTGTGCCGCGACCGCGAGGCGTCTGGCGATCTGCGCCCTCGCGGCGGTCGCCGCGCTGGTCGCCTTTTGCCCGCCCGCGGCGGCGGCGGAGGGCCTCGATGGCGCGAAGCTGCCCCTGCCGCTCGGGCTTCCTTTCGTCGGCATCCTGCTGTCGATCGCCCTCGGACCGCTCGTCGTCAAGGAATGGTGGCACATCCATTACGAGAAGGCCGCCGCCTTCTGGGCGGTTTTGACGCTCGCCGGTCTCGTCGCCGTCAAGGGCTTCGACATCACGGCGGCCGCCCTCGCGCATAATCTGGCGATCGAATATCTGCCCTTCATCCTCATGCTGCTGGCGCTGTTCACCGCCTCGGGCGGCATCGCGGTCAAAGGCTCGCTCAAGGGATCGCCGCTCGTCAACAGCGCCATCCTCGCCTTCGGCGCCGCGATCGCCAGCGTGATCGGGACGACCGGCGCCTCGATGATCCTGATCAGGCCGCTCATTCGCGCCAACGAAGGACGCCGCTTCAACGCCCATGTCGTGGTGTTCTTCATCTTTCTCGTCTCGAATATCGGCGGCGCGCTGACGCCGCTCGGCGACCCGCCGCTGTTTCTCGGCTTTCTGCACGGCGTCGATTTCTTCTGGACGACGCAAAGGCTCTGGCCGGAGACCCTGTTCGCCATCGTCGTCCTTCTGGCCGTCTTCTTCCTGATCGACCTCTATTTTTTCCGGCGCGAAGGCCCCCGCCCCGCCGCCGGCCCCGCCATCGCCCTTAGCGTGACGGGCCTCGTCAACATCGCCCTCATCGGCGCGGCCATCGCCGCCATCGTCGCCAGCGGACTCTGGCGGCCCGGCGTCAGCTGGACCCTTCTCGGAACGAAAATCGAGTTGCAGAACGTGGTGCGGGAAGCGGTGATGATCGGCGTCACCGTCTCCTCGATGTTGTTGACGAACAGGGCGTCACGCGCCGAAAACGGCTTCGACTGGGAGCCGATCCGCGAGGTCGCCTACCTCTTCGCCGGCATTTTCATCGCCATCATACCGGTCATGGCGATGCTCCAGGCCGGCAAGAATGGGCCCTTCGCCTTGGTGATCGGCTTGCTCGAACATCCCGACGGATCGGAGAACAATGCAGTCTATTTCTGGGCGACGGGACTCCTTTCGTCCTTTCTCGACAATGCGCCCACCTATCTCGTGTTCTTCGAACTCGCTGGCGGCGAGGCGGCGAAGCTTATGGGGCCGCTGGGACACACGCTGGCGGCGATCTCGCTTGGCGCCGTGTTCATGGGCGCCAATACCTACATCGGCAACGCACCGAATTTCATGGTCTACGCCATCGCCCGCAACGCAGGCGTGAAGATGCCGGGCTTCTTCCCCTACATGCTGTGGTCGGGTGCGATCTTGCTGCCGCTGTTCGCCGCCGTCACATATTTCTTCTTCTGATTGGATCGCGGCGACGCAGCAACCAGAGAGCGGCCCGGTATCGCCCAATACTTTTTTTAATTGTGCGATCCGATACCGATTTCACGAACCTTTATGGATAATTTGGCGTTTCCATAACAGCCGGCGTGCGACAATTATTTTGCGAATCGGCCAGCAACTCTGGGAGATGGCGCCATGAAAGCGATCCTCGGCGTCGGTGTTTTACTATGCGGTCTGCTTGGCGTCGACGCAGCGCAGGCGCGGGTGCAGATCGACGTCGATCTCAGTTCGCAGACCATGCATGTAAGCGGGAACGGCGCCGACTATGACTGGCCGGTCTCCACGGCGCGCGCCGGTTATGCGACGCCGCGCGGCCACTACCACGCGGGACATCTCGAGCGCATGCATTATTCCCACAAATATCACATGTCGCCGATGCCCTATTCGATCTTCTTCGCTGGCGGCTACGCCATCCACGGCACCTATTCGACAGCCGACCTTGGGCGCCCTGCCTCGCACGGATGCATCCGGCTTTCGCCGGGCCATGCCGAAATCCTCTATGGCATGGTGCAGGGACAGGGCGCCAACATCAATATCTCCGGCTCCGCGCCGCGGTCGATGCCCTTCGGGAGATCGCATTCGCGCCATCGCGGGGCTCCGTCAGGGGGTGCGCCCAGCGCCGAGCCGGTTTTTGGACAGTGGCGGCAAAGGTGGCCGGAAGGGGCGCCGGAAGCACTGGCCTACGCGCCGGCGCGGCGCTCCGCCGTCTCCGCGAAGACGCGCCGCATCATCGATCCCCTGATCCGGTCGGATGGCTGGTCCCAATAGAGCGCTTCCGGGCGGCGTGAAAACCGGCGATCAGATGTCGCGGCCGTTCACGTCGAGCGTCAGTTTGTCGACGCTATCCTTAAGATCGGGCTGCGCAGGGTAGATTTCGAGCGCCTTGTTGAAAACTTCGAGGGCGCGTTTGTCGAGGCCCTCGCGCTGCAGGATCACGCCCATGCCTGTGAGGGCGCCGAAATGGCGCGGCTCCAGCTTGAGGACCTTGTCGATATCGACCATGGAGCCGTCGAAATCCTCGGCGAGGAAGCGGACCGTGGCGCGCTGGTTCCACGCCTCGGCCCAATTCGGTTCGAGAGCCACGAGCCTGTCGAGCAAGGCGAGGGCGAGCGGATAGTTCTTCATCCGGCTCGCCAGCATCGCCCGCTGCATGATGAGATTGGCTGTGTCGGACTGCGATTGCAGCCAGATGTGCTGGATCGCGTCGGCGAAGCCTTTGGCCTCCTCGGGATCGGCGGCGGCGCCAAGATGCTTGAACAATTCGTCGAGCGCGCGCTGGCGCAGCACTGCCGGCTCCGGCCTTGGCGCCAGAGCCTTTTTCAGCTCTTCCGCCCGCGCGCTGTCCCTGGCGGCCTTCGCCGCCGCCGCGTCCTTGGCGGGATCTGAAGATTTCGCCGCGCCGCCCGGAGTTTGTCTTTGGGTCAGATTCGGCGCTTGTCCGAAGGGCTGACCGCGTTCATCGCGCCGGAAGTCGAACTGGCCGGGCGTCTGATCGCCGGGCGACGGTCCAGCATCGTCGCCGAGAACGCGCCAATCATTCGGCAGCCCGCCGGGCCATTGCTGATTGTTCGCGCCGGCCATCGCCGGGGCGATGAGTCCCGCGACCGCCAATTGCGCCAGACGCGCTGAAATGAAGAGCCAACGCCGCATCGGCCCAATCTAGAGAGCCGGAAGTGAAAGGTCAAAAGCCTTTGTCGCCGCGCGCCCCGGCTTTCCGGGCGCGCGCCAAAAATTGAACCGGCGGCTAAATCAGCCCTGGCGAGCTTTATAGCGCTTCTGCGTCTTGTTGATGATATAGACTCGGCCCTTGCGCCGCACCAACTGGTTGTCGCGATGACGCCCGCGTAGCGATTTCAATGAGTTACGGACTTTCATCGGTCGGGTTCCCAAAAATTAAAGAACCGGCCGAAGGGGCCGGTGCGAACGGATTTAATCCTCATATGCCTTATACGGCGCTTTTGATCAACCCGAATCGCAAATTTGCGTGCGGGAAGGCTGTCGAAAAGCTCGCCTCGCTTTGGCCAGACTTCTGCGATCAAAGGATGAACGCGGGGCCCGGCCAATCTCATGCGCCACGGCTGGAGCACGATCTTAAAGAAGTTGCAGAGTTTTCTGGTAAGATTATGCGATTAGGCAAAGCCATGCGCCTCCAGGGGTCTTGATGCGCGTTCGTTTCTGGCTGAGGCTCGCTCTTATGGCGGGTTTTTCTGCCTCGCTCGCAAATGTCGCCGCGGCGCATCCGCATGTCTGGATCACCGGGCAAGAGCAGGTGATCTTCGGGCCGAAGGGCGAGATCACGGCGATCCGGCACGCTTGGATTTTTGACGAGATGTATTCGGCTTTCGTGACCGAGGGCGTCGGCAAGAAAGGCGAGATCCTGACCAAGGAGGATCTTGCGCCGCTCGCCAAGAGCAATGTCGAGGATCTGGCCGAATTCGACTATTTCACCCATGCCAAAATTCAGAGCGTCAAGGTCGAGTTCGGCGAGCCGACCGACTATTCGCTGGAGGAGCGGCCCGACAAGCTCGTGGTGCTGCGCTTCACCATGCCGCTGAAGACGCCGGCGACGGCGAAGCTATTTTCCTTTCAGGTCTATGATCCGACCTATTTCGTCGCCTTCGAGCTCGATAAGCAGAACGGAGTCGAGCTTCGTCAACGCGCCGAAGGGCTGCTCGAACAATGTGGCGGGGGCGAAGCCTTTGGCCGCGGAAGAATCGAAAAAGCTCACCGAGTTGTTTTTCAGCGGGCTGTCGCCGGGGTCGGATTTCGGCGTGAAGCTCGCGTCCGCCGTCATCGTCGCCTGTCCATAGAGGCGGAGGCGCGCTTGAAACCATCTTCGCCTTCGCCGCACCCGATCCTGCTGGCGTTCCTGTTCGCGGCGGCGCTCGCATCGCCGGCGCTCGCCCAAGGCGTCCACCACCCGTTCGCGGTCGGCGCCTATGAGGGCGCGGCGAGCGCCAGCGGCGTAGGCGGCTGGATATTGGCGCAGGAGAGCGGCTTCTACCGCCTCCTCACCGGCGCGATACGCGCGGTGAAGGAGAGCGGCTCCGCCGCGTGGACGCTCGCCGCCCTGAGCTTCGGCTATGGCGTGTTCCACGCCGCCGGACCCGGCCACGGCAAGGCGGTGATCGCCAGCTATATGGTCGCCAATGAGCGGGTTTTACGGCGCGGCCTCGCCATTTGCCTCGCCGCGGCGATTCTGCAAGGCCTCGTCGCCGTCGCCCTCGTCGGCGCGGCCTTCCTCGTCCTTGGCGCGACCGCGAAACATATGACGGCCGCCGCCAACTGGATCGAGATCGCGAGCTATGTCGGCGTGATCGTCCTTGGCGCGACGCTCTGCGCCTCGAAAGGCGCGGCGGTCGCCGCCGCGTGGCGGCAGCGGCCAAGAGCTGCCGGCGATCTTGTCTTGAGCGCCTTCGGTCCATTGCCGAGCACTGGCGCGAACTTGCAAACCGCCGGCGCGCAATTCTTCGCCGAAGACGGCTCATGCCTCGCCCATGGTTCGGGCTGCAGCCATTTCCATGCGCCCGACCCCGCCGCGCTCGATAGCGGATTTTCGTGGCGGCAGGCGTGCCTCACTGTGGCGGCGGCCGGCTCGCGGCCGTGTTCCGGCGCCATTCTTGTCCTTGTCTTCGCCTCTGCGCAGGGGATTTTTCTGGCGGGCTGCGCCGCCGTTCTCGCCATGTCGCTCGGCGTCGCGATCACGACCGGGGCGCTGGCGACCTCGGCGGTGTACGCGAAAAAGATGGTCGCGCATTACGCCAGAGGCGATTCCTGGCGGACGATGATGGCGGGCCGTTTGTTCGAGGCGGCCGCGGCGCTGGCCGTCCTCGTGTTCGGCCTCGCGCTGCTCACGGCGGCGCTATACGGCGGCGCCGCGCGGGGATAGCGGCGCGAGTGGCCGCGTCCTCTGCGGCGATGCAATTTTTACGTGAATTCTGGCGATTTTCTTCGGGCGCCGTTGAACTTTAGAGCCTGTTCGCGCGTTTTCCAACGGGCGGAATTTGAGCGGCGTTGGAGAGTTCAATGAAATTCTTTGGGAGGATAGGCGCAACAATCGTCGTGGGCGCGGCGGTCGGTTGCGCGTTTTCGACGGCGGCTTTGACTCAAGTTCGCACCTTCGGGCCTGCCGCGCCCTATCTGGTGACCGGCCGCAGCGTCAGCGTACCGCCCTATCATCAGGTCGGCCAGCAGTCATCCGACGAGTCTGGCCAGAAAGACCAGATGCGACCGGATGAATCGAGCCGCCCCGAACCCGCTGGCGGCGATCAGTCCGCGCCGAAGTGATCCGGGCGCCTCGCGCCCTGCCGGCACGCTTATGAGATGAGCGCGTGGACGGCGTCCGCGCGCCGGGCCGCTGTCTCGCCATTTCCCTCTTTTCCATTTTCGGCCAGCGTCGCGGTGTCCCGCGTTCACGCGAAAGTCCACATCTTATGCGCCAGAAACGTCCATAGCGTCACGACGCCGGTGGTTATGACCTGCGCCGGGAGGTAGGGCGCGCCGACGACATTCACGAAAAGCGACATGAAAAAATAAGTCAGCGCGGCGGCGCCAAGGGCGACGAGCGCGAAGCGCCCGCCAGCCAGCCGATGCGGAAGATCGCGAGCGGAACGTATGCCGGCGATTGAGCGCATAGGACACCGCGGCGCCAAGGATGCTGCCGGCCAGGGCCGCGGGCGGCGCCGGCGTATGGGCGAGCTCAACGAGGCCGATCAACAGCGCATAATGGACGCCTGTGGCGATCAGGCCGACGCCGGCGAAAGATGAGAACTGGCGGAAAAGCTGCGCCATCGCTATAGCAACAAATCGCCGGTGGAGATCCATCGGCAGCATTTATTCGCATCGCCGCCGATCGCGGCGTCGATCCGGCCGCAGCCCAACGCGGAATTGGCCGGATCGTCAAGGAGGAAACGCAATGAACCCATCTTTTCGGCCGAAGTTTTCCGCGTGTCTGGCCGCCGCCGCCTTGATCGGCATGGCGGCCGGCGCCGCCGAGGCCACGCCGCGCGTCGGCGTGCTCTCGTGCAACGTCGCGCCCGGCGTCGGCTTCATCGTGACGTCGGACCGCGCCTTGTCCTGCGTCCTCACCCCGAACCACGGCCCGCGGCAATATTATGTCGGAACGATCCGCAACGTCGGCCTCGACCTCGGCTTCACCACAGGCGGCCGGCTTGCCTGGGCGGTGCTCACCGCCGGCAGCGCCCTGCCGCAAAATGCGCTCGCGGGCGAATTCGTCGGCGCGAGCGGCAGCGCCTCCTTCGGCGGCGGCGTCAGCGGCAATTTGCTGGTCGGCGGCAACAATCGCTCGGTCAGCCTGCAGCCCCTGTCCGTCGGCGTTCAGGCCGGCGTCAACCTTTCGGCTGGCGTCGGAGCCCTCAGCCTGCAGCCCGCCGCGCCGCCGCCGGGGCGCTGATAAGAGTCTGTTGACTGCTCCACAGGTTGCGGTCGGGGCTTCGGCTGAATAGATTTCCGTTTCAGCCGCTCCGGCCGCGCCCGCACTTCGAGAAGACCGCCATGTCCGCCTCCCCCTCCGGCCGATCCCCACACGCCAAGACGATCATCATCGGTTCGGGACCGGCAGGCTATACCGCCGCGATCTACGCCGCGCGCGCCATGCTGGAGCCGCTGCTGATCGCGGGCTTCGAGGCGGGCGGCCAGCTCATGATCACGACGGACGTCGAAAATTATCCCGGCTTCGCCGAGGCGATCCAGGGTCCCTGGCTGATGGAGCAGATGAAGGCGCAGGCGGAGCATGTCGGGACCCACATGATCTCCGACCATATCGTCAAGGTCGAGCTTGGCCGGCACCCGTTCCGGCTGTTCGGCGACAGCGGCGAAGCCTATGTCTGCGATACTCTGGTGATCGCCACGGGCGCAAAGGCGAAATGGCTGGATTTGCCCTCGGAGCAGAAATTCAAGGGCTATGGCGTCTCGGCCTGCGCCACCTGCGACGGATTTTTCTATCGCGGCAAGGAGGTCATCGTGGTCGGCGGCGGCAATTCGGCGGTCGAGGAGGCGCTCTATCTCAGCCATCTCGCCGCGAAGGTGACGGTGGTCCATCGCGGCGTCGCCTTCCGGGCCGAGCGCATCCTCCAGGAACGCCTGTTCAAGCGCGACAATGTCTCGGTGATCTGGGCCCATGTGGTCGACGAGATACACGGCTCCGACGATCCTCCCAGCGTCACCCATGTCACCCTGAAGAACGTCAAGACTGGCGCGCTGCGCACGCTTCCGACGGATGGCGTCTTCGTCGCTATCGGCCACGCGCCGGCCTCCGGCCTCTTTGAAGGCCAGCTCGACATCAAGCCGAACGGCTATATCCGGACGGCGCCGGACTCGACCGCGACAAGCGTGCCGGGCGTCTTCGCGGCCGGCGACGTGACCGACGACGTCTATCGCCAGGCGGTGACGGCCGCCGGCATGGGCTGCATGGCGGCGCTGGAGGCCGAGCGCTGGCTCGCCGCCGAGAACCACAAGCGCATCGCGGCGGAATAGGATTTCCGCGCGCGCCGTTGCGGATTTTGAAATTCAGGGCATTCTAACGCCAGAAGTCGCGTTTCGAAGTGAAAACTCGACCAGACAGCGTGGGGACGACCATGAACTTCAGCCGCAAATCCTTGCTCGCTTTATCTTTTTTGGCCGCCGCCAGCTTTGGCGGCGCCTGCTTCGCGCAGACCGCCCAGCCGGCGGCCCCCGCCAAGGCGCCCCGCCGCCCGCCGCCTCTACCGCCGCGCCGGCCCCAGCGCGCCGCAAAGCCGAGCCGCTCCTGCCACGCTGCTCGACATCAATTCGGCGAGCGCGGCGGATCTTCAGGCCCTGCCGGGAATCGGCGACAAACGCGCCGCCGACATCATCAAGAACCGGCCCTACAAGGGCAAGGACGAACTCGTGCAGAAGAAGATCATTCCGGAGGGCGTCTACGCCAAGATCAAGGGCCAGATCATCGCCAAGCAGCATTGAGGCCGGCGCCCAGCCGCTTCGGCCGGCCGCCGGAGCTGCGGCGGGCTGGCCATTCATCTCGCGCGCGGCTTGTGGTAATCGCAGCGCAAAGCTGACGCTTTCGATTGCGAGCGAGCCCCGTCGCAAAGGATGACCTCATGTTTCCGAAGCCTGCGCCGCAGTTGCTGCCGAACACCTATGCCTATGAGACGACGCCGATGGTGAAGCCCACCGGCTTTCGCGAATATGACGCCCGCTGGCTGTTTGAAAAAGAAATCAATCTGATGGGCGTCCAGGCCCTTGGCCTTGGCCTTGGCGCGCTGCTGCGCGAGATGGGCGTCAGGCCCGAACTCGTCACGGGACATGACTTCCGCTCCTATTCGGCCTCGATCAAGCTCGCGCTGATCACGGGCCTGATGGCGGCGGGCGTCAAAGTGCATGACATCGGCCTCGCGCTTTCGCCGATGGCCTATTTCGCCCAGTTCGAGCTCGACGTTCCCGCCGTCGCCATGGTCACCGCCTCGCATAATGACAATGGCTGGACCGGCGTAAAGATGGGCGCGCAGCGGCCGGTAACCTTCGGCCCCGACGAGATGGGCCGCCTCAAGGAGATCGTCCTTTCCGGCAAATTCGAATATGCCGACGGCGGCTCCTACCGCTTCGTCGAGAATTTCCCGGCCCGCTACGCCGCCGACCTCACCGACCGGCCGAAGCTGACCCGCAAGCTGAAAGTCGTCGCCGCCTGCGGCAATGGCACGGCGGGGGCCTTCGCGCCGCAGATTCTAGAAAAACTCGGCTGCGAGGTGATCCCGCTCGACACCGAGCTCGATTTCACCTTCCCGCGCTACAATCCGAACCCCGAAGACCTCGAAATGCTGCACGCGATGGCGGCGAAGGTGCGCGAGACCGGCGCCGACGTCGCCCTCGGCTTTGACGGCGATGGCGACCGCTGCGGCGTCGTCGATAACAACGGCGACGAGATCTTCGCCGACAAGATCGGCGTCATGCTGGCGCGGGACCTCTCGAAACTCTATCCGGACGCGACCTTCGTCGTCGACGTCAAGTCGACCGGGCTCTTCGCCACCGATCCGGAGCTTCTGAGCCGCGGCGTCAAGGCCGATTACTGGAAGACGGGTCATTCCCACATCAAACGCCGGGTGAGCGATCTTGGCGCGCTCGCGGGCTTTGAAAAATCGGGGCATTTCTTCTTCAATACGCCGGTCGGGCGCGGCTATGACGATGGCCTGCTCACCGCCATTCACGTGCTCGACATGCTCGATCGCAACCCGCGGAAGTCCATGGCCGAGCTTTATCAGGCCTTGCCGAAGACCTGGGGTTCGCCGACCATGTCGCCGCACTGCGACGATGAAAAGAAATATGGCGTCGTCGAGAAGACGCTGCAGCGGCTTCGAGGCGATGCAGAACGCAGGGCGCGGCGCTCACCGGGCAGAAAATCCGCGATCTCGTCACCGTCAACGGCGTGCGCGTGACCGTCGAGGACGGAACCTGGGGCCTCGTGCGCGCGTCATCCAACAAGCCGGAACTCGTCGTCGTCGTCGAAAGCCCGGTGTCGGAGGCGCGCATGCGGGAGATGTTCGCGGCGGTCGACGGCATTTTGCGCGAGAGCCCGGAGGTCGGCGCCTATAATCAGACGATCTGACCGATGGGCGCGAAGCCGCGGTCGCGCGGGCGTTCGCAGGATCGGGGGCATGACCCTTTGATCATGCCCCTCGATATTTGTCGCGACGGCGGTAGCGTCAATCGTGGCCGACGAGGGTTCCGATCGACTGCGTCTTCGTGGTGGCGGCGAACGCGAGGTCTTTTACAAGCGTCGCAGCGAGGCCGGGCGAAGTCGTGATGACGGGGTTCCAGATGGTGGTGTCGATCGTCCCGGTGCTCACCGTGTAGTCAGCCGGACAGTTGGTGCATTTGTCGCCCTGAAATACGGTTCCGATCAGAGCGCCCCGTGCCTTGCTCGACATAAGGCGCGCTTGGGTTCTGATAGTATGAGCGGTTTTGATATCCTTCGGGAACCGGATAAGGGGTGGCTCCGGCCCGCGCGACGATCTGGTTGTTGCGTACTTCCACGCCCAGCGCGCTTTTTCCCCAGAATGTCGTCTGCGTAAACGAACTGGAAG
This sequence comes from uncultured Alphaproteobacteria bacterium, assembly GCA_963757985.1. Taxonomy (GTDB): domain Bacteria; phylum Pseudomonadota; class Alphaproteobacteria; order Rhizobiales; family Beijerinckiaceae; genus Methylocapsa. The sequence continues at coordinate 102,104 of CAVWTQ010000003.1, read as the reverse complement.
CTCAAGGCGATGTAGGCCGCGAACAGCCCGGTTGTATCCGTGAGCGTGTTTCCGTTTATTTCGATGTTCCGCGACACGTTGAAAGGCCAGTTTGTGGCGGAATTCGGGCTGGCGTGTTTCTTTGCGATGGCGATGAGGTCGATCCCTCCGTTATTGGTCAGCGTGTTGCTGATGACGGAGACATTGAGCATGGCGCCGTGATACAGGTCGATGCCCAGCCGGATTGTTGCTCATCGCGTTGCTGCGAATAATCAGCATTCTCGTAGGCGGGGACCGAGATCGTGAAATGATCGCCGACCGCTGGAATGACGTCGAACGGTCTGTCGGTAGTGAATTTGTTGCCGGCGTTGGCCGTGATGTGGCGCCATTGACCCGCGCCAGCGCCGCTGACGATCACCACCATCGAATTTGGATAGTAACGCCAGGCGCACGTTGCCGCGCATTTCGAGTTGTCGGTAACGCTGGAGGCGTCGGCCGCCGTGACCGTGCCCGGTGTCCTCCCGCGGATTTGCTCCTCCCGCTTCATTCTGGATGGTTTCGCCATCGCTCCAATTGTATTTCAGGACGCCGTCCGAGACAGCGAAGGTGTTGTTCTGCACGACGACGTTCTTGCCGAAATTGATTGCGAGTTGGCGCCCCATGACCCGCTGAATTCTATCCCCGATGTGGAGCGGATATCCGTTATTGGGCCATGACAGTTGCGCCGCTCCGACGATGATGGTGTCGGAGGCGCTGCGCGTGAAGGCATTGTTTTCAACCACGGCGTTGACGAGATCGCTCATCGCATTCCCGTCGGTCGCCCATTTGACGACGTTGTTCTTGAACTGCAGATTGCTGATCGACGCCAATATGATGAGGTCCCATGCCGCCGGTTTTCAGCGTGGCGTCTCCATTTTGATAATTGATGGCCTGCGTGAATGTGGAGTTCAGGATCGCGATCCGGTCGCCGGACAGCGACGAGCCCCTTGCCGGAGCCGAAATTCCAGTTGACGCCGCTGAAGGAAGACTTTGTTGACGGCCTGATTTCGCTGTCCCGAGATTGACAATATAGTTGCTGGTCAGATCGACATTCTGGAGCGACATGATCGACGAATCCCGACCATTTGTGATCCAGGCGGGAATGAAGAAGCCGCCCCCGGTCGGCCCGATCAGGATCTTCGTGCTGGCGGCGCCCGCGCCTTGCAGGACGACATTGGACGCCATCTGGATCCAGGTGGCGGCTGTATTGAATGTCCCGGCCGGCAGATAGACGACGCCGCCATGGACGGCCGCGAGGTTGATCGCCGCCTTGATCGCCGGCCCAGTCGTTTGTCTTGCCGTCGCCTTTGGCGAGGATCGTGAGGCTTGGATCGGTCTTCGACATTGAAGACGTGATGATCGGCCTGGTTGGTCCCCTTGACGCCCGCCTTGTAGGTCGGGCCGTCGGCGTAGATGAAATCATAAGCCCAGGGCTGGCCGATCGCGAAGTGATCGGTTCCTGCCGCATGTCCGAGGATCGTCGCGCCGGTCAGCGCCGCCGCATAGCCATTCGAGACATTGGCCTGATAGGCGTGTCCGGCGATCACGCCGGACGGCGCGACGACATCGAGGTAATAGGCGCTGCTCGTCGCCAGCGCGACCGTCGCTTTCAGCTGCGCATTCGTCTGGGCGTCGATCAGAGTGACCGTCGGCGCCTTCGCGTTGACGTAGAGATTGCGGCCGAAAATGCGGAAATGCGCGCCGCTGACGATCTCCGCATTGTCGAAATGCATCGGCTGCGGCGCGTTCAGAACGACCTGCGGGCTGGTCGCGGAGCCGTTCGCAATCCAGACGTTGTAGAGATCGAAGGCGCTGGTTTTCGGCACTTCCACGACGACGGTTCCGTCGTCGGCCGTCTTCGTCGCAAGCGCGATCGCCGCCGCCTGAAGCGACGGCTTCAGATAGACCTTTGGCGCCGCGCCGAAGCCGCTTCCCTCGAGACTGATGACGTCGCCCGGGTTCGCGGTGAACGGGTAACTGATGATCACCGGCCCGGCGGAAGCTGCGTCGGCGCCGGCGATCCAGAAGAAGCCGCATGCAACAGATGAGTGCAGCGCTGGATGGCTTCGACATCGTAGAAGCCCGCGCCGCCTGCCAATAAGGCAAGCATCGAAGAAGGCAATATTCTCATTTCAGTTTGTCCCCATTCGCATAAAATTGGACATAACATTCGATTTCAAATCGAAAATATGTCACGGCATGCATGCAATGCAGTATAATTGCCGATGTATATTGCTATATTTCCTATCAGCTGCCGAGACTATTGAACGACATTTTGCTTAAATTGCATATGCAGCCCTTGCGTTACGGGCGCAGCGCAAATGACGAGACGGAGGTCTGCGGGGATAGGACCGGGGCCAAGAACGGCGTTGCGTCGCATTGCGACGCCAGCGGAAGACCGCGATCTTGAAGAACGCTGCGGAAGTCAGCCCCAGAGGGCGGGCGAAGCGGGATGGATGACGGAGCCTTCGAAAACGAGGCCGTCCGGCCGGTCCCGCTCCAGCAGCAAGGGTCCGTCGAGATCGAGAAAGCTCGCCCGCGCGGCGAGCAGAAGCGCCGGGGCCATGGCGAGCGAGGTCGCCACCATGCAGCCGATGACGAGACGCGAAGCCGGCCGCCTCGGCTTCCGCCGCCATGGCCAGCATCTCGGTCAGGCCACCCGTCTTGTCGAGCTTCAAATTGACGGCGTCGTAACGGTCGGCGAGTTCGGCGAGGCCTTGCCGGGCGTGAACGCTTTCGTCGGCGCAGACAGGGATGATGCGCTGGATCCTGGCGAGCGCCGCGTCGCGGCCCGCCGGCAGAGGCTGCTCGACCAGCGCGACGCCGGCTTCGGCGCAGGCCTCGAGATGGGAGGAAAGGTCGGCTTCCGTCCAGGCCTCGTTGGCGTCGACGATGAGCGCCGCATCCGGCGCGGCGGCGCGAATGGCGGCGATCCGCGCCGGGTCGCCCGCCCCCGCGAGCTTGATTTTCAACAGAGGCCGCCAGTTCGCCCTGGCCGCCGCCGCCGCCATCTCTTCCGGGCTCGCCGACCGAAATGGTGAAGGCAGTGGTCGCCGGCGCCGGCGCCGGCAGGCCGGCGAGCGCATGCGCCGGGACGCCGCTGCTCTTGGCGGCGAGATCCCAAAGCGCGCAGTCGAGCGCATTGCGCGCGGCGCCCGGCGGCAGCAGCGCCTGCAGACGACCGCGGTCGGCGCCGGCCTCGATCGCAGCTCGCGACGGATTCGATCTGCGCGCAAACGGCGTCGACCGTCTCGCCGTAGCGGGCGTAAGGCACGCATTCGCCGCGCCCGCGAACGCCACCCTCCTCGATCGATGCGACGACGACGACCGCCTCGGTCTTCGCCCCGCGGGAAATCGTGAATTTTCCCGCGATCGGAAAGCGCTCGACCGCGATATGGAGGTTTCGCATGCGCTTCTGATCGCATAAATCGCGGCGCCGAGGCAACCCGCGCTGCTCGGGCGGCCCTGATGCGCGGACGACTTGGGCAAGGTTTCAGGCGAGGGTTTTGCCATTGCCAAAATCCGCCGGCATCGGCACTCTCCGACGCTAAGCGTTCATTGTCGCGCAAATGTCGATCTGGAGCGATCCTGCGATCGGCCGCGCGCGGCGCCTCCAAGGCTCGCCCATGATCGACGCATGGCTAAACCTTCCCCTTCCGCTGATGTTCGGGGCGATCGCCGGCGTTTACGGGGCGACGGCGATTTTCCTATACTGGCTGTGTTTCGGCCGTCAGACGCGCCGTTGGATGCTCACCTTCAATGGCGCGGTCGCCGAACTCTTCGGCGCCATCATGGTCATCTTCGGCATTCTGATCGGCTTCGTCGCAGGCGACGTCTGGGATAGCTGGCGCCAGGCGGTCTCGGCCGTGGAGAGCGAAGGCGCGAGCCTTTCGATGCTCAGTGAGCTCGCTTCCGCCAGCGGCCTGCCTACTGACGGCATCCGGCGCGACATCCGCGTCTATGTCGCAGCGGTCGCCGAAAAGGAATGGCCGAGCATGGCCGACAATGGGACCGCCGCGCCGGAGGCTCGGCAAGCGCTTGGCGCCCTCATCAAGACAGTCGCTTCGATGCAGCACGATCCGAAGGATCCCAACGCCAAATTCGATGGTCTGCTGCTCGATATGGCGCTGAAGGTTCAGAGCGCGCGGGCCGCCCGACTTGTGCTCAGCGCCCCCAGTTCGGAAAGCATCAAATGGGCGTCTGTTTTCGTTCTTGCGCTGATGGGCCAGATCAGCATCGCCATGTTGCATCTCGACAAGCCCCGGCCGCACATCGCCGCGATGGCGATTTTGACGACCAGCATTGTCCTGATCATGTTCCTGATCGGGGCGAGCGAAGGACCTTTCCAACCGCCGATCTATGTTTCGAGCGATCCGATTACGAAGGTTTTGCAGCAGGTGCCTGCTCCGGGACCGCCGGCGCCGCAAGAACCACCGGCGCCGGAAGCATCGGCTGGCGCAAAGGGGATATGACGTCCCCGCGTATCTGGCGATCGACGATCATCATCATTGCGGCGGCGGCGTGATGCCGAGCACGGCCGCGGCGCCCAGCACGAGGACGGAGAGAGCGAGTTCGGTGGCCACGTTTCTGGTCAGCGCTTTCGTCTGCGCCGCGGGTTCGCCCGCAGCATGGCGCAATCGCGGCATGGCGACAAAGCGGTTGAAATAAGCCAGAGCGAGCATCAAAGCGACAAGCGCCAGTTTGGCGCAAAGAACGTCGCCATAGGCCGTATAGAACAGCTTGCCGAAAGAGCCGGCGACGCGAAACGCCGCGTTGATCGCTCCGCTGACAACGATCAGGGTGACGGCCGCCTTGCCCATCGCGGAAAAACGGTAAAGGATCTTCAAATTTTCCGGCGCTGGGTCCTTCGCCATCCGGCGCTGCTCGAAAAGGACGAAAAGCAGCGGCGCAAGGCCACCGGCCCAGGCGCCGCCGGCCAGGACATGGACGCCATAGGCCGCGATCATGGCGGCGCCTTTGAGCCCGGCGCCGCCCTCGGCCGCGTGGCCGAGCCAGGCCTGGCTGACGAGAAGGGCGCCGCCGATATGGACGAGCGCAATGAGAAAGATGCGCCCCGTCAAGCGGACCGCGACGACGCCGACGGCCGCCGCGAGCAGCGCCAGCCGAATGATCGAAACCACGCCAAAACTCGTCTCGAAAAAGAACAGCCGCAAGGTTTCCGGATCCTTGAGGCTGCTCCAGTCGGGCGTCGTCGGATCGCTTGTCATATTGACCAGAATCCCGGCGAGCCAGGCGAGGCCGGAGATAGCCGCCACGGGCGCGGCGGCGCAAAGGAGACGGCGCGTCGCCGTGAAGCTTCGCGGCAAGCCCGTGACGCCGCGCGATGCGCTCGCCGGCGCGTAGAACCAGAACAGCGCCGCGCCGAACAGCACGAAAACCGAGGTGAAATGAACCCAGCGCGCGATGACGAGGAATTGGAAAATCGTCACGGGTCCCTCAATTCCGAACTGAGAGGTCTCGGCCATCGGATGACGTCCGGCGCATGCGCGGCGCGCCCAAAGGACGCGCCCCGGCGACGCCCCGCCAGAGCGCCCGTTCTCAAGGCGTGACGGTGAAAGTGTACGTGCCTTCGGTGCGATGGGTATCGACCGAGACCACATGCCAGGTCACTTTGTAGGCTCCGGGCTTTAACGGCTGACCCGAGCCGCACATGGAGCGTGGCGGGGTCCGCGGGATCGGATGTCGCCTTTCCGGCCGAAACCGGAGCGCCGGCCGCCGTCGCGATCTGCACGCTGGCGAAGGCGGGAACGAGCGACTGGGTGAAGGTGAGCTTCAGTTCGCTCGGCGAACCCGAAACCGTGGCGCCCACCCCCGGAACGGCGTGATCCAGAAAGGCGTGGGCGAAAGCGGCCGTAGCGGCGAGAGAGCAGGCGAAGGCGGCGCTAAGAATGATTGCGGGGATGCGGTGCATGACGTCCTCCTTGAAGCGTTTTGGAGCGAAGCGGACCGCTTCGCGCGAAGAAACTGCGATGGACAAAGTGCTAGTGCCTAGTGCAGAGCGGCGCTGTGCGCCTGCGGCGGTCCGAACAGCGGCTTGCCAAGCGAATCCGGCAGGATGTCGTCGATGAAGAAATCGACGACAGCCAGCGCGCCGACATGCCTGCCGCTCGCCTGGTTGATCGGAATCTGGGCCATGACGCCGATCTCAAAATATTGGCCGATGTAATATAGCGACGGGCCGACCACGCCAGTGGTCGTGTGGGTCCAATTGCCGGGAACAGACGGACCGATGTTCGACACGGGCGAGCTGAAGATGCCCTCGAACGCTGGGATCAGCCGTTTGAAAAGGTCCGGAACCTCGTGAACGAACGAGTTCTCATAAAGCAAGCTGTATTGCAGCGTTGACGCCATAGGTCAGCACGGTCGGGTTCTGGGTCAATGAATATGTGTTGAGCCCGGAGACGGGATCAGGCACGATCGTCGCGTCGATCGGGTGTGTCGGGATGTTGTAATCGACTTCGCCGGTGATCGCGAAGGGGCGCGCCCAATCGAGGCCGACGTCGCCAAAACCCTTGCCGATATACACTTTCGGCGTGACGGTCGTGTGGGGATCGGAAGGGAGCGACGAATTCTGGGGGCTGCCTGTGCCGCCCCATTCCGCGTTGAGCGCCCCCGCGATGATGAATTCGGCTTCGGGGTTCTGATAGAAAACGATATTTCACCTGGGTTTCGATGTTCGCCCAGCCGCCGGCGGCTGGGTTTTTCTGCCAAGTATAGCCTGCGGAGCCGACCGAAACGCCGAGATCCGCGGTGATCGTTTTGGCGTATTCCCAGCCGAGCGTGTAGGAGATCGGCCCCGGCGTGCCGTCGTAATTGGACGCGGCCAAATAGCCGAACGACGGCAGCGCCAATTCGTCGTTGACGCCTGGGTCGTCGATGGTGAGCGTTGCCGGAAAGACCCGGTTGCCGACGATTGTGTGAGCGAGCGCCGGGCTGACGCCGATGAGAATGGCCGCGGCGCAGAGCGCGCCTGCTTTGGCCATGAAAGCCTTGTGAGACATGACGGAGATCCTTGATCTGAAACGAGCGATTTCCGGCGCCGCCGCTGCGAAGCGGACGGAAACGCCGGGCAAATGACTGGTCAGATCAGGATGGGAGGCCCGCGCGGCCGCGCGGCGAGAATCGCGGTCGCGGCGCGAAATCCGAGGGTTTCGGGCGGCGCGAGAATTTCGGTTGCGCTTTGCGCGTAGGCGCCGCCGCCATCGCCAGCGGAGGGACGAGCGCCGCGCCGTTGACGAGGTGACACGCCGGGGCAATGATCCTGCCCGGGGGAGCCCGGCGCCTGATCCCGGCGGTCCCCGTCGGCCTCGCCGTGGGCGCAAAGAACGAGCTGCGCGCCCGGGCCGAGGGCCGCCTCAAAGCTCGCGGCGCTTGACGGCGGGACGGTTGGACGCAACAAAGATGGAGCGGCGCCAGCAGGAGGGCCAGCAAAGCCGCGAAAGCTGCGCCATGGCTGACCGCGCGCCGCCATGCCTTGCGCCACGCCGCCGCGGACAGACGCCAATGTCGCGCCGCCGAGGGCTATGCAGCCGGCCCACACGCAATCCAGTCGCTCCTGGCTCGTTAAGATTTTAGACGAACTCTGCGTTTATGACTGCGTTCGTGCGGCGCGCAAGACGAAACTGGAGTGCGCCGCCTTGATTTCGGCGTCTCCGGGGCATAAAGCGCGCATTCGCTGGGCGTCGTGACTTTGCGGCAACAGCGTGGGTCGGCGAATGCTTACCCGCGAAGCACTCTTGAGGCGAATGCTTGCCACGCCTCCGCGCCTTTGCGCGAGAATACTGGCCTCGGCTTCGCCGCACTTGGCGCGTATGGGGCCATCGATGAGAATTTTACGCGTCTTGCGTGCGTGCGGCGGGACCGGACTATGAATGTTGCAGAAGGCCCGACATTTTCGAGCGAGCGTTCGGAGGGCGCCGTCCGGCTCAAGCTTGCCGGGCACTGGACGCTGGACGCCTGCGCCGGGATCGAGAGCGGCGCCGAGGCGCTGGCGGCCGAGGCGCGCGGCTCGAGCCGGGCGATCCTTGATCTCGCCGATGTGCAGCGCCTCGATACGGCCGGCGCGTGGCTGATCGACAGGACGCGCCAGGAGCTCGACTCCAGTGGCGTCTCCGCCGAATTCGAGTCGATCCGCCCCGAATTCGGAATTTTGCTAAAAGAAGCCCATTTCCGCGCCTTCGAGGAGCCGAAAAAGCGCCATGGCTCGTTTCTGATGGCGCTTTCAGCCGATATCGGCGAGAGCGTCGTCAACGCCGGCCGCGATCTGATGAACGGGGTCGAGTTTCTCGGCGCGGTGGTCGCCGCGATCGGCAGAAGCGTGTTGAAGCCGTCATTTTTCCGGGCGACGTCGCTGGTGTCGCATATTGAAGCGATCGCGTTTCGGGGCGTTCCCATCGTCGTCCTCATCAATTTCCTTGTCGGCGCGATCGTCGCGCAGCAGGGCATTTTCCAGCTGCGGCGCTTCGGCGCGACGATTCTGGTCGTCGATCTCATCGGCATCTTGATCCTGCGCGAACTCGGCGTGCTCCTGACCTCGATCATGATCGCCGGACGGTCCGGCTCGGCCATTACGGCGGAGCTCGGCTCGATGAAAATGCGCGAGGAGATCGACGCGCTGGTGGTGATGGGCCTGAAGCCCATCGAGGTGCTGATCGTTCCGCGCATCCTCGCCCTGATCATCAGCCTGCCGCTTTTGACCTTTCTCGCCGACATGGCGGCGATCGCGGGCGGCATTCTGGTCGCCTGGTTTTATGGCGGCATCACGCCAAAAAGCTTCCTCGCGCTGCTGCCCGAGGCGATCGCCGTCCACACCTTCCTCAGCGGCGTCATCAAGGCGCCGTTCATGGGGCTCGTCATCGGCCTCATCGCCTGCATCGAGGGCCTCGCGGTCGCGGGCTCCGCCGAATCGCTCGGGCGGCAGGTGACGGCCTCGGTCGTGAAATCGATTTTCATGGTGATCGTGGTCGACGGCATTTTCGCCGTCTTCTTCGCCGCGATCCGGTTCTAGGCGCGCAGATGCAACCAATCGGTCCCACGAAGCCAAAAAGGTCCTTCGCCCTGCTGAAGCGGGGCGGCAAACCGATCACGCGCGGCGCGGCGCCCGAGATCGCGATCCGCGTGCGCGATCTCGTCGTCGGCTTCGACGGCAAACCCGTCCTCGACGGGCTCGATCTCGACGTCCGCCGCGGCGAGGTGATGGGCTTCGTCGGCGGCTCCGGCACCGGAAAGTCGGTCCTGACCCGCACCATTCTGGAGCTGATCCCGAAGCAGAGCGGAACCATCGAGCTGTTCGGCTTCGATCTCGATCGCGTCACGCGCGCCGAACATGACGCGCTGGAGCGGCGCATGGGCGTCATGTTCCAGCAGGGCGCGCTGTTTTCGGGCCTCACCGTGAAGCAGAACGTCCAGGTGCCGATGCGCGAGCATCTGAACCTTTCGCCGCGCCTCGCCGACGAACTCGCCATGCTCAAGATCGAGCTGGTCGGCCTTAGCCTTGACGCGGCGGACAAAGTTCCGTCGGAATTGTCTGGCGGCATGATCAAGCGGGCGGCGCTGGCGCGGGCGCTCGCGCTCGATCCCGAGCTTCTGTTTCTCGACGAGCCGACTTCCGGCCTCGACCCGATCGGCGCCGCCGAGTTTGACGATTTGATCTCGACGCTGCAGAAGACCCTGGGCCTGACGGTCTTCATGGTGACGCATGATCTCGACAGTCTTTATTCAGTCTGCGACCGGATCGCGGCCCTCGCGGATCAGAAGGTGATTGCGACCGGGCCGATCGACACCATGCTGGCGTCGGACCATCCGTGGCTGCGCGCCTATTTCCACGGCAAGAGGGCGCGCCAGTTCGACCCCTCCGCGATCAAGCCGGCGGCGAACGGCGCCATGCCTCGAGAGCGCGACGATCAAGGGATGACGCAGCGCAGAATGAACAGGATGAGACGATAGATGGAAACCCGCGCGAACTATGCCCTGATCGGCATTTTCACCCTGGCCGTGATCGCTTCCGCTTTTGGCTTCGTGCTGTGGTTTTCCGGCGGCGACAAGCCGGGCGGCCAGCGCACCTACAAGATCGTCTTCGTCGGATCGGTGTCGGGCCTTTTGCGCGGCGCGCCGGTCCGGTTCAATGGCGTCGGCGTCGGCGACGTGACGAAGATCGACTTCATTCCTGAAGGATCCGAGCCATGTCTCCGCGCTGTCGAAATCGATGCGCGGGTTCCGATCCGCACCGACACCAAGGCGCGGCTCGAGTCGACGGGTCTGACGGGCGTCGCCTCCGTCGCTCTCTCCGGCGGGTCGGAGGCCTCGCCTGCGCTGCAGCCGGGCCCCGGCGGCGGGCCGCCGACGATCATGGCCGACCGCTCCGACTTCCAGGATCTGATCGAGACGGCCCACAAGATCGCGGGTCAGGCCACCGAATTTCTGGACAAGACCAACAAGGTGCTTGACGACAATTCCGGCTCCATTTCGGCGTCGGTGAAGAACATTCAGAAATTCTCGGACGCGCTCGCCGCCAATGCGGACGGCCTCAAGAACCTGACCACCAAGTTGGACGGGCTTGCGAGCGACGCCGACAATTTGGTCAAAGCGGCCGATCCGGCGCAGGTGGCGAGCATCATTTCCGACTTTGGCGCGACGTCGAAATCGATCCGGAAGCTCACCGACGATGTCGATGCGCGATGGAAGGATATCGGCGCGAACCTGACACGCTTCATCGGGTTCCGGACTGCGCGAGTATGAGGCGCTCGCGAGCGATGGCCGCAAAACGCTGGATCAGGTCAACCAGGCGCTCCGTTCGATCGAACAGAATCCACAGCAATTCATCTTCGGCAAGAAATAGCCACTTCCCGAATATACCGGCGCCTTCCTCCTCCGCCGTCTCGACGGAGCGCAAGCGGGAAGGTGTAGAAGGACGCGGTTGCGACAGTCGCCGCGGCGCCCTTGTCCCGCGCAATGGATCGGAACGGCTCCGCGGATCGGCGACAACCGGGCTCGCGCCGCGTGATTCGCACAATGCCGCCGCTTGCGTTGCTGCGCCGGTTCGCCGCGTTGTCTTTTCAAATACCGCTAAAGGGCGCCCAAGACTGGGCAAGCGGCCGTCCACAGAGGGAAAAATGGCGATAAGGCGGATCTTCTTGCGGTATATGCTGTAGATTTCGCGCGCTCTATAGATTCTACGATGGAATTGTGCCACTAACAATTCTCCGGCTCGCGTGGCTTTCCTACAGCAGGCGCAAACCGGGCCATTGACGAAGCGCCGCGCCGCCGGATTTCTCTGCGTTTTTAGCAACACGCCATCCAGGCCTGATTAGAATGCGGACCTCCCCCGGCGCCTATCTTGACAAGCAAAGGCATCATGGACACTTCACTCGAACGCATCCGCGCCAAGATCTCTGAACTGGAGGCAAAGGTCGCCGATCTTCGCATCGCCGAACGTGAACTCCAGGCTCTTGAAAGACTACCGGCGCCAAAGACGCGAAAGACAAGAGTCGCCGCAGCGCCGAAAGCAAAGCCAACGCCCAAGGCAAAGGCGAAGCGCGGGCCGAAAGCAAAGGGCGAGCCAAGGAGCCAGACCATCGGCGCGGCGATCACCGAGGTGCTCGACAAGCATGGCTCGGTTTCAGCCGCCGAGATCGCGGAGCACATCAAGGCCTCGGGCCGGGACATCACCAACCGCACGGTGTCCTTTGCGCTGCAGGCGTTGAAAAAGCGCGGCCTCGCCAAGAACACCGATGGCAAGTGGTCGCCACCGAAAGCTCGCTCGAAGTAAGCCGGCGCCCGATCGAAGGCCCTTCGACGTCCGGACGGCGCGTTGTCCGGCCGGCGTCAAAATAGTTAGCGCAGGCGCCGTCGGCGGACTCTGCGTGCAAACTTTCTTCATTCGGCCGGCGGATGCCGGGCCGGAATTGTGTCTATTGGCGCGTTCGCAACTCCGCCGCTGAAGTCACAGCGGTCGCTTAAACCACCTCGTCCGGGGCGAGCGCGCAGATCGTCGCCTCATCGGTCTCGATCTGCAAGGTCACGTGGCCGATGCGGTAGCGCTGGCGCAGGCGTTCCGCCGTCTCCATCAAAAAGGCGTCGCCCGGGTGGCCGGCCGGCATCAGAAGATGGCCGGTGAGGCAGATGTCGCTCGTGCTCATCGACCAGATATGCAGATCGTGCAACGCGGTCACGCCGGGCAATTCGGTCAGGAACCGGCGCACGTCGGCGCTGGCGATCCCGGCCGGAACGGCGCCGAGCGACATGGCGAGACTTTCGCGCAGCAGGCCCCATGTGCCGGCGATGATGACGCCATTGATGATGAGGCTCATCAGCGGATCGAGCCACAGTTGGCCGGTCAGCAGAATGAGAAGGCCGGCGATGACGACGCCGCCCGAAACCGCGGCGTCCGACGCCATATGCAGGAAAGCCCCGCGCACGTTGAGGTCGTCCTTGCGCCCGGAGGCGAACAGCGCCGCCGTGATCGCGTTGATGACCATGCCGATCGCGGCGACGATCATCATCGTTCTCGGCGGCGACCGGCTCCGGCTCGAAGAAGCGACGGATCGCCTCATAGCTCAGCGCGCCGACGACGAGCAGGAGAAAGACCGCGTTGAACAGGGCCGCGAGAATCGAAGTGCCCTTCAGCCCATAGGTGAAGCGGGCCGAGGGCGCCCGCGCGGAAAGGATGATCGCGGCGAAGGCGACGCCGAGGCCGAGAACGTCGGAGAGATTATGCCCGGCGTCGGCGATCAGCGCGACCGAGCCGGAAATGATTCCGTAGACGAGTTCGAGAACGACGATGAGGATGTTCAGCGCGATGCCGATGGCGAAGCGCGGACCGAAGTCAGGCGGCGCCGCGTGAGAATGGGCATGGGCATGGTTGCCGTCCTGCGCGTGGGAATGTGGCTCCCTCTCGCCATGTTCGTCGCGATGGCTCATGGTCTTTCTCGCTCCCGTCGCCGCGAATCTTCGGAGTCTGCACGGCGCCGTTGACGTTTTAAGGACAAAGCGGGCCGCCGCGCAAAGATTTGTGAGCGGGCTGCGCGCGGTGCGGCTCCGTCGCGGCGGCGTGGCGCATGCGCCATATTTTGTCGTGGGAAGGCTCGCCATGGGTCAAAGGCCGGGTAGCTTCTTTGGCGCGCCGCCACACGGGCGGGCGAGGGCCGCACGCCGATCAGCTGGCCCCGAGGGGCGCGGAAAGGAACGCTGATGTTCAATCTTTACGAGATCGTGCAAAACGCCCAGGACGGGCAGGCCATCGATAACCTCGCCAAACAGTTCAATATTTCGCCGCGGCGAGGCGGATGCCGCCGTCAAGGCCCTGCTGCCGGCGCTGTCGACCGCCTTCCTGACAGCGAACGGCCGAACCGGCGGCTTTCGGCTCCATTCTCGGCGCGCTGGGGGATCCGCAGCATGCCGCCGCCTTCGCCGATCCCGACGCGGCGCATCTCAAGCGAGACGACGCAAAAGGGCGCGGCGGCGCTGCAGCAGCTGTTCGGCTCGCCCGATACGAGCGCGCAAATCGCGCAGCACGCCGCCGGAGTCGCGGGGCTGCCGCCTGCGCTGATCCAGCAGATGGCGCCCGTGATCGCCTCGTTGATCCTTGGCGGCCTCAGCAAGGGCCTCGCCAATCAAGGCCTCGGCGGCGTCTTTGGGCAGCTCGCCGGCGCCGCCGGACCAGGCGGCCTCGGCTCTATTCTCGGCAGCCTGCTTGGCGGCGCCCCGGCGGCGCAGGCGCAGCCGGCAGGCGGCGCACAGCAGGTCAATCCCGGCGCCGCCGGCAATAACCCACTGGATGGCCTCGGCGGCCTCGGCTCCATTCTCGGCGGTCTGCTCGGCGGCGCGCCCCCGGCGCAGGCGCAGCCGCAAGGCGCGCCACAAGCAAATCCGCAAATAAATCCCGATGCGCCCGGCGGCGCTGGCGGGCTTGGCGCCCTTGGCGGCGTCCTGCAATCGATCCTCGGCGGTCTCCTCGGCGGCAAGCCGGGCGGTCCGGCGCCGCAGGAAGGAGCCGCGCCGCAGGGCGCCCGGGCGGGATCGACCCCGGCGCGGTCCAGTCCGGTCTCGACGCGCTGATCAAGATGCTGCAGCCGGGCACGCCGCCGCCGCCAACGGCCAGCAGGCCGGGCTCCAGAACGAGATCAACGCCATTTTGACCGGAAAGCGGTCCTGACGAGAGCCGTTTTGGAATCCCGTGGCCTCGGAGAACAGCTCTAACTTTCTGTTTCGCCGCATTTTCTTGACGTGAACCGGGTCGCTTCGCCCTGACCTCTTCAAACCTCCGGGCGCGCGCCGCGTTGCGCTGCGGCGCCGGGCCGCCTATGTAGCTGTGCAGCGCGCGGGTCGGCTATCGTCCCGGCGCGCTTCTGGCGGCCCTCTGGCCGGCCAGACGGCCTAGACGGACTTTGGAGCAAATGGCGCGCGACGTTTCGGATACCACGCCTGTCACGTCGCGCGATGAGCTTGTCGCCTGGTTCGAGGCCGGATCGAAACCGCCCGAGCGCTTCGCCATCGGCACCGAGCACGAGAAAATACCGTTCTATCGGGCCGGGCATTCCGCCGTCGCCTATAGCGGCGAACCCGGCGAGGGACGCTGCGGCATCCGCGCCCTCCTCGACGGCATGCGGGCCGATCTCGGCTGGGCCGCGATCTGCGATGGCCCCAATATCATCGGCCTTTATCAGGAGAAGGGCGGCGGCGCGATCTCGCTTGAACCCGGCGGCCAGTTTGAACTTTCCGGCGCGCCGCTCGCGACGATCCATGAGACCGAGGCCGAACTCGACGCCCATTTCGAAGGCATAAAAAGCGTCGCCGCGCGGCTGCGGGATCGGCTTTCTGACGCTCGGCATGAATCCGAAGCACCGGCTCGCCGAAATACCGATCATGCCGAAGCAGCGCTACGCCATCATGGCGAATTACATGCCGAAGGTCGGCGGCCATGGCCTCGACATGATGTTTCGCACCGCGACCGTCCAGGCCAATCTGGATTTTTCGAGCGAAGCCGACATGGTGAAGAAGCTGCGGGTTTCGCTTGCGCTGCAGCCGGTCGCCACGGCGCTGTTCGCCAATTCGCCCTTTACCGACGGCAAGCTCAATGGCTTTCTCTCGGCGCGATCCGAGGTCTGGCGCGACACGGATCCGGCGCGCACCGGAATGCTGCCTTTCGCCTTCGAGCCGGGCATGGGGTTCGAGCGCTATGTCGATTACGCGCTCGACGTTCCGATGTATTTCCTCAAGCGCGGCGCGACCTATATCGACGTCGCCGGGGCGAGTTTCCGCGATCTGCTCGATGGCCGCCTCAAGGCGGCGCCGGGCGAGCGGGCGACCCTTTCCGATTGGGCCAACCATCTCTCGACGATTTTTCCCGAGGTCCGGCTGAAGCGCTATCTCGAGATGCGCGGCGCCGACGCCGGGCCGCGCCCGATGCTGACCGCCCTGCCGGCCCTGTTCGCGGGGCTCCTCTACGATCCCGCCGCGCTCGATTCAGGCCCTCGAGCTTATCAAGCCCTGGAGCGCGGAGGATCGGGAAAGACTGCGCGCGGATGCGCCGCGCTTCGCGCTCAAGGCGCAGATCGCCGGTCGGCCGCTGCGCGAGGTCGCAAAGGACGTGCTGGCGCTGGCCCGGGCGGGCCTTGCAAGGCGGCGGCGTCTCGATTCGCGGGGCCGCGACGAAACGCATTTTCTCGACCCCCTCGATGCGATCGCGGCGGGCCGGACCGAGGCCGAACGGCTGATCGAGGCGTTTCAGCCCGAATGGGGCGGGAAGCGTCGAGCCGGCGTTCGAACACTGCGTCTATTGAGCATCGCAGCGAGGCCAGAGCGCGCACTCGGCAGGGCTCCGCGGCGCGGAACTGCCTTTTCCCCAGGAGTTTTGCATCATTTCCAGCAAAGTTCGGCGATTCGCGGTCAAGGCCGGACAACGCGCGTTCAAATCCGGAAATGGACGAAACGCCGTCAGATCAAAGCGTCCAGGCAATCGTCGCCAAGGGCCCAAGAGGCGCCTCGCCAGCAGTTTCCCCATGCGCCGAAGCGAAAAACCTCGGTTCCTCGCTTGACGGAGCGCGATGGTTAGGGTTCCGTCAGTCACGCATGCAAGTTAGGCGTTAGAATCAGCGGCTAGCGCTGGACTTCGCGCTGAAAATTCCTCGCTGATAATCATGGAAGGTCGACGGGATGACGAGTTCAACCAAAAAGCCCGCGCCAGCTAAGGGCGCAACACCCGCAAAGGCCGCGCCGAAGGCTGCCGCCAAGGCGGCCAAGCCCGCGGCGGCGAGCGCTTTCGCCAAGCCGCTGCAGCCCTCGAAAGAGCTCGCAGCCGTGGTCGGATCCCATCCGCTTGCCGCGCACCGAAGTCGTGAGCAAAGTGTGGGAGTATATCAAGAAGCACAAGCTGCAGAATGAGGCGAACAAGCGCGAAATCATCGCCGACGAAAAGCTGAAGGCTGTTTTCGGCAGGGATAAAGTGACGATGTTCGAGATGAACAAATATCTCGCCCAGCATCTCAAATAGAACTGCCCCGAGGGCCACGGGGAGCAGCGGACCGAGACAAGCCCGGGCGTCGCGTCGCCGGGCGTGTTTTCTGTGGGCGCCGCCAGCCCTTCACCCCTACGTCGTCATTTTCAGTTGCGCAAACGTCGACCGCCGAAACACCGAATTCAGTGAAATTTTGGCGTCTTTCGCCGAGATCGCGGGATCCCGGGTGAATTAACGTGCGGAACGATCGCAATCGATGCGAATTCGTTCCGCCGCACCATTATCGCCGCATCTTGCCGGCGCGTCTGGAGAGTTCGCCCGACCGGAGGATCTCTCGATGAAATATCGCCGGCTCGGCTCCAGCGACCTCCAAGTCTCGACGATCGCGCTCGGATCATGGCTGACCTATTCCGGCGGGGTCGGCAGGGCGGAGGCGATCGCCTGCGTCCGCAAGGCGCTGGAGCTCGGCGTGAATTTCATCGACACGGCGAATGTTTACGGGCGCGGCGCGGCGGAGACCTTGCTCGGCGAAGCGCTTCAGGGGGTTGCGCGGGGCTCGTATATCCTCGCGACGAAGGTCTATTTCCCGATGAGCGAGTCGGACAGGGGCCTCTCCCGCGCACAAATCCTGAAGCAAATCGACGCATCGCTCGCGCGCCTCAGGACCGACCACGTCGATCTCTATCAATGCCATCGCTACGATGAAAACACGCCGCTCGAAGAAACGATGGCGGCGTTGACGGAGGTCGTCCGCGCCGGCAAGGCGCGCTACATCGGCTTCAGCGAATGGCCGGCGGACAAGATCGAGGCGGCGGCGGCGCTGAAGGGCGTCGCCCGCTTCGTCTCCAGCCAGCCGCAATATTCGTTGCTCTGGCCGCATCCGCAGACCGATATATTTCCCTTGTGCGCCGATCTCGGCATTGGGCAAATCGTCTGGTCGCCGCTGGCCCAGGGCGTTTTGACCGGAAAATACAGTCCCAACGCGCCGCCGCCGCCAGATTCGCGCGCCGGCAGCAAGACGATGGGATCGATGCTGCCGAAGCGCTGGTTGGAGCCGCCGGTGCTGGAGGCCGTGCGGCAGGTCAAGCAAATCGCCGCGGAGGCGGGCGTCAGCCTCGCCCAATTCGCGCTCGCCTGGGTTCTGCGCAAGCAAGTCGTCGCCTCGGCCATCGTCGGCGCCAGCCGGCCGGAACAGGTGGTCGAAAACGCAGCGGCGGCCGATATTTCGATCGACGCGGCGTATTTCTTGCGCGCCGAGCAGATTCTGGAGCCAGTGCGTTAAGGCGCAACGCGCTTCTGCGACGGTTTGGCGACGAAGCCATTGCTTTTCGCCGCGCTTTGATTATAACCGCGCTTCCGAACCGACCGGCTAAAGGGCTGCCGTGGCGGTTCATTCGCTCGTTCGGAAACGAACGGGAGTGAGCGTTTGCGCCTACTCGATCAAACAATCTAAAGGGCATGCGCCCGACGGAGACGAGCAAAATGCCCAAACTGAAGACGAAATCAGGCGCGAAAAAGCGCTTCAAGATCACCGGAACCGGCAAGGTGCTTTACGCGCAGGCTGGCAAGCGGCACGGCATGATCAAGCGGACGAACAAGCAGATCCGGAATTTGCGCGGAACCAATGTTCTGTTCAAGAGCGATGGCGACAACATCATCAAGTATTTTCTGCCGAACGGCTGAATATTTCCATCTCCCGTCTTTAATCCTCTTAGCCAGTCCGGAGACCAAGCCATGGCTCGCGTCAAACGCGGCGTAACTTCACACGCCAAGCACAAGAAAACCCTCGAAGCGGCGAAAGGATTTTATGGCCGCCGCAAGAACACCATCCGCGCGGCGAAGGCCGCAGTCGACCGCTCGATGCAATATGCGACGCGCGACCGCCGCGCCAAGAAGCGCGTCTTCCGCGCCTTGTGGATTCAGCGCCTGAACGCCGCCGTGCGCGAATCCGGCATCACCTATTCGCGCTTCATCGACGGGCTGTCGAAGGCCGGCATCGAGATCGACCGCAAGGTGCTCTCGGAACTCGCCATCGCCCAGCCGGACGCCTTCAAGGCGATCGTCGAGAAGGCGAAGAGCGCCCTGCCCGCCTTCGCCTGATCCGAAGGCCGACTTGAGCGGTCGCGCGGGCGTCATCGGGGCGCGCCGCGACCGCCTTCAAGGCCCCGTCAGCGTCTTCAGATAGGCGATGATGTCGGCGCGATCCTGAGGATTTGCGACGCCCTTCGACTTGACCGTGCCCGGGATCGCCTTGGCCGGCGCGGCGAGGAACGCGTCAAGCGTCTCATCATTCCAGACCGTCCCCGCGCGCGCCATCGCGCTGGAATAGCGGAATCCGGCGACGGCGCCCGCCGTCCGGCCGAAAACGCCGCGGATGCGCGGCCCCGACGCATCCCGGTCAGCCGCATGACAGGCGCGGCAGCGGCTGTTGAAGAGGCTCTCGCCGCGCGCGGGATCGCCCGCCGCTGAGGCGGGAAGCGGCGCGTCGCGAACGGCCAGGATCGCGAACGGAAGAAAGATCGCCAGGCGGAAAGCTTTCGGCGCAGCGGGCACGGTCACCTTGTTTTGGTGTGGCCCGAAATCACGTTGAAGGCGACTTTCTTGGCTTTGCCGTGCGTTTCGTGGGCGCTGCTGTGGCCATGATGGCCGCTATAATTGTGGCCGTAATATTGGTGGTGGGCGTGGTGCGCGCCAATGCCCATGGGAATGGCGCCCGTGCGAGGCGTGCTGCTCCTGCGGCGGAACCGAGGCCTCTGGATTGGCGGTCTCGACGACATCGGCGCCGTCGCCGCCAACCCCATCGCCGCCGAAATCCTTCGCCGATGCGCCATGCGTATGGGCGACCGGGCCGAAAGAGGCGAGGCACTGATTATAGGCGTCGGCCGCCTCGATTTTCTCGCAATCGTTGATCGAGCTCGGCGCGGCTACCGCCGGCGCGGCCAGCGCGAAAGCGAAGCCCGCCGCGAACAGTGTCGTTGGAAAATATCGCAAAGCCCTATCCTCTCAAGGTCGCGCCCGTCTTTTGCATCACCGCCGCGACGATCCGCGTCGCGACGCCGTCGATCTCCGCATCGGTCAGGGTCCTGTCGCGGGGCTGCAAAGTGACTGAGATTGCGACAGATTTCTTGCCTTCGGCTATCCCGGCGCCTTCGTACACGTCGAAAACCTCCGCGTCGGTCAGAACCGTCCGGTCGCCGCTGAGCGCCGCCTTCACGACGTCGCCGGCAAGAACGGACCGGTCGACGACGAAGGCGAAGTCGCGTTGCACAGGCATGAACTCGGAGAGTTCAACCTTTGGTTTGGCTTTTGTCGCCTTCGATTTTGTCACTGGTATGTCATTTAGGATGATTTCGAAGCCGACCAGCGGGCCTGTCCGCCCCAATCGCGGCCAAAGCGCGCGGATGAATTTCGCCAAAAGCGCCGATTTTGTTTTTCGGCCCGAATTGGACGAGCGCCGAACGGCCGGGATGCAACCAGGGCGGGCCGCCGGGGACGATCTGCAGGCCGCCGCTGGGGGCGCCGAGCGCTGAAAGCACCTCGAGGAGGTCCGCCTTGGCGTCGAATACGTCGACGGCCGCGTTTCCGCCCGACCAATGGCGTCCCGCCCCGCTCGATTTGGCCGAACCCTGACGAATGGCGGCGGCGGCGATTTTCTGATCGCTTTCGACGGCCCCGAGGAAGATCTGGCCGACCTCGAACAAGGCGACGTCGCCGTGACCGCGGTCCGCGTTGCGCTGCGCCGCCGCGATCAGCCCCGGCAGCAGGCTTGGCCGCATGTCGGAGAGGTCGGCGGATATGGGGTTCGCGAGCGTCAGGGCCGCCTCGCCGCCGCCGAACGCGCGGGCGCGGGCGTTCGAGATGAAGGACCAGGTCACCGCCTCGATGAGGCCGGAGGCCGCCAGCGCCCGTTTGGCCGTGCCGACGCGTCTTTGCAGAAGGGTCAGAACCGGCGCCGGCACGCCCTCATGTTCGCGCGGGAAGGGCCGCGCCGGCACGCGATCAAGACCGGCGATCCGCACGATCTCCTCGACGAGATCGGCTTTTCCCTCGATGTCGGGGCGCCAGGAGGGAACCTTGACCACGAAGCGATCGCTGTTGCCGGGGGAGCGGCCAAGCTCGAAGCCGAGATGTTCAAGGATCCCCGCCATTTCGGAAGGCTCGAGTTCGAGCCCGGTCAGGCGCGCGACTTCGCTGAGGACGAAGACGATGCGCTTGTCCGGCTCAGGGATCTTGCCGGCGAGCGCGATTTGCGAAGGCTCGCCGCCGCAGAAATCAAGGACTAGCGCAGTGGCGAGTTCGAGACCGGGCAATGTAGAAGGCCGGATCGACTCCGCGCTCGAAGCGGTAGCGCGCATCCGAATTGATCCCAAGCTTGCGGCCGGTGCGGGCGATGTTCGCCGGGTCCCAGAGCGCCGATTCGATCAGGACGTCCGTCGTCGCTTCGTCGCAGCCGGAGGCCGCCCCGCCCATCACGCCGGCGAGCGACTGCACGCCGGCGTCGTCGGCGATCACGACCATTTCGTCGTCCAGCGCATAGGTGCGCCCATCGAGCGCTTCGAGGCTCTCCCCTCGCCGCGCGCGCCGGACCGCGAGATCGCCGCGCACTTTGCCGGCGTCGAACACATGCAGCGGACGGGCGCGATCGAAGCTCAGATAATTGGTGATGTCGACGAGGGCGTTGATGGGCCGCAGGCCAATCGCGGCGAGCCGCTTTTGCAGCCAGGACGGGCTTGGACCGTTCTGGACGCCGCGCACAAGGCGCAGCGCGAATGCCGGGGCGAGATGGGCGTCCTCGCGGGAAAGGTCGAGGCGCGGCGTCACGGGGCAGGGAAAGGCGCCCGCGACCGGCGCGATGGCGCGCCCCTTGAACCGGCCGAGCCCGGCGGCGGCGAGATCGCGGGCGATGCCCTCGACGCCCATGGCGTCGGGACGATTCGGCAGCAGGTTGATGTCGATGACCGGGTCGGCGAGGCCGGCAAAGGGCGCAAATGCGTGGCCGACGGGGGCGTCCTCCGGCAGCTCCAGAATGCCCTCGCGCTCCTCGGAGAGCCCGAGTTCGGCCGCCGAACAGAGCATGCCGCCCGATTCGACGCCGCGAATGACGCCCTTGCCGAGCGTTTGCCTGCTCGCCGGGATGACCGCGCCCGGCGGCGCGAAGACGGTTTTCAGCCCCGCCCGCGCATTGGGCGCGCCGCAGACGACCTGCACAAGCGCGCCGGATCCGGCGTCGACGCGACAAACCTGGAGGCGGTCGGCATTGGGGTGCGGCTTCGCCTCGACGATGGCGGCGATGACGAAATCCTTGAGTGCGGCGGCTGGATCCTGGACCGCTTCGACCTCAAGGCCGATCCGGGTCAGCGCATCGACGACCTCGCCCAGCGAAGCGTCGGTTTCGATATGGTTCTTCAGCCAGGACAGCGTGAACTTCATCAGGGTTCCAGAGGAAGGGCGGCGAATGCAGGATCGCGAGCGAGGCGCCGCACGTGGCGGGCGCTGAAGATCGCGACGCCTTCTCTAGGGCTTTTCCGCGCCGAGGGAAATCTGCTTGCGCGAGCCGCGCGGCGCGGCGCCGGCGCGATCGGACGGCATTGAAGCTTGCGATCGGGCTCTTTTGTAGGCAAAGGTTGAGCAGCTTTCGCGTCGGGAGACAATAGCTTTCTCTCGACCGTTCGCAATCGAAATCGAAGGGATAGCGCAATGATCCTGGCGCAATTGGCCGCGGCGAAGAAGGAATGCGCGAGAGCGCTGCCCCGACGTCATCTGCCTTTGGGCTTTCGTCCTCGCCTGCGGCCTCGCGCTGGGAAGCGCCTTTGGTCTCTCGTCCCGCGCGTCGGCCGCGGACATCGCCGAAGGGCCGCAGCCGACTGCGCCGTATGAGGGCGTCGCCTGCTCGATCGGTCAGCCCTTCTGGGTCCCGTCCGAGAGAGACCGCCGAAACCTTGCCTTGGCCCGCCGTTTATCTCGGACATTTCTCGGGCGGGCGTCCCTATCTCGACGCGGACGGCCGGACCTTGATCGACTGGCGCGACGAATATGTCTGCTTTCCCGCCAGCGCGCAATGCCGCGCCTGGGTGCGCGGTTCCTACAGGGCCTATCATCGGCCGGAAGGCTATCGCACCTGCCTTTTGCTGCGCTGACCCCTTATTGGACGCAGCGGCGGCGAGCGGGTCCTTTGCGCGGGCCCGAGGCGGGTCCGGGAGATTTTTGATGTTCGATGCGTTGAAGAGCTTTATCGCCGAACTTGCGGGCGCGGACTCCGCCGAAAAATCCTTCGCCGAGGATGATTACCGGCTCGCCGCCGCCGCGCTCCTCGTGCATGTCGCCGCCGCCGACGGCGAGACGGATGACGCGGAAAGGCGGCGTCTGAAGGCGGTGATCGAGGAGCGCTTCGGGCTCGACGACGCCGCGACCGCGCGCCTCATCGAAAAGGCCGAAGAAAGCGACCGCGATGCGGTCGATTTCTACCAGTTCACGAGCGTGCTGAAGCGCGCCCTCGACGAGGACGGCAGGCTCAAGGTCGTCGAAATGATGTGGGACATCGCCTTCGCCGATGGCGAAATCCACGAGTTCGAGGAGAATACGGTCTGGCGCGTCGCCGAATTGCTTGGCGTGTCCACGCGCGACCGCGTCCTGCTGCGCCAGCGCGTCGGCGGCGAACTTCGATCCGGCGCGGGGCGAAACGGTCCGTGGGGCGCGCCGGACGCGGGCGAGGACTAAATTCGCAGGCGCAGCGAGGCGGCGAGATCCTGCGTGCGACAGCAAAGGGCGAACCATGGCGCAAGAACTTGGACAAGAGCCGGAACAACGGCGCGTGACCTTGATCACCGGCGCCTCGGGCGGAATTGGCGCGGATCTCGCCCGCGTCTTCGCGCGGGAGGGCCATGATCTCGCCCTTGTCGCGCGCAGCGCCGACAAGCTCGCCCTGCTCGCCGACGAGATCGAGGCGTCAGGCCGGCGCCGGCCCCTGCTGCTGCCTCTCGATCTGACCAGCCCTGGGTCGACCGACGCTCTCGCGGCCGGACTGGAGGCCGCGAACGCGGCGCCCGACATTCTCGTCAACAATGCCGGTTTTGGCCTCATCGGCGACGTCGCCCAGCTGAACCCGGCCGAAGCAGCTCGCCATCGTCGATCTCAACATCCGCTCGCTCGTCGAGATCACTTTGCGGTTTTTGCCTGCGATCCGCGCGGCGCGCGGCAAAATCCTGAATGTCGCCTCGATCGCCGCTTTTTTTCCCGGCGGCCCGGGCATGACGGTCTATTACGCCTCGAAAGCCTTCGTTCTTTCGTTTCGCTGGGGCTGGCGCAGGAATTGCGTAAGGATTTGGTGGTAGTTTCGGCTCTCTGTCCAGGCGCGACGCCCGTCCGGCTTTCAGGATCGCGCCGGGTTCGGGCCGGAGGTCATGCTGGACAAGCTTCCGATGACGAGTTCCATGGAGGTGGCGGAGGCCGGCTACCAGGGCCTGATGGCCGGCCAGCGCGAAATCATCCCCGGCTCGTTCAATAAAATTGGGTCAGCGCTCTTGCCCTTTTTCCCAAAGTCCATAGCTCTTGACGTTGATTTCGCGAATGCAGCAAAAACGCCTTTGATGCTGATTCGCGCTTGATTTGCGAGCGATGCCGACAACAGAGAGATCGTCAGGCAGGGTTCTGATCATCCTGCACCAGCAATGTTCGACGCCGGGCCGGATCGGCCGGCTTCTGCGCGGCGCCGGTTTCGAGCTCGACATCCGCCGCCCGCCTTTGGCGATCCGCTGCCGAAGACCCTCGCCGACCATGTCGGCGTCATCATCTTCGGCGGCCCGATGAGCGCCAATGACGCGACGAGTGGATCCGCCGCGAGATCGACTGGATCGGCGTTCCGCTCAAGGAAAAGAAGCCGTTTCTCGGCATCTGCCTCGGCGCGCAAATGCTCGCCCGCCACCTTGGCCATCGGGTTCGTCCGCATCCTGAAGGACGCGTCGAAGTCGGCTATTACCCGATCGACCCGACCGAGCACGGCCATCAGGTCTGCGACTGCCGCTTTCCCGACCGGGTCTACCAGTGGCACCGCGAGGGGTTCGACCTACCAAATGGCGCGGTTCTCCTCGCGAAAGGGCGCGATTTCGAGGCCCAGGCGTTCCGCTACGGCCCCGCCGCCTTCGGGCTTCAGTTCCACCCCGAGGTGACGCTGCCGATGATCTGCCGCTGGTCGGCGCGCGCCAGCGAGCGGCTCGATTGTCCCGGGCGCGCGCCCGCTGCATCGCCATTTCGAGGGCTGGTTCCGCCACGACCGCGCCATCGCGCGCTGGTCCGGCGCCTTCCTCGAGAGCTGGCTCGGCCGCGGCCCGGCGGAGCGCGCAGCAGGCGTCATCGGACTGCCGCGTCTGACCCCTAAGACGGGGGGAAAATTCCAGCCGTTCCAGCCGGTTTCCCAGCCATTCCATCCCAAACTGAAAGCTGATTGCGCCGCAACGCCGCGCCGCCATTGATCGCTGGACCAGCCGCCGCCTTTCGTCCATCCTGCCGGCGCCAGAAGCGCCGCGCGATGTCGCGCGCCGCGTCATTGGCGGAACATCGCGCAAAGCGCTTCCAAAACTGCATTTTGGCGATTAGACCAACTCCCCGCTTCAATCGAAGGGAACCTCACATGAGCATTTTCGGCGATATCGCATCAAAGCTGTTTGGCCACTCCAAAGCCCATGCCGCGGAGGCCCCGGCCGCGCCTGCCGCTACGCCGGGCGCCACGCCCGGCCTCGACCGCCGCCGCGCCCTCGCCTGGCGCCGCCCCCGCGGCGCCCGCCCCCGCCAGCGCCCCGAAGCCCGCCGCGCCGACGCCGACGGCGGCGCCCGCCGCCACCGCCTCGGTGCAAGGCGTCGACGTCACCGCTATTCTGGACGATCTCGTCGCCAAGCACCAAGCAAAGCACCATGAGAGGCTCGACTGGCGCCGCTCCATCGTCGATCTTCTGAAGGCGCTCGATCTCGACAGCAGCCTTTCGGCGCGCAAGGAGCTCGCCACGGAACTGCACTACACGGGCGATACCAACGACAGCGCGACGATGAATGTGTGGCTGATCAAGCAGGTCATCGCCAAGCTCGCGGAGAATGGCGGCAAACTGCCGCCCGAACTGCTGCACTAAGCTTCTTATCGCCCCACCTCGTCGTGATGGCGTCGAGGTCCGGGCGCTTGCGCTCGGCGGGCTGCTCCAGCGCGGTCCCAATATGAATGACGCCGGCGATCCTTTCGCCGGCGCCGACGCCGAGCACCTCGCGCGCGGCTTCGCTTTGGGCGGCAAATCCCGTCACCCAATTCGCCGCGAAGCCCATGGCGTGCGCCGCCGTCAGCAGATTCATGCAGACGGCGCCGGCTGACAGTTCCTGTTCGAAGACCGGTATTCTGGCGCTCCGATCGGGCCGGCTGACGACGATCACGACGACCGGCGCGGCCAGGAAAACCCGCGCCATGATCGCCGTGAATTTCGCCAGCTTGGCCGGCTCCATAGCCGCGTTCTCGATTGCATAGCGCGCGCTCAGCAGTTCGCCCGCGCGGCGGCGCGCGTCGCCTTCGATCACGATGAACCGCCATGGTTCGAGCGCGCCATGGTCCGGCGCGCGACAGGCGTAGGCCAGCATGCGGGAAAGCTCGGCCTCGCTCGGGCCCGGCTCGCCGATGAGGCCGACGGCCGACGGAGCGCCGGCTCTCGAGAAGCGTCAGCAACGCGTTTTCGACGCGCTCCGCGCATCAGGTCAGCACTCGGTGAAATTGACGGCGAGGCCGCCGAGCGAGGTCTCCTTGTATTTCGACTGCATGTCGGCGCCGGTCTGATACATGGTCGCGATCACCTGATCGAGCGAGACGCGATGGACGCCATCGCCATTGAGCGCGAGCGAGGCGGCGTTGACCGCCTTCACCGCGCCGAAGGCGTTGCGCTCGATGCAGGGGATCTGGACGAGCCCGCCGATCGGATCGCAGGTCATGCCGAGATGATGCTCCATGCCGATCTCGGCGGCGTTTTCGATCTGCTCATTGGTGCCGCCGAGCGCGGCGGCGAGGCCCGCCGCGGCCATCGAGCAGGCGACGCCGACTTCGCCCTGACAGCCGACTTCGGCGCCGGAGATCGACGCGTTCATCTTGAACAGCGCGCCGACCGCGGTCGCCGTCAACAGGAAGGTGCGCATGCCCGCGTCCGACGCGCCGGGACAATAGTCGCGGTAATAGCGCAGCACGGAGGGCGCGACGCCGGCCGCGCCATTGGTCGGCGCCGTCACGACGCGCCCGCCGGCGGCGTTCTCTTCATTGACCGCGATGGCGAAGAGGCTGAGCCGGTCCATGATCTCATGGGGCGGGCGCGCGTTGTTCAGCCTGTCCGCCTCGAAGCGGGCGAGCAGCATTTTGGCCCGGCGGCGCACGCGAAGGCCGCCCGGCAACTCCCCATCGAAGCGCAGGCCGCGATCGATGCAGCCCATCATGGCCTCGATGATCGCGGAAAGATGACGCTCGACATCCGCCTTCGGCCGCAGGGCGCATTCATTGGCGTAGACGATTTCGGCGATGGTGAGACCCGTGCGCGGCGCCTGCGTCGAGCAGTTCGGCGGCGTTGGCGAATGGATAGGGAACGTTCGACCGCTTCGGCTGGCGGGTGCGCGAGATCCGCCTCGCGCACGATGAACCCGCCGCCGATGGAGCACCAGCGCTCTTCCGCCAGCGTTTGCCCAGCCGCATCGAATGCCGTGAAACGCAGGGTGTTTGGATGATGCGGCGCCTTGGTGATGCGATCGAGAACGATGTCGCACTCGGCGTGGAAGGCGACGGGAGCCTTGCCGCCGAGCGGCAGGCTGTGGGTCTTTTCGATCGCCGCGACAAGCTCGTCGGCGCGGTCGGGATCGACCGTTTCGGGCTTCTCCCCGGCGAGCCCGAGGATCACCGCCTTGTCGGTCGAATGGCCGCGGCCGGTCCAGGCGAGCGAGCCATAAAGGTCGACGCGCACGCGCGCGGTCCGGCTAAGAAAGCCAGCGTCCGTCAGCGCGCGAACGAAGGCGTCCGCCGCCTTCATCGGTCCGATGGTGTGCGACGAGGACGGCCCGATGCCGATCTTGAACAATTCGAAAATGCTGATCATGCGGGTCCATTCCGCGCGGCGGGGCGCCGGCGCTTCGATCGATATATGGGAGCGATCGCATCGCCCACCCATTCCGCGCACGGACGGCTTCACACAAGGCGCCGCGCGCCGCCTTCAGCCTGGCGCGGAGACGACTCGCGGCCGATCTAATTGTCCCAGCGCGCATTCAAGCGCCGCGCGATCCCATCCGGCACGATCGGCCGCCGCGTCATAGGTCGTCTGCAAGGAACTGAAGCAGCGCCGCGTCGGGCGAATCGGCGGTCCGCACGGCGTCGTAGGGCAGAATGAATTCCTGCAAGGCCTCGCTGAAGAATGCGCCTTTCGGCTGAACCGCAACTGCTGCGAAACCGGGCGGCGCCGGATAGGCGTAGGAATAGAAGGCCGGATAGTCGATCCCGCCGCCGCCCGGCCAGAAGCCCGCGCTGCTCACCTCATGCGAATAGGCCTCGCGAACGACCGCGTCGGGCAGATGCGGAACGCCGCCCGGATGCAGCGGCGCGCGCCGTCCGGAGAACCGCGTCACGGCGAAATCGAAGCTGCCCCAGAAAAAATGAACCGGACTGCACTTGCCGATGAAGCCGGTGCGGAACAATTTGAACACGCGATCGATCTGCACCAGCGCCTTCCAGTGCCGATGCGCATATTCGGCGTCGTAGGCGGCGTGGACCCGGTCTTCGCTGAAGCGGATGGGATCAGGCAATTCATTGGGCGTCTGGTCGATCACAACTTCAATGCCCAAACCAGCGAGACCCTCGACGACGGTCGCGTAGAAGTCCGCGATTGGGTACGGGCCGAAGTTGCATGCGCCAACTTTGGCCATCGCTCGTCTCAACGACGAGCCGATGCGCGATGAAGTCGAACGCGATCTCGAAGCTGCGTTCGCCGTCGGGAATCGGCGATGTCGTCAGCCCGCGCGGCGAGACGTAGAGCGTGACGTGCCACGAATGATTGAGCCAGGGCGTGCGCGCCAGCCTGATCTTGCCGACGATCTGCGTCATGAGGTGAAGCGTTTGGCAGGTATCGCGCCATGCCGCATAGGGAAGGTCGGGCCAGGAGTTCTGAACGCGTGATGGCTTCGCCCTCCGTCAAATGCGGCGATGGCGCCGCGGGAGCGCGATCATATCCGCGCCCTGCGCGGGACGATAGATGCGGCGTTCGAGCAGCACTGGCTACGCGCACGCGACAGCGTCGCCGAGCGCGATCTTCCCGCTCGCTTTCATCTCGACGTAAATGCCCATATCGGGATGATTGAAGGCGCGAACCAGCGCTGC
Source organism: uncultured Alphaproteobacteria bacterium (assembly GCA_963757985.1). GTDB lineage: Bacteria > Pseudomonadota > Alphaproteobacteria > Rhizobiales > Beijerinckiaceae > Methylocapsa. The sequence goes on along the minus strand of CAVWTQ010000003.1, from coordinate 73,242 downwards.
CGGAACATTGGCGTCCCGCGCGGCCGTCGCCGGATTGACGTTGGTCGCGCCGCAGCGCTGGGTGCGCAATGCGGCGAGGGCGCCAGCCGAGCCGATGCTGACCGTCTTGCCGATCCAGTCGAACTCCTCGAAGGCCCGCTCCCCTTCGAAATAGATGTTGGCGCGAAAGCGCAGCGGATCGAGCGGCGCTCCGATCGCTTCTTCGAGCGCGCGGACGGACTTCAGATTGATGAGCGACACCGCGCGCATCATCGATTCGCCCCGCCCGGCGACATCGGTGAACTGGCGCCCGGGAACCGCAGCAATTTCGGCTTGGCCGGCGCTTGTTCGCGCATGAAGGGCGCCATATAGGCCGCGATGAAGTCTTCAAGACGCGCGACGTCGGAGGCTTCTGTGAGAGAGCCTTCGAAGAGGAGCTTTCCGGCGCTGAAGAGCGACAGACGATCATCGCCCACGTCGTCAAACCTTGCATCGAGCGCCGCCAGCCGCTCATCGCGCAAGAGCATCAGGAACTCGGTTTTCGGCCGCGCCTCGCATAATGGTCGGGCGGAAGCTCGCCCCGGCTGAATGCGTAAAATCGATCCTTCGGGAATCCGGCCTCCGCCTCGATTGCGACTTCCGACAGCGGCTGCGCATTGAAGCCCTTGACGGGATAGCGATAGAGCGCCGCGATTTTTCCCATTGCCTCTTGACCCTGCTGGAGCCGACCGATCATGCATCAAGCGCGCCATGCAATCGCGCGATTTTCTTGCACTGAGGAATTAGTAATTTTCTCTTGAATATAAATGAATTCTCCTGAATATAGCCGCGGCCCGCGTTTTGCTTTGAGGCTTCCATGATGCGCATTCTGGTTTTTCAGCACGTCGCCGTCGAGCACCCTGGCATTTTCCGGACCTTCTGGACGCAGGCCGGGCATGACTGGCGCGCCGTCGAGCTCGACGCCGGCGAGGCGATTCCGACCCTCGAGGGCTTCGACCTTCTGGTCGTCATGGGCGGCCCGCATGGATGTCTGGCAGGAGAAAGCCTATCCGTGGCTCGTCCGCGAAAAGGCCGCTATCCGGCACTGGGTGCGCGATCTCGGCCGGCCCTATTTCGGGGTTTGCCTTGGCCATCAATTGCTGGCCGCCGCGCTCGGCGGCGAAGTCGGCTTGATGGGGCGGCCCGAAGTTGGCCTCGCGCGCGTCGACCTGACGCCGGAGGGTCAGGTCGATCCGCTGTTCCAGGGATTTGCGGAGGGCTTCGAGACCTTTCAATGGCATGGCGCGGAGGTGACGCGGCTTCCCGAGGGCGCGCGGATTCTGGCCGGCAATTCGGCCTGCCCCGCGCAGGCGATTCGCTTCGGCCAGCATGCCTACGGCCTCCAGTTCCACACCGAGATCGAAGAGAGCGCGGTCGGCGAATGGGAGCAGATTCCCGAGTACAGGGAGAGCCTCGAAAAGGCGATCGGCGCGAAGGAGGCCGCTGGCCTTGGCGCAACGATCGCGCCCAAAATGGCGGCGTTCAACGCGGCGGCGCGCGCTGCTCAACGACAATCTTTGCGGCATCGTCGCCAAGGCGGCGCAAAGGCAGAGCGCCTGACGCCTCAAGCGATCAGCCGCCGCGCCGCGCGCAGCCGCTCGACGGCCTGGCCCAACTCATCGGGATTCATGCTGGCAAAGCCGAGCCGCGCGGCCTGGACCGGCGCATCAGTCATTGCGAAGGCCGATCCGGGAAGAAAGCTGACGAAGTTGCGGCGCGCCGGCGTCCGCGAGCTTTCCCATGTCGATCGATCCGTCAAAACGCACCCAGAGCGCGAGGCCGCCCGGCGAGAGGAGGAACTCGATTTCGGAGCCGAAAGCCTCCTCGCAGCAGCGCGCCCAAGCAGCGCGCGGCGCTCCGCGTAGATGCGCAGAACCTTGCGCGTATGGCGTTTGATGACGCCCGCGCCCATCATCTCGGCGACGGCGTCCTCGCCCGCCGGATCGCCCTGCCGGTCGATCATCATCACCTCGGCCGCCGCCCGGTCGATGACCGGCACGGGCGCGTGCATGTAGCCCATCCTCAGACTGGGACTCAGCACCTTCGACATCGAGCCGATATAGACGACCTTGCGGCCGCGATCGGCGCTGGCGAGCGGCAGCATCGGCCGATGATCGAAATGGAACTCGTGGTCATAATCATCCTCGACGATGGCGAATCCGAACTGTTCGGCCAGCATCATGAGGTAGAGCCGGCGCTCGGGACGCAGCACGACCGTCGTCGGGAACTGATGGTGCGGCGTCACATAGACGGCCCGCACGCGCTTGCGGCGGCATAGCGCCTCGAGCTGGTCGAGCCGCATGCCCTGCGAGTCGAGATCGACGATCGCGATCTCGGCGCCGGCGGCGCGGAACGCCTCGCGCGCCGGCGGATAGCTCAGCTGCTCCATGACGGCGACATCGCCCGGCTCGATCAAGATGCGCGCGGCGACATAAATGCCCATCTGGCTGCCGCGCACGATGCAGATGTTTTCCGGGGCGCAACTCAAGCCCCGATCCAGATTGAGCATGGTGGAGACGGCGCGAGCGGAGCTTCTGCGAGCCGCGCGGATCGCCATAGCCGAGCCTGTTGCCGCGCCCCGCCTCGAGCAGCGCCCTGCGATAGGCCCGCGCCAGCGCGTCGACCGGCATTAGCCGCGTATCGGGCGATCCGTCGTCGAACGCCAGCACGCCATCGGCGCGCGGCAGATAGGTCGATCGCCGGCGGCCTCCGGCGCAGACGAAAATCGGGCTCGTCGGCGATCTTGCCGCTCGGCCGGTTCTGCCGCGGCGCGCGAACGCCCTGTTCGACATTCGGCAGTTGCGGCAGTTGCGACGGGACGAAGGTGGCCCTTGTCGAATCCGCCGCGAGCCAGCCTTGCGCGACGAGTTCGTCATAGGCCTGGACCACCGTCTTGCGGTTGACCTTGAGGCTTTCGGCGAGTTTGCGGCTGCCCGGCAGGGCGCTGCCCGGCGCCAGCCGCCCGGCGCGGATCTCCTCGATGATGGCGTGCGTGATCTGGCGATGAACCGAGGCGGCGGAATCCCTTCGAAGGATGATTCTCAGCACCCATGGCCGCAACATGAGCGGACTCCGAACTGGCCCAGACCATTCTTCCGAAACTGGAGGTTCTGATCCTCTAGCTTCAGGTCTAGGATCACTCAACATAAATTATCGGTTTGCAAAAAATCGGAAAAACGATCCGGGCTGTCATTGATGCTGGCTTGAATTCCAAAGGAGCAAAAGCCCATGGTCGCCGCATCTTTGAAGAAAAACTGTCTTGGCTTTCCTGAGCTGTTGGCTCAGGCGATCGCCCTTATTTCGCCGACAATGACCGCCGCCTTGATAATACCCGTGATGTATTCAAACACGGGCGACTGGAGCTGGTTGTCCTACGCACTCGGGACGGTGATGCTCCTCTTCGTCGCGCTCAACCTGAACCAGTTCGCGCGGCGTTCGACCTCGTCGGGATCGATGTACGCCTATATCTCGCGCGGTCTTGGCCTCACCGCCGGAGGCATCGGCGGCTGGTCGCTGATCTGGGCCTATCTCGGCATTTCGATGGCCGGCGTCACCGGCTTCACGATCTTCGCCGGCAAACTCCTGGAGATGATCGGGATCACCGTTTCGCCGATCCTTTTATTCGCCCTCTGCGTCGGCGTCGCGTGGTTCTGCGCGTGGAAGGACGTTCGCCTTTCGGCCATCTTGATGCTGGGGTTCGAGGGGATCTCCGTGACGCTGATCCTGATCCTCTGCTTCATCACGCTCGGCAATCACGGCTTCGCACTCGACACGCAACAATTCGCGGTCAGCGCGCTGCCCTGGTCGAAACTCGGCCTTGGCGTCGTCGTCGCGATCTTCAGCCTCGTCGGCTTCGAATGCGCGACGGCCTTCGGCGACGAAGCGAAAGATCCGTTGAAATCGATCCCGCGCGCGGTGTGGCTCAGCCTCGTCGTCTCCGGCGCGTTCTTCGTTTTCGTCACCTACACCATGGTGCAGGCGGTGCGCGGCTATGCGACGCCGCTCGACCAGATCGACGCGCCGCTCAACGTGATGGCCGTTCTCGCGCATGTTCCCGCTCTGCAGGCGCCGATATCGGCGGGCGCGATGATCAGCTTCTTCGCGCTGTGCCTGTCCTGCATCAACGCAGGCGGGCGGGTCATCTATGCGATGGGCCGGCACGGTCTCCTGCACGCCTCGACCGGCGACGCGCATGAGACGAACGAGACGCCGCATGTGGCGGTCACCGTGATGAGCGTCATTGCCTTTGCGGTTCCGACGACCCTGATCCTCATGAAGGTCGCTCCGCTCGACGCCTTCAACTATGTCGGAACGCTGGCCGCCTTCGGCTTCATCGTGCCCTACTTCCTGATCTCCCTCGCCGCGCCGGCCTATCTCAACAAGCTGCAGGAACTGCGGCCGCAGGACATCGCGGTTTGCGCCGCCTCGCTGCTGCTGCTGGTCATTCCGGCGGTCGGCAGCGTCTACCCGATCCCCGACGCGCCGGTCCGGTATTTCCCCTACGTCTATCTCGCCTATCTGCTCGCGGGCGTCGCCTGGATCGTGTTCTTCCATCGCAGCAAGCCGGCCGCCCAGGCGAAAATCCGGCAGGATCTCGATCTGACGCATCCGCAGCGTCAGACGGCCTGACCCGTGTCCGGCGGCCGCCGTCGCGCGGCCGCCGGTCCACCCGATGAACCGCCCGCCCGCGGTCCCGCGCCGCAAGGCCGCGGCGGAGCCATGTCCCTGAACCAGAAAGATCGCGAACATGACGACGGACGCAGCCCCCGTTTCCGTGATGCTTGGTCATGGCGCCGGCGATTTGCGCGAGATCGCGGCCATCGAGGGCGAACGCCTGCTCGACGCCCTGCTGCGGGCGCAGGCGCCGATCATCTCCGTCTGCGGCGGCCGCGCCTGCTGCGGCGGATGCCGGATCCGGGTCGATGCGGCCTGGCGCGATCGCCTGATCCCGCCCGGGCGGTCGGAGGCGCGGCTGCTGCCCCACCTTCACGATCCGCATGAGGACGACCGCCTCTCCTGCCAGATCGAGCTGGCGGCGGCGCTGGGCGGCCTCACCGTTCATATCGTTCCGAAGAAGGTCAAACCTCCACGCGAAACCGTTCAATCCACAACAGGAGAAATCGAATGACCAATGTCGCCTTGAAACCAAATCTTGAAGACGTCGGCGCCGCCTTCACCGTCGAAAAAATGCTGTTCGTGCGCGATCGCACGCGCAAGGCCATCCACGAGATCGCCGCGCGCGTAAAACCCGGCATGGTGGAGGAGGACGCCGTCGAGATGGCGAAGGATCTCCTCGCCGGTCTCGACATGATCAAGGGCTGGCACGACGTTTACGTCCGGTTCGGCTCAAATACGCTGAAGACCTTCGGCGCGCCGTCCGACCCGGGCGTGATCCTTGGCGAGAACGATCTGTTCTTCATCGACATCGGTCCGGTATGGCAGGATTGGGAGGGCGACGGCGGCGACACTTTCATTGTCGGATCGAACGCAGAGATGGCGCGCTGCGCCGCCGACGCCCGCAAGCTGTTCCACATCGTCCGCAAGAAATGGACGCAGACGGGGCTGAGCGGCAAGGGGCTCTATGATTTCGCCACCGCCGAGGCGGAGGCGATGGGCTGGGAGCTGAACCTCGATCTCTCCGGGCACCGGCTGTCCGATTTTCCGCATGCCGCGGTCTATGACGGGCCGCTCGCCGAGATCGACTTCCGCCCGTCGCCCCTGCTCTGGGTGCTCGAAATTCATATCCGCGACCGCGACCGCAAGTTCGGCGCCTTCTTCGAGGACATGCTGCTCGACGACAGCTATTTCGCGCAATAGGGCTGCGCGCGCGGGCGTGGCCGGTCGAAGGGCGCCGGCCACGCCTAAGGGCGCGCACAGTCTCTCATCACGCCCCGGGGCATGACCGCTCCTTTCCAAAGAGCGTCCCCTGGAGGCGCTGAAAATCCGCTGAATCCCTGACCGGTCGGGACAGGAACGTCAGCCGCGCCGCGCCGCCTTGATCGCGGCGACGTCGATTTTCTTCATGGCCATCATCGCGTCAAACGCACGCTTTGCTTCGTCGCCGCCGATTGCCAGCGCCTCGGTCAGTACGCGCGGTGTAATCTGCCAGGAGACGCCCCACTTGTCCTTGCACCAGCCGCACGCGCTCTCCTCGCCGCCATTGCCGACGATGGCGTTCCAGTATCGGTCGGTCTCGTGCTGATCGTCGGTTGCGATCTGGAACGAGAAGGCTTCACTGTGTTTGAACGCGGGACCGCCGTTGAGACCGAGACAAGGGATGCCGGCGACTGTGAACTCGACCGTCAGCACGTCGCCCGCCTTGCCGGATGGGTAGTCACTGGGCGCACGGTGGATGGCGCTGACCTCGCTATCGGGAAAGGTTTCGGCGTAAAAGCGGGCCGCAGCCTCGGCGTCCTTATCGTACCAAACGCAAATCCTGTTCTTTGCCACCGCGTGTCCTTTCGCTTTGACGGCAAATTCCGGCCCTTATGGCTGATCGGACGATGCCCCAGATCACGATGATCGATCCCAATAATTTAGAGCGGGATGCGGACGGAAAAGTGGTTTCCGCTTTCCTCATCCCGCCTAGCGCCGGAAAGTCACGACCAGTACGTCCCGGTAGGCGGGGCGCGCGGGATCCAGAGGCTCGACGGGCGTCACGCCATGCGACACGCGCGAATCATCGACAAAGGCGGCGTCGAACGGCTGGGTCAGCGTGAAATTGCCGATGTTGCGATTGGCGAGATCGTGGATCGACGTCATGCCGCTCGCGACATTCTCCCGCGCGATCAGGAGGACCAGCACCCAGTCGACGCCGTCCTGATGCAGCCCTTCGGGCGTCGGGCGCCCTTCCACGCCCGCCTTGGCCTCGATGCGGAACTGGTGGGTCTCGACGTGCCAGACCGGCGGCCTTGTGCCTTGCGGCGTCAGGCTGTCGAAGAGATCGAAGCAGGTCCGCAGAATCGCCCGCATCGCCGGGTGGGCGCCGATGGCTTCGGCGACCGGCGCGAACCAGCGCTCGATGCCGCCATTCAACGGATTATAGTCGCGGCTCTGATAATGCGGCTGATGCGGCTTTCGCGCAACGCCATCGCTTGAGGCCGCAAAAGCCGCGTGGCGGCGGCGGCGGTAGCGTCCCCCGTCGGCCATATAGGCGTCGATGCCGAGATCGGTCCCAGCTTTTTGCGAAACTCTCCCAATCGGCAAGGCCCGCCTCGCCGAGCGACGCGCTGCCATCGCCTCGGCCTCCGCGAAAGCGAATCCGTTGCGCTTGAGAGACTCGGCGATCGGCTGGAGATTTCTGTTCATCATTTGCCTTTTTGGGACCAATTCAGGGGCATTTGCACTCCATATAGGCCGCGCCGTCCGGATCGGCGAGGGGCGTGCACACGCGCGCCGCCATCAATTGAGTCCGGACCGGATGCGTGTTAGCAACCATGATCCCGCGCCGCTCTCAAGAAGGAGCAACGACATGGCTATCGTCGCCTATCACGTGGTCGAGCACGACGGAGGCTGGGCCTATACGGTCGATGGCGTTTTCTCCGAGACCTTCCCGACCCATGACGCGGCGGTAAAAGCCGCGCAGCGCGCGGCCGCGGAACAGCGCACCCCCGGAAAGACCGAAGAGATCGAATATGAAACCCGGACGGGGAACTGGAAGATCGAGCACGCCGAAGGCGACGACCGGCCTGCGACCGAAGTGGTCGATAAAGGCGATTGAGGCGAGACGCTCCCTGCGCGCGTCGATTTATCGCCGCGCCTCGGAAAGATGATCGAAGCGGCGGCGGAAGGCGCCGAGCCCCATCGTATCGGATCTCAAATCCATGATGAGGTCGTGAAGCTCGGCCGCCGGCGCGAGCGCTTCGACGTCGTCCCAGCCGGGCCAGCCGGGCTTTTCAGCGTAGCCCATGATCTGGCCGCGGCGCCCGCTCAGCAGGCGCTGGGCGGCCGCGGTGAAGGCGTTCGGCACGCTGACGGTCACGTGATCGACCGGCTCCAGCAAAACAGGCTCGGCCTTGGCCAACCCTTCTGCGATGGCGGCGCGCGTCGCGCTCCTGAACGCCATGTCGGAGCTGTCGACCGCATGGAATCCGCCATCGACAAGAGTGACCCCGACGTCGACGACGGGATAGCCGAGCGGGCCTTTCTGCATCGCTTCCTCGGCCGCTTCGCGCACCGCCGGAATATAGTTTCGGGGCACCGAGCCGCCGACGATCTTGTCCGTGAACAGGAAGCCGGAGCCGCGCGGGCGCGGCTCGATCTCGAGCTTTACGTCGGCGAATTGGCCATGGCCCCCGGTCTGGCGCTTGACGCGGCCATGCTGCGAGACGGCATGCCTGATCGTCTCCTTGTAGGCGATCTTGGGCGCGCTCGCCGCGACCTGGACATTATAGGCTGACGACAGACGCTCGATCGCGCTGTTGAGATGGATTTCGCCCTGGCCTCTCAGCACCGTCTCGCCGGTCTCGATCCTGTGTTCGACGCTGAGCGAAGGATCGTCCTGCACGAGCTTGTGCAGGGCCGCCGAAAGCTTGACGTCGTCCTTGCGATCCATCGTCGTGATGGCGAGTTCATAGACCGGCGACGGCGGCTCCGGGAAGGGCTCCGGCGCGGCGGCGCCGAGAAACGCGCCGGTCGCAACGCCGTCGAGCCGGCCGAGCGCGACGAGTTCGCCGGCGTCGGCCTCGGTGGCCCGCACCGATTCCGTCCCGGCGAAGCGGTGGATGCCGCCGATGCGGACGCTGTCCAGCGTCGCGCCGTCGCGCAGCGGGCCGCGCCAGACCCGGCCGTAACAGAGCTTGCCCGCCTGCACGGTCTTGAAGATCTGGACCGCCGGCTGATCGCCGTCCGGGACGCCGCGGCGCAGCGCCGTTTCGGACGCCTCCGGCACATCGTGGCGCAACGCCTTCCACAGGCGCCAGACGCCATGGCCCCGGCTCGCCGACCCGATCAGCACTTCGACGATCGAGCCTTTCGCCTGATCCTTGCGCATGTGCTGGTAGAGCTCGTCCGGCGTCGGCGTCACGTCGTCGAGCAGCTTCTCCATCAATTCGTCGTCCTGATCCGCCAGCGTCTCGGTCAGCCCGGTCAGCGCCTCCTTCTCCGTTTCGCGCATTTGCGGCGGCAGTTCGATCGGCTCGACCCTTTGCTGCTCGCCATAGCGGAAGGCGCGCTCGGTCACGACATCGACATAGCCGATGACGGCGTCGCCCGCGCGGATCGGCAGCTGGCGCGGCAGAAGCGGGCGCGCCGAATGCGCCTGCAGCGCCGCGATGGCGTCATGGAACGAGCCCGCCAGCGTATCGATCTTGTTGATGAAGATGAGATGAGGCAGACCGCGCTCTTCGAGCGTTTTCAGCAGCAGCGGCAGGTTGGAGACGCGCTCGGTCGCCGGTTCGCAGACGACGACGGCGAGATCGACCGCCATCAGCGCGGCCTCGGTCTCGTAGGAGAATTCGACCGAGCCGGGGCAATCGATGATCGACCAGCGCTCGTTGAGGAAGGAGCAATGGCCAAGCCTCGCCTCCGCCCCGCCTGACCTGGCCGCGCGTCTCGGCCTGCCGTTTCGCCGGCGAGCCCGCCGCCGCCAGAAGGGCTTCGAACAAGGTCGATTTGCCGGCCCCTTGAGGACCTATGAGGGCGATCGAGCGCGGTCCGGCAGCGGGCTTCGGGAGGTGTTCCGTCATGATGGCGTCGCCTCCATCTGGCGCCGGCCTCCGACGCAGGCGGCCCGGCCGCAGATTGGCTTTTCTTGTTTGAAACTGATATTCGGACGATCCCGGCTTTTGTCAATCGACCGTCCCGGCCCATCGCGGGCTTCGGCGCGTTTCGCGCCTCGACTGGCGCGGTATTTGCTGCGACAGCCTTTCGCGCCAAAACGCCCAAAGACGTCGCGCCGCTGTCCGCGCCCAGGAAACCGGCAGGCAACCGCCCAAGAACCCGCCAAGCTCGACCCCAAAGAGGCATTGATGACGAAATCTCTCGACCCCGCACAGCCGGCAGGCGCCTCGATCATCGAGCGTCCGCTGATCGACGACATCCGTCTGCTCGGCCAGCTGCTCGGCGACACCATCCGCGAACAGGAGGGCGAGGAAACATTCGCGCGGATCGAGACCATCCGGCGCCTTAGCGTCGCCTTTCAGCGCGGCTCCGATCCGGAGGCGGGCCACAAGCTCGACGCGCTGCTGCGCGGCCTGACCTCGGAAAAGACCATGGCGGTCATCCGCGCCTTCAGCTATTTCGCCCATCTCGCCAATATCGCCGAGGACCGGCACAATATTCGCACCCGCGCGGCGCTGGCCGAGAAAGAGCCGCAACGCCACGAAGGCGGCACGCTCGCCAAGACGTTCGAGCGCCTCGGCCGGCGCAAAGATCGCGCCGCGGACCGTCGCCGACGCGCTGGAGCGCAGCATGATTTCGCCCGTGCTCACCGCGCATCCGACCGAGGTTCAGCGCCGGAGCCTGCTCGAGGCCGAGCGTTCGATCGCGCAGCTTCTGCTCGCCCGCGAAACCCTCAAGGGCGAGCGCGAACGCAAGCAAAATGAAATCATGCTTCGCGCCCGCATCGCGCAATTGTGGCAGACCCGGCTTCTGCGCTATGCGCGCCTTTCCGTCCGCGACGAGATCGAGAACGCGCTGAGCTTCTACCAGATGACGTTCCTGCGCCAGATTCCGCGCCTCTACGCCGAACTCGAGGAGCATCTTCCGGGCGAACGGATCGGCAGTTTCTTCCGCATGGGATCCTGGATCGGCGGCGACCGCGACGGCAACCCGAACATCAACGCCGATACGCTGGAGCTTGCCCTGCGGCGCCAGTGCGAGACCGCGCTGCGCTACTACCTGACGGAGGTGCATCAGCTCGGCGGCGAGCTGTCGATCTCGCGCAAGCTCGTCGGCTCGACGCCGGAGCTTGAGGCCCTCGCCGATCGATCGGGCGATGAAAACCCTCATCGCGAGGACGAACCCTATCGGCGCGCGCTCGCCGGCGTCTATTCGCGGCTGGCCTCGACCCTCGTCATGCTGACCGGCGGCGAAGCCTTGCGCCACGCCGTCGCGCCGGGCGAGCCTTATATCGACGCCGGCGAACTTGAGGCCGATCTCGCGATCATCGAGGACTCGCTTCGCGCCAACCATGGCGCCGCGCTCGTTCCGGCCCGGCTCGCGCCGCTGCGCCGCGCCGTCGACGTGTTCGGCTTCCACCTCGCCTCGGTCGATCTGCGCCAGAGCTCCGACCGGCATGAGGAGACGCTGAAAGAGCTGCTCTCGGTCGCGCGCGTCTCGCGAAGACTATAGCGCGCTCGATGAAGAGGGCCGGCGGAAGCTGCTGCTCGGCCTCCTGCGCGATCCCCGCCCGCTGCGGGTTCCAGGCGTCGTCTACGGGCCGCGCACGGAGGAAGAACTCGACATCTTCGAGGCCGCGCGGGACGTGCGCAAATCCTTCGGCAGGCCCGCGGTGGTGCACTACATCATCAGCCATACGGAGACGGTCAGCGATCTGCTCGAAGTGCTCGTGCTGCAGAAAGAATGCGGCATGATGCATGGCGCGCTCGGCGACGCCGGCTCTTCCGTCGAACTGATGGTCGTCCCCCTGTTCGAGACGATCGAGGATCTGCGCAACGCCGAAGCGATCATGCGCGATTTCTACGCCTTGCCCGGCGTCGCCGATCTCGTGCGCGGCTCGGGCGCCGAGCAGGAAATCATGCTCGGCTATTCCGACAGCAACAAGGACGGCGGATTCTTCACCAGCAATTGGGAGCTCTATCGCTCGTCGACGGCGCTCGCCGGATTGTTCGCCGGGCTGGACGGCATCGCGCTGCGACTGTTCCACGGCCGCGGCGGCACGGTCGGGCGCGGCGGCGGCCCGAGCTATCAAGCGATCCTCGCGCAGCCGCCGGGGACGGTCGCAGGGCAGATCCGGCTGACCGAACAGGGCGAGGTGATCTCCTCGAAATACGCCAACCCCGAAATTGGGCTTCTCAATCTCGAAGCCCTTGTCGCGGCGACGCTGGAGGCGACCTTGCTTCCGTCGGCGGGCGCCGCGCCGACGGCGTTTCTCGACGCGGCGGCGGCGCTTTCGGCGGCCAGCATGAAAGCGTTCCGGGCGGTGATCTACGACAATCCCCGCTTCGTCGATTACTTCTTCACCGCGACGCCGATCGCCGAAATCGCCGAACTCAATATCGGCTCGCGTCCGGCCTCGCGCCGCTCGACGCGGCGCATCGAGGATTTGCGCGCCATTCCCTGGAGCTTTTCCTGGGGTCAGGCGCGCCTCAATCTGCCGGGCTGGTTCGGCTTCGGTTCGGCGGTCGAAGCATTTGTTTCGGAGGCGCCGAAGGAGCGCATGGCGCTGCTGCGGCGCATGAGCGCCGAATGGCCGTTCTTCCGCGCCCTTCTATCCAACATGGACATGGTGCTCGCCAAGGCCGACATGCATCTCGCGCAACGCTACTCCGAGCTGGTTCCGGACCAGGACCTCGCGCGCGCCGTCTTCGCCTCGCTCGAAGACGAGTGGCGCCGCACCGTCAAAGCGCTGAACGAGATCACCGGGGCGACGACGCGACTCGCCGACAATCCGGCGCTCGCCGCCTCGCTCAGCCATCGCTTTCCCTATATTTCGCCGCTGAACCATCTGCAGGTGGAGCTGCTGCGCCGGTGGCGCGGGGGCGAGCACGACGACAAGACCTTGCGATCCATCCTGATCTCGATCAACGGCATCGCCGCCGGCTTGCGCAACACGGGCTGAAATCAATCACGCTCATGACTTTGGATTATTTCAATCCAAAGTCATTGTGATCTATCTGCCTCTTGCGTGATGCCCCTGACGAATGTCCGCACGGCTTCGCGGATGCGTCGGTCGAGCGTCTCGGGCTCCATCCGCACGCCGAGCAAAGCCATGCGCGAAATCCGGCCGAGCACGATGCTGAGGAAAAGGTCCGCCGCCAGCGCCAAGTCGTCGATCGCGTAGCGATGCGTGGCGCCAAACCGCAAGAGCACGGCCTCTACGAGCCTGATCTGCCGGTTCAGTCCTTCCTCGACGGCGAGCTTGCCGAGTTCGGGGAAGCGCTCTCCCTCGGCCGCGAGAATGCGCCCGAGAGCGATCGAGGAAGGCTTCAGGGAGAGGTCGACGAATCGCCGCGCCAAAATCAAGAGCGTATCCTCGAGACTCCCTCCGCCGAGGCCCTGGAGGAATTCCGCCTCCAGGGGGCCATAGGTCAAGACGATGCGCCGGCGCAGGATATCGGCGAATAATTGGCTCTTGTCGGCATAGCGGGCGTAGAGGGTCGCTTTGCCGATCTTGGCGGTCTCCGCCAGCCGCTCCATCGACGTCGCGTCGAAGCCGTCGCGCATGAACATTTGCGCCGCGATTTCAAGCAGGCGTTCGTCGCGCTCCGCCGCCGCCGCTTTGGTCGGGCGCCCGCCGCGCGCATCCCCGCGGCGTCCGTCTGCGTGGCTGTGGCCCGGCGCGTTTTTCATCCTCTGCCCCAAAATACGCGCTTGCCAATCGCCGCCCGAAAGAATAGAACGGTACCGTTCCGTTTCATTATGACCGATCCATGGACCTGTCCGCAAGCACTCTTCCTCTGCCCGGCGCCCCGCCGCGCGAACACGCCGTCGGCGGCGAGGCCCTCGCCCGCCTGCGCGGCGAGGTTCCGGCCGCGGCCCGACTGGTCCCGCCAGCAAAGGGCGACGCGCCGGCCATCGCCGAAAAAGCGCCTTCCCGATCCCGCCGCAAGCGCGCATTTCTGGCCCTTGCGCTGCTCCTCGCGCTGGCTGCGGCGGGGCGCTTTGGCTGGCATTGGTGGACGGACGGCCGCTTCGTGGAGACGACCGACAACGCCTTTTTGCAGGCTGACAAGGTGGTGGTGGCGCCGAAGGTCGGCGGCTTTGTCACGGAAGTTTTCGTCGGCGACAATCAGCCGGTGAGAGCCGGCCAGGTTCTGGCGCGCATCGACGATCGCGATTTTCGGGTGGCTGTTCTGCAGTCGCAGGCCGATGTCGACAAGGCGCGCGCGAGCCTCGAGGGCGTCGCCGCCGCGCTGATCCAGCAGCAGGCGAAGATCGAGGAGGCGAAAGCCGATGTCGCCACGACGACGGCCGCTCTCAATTTCGCCACCGAGGAACAGACGCGCTACGACGCCCTTCTGCAAAAAGGCGCCGGCACGATTCAGCGCTCGCATCAGGCGACGTCGGATCTGCTGCAGAAGCAGGCCGCGCTCGACAAGGCGAAGGCTAGCTATGACGCTGCGCAGAAACAGACGGAAGGGCTTCGCTCGCTCGACGCCGCGGCGCGCGCCAGCTTGCAGCGATATGAAATCAATCTCGAACAAGCAAAGCTCAATCTCGAATATACGACGATCAGCGCGCCGATCGACGGCGTCGTCGGCGACAGGGCCTTGCGCAAGGGGCAGCTCGTGCAGCCCGGCTCCAATCTGCTGACCCTCGTGCCGATGGGCAAGGCGATCTATCTTATCGCCAACTTCAAGGAGACGCAGGTCGGGGCGATGGCCGAGGGGCAGCCCGCGACCTTCACGGTCGACGCATTCGGCGATCATGTCTTTCGCGGCCGCATCGACAGCTTCGCGCCGGGGACTGGCGCGCAGTTCGCGCTGTTGCCGCCGGAAAACGCGACCGGCAATTTCACCAAGATCGTGCAGCGCGTCCCGGTCAAGATCGTTCTCGACGACAGCGATGTCCTGCTCTCGCGTCTGCGGCCGGGCCTCTCGGCCGAGGCGGCCGTCGACACGCGCGGCCCGTCCGATCATGGCGCCGGCGAAAGCGTGACGCGCAGCGCCCAGAAAGAGGAAGATGAGCGGCGCTGAGACGAAGGCGAGCGCGGGCGACTGGCTCGCGGTCGCCGGGGCCATTCTCGGCGCCTTCACCGCCATTCTCGACATTCAGATCACCAATTCCTCGCTCGCCGACATCGAAGGCGCGATCGGCGCATCGCCAGAACAGGGCAGCTGGATTTCGACCGCCTATCTGATGGCCGAGATCATCGTGATCCCGCTGACCGGCTGGCTCGGATCGATCTTTGGCCTGCGCCGCTATCTTTCGGTCAACACCGGCCTCTTCGTCGCCTTCTCGGTCGCCTGCGCGCTGTCGACAAGCCTGCCGCAGCTGATTCTCTTCAGGGCCGGTCAGGGCTTTACGGGCGGCGTCCTCATCCCGACGGCGATCACCATCGTGCGCACCCGCCTGCCGAAGTCGCAGCAGGGAACCGGCATCACGCTTTTCGGCCTCACGGCGACAATGGCGCCCGCCCTCGGGCCGACGGTCGGCGGCTGGCTGACCGACAGCTTTTCCTGGCATTATATTTTCTACCTGAACCTAATCCCGGGTCCGATCGCCGCCATCATTCAGCTCACCGCTCTGCCGAAGCAGGCCGCCCGGTGGGCCGAGCTTCCAAAGGGCGACTGGTTCGGCATCGGGGCCATGGCCGTCGGCCTCTCAAGCCTCACCTTCGTGCTTGAAGAGGGGCAGCGCAAAGAGTGGTTCGAGTTCGAGCGCGATCGGCCAATTGTCGATCATCGCCGCGGTCGGCGTCGCCTGCTTTATCGCGCGCGAGCTGACGGCGGCGAAGCCCTTCATCAATCTGCGCGTGCTCGGCCAATCCGACGATCGGCGCGTCTTGCGTCCTGATGACGGTGCTGGGCGCCGTTTCGCTCGGCTCGACCTATGTGATCCCGCTCTATTGCGCGCAAATTCAAGGCTATAACGCCGAGCAGATCGGCTATGTCGTGATGTGGAGCGGCCTGCCGCAACTCGTTCTGTTTCCGGCCATGCCCTTCCTGATGAAACGGGTCGATCCCCGCCTGCTCGTCGTCGTCGGAACGCTGCTTTTTGCGTCGAGCTGCTTCATCAATGTGAACCTGACGCATGACGTCGGCATGGACCAGCTGATTCTGCCGCAACTTCTGCGCGCCGCCGGCCAGCCGCTGTTTTCAATTCCCCTGTCGCAGCTGGCGACGGCCAACCTTCCGCCGCGCGAGACGGCCGACGCCTCGGCTCTCTCTAACATGATGCGCAATCTCGGCGGGTCGATCGGCATCGCCCTGCTTTCGACGGTGATCGAGCGGCGCGAGCAATTCCACTTCTCGATCCTCGCCGAAGCGATGACGCAGAACGCCGCGCTGACGCAGCAACGGATCGCCATGCTGATGGCCGGAGCGCGCGCCGCCATCGCCGATCCCGCCATCGCCAGGGCGCAGGCGCTGATGTCGATCGCGGCTCAGGTTCGGCGCGAGGCGTATGTGTCGGCTTATTCCGACGCGTTCTGGATCGTCGGAGTCGGGCTGATCATCAGCCTTTGCGCCATCGTTTTGCTTCGCAAACCGCGCTCAACGGGGTCCATCGAGGCGCATTAATTAGAGCGTCGGCCCCGGTCTGGGGAGGGTTCCACCGCTTCAGGAGCTGATGCGCCGCAACGCCTGCGCATTGTTCACGCAGACGCGCCGCGCCGTCGGCAGCGAAATGACGGCGTCGCGCTCGAGGTTGGAAAGCGTCCGCGAGACGGTTTCGATGGTGAGGCCAAGATAGTCGGCGATGTCCTGACGCGCCATCGCAAGATCGATGATGTGATCGCAAGCGGCGCGGTCCGCCATTTCGACAAGAAAGGCGGCGACCTTCTGCGCTGCGCTGCGGCGCCCGAGCAGCAAGGAGTGCTCCTGCGCGCGCTGCAGATTCTGCATCGCATAGGCAAAGAATTGCCCGGCCAGCCGATCGTCGATTTCGCCGGGCGTCTCCAGGGCGCGCCAGCGATAGGCGACGACGGCGCAGTCGCAGACCGCTTCGGCCGAAAGACGATGGCTGCGCGCCGGCGTCGAAGCCGAAAATCTCCCCGGGCAGATGGAACGCATCGATTTGCCGCCGGCCGTCGCTCCTGAACTTGCAGGTGCGCACGACGCCGCTCAGGACTTTGTAGAATGACGCGTTGTCGTCGCCGTCGCCATAGATCTCGCCGTCCGGCGCGAAATGCAGCACCTGCCGCGTGCACGGCGCCGGACTTCGCGCCGATCGGAGAAGGACTGAGCAGTCCGATGCATGCCCAAAGGCGCCGATTTCAGCGTCGAAAATCCGTCGTCGGCGAAGTTCGAAAAAGAGGTCAGCATCGAGCGCTCCTAGCTGGCGAAATGCCTTGTTTGGTGTAGCGCCGATGCGCCGTCGGGAAAATCGTGTTCTATCCTAAGGAGTTTTACTTAGATTTCTCGTTCAAACATTTTGGCCCGAAGCGGGATCCCCGCTTCGGGTTAAGATAATTGGAAAACAAGAAGTTCGCGATGCTTCCGGCTCCGTCGGATCACACTAGTCAGGGGGCGCGAGGTCAGGCTCGCTTCGCAGGATCGTCAGGATGCTGTCGACCAGCGCATTGTCCATCAATGGCTTCTCGAGAACGAGCCGAACGCCGGCGGCGTCGGCGCGCGCGCGAAGCCGGGCGGTTGCGTGGTTGGTGAGCATAATCGCGGGCGAGCGGATGTTGCGGGCGTGAAGACGCCGCAGCAGTTCAAAACCATTCAAATGCGGCGTGCCGTCGTCCAGTATGATGCAGCGGGCGTGCGGCAGGTCCGCATCGGCCAGCAACTCGGCGCCGCCGCCATGGGCATGCACCGTCAAGGCCCAGCGAGCCCAAGCGCGAACTGAAGCGCATCGCGGACCGCCACATCGTCGTCGGCGATCAGCACGAGAGGCTCCCTGTCAGGCATGGACCAGCTCCGCCGCCCCTCACGAGCCGCTATATCGCAATATTTCATATGCAATGTTTAGGGAAAGCAGACGGCGGACGCCTTGATTCAACGCAAACCTGCATTCAGCGCAGCCGGATCGGCCGCGCGAGAAAACGGATCCTGGCGGTGGACAAGTCCCGGCGGAAGATAGTTGTTGGCGGAAGAAAGCTCAGTCCGCGTCGCCTGGCCGGACCAGAAAAGCCATCCGCAGCAGTTCGGACAGATTGGAGGCGCCCATCTTGGCCATGAGATGGGCGCGATGGACCTCGACGGTGCGGACGCTGATCTTCAAATCATAGGCGATCGTTTTGTTCGGCCGGCCCGCGAAAAGGCCATCGAGGACATCGCGCTCGCGCGCCGACAGGCACGCGAGTTTCCCGGCGAGGCGGCGGCTTCGTCGTTGCGGCGCGCATCGCGGGCGTGACGGTCGACCGCGATCCTGATCGCCGACAGCAGAACTTCGTCGTTGAACGGCTTTTCGAGAAAATCGATGGCGCCCGCCTTCATGGCTTCGACGGCGAGCGGCACGTCGCCATGGCCCGTCATGACGATGATCGGCAGGCCGATTTGCCTGTCGTTGAGCTGTCTTTGCAGCTCCAGCCCGTCGATCCCCGGCATCCTGACGTCGGTCACGATGCAGCCCGGTTGCACGCTCGGAAGGGCTTCCAGGAAGGCGACAGCCGATTCATAGACCCGCACGGCGAAGCCGGAAGCGGTCAACAGGAAGGCGAGCCCCTGCCGCACGCCCTCGTCGTCCTCGATCAGATGCACCACGGCGTCATGCGCCATCGGTCAGCTCCTCGGGATTCACGGCCTTGAGGGTAAAGCGGAAGATCGTCCCGCCATCCGGATTGGGCTCGACCCAAAGCCGCCCGCCATGCGCCTCGATGATCGTTCGCGAGATCGAGAGCCCGATGCCCATGCCGTCGGCCTTCGTCGTGACGAAGGGCTGAAACAGCTGATGCGCGATCTCCTGCGGCGATGCCGGGCCCCGTATCGGTCACGACGACTTCGACGGTGTCCTCGTCGATTTCGACGGTCGAGATCGTCAGCTCGCCGGCGCGTCGTTTCCTGCATCGCCTCGATCGCATTGCGCATCAGGTTCAGCATCACCTGCTGAATCTGGATCTTGTCGACGAGCACGAAAGCGGCGCGGCGATCGAGGCGAAACGAGACGCGCACGCCGGTTTCCTTGATCCCGACCAGCGCCAGCGCGCTCGCCTCCTCGATCAGCTTCGCGAGGCTTTCGACGTGCCGCTCGGTATCGCCGCGGGCCACGAACTGGCGCATCCGGCGGATGATCTGGCCCGCGCGCAAAGCCTGGTCGGCCGCGCGTTCGATGGCGTCCCGGACCATGCCCGTCTTCTGGGTCTCGACGCCGTCGAGAAGGCGCCGGCATCCGTTGAGATAGCTGGCGATCGCGGTCAGGGGCTGGTTCAGCTCATGCGCCAGGGTCGACGCCATCTCGCCCATCGCGCTGAAACGCGAAATATGGACGAGCGCGGCCTGCATATCGTGCAGCCTCTGCTGGGTCTCCTGCCGTTTCGGTGAGGTCGCGCACGAAACCGGTGAAGAAATGGCCCTCGCCGGAACGCACCTCGCCGACCGACAGCTCCATCGGGAACGTCGAGCCGTCGCGGCGCAGGCCCACGACGACCCGGCCGCGCCCGATGACGCGCCGCTCTCCGGTCGCGGCGTAGCGCGCCATATAGGCGTCATGCTGCTCGCGATAGGGCGACGGCATCAGAACGCTGACATTCTGGCCTATGATCTCGGCGGCGGGATAGCCGAACAGACGCTCCGCCGCGGCGCTGAAGGACCGGATGATCCCTTGGCCATCGATGACGATCATCGCATCGGGAATCGTGTCGAGAACGGAGCGCAGATGCGCCTCGCGCTCCATCAGCGCCGTCTGCGCCCGCTTCGACGCGGTGATGTCGCGCGCCACCTTGGCCGCGCCGAGCAGACGTCCGGCGCCGTCCCGCACGGGCGAGATCGTGAGCGACACGTCGATGATCTCGCCATCCTTGCGGCGGCGGCGCGTCTCGAAATGTTCGATCCGCTCGCCGCGCTTGATGCGCTCCAGCATCTCGAGGGTTTCCTTCCGATTGTCGCCGGGCGCGAGGATGGCGAGCGTCCGACCGATCATCTCTTCGGCGCCGTAGCCGAACACCGCCTCAGCGCCCCGGTTCCAGTCGGTGACGACGCCTTCGAGCGTCGCGCCGGCGATGGCGTCGTCGGACGAGGTCACGATCGCGGCGAGACGGCTCATCGCCTCTTCATCGGATTTTCGGTGCGCGAGGCCGAGCAGAATCCCGATCGCTTCGATCGGCTCGCCGGCGCCGCCGATGATTCGCCCGCGCGCCCTGATCCACTCCTCCGTCGCCGGTTCAGCCGGCCGCAGGTCGAAGTCGAAGGCGTCAAGGCGGGCGACGGCGGCCGCCAGAGCCTTATTCACGATGGCCCTGTCGTCCGCGTGAATGAGGTCGAGAAAGCCCGCATAATCGAGCGGATCGCCAGACGGGTGGCCGAGCAGCGCCGCCGATCGGGCGCAGAGGCTGACGACGCCGGTGGCGGGAACATAGCGCCAGGCGCCGACGCCAGCGGCCTCTGCAGCGCGCGTGAAAGCGGTGGCGCCGGGTGGCGGATCCATTGCGTGCGGCGGACTCTTCGAGTGCATGATAATAGTCTAGACCAGCATGCCGCGGTCCGAAACCCGCTAATCATCCGTCCGTCGCGCCGGTGGCGTCCCCGATTTGGAGCACATCGCCGGCCCGGGCGCAATTCGGCCCTTTCGCCGATCGGGCGCCTGCCTTGAGCGTGGTCATGGCGCGGCGCGGTCCCGCATGATCGTTTTAAGCTGAGCGTCGCGCGTTTTTGACCTCGCTCGACCGGATCGGAGAAATTCATGAAAGCGCTCGTTTACGGCGGACCGGGCAAGAAGTCCCTCGAAGACCGCCAGAAGCCCGAGATCAGGGCTCCGGGAGACGCCATCGTCAAGATCGTCAAAACGACGATCTGCGGCACCGACCTGCATATCCTCAAGGGCGATGTCGCCACCTGCGCGCCGGGTCGGATCCTCGGCCACGAGGGGGTCGGCGTCATCGACAGCGTCGGCGCCGGCGTCACCGCCTTCCGGCCGGGCGACCGCGTGCTCATCTCCTGCATTTCGGCCTGCGGCAAATGCGAATATTGCCGCAAGGGCCTTTACTCCCATTGCACGACCGGCGGCTGGATCCTCGGCAACGAGATCGACGGCACGCAGGCCGAATATGTCCGCACCCCGCACGCCGACACCAGCCTCTATCCGATTCCCGCCGGCGCCGACGAAGAAGCGCTTGTCATGCTGAGCGACATTCTGCCGACCGGCTTCGAATGCGGCGTGCTGAACGGCAAGGTGGCGCCAGGATCCAGCGTCGCGATCGTTGGGGCGGGGCCGATCGGCCTCGCCGCGCTGCTCACGGCGCAGTTCTATTCGCCGGCCGAAATCATCATGATCGATCTCGACGACAACCGGCTGGAGGTCGCGCGCCGCTTCGGCGCGACGCAGACGGTGAACAGCGCCGACGGCAAGGCGCCCGAGCGCGTCAAGGCGCTGACGGGCGGCGTTGGCGTCGACACGGCGATCGAGGCGGTCGGCATCCCCGCGACGTTCCTGATCTGCGAGGATATCGTCGCGCCCGGCGGCGTCATCGCCAATATCGGCGTGCATGGCGTCAAGGTCGACCTGCATCTCGAACGGCTGTGGTCGCAAAACATCACGATCACCACGCGCCTGGTCGATACGGTGACGACGCCGATGCTGCTGAAAACCGTGCGGTCGAAGAAGCTCGACCCGGCCCGGCTCATCACCCACCGGTTCACGCTGGACCAGATCCTCGACGCCTACGACACCTTCGGCCGCGCCGCGGACACGCAGGCGCTGAAGGTCATCATTTCGGCCTGAGCGCGCGGCGGCAGCGCGCGGCGGCCCCGGTGCGGAACGCTTAAAGCCCGAACCGGAATGCGCCGTCGACCGTTCAGTATTTCGCGACGACAGGCGCAGGCGAACCGAAGTTGAACTTATAGTTCAGACCGGCGCGGACAATGTTGCCATTGTGCCTGATCCTGCCGTTCAGCGACGAGAATTCGGGGCGCCGGTAATGTCGGTGGTCGAATAGTAGATCGTGCTGTTGGAATAGCCGAGGTCGTAGTAGAGATATTCGACTTTCACCGACCAGTTGGACCAGGCGTCAGGCAATGCATATTCGAGGCCGCCGCCGACCGTCCAGCCGGTGTTGCGTTTGGCCTGAACGTAGGACGCGATCGGCGGCAACCCAGCGGTATTGATTACTGAGAGAGACGCGGTCGACTGGCCAAAGGCGAGGCCGCCCGTTGCGTAGATCAGGAGCCGGTCGATCGGCGTCCAGCCGAACCGTCCACGCAACGTTCCCAGCCAATCCAGTCGCTGCGCGGTTTGGGTGTCTGTCGGAAGGGGAAAAATCGCGTTGGAGAGCAGCGCGTCCGAACTCGTGCGCCCGGTCGTTCCATCGAAATCGGCTTCGACGCCCAACACGAGATTGTTCAGCTGATAATTGTAGCCGATCTGACCGCCGCCGATGAAGCCGGACGCGTTGGCAGCGGCCGAAAAAGGAATGACTCCATTTGCCTGCGCGGCGCCGAGGCCGGCGCCGACATCGGGTGTCGAGCTGTCGGTCGCGCCGAGATCAGTGGTTGAATTGCTCCAGTGTCCGCCGGCGTTCACGCCGACGTAGACGCCGGTCCAGCTATAGAGCGGAGGCGGCGGAGGCGGAGGCGGCGCATGCGCCGGAAGGTCCGCGGCGAAGGCCACGGGGACGATGGTCGCGGCGGCGATCGACGCCAAGAGAACCTTGCGCAACATCTGCGTCTCCTCAAAAACGGTAAAATTGCGCTACGGGAACGGCTTTGTTCGAGAACTAATCGAACGCTACGCGCATTTTTTCGGCGGTCAATCGCTCTGGGCGCAGCCCTCGCGGTTCCTGGCGACCTGTGACGGAAACGCAACAATCTTGCGGCGGCGGAATCCACGTTTTTCGCAAGTATCCCAGCGCATCACAGCAGGCTTGAGCGCGTTTTCTTTGTTACTGATGGATGTCGCCCCCCGTCAAGCATCACGATTAACAACGACCTGTAGAAAGATGCAATTATTCCATTCGCGCGACGTTTCAGTATGGTAACATTTAAAACTGATGTTACAAAAACATCAATATTTGCGGGGAGGATAATATGCATTCCAAAGGCATTGCAATCGCTTTGGGCGCCATGCACTTCCGGTCCTGTCGGCAGGCGCCTCCAACGCTACTCAAATGTGTGTGTACGGATTGGGCCGAGTGGCCCCCTGCAAAAATCAACCGGCGCCGACGCCGCCGCCAGGCTCCTGCCAGG
Organism: uncultured Alphaproteobacteria bacterium; assembly: GCA_963757985.1. GTDB lineage: Bacteria > Pseudomonadota > Alphaproteobacteria > Rhizobiales > Beijerinckiaceae > Methylocapsa. Next base: position 50,098 of record CAVWTQ010000003.1, on the reverse strand, counting down.
GCTCGAGCTCCCTCACCGTGCTGGTCACCGGAACCAATGTTGTCGCTTATGTCCCCAAGGGGCAGCTGGGAGCGGTGGCGACAGCGGCATTTCGGTCGCCAACGTCGAGGGGACGAGCGTAACCAACACGCTGGTGCCGACGCCGAACATCGTCAATTCCTGCGCCGCGAATCCGCTCACCGGCAAAACCGTCTGCACCGCGAACAACACCGACGTTTATGTGCTGACAGGCACCACTCTCAGCAATACGCTCACGAGCGGCGGCTCCGGTACAATCGGTTTCTCCGGCGGCTCCTGCACCAACTGCGGCGTCGCGATGGACGCCACGCACAACAAGGCGACGATTGGATTGGCCATCGGCGGCGCGGGAGGATTCCAGATCCTTGATCTCGCAACCCTCACTTTCGAGCCGGCATTCAAATCGGCTGCAGGCATAATTTCGGAAGACCCGCTGGTCGATCCAAGCCGCAATTTCATGTTGTCGGCCTCCGAGAACAACAACTTCGAGATCGTCAACATCGCAAATCCCCTCGCGCCGACGTTCTTTGAAAAGCTATTTGCCTACTCAGGTTTCGGCGAGGCCAATTCGACGGGCGAGGATTGCGCGACGGGCATAGCGCTGGCTCCGGCCGAGGGCTCCTAGCCCCTCGCAAGTGTTTCTCGCCGATCTGACGCAGGCGACATTCACGTCGGGGTCTCCGAAGGGGACCTGGATCGCGCCCTCGCAGGTTCAGACCCTCTCGGAATCATCCCTGTCGGCGGGCGCCAGCGCCGTGGCGGTTGCCCAGGGCACGCATATTGGCATCCTCGCGGGCGAGTTCGGCGGCGCTGCGATCACCGCCGTCGCGCTGCCCGCCACATCCGGCATCGGCACGCCCCAGATCACCGACTGGGTCAGCTGCAACATTGCAAGCTTCCAGCAATGGCTATGATCCGCACACGACCACCGCCTATCAAAGCCCGAATGGCGCCAAGGACGCGATCGCGGTGCTCGCCAACTGGGTCTCCGGGACCGCGGGCGGCCTCGCCGTCGTCGACCTCACGAAAATGCTGAACAAGAACTCTGGTGCCGCGCACCGCCGCCGGCCATGGCTGCGCGTCCGGCACGCTCCCAGGCACTGTCGCAACGCTCCTCCCGAATTCCTTAGAGCCGACAAAACTGGCGCACGAAATCGGGGCCGCGCCGCGAAGGCGCGGCTCTCGTCGATCAAGGGTGCGCCTCGTTGCGCGACGCGGCGAGTCGACGAAGCCTGAAGCGGTTTCCGGCGTGCTTTTCCGGGCGATGCGGCGCCTCAAGCGCGCGGCGGCGGCGCGGCTTCGGCCGGCGGCTGGATGTCGAAACCCTGATTGATCGCCGCGAACATTTGATAAAAGCCCGAGATCACCACAATTTCGACAAGGCCCACCTTGCCCCATTCCGCAGCCGCGCGGGCCTGCAGCGCGTCTGGCACGGGCTGCCAGGCGAGCGTATGCGCCAGGATCTCGCGCAGGAGTTCATAGGGCTCCGGCAGGCTTGCGCCGGGTCCGTCGGCTGCGGAGCGTCCGTCGGCGATGGCGTCGATGATGGACTGCGGCAGCCCCGCAGCCAGCGCATGGCGGACATGATCGCTCCACTCGAAGGCGGCGCCGGTCGCCCGCGCGACGCTCAGCACGATGAACTGATAGGCTGTCCTCGGCAGGACGCCCTCGAATTTCAGGAAGAAACCCAAAGCCTCGACCCGCTCCGCCAGCGCGGGATGATTGAACAGGGCGAGATAAGGACCGCCGAAGCCCTCGCCGAGAGCCCGGCGCTTCGCGGCGATGCGATCGAACATCGCTTTGGCCGGGGCGGGCAGCCGGGCGGCGTCCATTTCGAGCACGGCCATCGCAGTTCTCCTATTCGTGATAGGACCACGCGCGCGCGCCGGCGTTGAAGTCGTAAACCGGCGTCGGGCAGTCCTTGTCGGCTTTCACGTCGATGACGACGGCGGCGTTCGCCGCAAGCGCCTTTTCGAAGGCGGCGCCGAGGTCGGCTGGATCCTCGACCGTCATGCCCTGCGCGCCGAGCGCGCGCGCAAAGCCCGCCCAATCATGGTCGGGGATGGTCGTCAGCTCCGCCGGCAGCGGACCATATTGGTGGGCGCGCAGCCAGACATTGCCAAGGGCGCCGTTGTTCAGCACGACGAAGACGATCGGCAGGCGATAGCGGGCGGCGGTCTGAACGTCGATGCCATGCATCTGCATGCAGCCGTCGCCGGTGATGACGGCGACGCGGCGCCCCGGCGAGGCGCATTGAACGCCGACCGCCGCCGGGATCGCCCAGCCCATCGGTCCGAGATTGGTCGCCGAAATATAGGTCCGCGGCGCGTAGGCGCTCCAGTAGTGGCCGGCGAAAGCGCGGTGCGCGCCGGAATCGACGAGCAGAATCCCGTCGCGCGGGAACGCCGCGCGCAGCGCGGTCACCGCCGCCGCGGGATGAATCGGCCGGCCCGCCCGGCTGCAGTTCTCGACGTCGAAGAGCCGGGGCCCCGCCTTTATCGCGTCGATCCAGGAGCGCCGGCTCGCCGAGCTTTGGGAAAGCGCGGCCGCCGTACCCGCGTCCGCGCGGCCTAGCAGCTCAAGGAAGGCCCGGGCGGAGCCGGGAACGATATGTCCGGCCTCGCTTTGGGAGGTCAGCTCCTGCATGTCCGTGTTGACGTGGATCATCAGCGCCCTGGACTTCTGGCGCAGGGTCCAGTGCATGGTGTCGCGCTCGTTGAGGCCGGAGCCGAGGATCAGCAGGATGTCGAGATCGGACCCAAGCAGCGCGGCGCTCGCGTGCCGCGCGCCGGCGTAGCCGAAAACCCCGAGGGACAGATCATGGTCCTCGGGAAAGACGCCTTTCGCCCGCAGCGTCGTTGCGACCGGGATCGACCAGCGCTCGGCGGCCGTCTTCAACAGCGCCGCGGCGGAGTCGTGCTCGACGCCGGCCCCGGCCAGTATGGCGATGCGCGGTCCCCGCGCGGCGAGCAGCGTCAGCGCCGCCTCCGCCGCGCTCGCGCTGAGCGGAGCCGCGCCGGCGAAGAAATCGGAGACGGGGGCGTAGTCCGCCGCGATTTCCGCGATCAGGGCGTCGTGCGTGAGGGAGAGATGCGCTGGACCCGAGGGCTGGGCGAGCATGGACGTCAGCGCGCGACGGAGCCAATGATTGAGGCTCCGGCCGCTCGCGACGGTCGCCGAGAGCCGGGTGAGCGGCTTCATCACGGATGTGTCGTCAAGCGTCGCCTGGCTCGCGTCCTGAAACTCGCCAAGCCCCTCCATATCGACCGGCACTTCTCCGCTGAGAACCAGCACCGGAGAGCCATCCGACTTCGCCGCGGCGACGGCGGTCGCCATATTGAAGAGGCCGGGGCCGCCAATTGCGAGCGCGGAGCCGAAGCGTCCGCTCGCGCGCGCGTAACCGTCCGCCATATAGGCGGCCGCGCCCTCATGGGCGGCGACGATCGGCTTCAGGCCGGGATGGCGGGCGAGCGCCGGCAGGAAGGGATCGACCAGGCCGCCGGGAACCATGAACAGATGATCGAGGCCCTCGCGCAGGAGGGCCTCAAGAATGAAATCCGTACCCGCCGCCATGCCAACCATCCCCGCGAAGCTGATCATCTGCGCCATGAACGGCGCGCCGGCAAATCGCGGGTTATTCGGCTGACGATTTGAATGGCGCGCCCGAAGAGATTCGAACTCCTGACCCCTAGATTCGTAGTCTAGTGCTCTATCCAGCTGAGCTACGGGCGCATGCCAAATGGTCGGGGCGGCGGCCGGGCTTTTCAGCGCGGCGGCGCGGCGTGACCGCAAGGCGACGCAGACTTAACGGCTCAGCGCGCGCGTGGCAAGGGGCGCGCGTCGGGGAAAATTTCGCGCTCCGCGATTTATCGAGGGGCCAGCTCCCGAGCGGGATGCGAAAAAGTGGAATCCGGTTTTTCGCGTCAAATCCCGCTCTCTTCTCACAATCGATCACGTTTCATGGTTTTGGATGTTTCCATCCAAAACCATCGTGATCTAGTGAGACGCCATCGCGGACGGCGGGTTCGTATGGAGCGGAAAGCTCATCGTCGCGTAGATGGTGTCGCCCCGCACGCGGTTATAGGCGTCGAATTCATGGAACCAGCGGGCGTCGAAATCGACCTCCTGCGCCCCCGCCTGCAGCTTATAGGTGATGATCGGCCCGATGGACGCCACATGCCCCTTGAAGGTCCCGTTAAGATCGCCGGAACCGCCGTCGTTGGTGATCTGCTGGTAGAAATAGCCGCCGACCCCGGCGGAGAGGCCGAAGGGGAAATGCTGCGCCAGAGTCCACTCGAAGTGAAGCTCCGCGCCGCTCTGGTAATTGGTCACGGTGTTGATGGCGTTGACGTTCACGCCAAGCGCGGCCGTCGCTTCGAGGCCGGACTGGAGGCTCAGGAACGTGTAAGCTCCCTTGAGATCGACCGATGGGCGGTTGAGGCTCGTTTGCGCGATCCGCGCCGCGTCGTAGTCCCCTGTCGGAACGAAGCCGCTGAGGGTCAGGGCCCAGTGCTGGTCGCCCGCGTGCCAGCCGAGGATGGCGCTGAATTCGGTGTCGGTGAAGCTGGCGACGGATTGCTGGGTGGTGACGTGGCGATCGACGCCAAGCGCGTCCACGTAGGGCGTCACCACGGTCGTCGTATCCGAGCCGAAAGCGCTGGTGTTGGCGAAGCCGAGTTCGCCGCCTAAAATGGTGGCGTCCGTGAACCAGGCGAGAACGCCGATGTTGGCCGCGAAATTATAGGTGACCTGGGCCGGGTTTCGGGTGTTGCTGTTCTGGTAGAGATTGCCGGTGCCCTGGTAGAGGTAAAAGTTATCCCAGACATAAACGCCGGGCGGCGGCATATATCCGGCGAGAGGAAGCACCAGCCCGAGCTGATAATTGCCGAGGCCATACTCCGTGGCGCCGGCCGGAGCGGCCCACGCAGCGGCGGCGGCGGCGAACAGCAACGCTCGGCATTGCGATGATCGCACCATCTCGGCCCCCAGCCCTTCTTGATCCCTGCCTCGCGACGAATCGCAATGGAAAAATCAGTCTAGGGCCGACGCTTGACGCGCGAAACGCGTTTTGATCGCAGTTGAAGATTCTCAGCTCAATTTAACTACGCCGTTACATATCTGCTACAGTTGTGACAGGTTTTACAACCGCTCCGCAGCAAACTCCGGCGACCGCTTGCGCAATAGTTCAGCGCCGGGAGGCCCCCGGCGCCGCCGTGCTGTATAGACGCCGACCGGGCTGCGCCGGCTATTTATTGACTTCAATGCCTTTTTTCTCGCGGTATTCGTCGATAATCCGGCCCAGGACCTTGATGACCTTCTCGTCGGGATGCACTTTGCAATAAACGATCGTATCGTGCTCGGCGTCTTTGCTGCGCGGAATATTGGCGAAATGCTTCTTCGCCAATCCATTGTACCAGCCGCTGTACCACGCCGTCAGGTAATTGGCGTCTTCCTGATAAGTGCCGGCCAGCTGCGCGCAGCTCAGCTCCTGCACGTCGAGATAGCCGTCCTTGTCGGCATAGGTGCTGAGCTCCACCGCGGCGTGGGCAATCGCGCCCAATCCGAAGCATGCGGCGAGGGCCGCCGTCGCAAGCAAGGTCTTTCGCATTTATTTCTCCTTGGTCCCAAATCGATCAACGCCGGATTATTTTAAGAAGGCTCCAGCGCGCCGCCATAAGCGCGATCACGCCGGCGCGAGCCTTTTACTGCGAAGCGCAAGCCTGACACAAGAGGCCGGACGATGATCAGACAAGCGCGACGCATCGCGGCCGGCGACTCGTGTCAGCCGTCACAAAAACGCAGCCCGCTTGGATTACGCCGCCGTTTTGACGCATGATCGCGATATCCGCTTTCGCCTGCGGCGACGCTATCCGCGGGAAAGTCAAGTTGGATTAGAGGATTACTGCATTGCGCCTTGCATTGGTGGTGACCGCCGGCGTCCTGATCATCACGGCGGCCGGTCTTGCGGCTTATTATTTCATTTTGCCGCATGCGGCGCTGCGCGTGACGACGGGGGCTCCGGGAACCGCGGCGCACCGCTTCGTCGCCGCTTTCGCCGCGACGACCATCGCCCAGCATCCGCGCGTGCAGATCCGCATGGTCGAGGTCGCCGACCTCGCCGCAAGCGCCAAGGCGATCGAGAATCACGCCGTGGACCTCGCCATCATCCGGTCCGACGCCGTGATCCCCGCCAATGGCGAGACGATCGCCATTTTGCGCCGCGACGTCTTCGCCGTGGTGACGCCGGCCAAAACGGCGATCGACAAGATTCCGGGCCTTGTCGACAGGACGATCGGAATCCCGCAGGGGCCTTTGCAGAGCTACAATGAGCACGCCCTCGACACCGTTCTGAGCTATTACAACATCCAGCCGGGCAGCGTTAAGCGCGTGTTCCTGCCGATGGCCGAAATCGGCCACGCGCTCGCCGACAAGCGCATCGCGGCCATCCTCGCCATCGGCCCGATGGGGCCGGGCGAGGTCGTCGATGTCGTCGCGCGCGGCGAAGGCGGCGACGAAGAGTTCGCCGAAGATCCTCGGCATCGACGAGGCCGACGCCATCAACAAGCAGTTTCCCGGATTCGAATCGATCGATGTTCCGGCCGGGGCGTTCCGGGGCGCCCGGCGATCCCGGACGATACCGTGTCGACGCTCGCCGTCACCTACCGGTTCGTCGCGCCGAACACCATGCTGGACATCGTCGCCGGCGCAATCGCGCAATCGCTGTTCACCGCCAAGGCGAAGCTCATGCAAAGCGACGCCTCTGGCCGCGCAGATCGAGGCGCCCGATCCCGACGACAAGAACCCGGTCCTGCCGGTGCACCCCGGCGTCGCCGCCTATCTCAACAATGGCGCAGCAGAGTTTCTTCGACGAGTTCCAGACTTATTTCTATATGGGCGGCCTGGCGCTCAGCACGTTGGGCTCGCTCGTGGCGGTGGTGATCGGGCGGCTCAACGGGCGCAAATCCCAGGAGGAGCTTTCGCGCATCGACCGCCTGATCGGAATCGCCGATGAGGCGCTGCCGCGCGCACGGCATCGCCGAGATCGAGGCGCTGGAGCAGGAACTCAACGGCATTGTCGGCTGGTTCGTGAAAAGCGGCGCCGGCGGCGAGAGCAGCGCCTTCTCGGTCGCCATCGCACACGCCCGCTACGCCATCGACAAGCAGCGCGCGGCGATTTTGCGGGAAGGCGGACAGGGGCGTCGCAGGAAACGGCCGAGCCGGCACAGAAGCTGACGCCGGAAATGCCGTCGCCCGAGACTTCATCTGGCCCCGAACGCGGTCTGACGGCCGCCTAGCCGCACGCTTGTTGGAGACCAATGGCTACGCTCGCGCTGGCGACCGCCCGCGGCGTCCCGATAGAGCTTGACTGAACCGGCGCGCCATGTCTGCCTTCCGGCTCCCACATGAAAGTTTGCACCCCATGCCGCTCAACGTCGCCGTCCAGATGGACCCGGTCGAAAAGATCGCCATAGCCGGCGACACGACCTTCGCCCTCATGCTGGAGGCGCAGGCGCGGGGCCACAAGCTGATCTACTACACCCCGGACAAGCTTTCGTTGTCTGAGGGCCGCGTCATCGCGGAGGCCGCCCCGATCGCAGTCCGCGACGTCGCCGGCGATCATTTCACCCTTGGCGAGGCGAAATCCGTCGATCTCGCCGAAGCCGACGTCGTGCTGCTGCGCCAGGATCCACCGTTCGATCTCGCCTACATCACCTCGACGCATCTGCTCGAACTGCTGCCGCCCGAGACGCTCGTCGTCAACGATCCCGCGAGCGTGCGCAACGCGCCGGAAAAACTGTTCGTCATGCAGTTTCCGCAATTGATGCCGCCGACCCTCATCACCCGCGATAAAAAGGCGATCGAGGCGTTCCGCGAGACGCAGGGCGAGGTCGTGATGAAGCCGCTCTATGGCCATGGCGGCGCCGCGGTGTTCAAAATCGCCCGCAAGGATCAAAATTTCGGCTCGCTCTACGACATGTTCGCTTCGACCTTTCGCGAACCCTTCGTCGTGCAGCGATTCCTGCCCGCGGTCAGCCTCGGCGACAAGCGGATCATTCTGATCGATGGCGTCGCCTTGGGCGCGGTGAACCGGGTGCCCGCCGAAAACGACATCCGCTCCAATATGGTTCGCGGCGGCGCCGCGGCGGCGACCGAGTTTACGCCGCGCGAAAAGGAAATTTGCGAAACGATCGGCCCGGAACTAAAAAGACGGGGCCTCGTTCTCGTAGGAATTGACGTCATCGACGGAAATCTGACCGAAATCAACGTCACTTCTCCGACCGGAATCCGGGCGATCAAGCGCCTCGGCGGCCCCGATCTCGCGGTCGCCGCGTGGGATGCGATCGAGGCCGCAAGGTGCGCCAGGCTGAGCCGCGCGGCGACGCCGGCTTTCGATGAAAAGCGGACCGGCGACGAAAAAGAGGCGGACTCCTTGCGGATCCTGAGCCCGCGCAACTCCCTCGAGCCCAATCGGAACGTTTGACGCCATGCTCGAAACCGTTTCCGCGCGGCGACGCCGCGGACCACTCCTCCCCGCCGCGAAGCTGTTCGATCGCGCCGGCATGCGCGCGAAAATCGCCGCGCTGCACGCGGACGCGCGGCCGGTCGAGGCCGCGCGCCCTGAAGCGCTCGCGCTCTTCCGCGGCGCCCTCGATCACGGCCGGGCGCTGGTCCGGGCCGCGCTCGAAGACAATGGAAGCGGCCTCGTCTGCGCCGGCCAACTGGCGCATATCGAAGACGAACTGATCCATGCGATCCATGATTACGTCGTGACCTACGTTCATCCGGCGGAGGAGGCGGCTTCCGCCAAATCCTGCGTCATCGCCGCCGTCGGCGGCTACGGCCGCGCGACCCTTGCGCCGGGATCCGACATCGATCTTCTTTTCCTGCTGCCCGACGCCGCGCCGCGGCGCTGCCAATCCGTCGTCCAGTCGATTTTGTACGTCCTTTGGGATCTCGGCCAGAAGGTCGGCCATTCGACCCGCACGATCGAGGAGTGCCTCGATGAGGCGCGCGGCGACATGACGGTGCGCACCGCGCTTCTCGAAGCGCGCTTCCTGATCGGCGAGGCCGCTCTCTTCGAGACCATGCGCACGCGGTTCGAGCGCGAGATCGTGCATGGATCGGCGCCCGAATTCGTCGCCGCCAAGCTCGCCGAACGCGACGCCCGCGTCGCCAAGGCCGGCCGCTCGCGCTATCTCGTCGAGCCGAACGTCAAGGACGGCAAAGGCGGCCTGCGCGACCTCAACACGCTGTTCTGGATCGCGAAATACGTCTACGAGGTGCGCGAGGCCGCGGAGACTCGTCCGCGCCGGCCTGTTCTCGCGCGCCGAATTCAGGCTCTTCTGCCGCTGCGAGGAATTTCTCTGGCGCGTCCGCTGCCATCTCCATTTCATGACCGGGCGGCCGGAAGAGAGGCTGACCTTCGACCTTCAGCGCCAGATCGCCGTCCGAGCTCGGCTATTCGACGCGCGGCGGCCTCGCCAGCGTCGAGCGCTTCATGAAGCATTATTTTCTCGTCGCCAAGGAAGTCGGCGACCTGACCGCGATCGTTTGCGCCGCCCTGGAGGAGAAGCAGGCGAAGCCCCACGCAATGCTCGATCGCTTCGGCCCCTTCCTGCCGGCGCCGGCCGCCATCGCCGCCGGCGATTTCGCCATCGAAAGCGGCCGCGTGACCGTCGCGGGGCCGGAGATTTTCGAAGACAATCCGGTCAATCTCATCAAGCTCTTTTGGGTCGCCGACCGCAACGGGCTCGCGATCCATCCCGACGCGACGCGCCTCGTCACGAAGATCGCTGAAGCGCATCGACGCGAAATTGCGCGCGAACCCGGAAGCCAACCGCCTGTTTCTCGACATTCTGACCTCGCGCAACACGCCCGAGATCGTGCTGCGCCTGATGAACGAGGCCGGCGTGCTTGGCCGCTTCGTGCCGGAATTCGGCAAGATCGTCGCGTTGATGCAGTTCAACATGTACCACCACTACACGGTCGATGAACATCTGCTGCGCGCCGTCGGCAACCTCGTCGATATCGAGCAACAGCGTTTTTCGGGCGAACATCCCCTCGCCTGCGAGATCCTGCTGTCGATCAACAATCGAACCGCGCTCATCGTCGCCCTGTTCCTGCACGATATCGCCAAGGGACGCATCGAAGATCATTCGATCGCCGGCGTGAATGTCGCGCGCTCGCTCTGTCCGCGCCTCGGCCTCAGCGACGCCGAGACGGAGACCGTCGCCTGGCTCGTCGAAAACCATCTCGTCATGTCGGACACCGCGCAGCGGCGCGACCTTGGCGAACGCAAGACGATCCTCACCTTCGCGCAGAAGGTGCAGACGCTCGAGCGGCTGAAAATGCTGTTCATTCTGACGATCTGCGACATCCGCGCGGTCGGCCCCGGCGTCTGGAACCACTGGAAGTCCGAACTGATGCGCACCCTCTACTGGGAAACCGAGATGGTGCTGGCCGGCGGCCATTCGACGATCGACCGCAGGCGGCGCGTCACCCAGGCCCAGCTCGAATTGCGTCGCGGCCTGCCGCAATGGACCGATCTCGATTTCGCGGCCTATGCGCAGCGCCATCCGCAGGCCTATTGGCTCAAGGCCGATCTCGAGCAGCAAATCCTGCACGCCAAGCTGTTGAACATGACCGAAGTCGAAATGCGGGCCCCGGTGACGCACATCGTCATCGATCCCTCGCGCGGCGTCACGGAGCTCACCGTCATCGCGCCCGATCATCCGCGCCTGCTGTCGATCATCGCCGGGGCCTGCGCCGCCTCCTCCGCCAATATCGTCGATGCGCAGGTGTTTACGACGACCGACGGCATGGCGCTCGACACCATCGCCGTGTCGCGCGCCTTCGATTACGACGAGGATGAATTGCGGCGCGCCAGCCGGATCGCCTTCGCGATCGAGCAGGCGCTCGCCGGCGACATCGAATTGAGGGATATCGTGGCGGCGCGCAGCGGCCAGCCGGGCGCCCGCCAGAAGACCTTCCCGCTGCATCCGGAAGTGACGATCGACAATTCGCTGTCCAACCGCATGACCGTCGTCGAGGTCTCGGGGCTCGACAGGCCGGGGCTTTTGTTCGATCTCACCTCTGCGCTGTCGCGTCTCGATCTCAATATCGGCTCGGCCCATATCGCCACCTTTGGCGAAAAAGCCGCCGACGTGTTTTACGTGACCGACCTCAACGGCGACAAAATAACCGCTCCCGAACAGCACGAATTGATTCGCCAGTCCCTTCTGAGCATCTTCGATCAGGGCCGGGAGGAGGCCGCGCCGAAGGCGGCGAGGCGCTGACCCGCCCCTGAGCTTTGCGAAAAACTTGATTTTTCCCGGCGGAAAACTGATATCCAGCCCTCCTTTTCCCATGAGCGGAATGACCCATGACCGATCCAGCCGACAATGGTCCAGATGACGTGGATGCCGGGCAAGAACAGGCGGGCGCCCGCGCCGCGAACCCGGATCCCTTCATCGTGCTTGAAAATCTTCAGCTCGAAAATACCGGGCTGAAGGACAAGCTGCTTCGCACGCTCGCCGACATGGAGAATTTGCGGCGGCGGACGGAAAAGGAAGTCGCCGACGCCAAAACCTACGGCGTCAGCTCCTTCGCGCGCGATATGCTGACCTTCGCCGACAATCTGCACCGGGCGCTGGCCAATGTGCCGGCGGAGGCGCGGGCGAAGGCGGCGCCGGCCATTCAGACCCTGATCGAGGGGCTGGAGCTGACCGACCGCGACTTCGCGTCAAGGCTCGAACGTTACGGCGTCAAAAAGCTAGATCCTCTGGGCGCGAAGTTCGATCCCAATCTGCATGAAGCGCTGTTCGAGCAGCCGGACGAGAGCGTGCCGACCGGCACCGTGGTGCAGGTGATCGAGCCCGGCTACGTCATCGGCGAGCGCGTCCTGCGCCCGGCCAAGGTCGGTGTTTCGCGCGGCGGCCCGAAGGGGTAAGGAGAAAACCGGGCGGCGCCGAAATGCAAAACCGCTTTTCAGTCCGCCGTTTGGGACAAGACGCCGCCGCGCTGTTCACAGCCGTCCGTCAGGAGATGTTTCGCGATCAACCGCGGGAGTTCCGGTTCGCCCCGACGGATGAGAAGGCGATACCACAGGAACAGGTGTCGCAACGGCTCGACGCTGACTATGTCGTCGCCGCATTCAGCGGCGTTACCTTTTCAGGGATTGGCGGATTCTCTCGATTTTCTGGCGCAAAGCTCAGCCACAAGGGGCTGATCTGGGGAATGTACGTCAGGCCTGCGATGCGAGGAACGGGCGCGGCGAACGCTCTCATGAAGGCTCTCATCGATCATGCGATGACCGTTGTTGAGTCGGTGGCCTTGACCGTAATTGCGAGCAACCTCCGCGCCGTTCGGTTTTACGAGCGATGGGGTTTTCGGGTTTATGGAAGCGAGACACAATCCGTAAAAATCGGCGCGGGCGACTATCTCGACGAACATCTCATGGCCCGATCATTCGCGTTTCCCAGGGCGCTTATCGACCGACGCCCGTAAGGACCGGGCGCACGCCGGTCTCAGACCTCGGCGTGCTGCTCAAGGAAAAATTGGTTTCCGGCTTCGCAGGACAAGGAGCCGCCCTCTTTGAAAAACAATGTCCACTGCGTGTCGTCGTCCTCCTGCAAACGTCTCTCCCGGATCAGAAGCGTTGCCGAAAGGTCGAAGGTGAACAGCCATCCGGCGGATGCGGGATCGTAGTCCGCGGAAATCAACTTTTGCCCATCAAGCTGATCAAATGCTCTTGTGTCAAATTGTTGATCCGTCCTGCTACAACGAAGCCCACCCGCCTCTATGCTCCATAAGCCACCTTCCACAAACAGATGCCACTCTCCGGTTGGAATCACCAAACGCCGCTGAAGGGCGAGAGCCAGTCGCCCGGACTTGCCGGCGGTCGAATAGGGACCGCGCACCGTTAAGTGGGGATCGCCGAAATCGAGCCTTAGAACGCCATATTCGCCGCAGCGCACGGACCAGACATACTGGCCGTGCATCGCGGACAACATCTCGGCGGCTTTATTTGTGTCTAATTTTTCCTTATCACCCACGGCCATCTCCAATTGAATCGGTCAAGGCGTTTTTTGACGGATTTTGCCCATTCTACAAGTTCCCAAAAGTCTGTAATTCCCTGCCCACTAATAAGCTTATGAAATGCCGCCCTTTCTTCGTCTGTCGTCAACCCCGCCGCCTTCGCAGCTGCGCGCGCCATCTTAAGACCCTGTGGGTCATCTGCCGACGCCACGGGTGCAATCGGCGTCCCGTCAGGCGCGAACCCGATCGGCGGCTGCTCAACGGACTGCGCCACCTGCACAGCCGGTCCGGCGGCCTCCACCGAAATATCGGACAAGGCCTGCCCGTGGCCGATCAGCGTTGGCGCCGCGTCGCTCGCGCCGCCGCCCGATCCCCAACGCCCGCTGGCCCGCCCGCTGCCGGCCGGCACGCGCGGCTGATCGGGGTTGTATTTCTCCAGCCCATCCAGCGCGGCGGGATCGAGCCCGAGGCCCTTCATCAGGGCGCGGGGCGTCATGCCCTCTTTCAGCAACTCGTCCGCCGCGCAAAGCGCAAAAGCCTGTTCCTCCGTCAGCGGCGGCAGGCGCGCATAGCTCAGATGCATCTGCGCGCGGAATCTTTCGCCGTCTTTCCAAAGCGCGCCCGCCTTTCCCAGCACATCAAGGATTTGCGACGAGATGGCGCAGGCGAAAGCCACCGATAAGTAGGGTGAGAATGCGCGCCCCTTCGCAATCGAGCGCAGACCGCGACAAGCGCTGGCGACCGTTCGGTCATCTTGTTACTCGCTCGGGACGGACGTTGCCGTCACGCTCCCTCCTGCTCTTCCCGCAAGACGCGCGCGAGCAGCTCCTCGCCGCCTTCGATGGATTTATCGCCACGAAAGCGGGAGATTTCGAGATGGCCATCCTCGAAGATGTCGATCTCCATGCGTTCACCGACGAAGGTGGCCGACAATCTTATCGTGTCGGGCCGTGTCCGCTCGATGAAGAAATGCACGTGGGCGGCTTCGAGGGCCTTGATCGTTTCAAACACTGCCGATGACATTTTCATCTCCTTTAAGACAACCAAAATTTATTTTTGGAAGCGATTTTCGAACAGAAGTTTCTTGGCCTTTCTTGCGGCTCGAATTCCTGCCTTCGCGTCGCTCAGCATTTGGTCAACACTCACATCCAAATACTCACTCGGAAACTCGCGCAAAATGCTTCCTTTGCAGTTGTCGGTAATATACGCGGAGCATTTCATCTCCTGCGCCACCTGCACAGTCGGTCCGGCCGGCTCGACCGAAATATCGGACAAAGCCTGCCCGTGGCCGATCAGCGTCGGGGCCGCGGCGCCCGCGCCGCCGCCCGATCCCCATCGCCCGCTGGCCCGCCCGCTGCCGGCCGGAACGCGCGGCTGATCGGGATTAAATTTCTCCAGCGCGTCCAGCGCCGCCGGATCGAGGCCGAGGCCCTTCATCAGGGCGCGGGGCGTCATGCCCTCTTTCAGCAGTGCATCCGCCGCGCAAAGCGCGAAAGCCTGTTCCTCCGTCAGGGGCGGCAGGCGCGCGTAGGTCAGATGAAGCTGCGCGCGGAATTTTTCGCCGCCTTTCCAAAGCGCGATCGCCTTTCCCAGAATGTCGAGGATTTGCGGCGAGACGGCGCAGGCGTAGGCCGCCGAAAGCAGGGCGAGAATGCGCGCTTCCTCGCCATCAAGGGCGAGCCCCGCGAGCAGGGTCCCGGCGCCGAGCAGGAACCCCTCGTCCGTGATTTCCAGATTTCGCCGCAGTCCTTGCGCGCGCCGCGCGGCGAACCGCGCCTCCAGATCGTCAAGTCGCAACGCCAAATCCCTCCGAGATGGAATCGAAGCCTGGCGTCGAACTTAATCGAGATCGGTATTTCTACCTAACAACGAGCCTCGGACAAAACCCGCAGGAGGCCATGTAAGAATCGCGCCCTGAAAAGCGCGCTTCACAGCATCGAGGGCAGGATGCGGTCGGGCGGGCGGTGGCCGTCCATGAACATCTTGACGTTGACGATGACCTTGTCGCCCATGTCGATGCGCCCTTCGGTCGTCGCCGAGCCCATATGCGGCAGCAGCGTCACCTTGCCGGCGGCGGCGAGGCGGACGAGTTTCGGCGAGACCGCCGGCTCATGCTCGAACACGTCGAGCCCGGCGCCGGCGATCTCGCCGGCCTGCAGCATGGCGGTCAGCGCGGCCTCGTCGATGATCTCGCCGCGCGCCGTATTGACGATGATGGCGTGCGGGCGAAGATATTTCAGCCGCCGCGCCGACAAGAGATGATAGGTCGCCGGCGTATGCGGGCAATTGACCGAGACGATGTCCATGCGGGCGAGCATCTGGTCGAGCGATTCCCAATAGGTCGCCTCCAGCGACTCCTCGATGGCCGCGGCGACATGGCGCCGGTTGTGGTAGTGGATCTGCAGCCCGAACGCCTTGGCGCGCCGCGCGAGCGCCTGGCCGATGCGGCCCATGCCGACGATGCCGAGCCGCTTGCCGGTGATCCTGCGCCCGAGCATCCAGGTCGGCGACCATCCGGTCCACTCGGCGGCGGGGATGACCCTGGCGCCCTCGACGATGCGGCGCGCGACGGCGAGAATGAGGGCCATCGTCATATCGGCGGTGTCTTCGGTGAGGACGCCCGGCGTGTTGGTGATGGCGATGCCGCGGCTGGTGGCGGCGGCGACGTCGATATTGTCGACGCCGTTGCCGAAATTGGCGATCAGCTTCAACTGCTCGCCGGCGACGCTGATCAGCTCCGCGTCGATGCGGTCGGTGACGGTCGGGACCAGCACGTCGGCGCTCGCCAGCGCCGCGGCGAGTTCGCTGCGCGACATCGCCTTGTCGTCGATGTTGAGCCTTGCGTCGAACAAGCTCGCACATGCGCGTTTCAACGACATCGGGCAATTTGCGCGTGACGATCACGAGCGGTTTCTTCCGGGCCATCCTGCTTTCCTGTCCTCCCGAAATCCTGCGCGGCCGTTAGCGGCGCCGGTCGCGCAAACGGCGGAGCGCCGGCCGGCCGGCTGGACAGCGCGCCGATTCACCCGGCCTTAACCGTAACAGGCGCAAGAATCAGAGCCTCGCGCGAGGCTCCTTGCCTTCCGCGCCATGGTCTTCGTAGCAGATGGCTTGTCAAAGACAAGAATGCTCGGAAAAGCCAGGCCGGCCCTGCGCGCCGCCCGCCACGGGGATCAGCCCGACATGAAAAAGGACATCGCCCGGCCCCTGGAGCGCCAGCCAATGGCGTGCGAGCGCGCGCCGCGGATCGCGGCCCCATGGATCGCGGTTCGGCTGAAGCAATCCGGACTCGCATGTCGCGCTGCGCCCGGGATTTGCCCTGCTCGCCGCGGCGGCGGTCTTGTCGGTGGCCTCAGCCGGCGCCGGCGCGCGCCGATCCGGTCGGCCCGGTCAGCGGCCTGCCGCTGCCGCGCTATGTCAGCCTCAAATCGGATCGCGTCAACCTGCGCGAAGGCCCCTCCAAGGATCATCGGACGACCTGGGTCTTCCTGCGCGCGGGCCTGCCGGTCGAGATCACCGCCGAATTCGACATCTGGCGCAAGGTGCGCGATTCGGAAGGCGCCGAGGGCTGGGTTCTGCATTCGCTGCTGTCCGGGCGGCGCACCGCCCTCGTCACGCCGTGGAAGAAGGGCGTCGATGCGACGCTTCACGCCGAGCCGAACGCGCAGTCCGCGTCGGTCGCGATCCTGCAGCCGAATGTGATCGCGAATGTGCGCAGCTGCGACGGCGCGTGGTGTCGCGTCTTTGGCGAGGGATTCAAGGGATTTATCCAGCAGTCCGATCTCTGGGGCGTTTATCCCAACGAAAAGATCGAATGAGCCGCCGGCGGGAGCAGCTTCGCCGCTACTCCGCTTTGCGGCCGGTGAGGCGGGACCAGCCATCCTGGATGTTGCCCGACAAAATCTTGAGTTGGGCCTGGACGACGTCCCAATTCACGATCTGTCGGTCCGCGCCATTCGGCCCTTCGCCTTTGCGGGTGGCGTCGAACAAATAGGCGGAGCCGACGGTGAGCAGGATGCCGACGACGATTCCAAACAAAAAGCGCATCGGGCCCTCCTCAACGTGAACCGGCCTGCGAATGGCCGGAGTCCGCAGGACGATCCGGCGCGCTGAACTCTAGCTTTTGCGCGCGGGCGAGGCAAGCGTCTGCGAACGTCAAGCCCAAGATAGCTAGCCAGGCCGCCCGCGCGTCGAAATATTTCCGCGCGGGAACAGATCTCCCTTTCAGGCGTTGGCAAAGCATCACTGGAAATTATGCGCAACTAGACCGTTACGTTTCGGACGGCGAGGGAGCAAATGATGTCGTCACTCCGTTGAAATGGACCTGACGACTTCGATAGGCTGGAAAATGGCTGAGAATGATCTTCCGAAAGCTTGGCGCGATTTTAGGAAATGCGGCGCTTGGGAAAAGGCGAGAAAAGGAAGGTGGAGAAAGACATGAACCGAGAAACACGCTCATTTGCAGAACTTCAGGCGGTGTGCCTGCAGACGCTCAGGCAATGCCAGGGCTTCGAAATGGTGAATGAGGTGCTGGTGCAGCCCCGCGAAAAATGCCTCGGCGCCGCGAACTGGACGCTGGCCGCGGTGCGTCCGCGCGTCGACAATAACGCACTGCGCGCCGCGCGCGGGACCATCGATTTCCTGCAAAAGACCTATTGGCTGGACGACGCCGAAGCCGAGGCCGCGGCGCAGGCTTCGCGCCGTCGGCGCTAGTGGCGCGAGGCGAAGTTCGCCTTGAAACGCGCGAACCTCGGCCGCTCTCCCGCCGAAGGGCCGATATTTCAATTTATGAATGACATTTGATGGCTTGCCGCCCCTTCGAACCGTCGGAGCAAGATGGCTGGGCAAGCCCGTCGTTTGGGCTTATCCCTTTCCGCGCAAGCCGCATCATGCGGCCTCTGTTCGTTTCCCAACGCGAGAGCATTTTCGAGCGAAGTGGATACCCGGTTCGCGTTAAGAAAATGCGGCAAACAGGAAGTTAGAGCTTTTGTCTGATTCCGCCGGAATCGGACGCCGCTCTGGCGGAAGGGGCGAGGTTGATTCATTCCCAGATCCTCGGGACCGGCGCCTATGCGCCAAAGCGCGTTCTGACCAATAAAGACCTCGAAGCCCTGGTCGAGACGACCGACCAATGGATCACCGCGCGGACCGGGATCAAGGAGCGCCGCATCGCGGCCGAAGGCGAAGATACGTCCGACATGGCGGTCATCGCCGCGCGCCACGCGCTGGCCATGGCCGGCTGCCGCTCCTGAAGACATCGACATCATCATCGTCGGCACGATCTCGGCCGACATGCCTTTGCCGTCCTGCGCGGTGATCGTTCAGGCGAAGCTCGGCGCCTCGCGCGCCTTCGCGTTCGATCTCTCCGCCGCCTGCGCCGGCTCGCTGTTCGCGCTCAGCATCGCCGACCAGTTCATCGCCAACGGCAACGCCAGCCGCGTTCTCGTGATCGGCGCGGAGCTTTTAAGCCGTCTTGTCGACTGGAGCGACCGCAACAGCTGCGTGCTGTTCGGCGACGCCGCGGGCGCGATGGTCGTGGGTCCGACGACCGATCCGGACCGCGGCCTGCTTTCGACGCATCTGCACTCCGATGGAACCGCCGCCGACATTCTCAACATTCCCGGCGGCGGCAGCCGGCATCCGCAGTCGCATGAAGTCATCGACAAGAAAATGCACAAGGTGCACATGAACGGACGCGAGATCTATAAATTCGCGGTGCGCGTCCTGCCGGCGGCGATCCTCGAAGCGCTCGACGCAAACGGCCTCGAAGTGTCGGATATCGACCATATCGTGTCGCATCAGGCCAACGCCCGCATCGTCGAATCGGTGCTGGAGCGGCTCGGCGTTCCGCTGGAGAAATGCTGGCTCAATCTCGATCGCTATGGCAACACGTCGAGCGCGTCGCTGCCGATTTCGCTCGATGAAGCCAACCGCGCCGGGCGCCTGAAGAAAGGCGATCTCATCGCGATGATGGCGATTGGCGGCGGCATGGCCTGGGGCAGCGCGCTGATGCGCTGGTAGAGCGGCGGCCGGCCCGCCCCTTTACAATTGATTCCAGGCAAGCCGCGCGGCGAGCAGCAGACAGATCGTCACCAGCATCGGCCGGATCAGCCGCGCGCCATTCCTGATCGCCGCATGGGCGCCGAGCCGCGCGCCGAAAAATTGCGCCGCGCCCATGGCGAAGCCGAGAATCCAGTAGACATGGCCGGTGAAGCTCAGCGTCGCCAGCGCCGCGAGATTGGAGGCGAAATTGGCGGCCTTCGTGTAGGCCGTCGCCTTGACGATTCCAAAGCCGAGCAGCGCGACGAAGCCGAGCATGTAGAACGATCCGGCCCCGGGACCGAACACGCCGTCGTAGAAGCCGACAGCGGCGCGATCGTCAGCGTGAACGCCTTAACGCCCATGCGTGGGCGCGTCGCCGACATTGCTGAGCTTCGGAGAAAGGCCGAAATAAAGCGCGATCAGGATCAGCGCGAAAGGCATCGCTGCGGCGAGCCAGCGCAAGGGAACATGCGAGACGAGAAGCGCGCCGGCGACGCCGCCGAGGCCCGCAAGCAAAGCCAGTGGCCACGCCTCGCGCCATTCGAGATGGCCGGCCCTGGCGTAGGTCCGCATGCGCGGAGCCGGCGCCGAACGAGCCCTGCAATTTGTTGGTGGCGATGGCGCTGACGGGATCGAGCCCGGCGAGCGTCAGCGCCGGCAAGGTGATGAGGCCGCCGCCGCCGGCGATCGCATCGACGAAACCCGCGGCGAAGGCGGCCGCGACGAGAGTCGATGAAGGTCGGCGGCGAGACGAGGCTCATCTTTCTGATGGCGCGAAGCGGCGTCGATTCCAGCCGGGGCGTTGATCGCCGCGCAGGCAAGCTAGCCTATCGCGCGAGGCCCGTCACGCATGCACAGATTCCGGGGCCGTATTATTTCGCCACATAGGCCTTGGCGGCGGCGGCGATGACCGCCTTCTTGAAGGCGCCTTCGATGGTCACGGCGAAATTGTAATGCGTCGTCGAGAAGGGCGCCGAATGGAACGGCTTGTTGCTGCGCCAGCCGACCAGAACCGCGCCGACTACAGGGTCGCCGCTCGCCGACGATGAGCGCGCCGCCCGAGGCGCCGTCGCCGGTCTCGCAGTCGAAGGAAAACTCGCGGGTGCCTTCCTCGCCGACCGACAATTGATCGTGCAGCCCGCATTTCTCCATCGAGAGCTCGCGCCCTTCGCCCCAGTCGATGTGGCCGCGGGCGACGAATTCGACCGGCGAATTGGGGCTCGCCGCGCCGGCGAGGCCATAGGGAGCCGCGCCGTCGACCGGCCGCGTCAGACGCGCCACCGCCCAGTCATGCACCGCCGCCACCGCATAGGGGTTCTTGCTGCCGGCGACGATCGAAGCCGCGTCGATCGGCGTGCGGATTTCCTTGCCGTCGACCACATTGACGAAGGTGCAGGTCTTCGCGCGCGGGAGGCCGTCTTCATCGAAAAAGACATGCGCGGCGGTGGTCACGAGATCGTCGGCCAGCGTCAATTGTCCGGCGCCATGCGCGGCGCCGCATTCGATCAGGCCGGAGGCCGCGAATTTGCGATGCAGTTCGGCGGGATCGAGCTTTTGCTCGGCCGCGAAGGCCTCGACGGTGCGGCGGCTGTTGCGGCCGAAGACGACGACCTGTTCGAGCCGGGCGCCGACGTAGGGCGGCGAGTCGCCGTCGATTTTCTGCGACGCGAAGGGGGCGGCGGAAGCGGCGGAAGCGCAGAAGGAGGCCCCAAAAAGGAAGACGCAAGCGGCGACATGCTTTCTGCCTTTAAGACTCATCCGTCTGATCTCCTGTCACCGGCGCCCGCCGAAGCGGCGCAAACAAACGCAAAGCGCCCTCACCAGAAAACTTGTATTTTCCGAATGCGAGCAGAAAAAGGCAGGATGGCATTTCATTCATTTGCCGCCGGACGCGTTAAGATTTGCTGAACCTCGCGCGGGCGGTACGCTGGCGCTGCGACGATCGCCGCCCCGCCGCCTCGCGCAGCGGCGGATTTCGCGTCGAATCGCCGCGCCGAATCATTGGGCGAAAGCTGCGGCGCCAAGCTTGCGCGGCGATGGCGCCGAAGTTTTGGCGATGCTAGGGTGCCCGCCTGTTTTTGATCGTCGCCCCATCGGCGCCGTTGCGTCGCGCATGGGAATTGGCTTGGAATTGACCCGACATACCCTGCGTGGGAATTGACGTGTCCGCCTCCCTTTTCGCGCGTTACAAGGACACGGTCGATCGCGGCCTGATCGAGAGCGACGAGGGACAGCATCTCGTTCTGCGCAAACTCGAAAAATTGCGCCTCGCCCTCGCCGATTATCAGCCGGCGCCAAAGCCGAACGGCCTCTCGCGCCTGTTTGGCGCGCGCCGCGACGAATCCTTCCTGCCGGGCCTTTATGTCTGGGGGTCGGTCGGACGCGGCAAAACGATGCTGATGGATTTCTTCTTCGAGGAGGCCCCGTTACAGCGCAAGCGCCGCATCCATTTTCACGCCTTCATGGCGGAGGCGCATGCGGCCATTTACGCCTGGCGGCAAGCGGACCGGCACAAGAAGGCGAAGGGCGACGATCCGATCGCGGCGGTGGCGGACGCCGATCGCAGGGGACGCCTTGCTGCTGTGTTTCGACGAATTCCACGTCACCGACATCACGGACGCGATGATTCTCGGCCGGCTGTTCACCGCCCTGTTCGAGCGCGGCGTCGTCATCGTCGCGACCTCCAACGTCGAGCCCGACGGACTCTACAAGGATGGCCTCAACCGCGCGCTTTTCGTTCCCTCCATCTGCGCTCATCAAGGCGCGCATGGAGGTTGTCGAGCTGACCGCGCGCACCGACTACCGCCGCGAAAAACTGCAGGGCCAGAAGAGCTGGTATGCGCCGCCGGACGAAAAAGCGGCGGCGGCGCTTTCCGGCGCCTTCGAGGCCCTGAGCGGCGTCGAGCGCGGCAAGCCGATGGTGCTGCGCGTGCTCGGCCGCGCGCTCGCCGTCCCCGAGGCGCACGCCCATGTCGGGCGATTCTCCTTCGCCGATCTCTGCGAGGCGCCGCTCGGTCCCTCCGATTATCTCTATATCGCGCGCTATTTTCACACGCTCATCGTCGACGACATTCCGGTCATCGCCGCCGAGCGCCGCGATGTCGCCGCGCGGTTCATCACGCTGATCGACGCGCTCTACGAAGAGCATGTGAAGCTGATCGCCTCCGCCGAGGCCGAACCCGCCGGCCTCTATCTCGGCGTCGAAGGACAATCAGGCGTTCCAGTTCGACCGCACCGTCTCGCGCCTCATCGAGATGCGCTCGGAAGCCTATATGGCCCTGCCGCATGGCTCGGTCGCCTCGCTGGCGCAGCGGCAACACGAGCGGACTGGTCGAAACCTGAAGGCTGCGCGAAACGATCCTATTGCGAGGTTTGGACGGCTGGCTTGATGCAAGCCCCCAAAATATAGGCAAAAACTGGAGCCACGGGCTGACGTTCGCTTTTTTATCGGTCTTTTTGCGCAAAACTCCGCTCAGGCGCATGCGTCCGTCGGCGCTGGCGGCGCGAATTTGAATTCCGTTATGGTGCGCGCCGAGCCTGTGCCGAGCCGCCGCGTTTTCGGCAAACTGCGCCGGGCGCCATCAGCCAAGGGCGATCTTCCGCCTCTACGTCGAAAACCCTTCGTCAAGAGAGCAAAAGCTTGATTTCGTTCGCTCGCCGCGTCCAGCCCCGCATCGGCCCGGCGACGCGCGCGAAGGCCCCGGCAGCCCCGCAGACATCCAGCCATCAAGCCATCGCAGACTGGCGACCGACGAGGAAATAGAAAAAATGGCGCGTAGCAAGATCGCATTGATCGGAGCCGGACAGATCGGCGGCACACTGGCCCATCTCGCGGCGCTGAAGGAGCTCGGCGACATCGTCCTCTTCGACATCGCCGAAGGCACGCCGCAGGGCAAGGCGCTCGATCTCGCCGAATCCGGCCCCGTCGAAGGCTTCAACGCATCGCTCGAAGGGCGCCAATTCCTACGCCGACATCGCGGGCGCCGACGTCATCGTGGTGACGGCGGGCGTTCCGCGCAAGCCCGGCATGAGCCGCGACGATCTGCTCGGCATCAATCTCAAGGTGATGGACGCGGTCGGCGCCGGCATCAAGCAATATGCCCCGGACGCCTTCGTCATCTGCATCACCAATCCGCTCGACGCGATGGTCTGGGCGCTGCAGAAATCCTCGGGGCTGGCCCCCGCCAAGATCGTCGGCATGGCCGGCGTGCTCGATTCGGCGCGGTTCCGCTATTTCCTCTCGGAGGAATTCAATGTTTCGGTCGAGGACGTCACCGCCTTCGTGCTCGGCGGCCATGGCGACGACATGGTGCCCTCGCTGCGCTATTCGGCGGTCGCCGGCATTCCGCTGCTCGACCTCGTCAAGATCGGCTGGACGACGCAGGAGCGGCTCGACGCCATCGTCGAGCGCACCCGCAAGGGCGGCGGCGAAATCGTCAACCTCCTGAAAACCGGGTCGGCCTTCTACGCGCCCGCCGCCTCGGCGATCGCGATGGCCGAATCCTATCTCAAGGACAAGCGCCGGGTGCTGCCCTGCGCCGCAAAACTCGAAGGCCACTATGGCGTCGACAATCTCTATGTCGGCGTGCCGGTCGTGATCGGCGCCAATGGCGTCGAGAAAATCGTCGAGGTCGAACTCGACGAAGCCGAAAAGGCGATGTTCGCCAACTCCGTCGCATCGGTCCGCAGCCTTGTCGAGGCCTGCAAGACCATCAATCCGTCGCTCGCCGGCTGATTTGTCGCTTCGGGACCCGCGCGGGAGCTACATCTGCTCGAATTCGGCGTATCGGGGATGCCGCCATGAATATTCACGAATATCAGGCCAAGGCGGTTCTGAAGGAATTCGGCGTCCCGGTGCCGCACGGCGTTGCGATTCTGGCGGCGGGCGCGGCGAGATCCGCCGCGGCGCGAACTCGCCGGCCCCATCTATGTCGTGAAATCGCAAATCCATGCGGGCGGCCGCGGCAAGGGGCGTTTCAAGGAGCCCGAGGCCGGCCCGCAGGGCGGCGTGCGGCTGGCGAAATCGCCCGCGGAGGTCGAAGCCTTCGTCGGCGAGATGCTCGGGCGGACGCTGGTCACGGTTCAGACCGGGCCGGCGGGAAAACAGGTCAACCGCCTCTACCTCGAAGAAGGCTCGAACATCGCGAAGGAGCTCTACCTCTCGCTGCTGGTCGACCGGGAGACCAGCCGGATCGCCTTCGTCGCCTCGACCGAAGGCGGCATGAACATCGAGGACGTCGCCCATGAGACGCCGGAGAAGATCGTCTCGTTTTCGGTCGATCCCGCGACCGGCGTCGAGCCCCATCATGGCCGCCGGCTCGCCAAGGCTCTCGGGCTCGAAGGCGATCTCGCCAAACAGGCCGGAAAGCTTGCGACGCAGCTTTCGAGGCTTTCGTCGCCAAGGACATGGCGATGCTCGAAATCAATCCGCTGATCGTCTCGGCGGAGGATCGCCTGATCTGCCTCGACGCCAAAATCGCGTTTGACGACAACGCGCTCTACCGCCACCCGGAAATCCTCGCGCTGCGCGATGAAACGGAGGAGGACCCGAAGGAGATCGAGGCCTCGAAGCATGATCTCAACTACATCTCGCTTTCCGGCGAGATCGGCTGCATGGTCAATGGCGCCGGCCTCGCCATGGCGACGATGGACATCATCAAGCTCTATGGCGCCGAGCCCGCCAATTTTCTCGACGTCGGCGGCGGCGCGACCAAGGAGAAGGTGACGGCGGCCTTCAAGATCATCACCGCCGATCCGCAGGTCAAAGGCATTCTCGTCAACATCTTCGGCGGCATCATGAAATGCGACGTCATCGCCGAGGGCGTCATCGCCGCGGTGAAGGAGGTCGGCCTCACGCGTTCCGCTCGTCGTGCGGCTCGAGGGCACCAATGTCGCGCTCGGCAAGAAAATCATCGCCGAATCCGGCCTCAACGTGATCGCCGCCGAGGATCTCGACGACGCCGCCCAGAAAATCGTCGCCGCCGTCAGGAAGGCCTGAAGCCATGTCGATCCTGCTCAACAAGGACACGAAGATCATCTGCCAGGGCTTTACCGGCAAGAACGGGACGTTCCACTCCGAACAGGCGATCGCCTATGGCGCCCTGATGGTCGGCGGCATCGTCGCCCGGCAAGGGCGGCTCGACGCATCTTGGCCTGCCCGTGTTCGACACCGTCGATGAGGCGAAGGCGGCGACCGGCGCCGACGCCAGCGTGATCTACGTTCCGCCGCCCGGCGCCGCCGACGCGATCTGCGAGGCGATCGACGCGGAGATCGAGCTGATCGTCTGCATCACCGAGGGGATCCCGGTGCTGGATATGGTCAAGGTCAAGCGCGCCCTGTGCGGCTCGAAATCGCGGCTCATCGGGCCGAACTGCCCCGGCGTCGTGACCGCCGGCGAAAGCAAGATCGGCATCATGCCGGGCAATATCTTCAAGAAGGGCTCGGTCGGCATCGTGTCGCGGTCGGGCACGCTCACCTATGAAGCGGTGTACCAGACCACCCGCGAAAATCTCGGCCAGACGACGGCCGTCGGCATCGGCGGCGACCCGGTCAAGGGCGCGGAATTCATCGAAATCCTCGAATTGTTCCTGAAAGACCCGGACACCCACTCGATCGTCATGATCGGCGAGATCGGCGGCGGCGCCGAGGAAGACGCGGCGCAATTCATCAAGGACGAGGCGCGGCGCGGGCGCAAAAAGCCGATCGTCGGCTTCATCGCCGGCCGCACCGCGCCGCCCGGGCGCCGCATGGGCCACGCGGGCGCGATCATCAGCGGCGGCAAGGGCGGCGCGGAAGACAAGATCGCCGCGATGGAATCGGCCGGCATCCGCGTCTCGCCTTCGCCGGCGCGGCTCGGCGCGACGCTCGCCGAGCTGCTGCGCGGATAGACGCCGGCGGCCGCCGCAACGAAAGCGGCGCCTTGTTTTCGGAATATTGTTACTGTATTATCAAAGTGTTAGTTTATAATTCCGGCGCGCGCCGCGCGTAAAACGATCATGCCGAAAAGTTGAGAAAATTCTCGACATCATTATGAGTGCGCATACGTAAGATAGCAGGTTGATTGGTTCATCGTGCGATCGCGGCCGAAGGCGACGGGAGCCTTCGGCCCTGTTGCGATTTCGCGGCTCCCCGGAGCCGGATATTCAGGGACGAAACAGATGGCGCGCCAGAACTGGCACTGATGCGGCGAATGGTTCGGGGGGCTCCAGCGCGGGGCGCTCGGAGCCGAACGCCAAATTCACGCAGACCTCCTTTCTCTATGGCGGCAACGCCGCCTATGTCGAACAGCTTCAGGCCGATTTCGAGCGCGATCCGAACGCCGTCGATCCCCAATGGCGGGCTTTTTTCGCGCAGCTCAGCGATGATCGCGCGGCGGTCGAGACGCAGCGCCAACGGACCGCAATGGCGCAAGCCGAACTGGCCGCTCGCCGCCAATGGCGAACTGATTTCGGCGCTCGACGGCGATTGGGCGAAACGCCGACGCCGCAAGCCGGCCAAACCCGGCGCGCCAAAGCCGAGCCTGCCGCAAAGCCGCGCCGCCGCGCGCGGCGCCGCCGACCGACGTGCAGCTGGCGACGCGCGATTCGGTGCGCGCGCTGATGATGATCCGCGCCTACCGCATGCGCGGCCATCTGCACGCGAGACTCGATCCGCTCGGCATCGAACAGCCGAAGGACAACGAAGAGCTGCACCCGGCGACCTATGGCTTCACCGAGGCTGATTATGACCGCAAGATTTTTCTCGATCATGTGCTCGGCCTCGAATTCGCGACCGTCCGCGAAATGCTGCCGATCCTGCGCCGCACCTATTGCGACACCATCGGCTTCGAATTCATGCACATGTCGGATCCGGCGGAAAAAGCCTGGATGCAGGAGCGCATCGAAGGGCCGGGCAAGGAGATCACCTTCACCCGCGAGGGCAAGCGCGCGATCCTCAACAAGCTGATCGAGGCCGAAGGCTTCGAGAAGTTTCATCGACGTCAAATATACCGGCACCAAACGGTTCGGCCTCGACGGCGGCGAAGCCATGGTTCCGGCGCTGGAGCAGATCATCAAGCGCGGCGGCGCGCTCGGCGTGCGCGAGATCGTGCTCGGCATGGCCCATCGCGGCCGGCTCAACGTGCTGTCGCAGGTGATGGGCAAGCCGCACCGGGCGATCTTCCACGAATTCAAGGGCGGATCCTATACGCCGGACGAGGTCGAAGGCTCGGGCGACGTCAAATATCACCTCGGCGCCTCGTCCGATCGCGACTTCGACAACAACCAGGTGCATCTTTCGCTGACCGCCAATCCGTCGCATCTCGAGATCGTCGATCCCGTCGTTCTCGGCAAGGTGCGCGCCAAGCAGGATCAGCTGCACGACGTCGTCGACCGCACCCATGTGCTGCCGCTGCTGATTCATGGCGACGCGGCCTTCGCCGGCCAGGGCGTCATCGCCGAATGTTTCGGCCTCTCCGGCCTCAAGGGCTATCGCACCGGCGGCTCGATCCATTTCATCATCAACAACCAGATCGGCTTCACCACCTCGCCGCGCTACTCGCGCTCGTCGCCCTATCCGTCGGACACCGCGAAAATGATCGAGGCGCCGATCATTCACGTCAATGGCGACGACCCGGAGGCGGTGGTCTACGCCGCCAAGGTCGCGATCGAGTTCCGCCAGAAATTCCACAAGCCGGTCGTCATCGACATGTTCTGCTACCGGCGCTTCGGCCACAATGAAGGCGACGAGCCGAGCTTCACCCAGCCCTTGATGTACAAGAAGATCCGCGCGCATCGCACGACGCTCGACATTTACGCCGAGAAGCTGCTCGGCGAAGGCGTCCTCGCGCCGGGCGAAGTCGAGAAGCTGCAGGTCGAACTGGCGCCACCGCCTCGAGACCGAGTTCGAAGCCGGGCAGGCCTACGAGCCGAACAAGGCCGACTGGCTTGACGGGCGCTGGTCGGGCCTGAAGCCCGCGCTGCTCACCGCCGAGGACGACCGGCGCGGGCGCACCGGCGTCGACCCCATCCGGCTGAAGGAAATCGGCCTTCGCCTCACCACCGATCCCGCAAGGGTTCAACGTGCACAAGACCGTCGGCCGGCTGCTCGAGAACCGCCGCAAGATGATCGAGACCGGCGTCGGGATCGACTGGGCCATGGCCGAATCGCTGGCGTTCGGCACGCTGGTCGACGAAGGCCACCCGGTGCGCCTGTCCGGTCAGGACAGCGAGCGCGGCACCTTCTCGCAGCGCCACTCCGTCCTCAACGATCAGGAGACCGAGGCGCGCTACGTGCCGCTGAACCATATTCGCGACGAGCAGGCGCATTACGAGGTCATCAATTCGATGCTCTCGGAGGAAGCCGTGCTCGGATTCGAATATGGCTATTCGCTGACCGAACCCAATGCGCTGGTGCTGTGGGAGGCGCAGTTCGGCGATTTCGCCAATGGCGCGCAGGTGCTGTTCGACCAGTTCATTTCATCGGGCGAGCGCAAATGGCTGCGCATGTCGGGCCTCGTCTGCCTGCTGCCGCATGGCTATGAGGGGCAGGGCCCGGAACATTCCTCGGCCCGCCTCGAGCGCTATCTGCAGATGTGCGCCGAGGACAACATGCAGGTCGCCAACTGCTCGACGCCGGCGAATTATTTTCACATCCTGCGCCGCCAGCTGAAGCGCGAATTCCGCAAGCCGCTGATCCTGATGACGCCGAAATCGCTGCTTCGCCACAAGCGCTGCGTCTCGAGCTTCGACGAATTCATCATCGGCTCGTCGTTCCATCGCGTGCTGCGCGATCACGGCGAAAAATTCCCCGCCGAATTCAGGCTGCGGCCCGACGCCGAAATCCGCCGCGTTGTGCTTTGCACCGGCAAGGTCTATTACGACCTCCTCGAAGAGCGCGAGAAGCGCGGCGTCGACGACGTCTATCTGTTGCGCGTCGAGCAGCTCTATCCCTTCCCCCTGAAGGCGCTCGTCAGCCTGCTGTCGCGCTTCCGGCAGGCCGATGTGGTCTGGTGTCAGGAAGAACCCAAGAACATGGGCGCCTGGAATTTCGTCGATCCCTATCTCGAATGGGTGCTCGGCCAGGCCAGCGGCAAAACGCGGCGCCCGCGCTACGCCGGCCGGCCGGCTGCGGCGGCGACGGCGACCGGCCTGATGCCAAAGCATCTGCACCAGATGAAGGCGTTCATGGATGAGGTCTATGCGAACATAACGCGGCGATCCGCGGCGAGTTATTTCCTGCGCCGGTTGTCGGCGCGCCGGGATCATTTTCAGCATGGCGGGGCGTAAGCGAGATGACGATTGAAATCCGCGTTCCAACTCTGGGCGAATCGGTCAGCGAGGCGACGATCGGGCGCTGGTTCAAGAAAGCGGGCGACGCCGTCAAGGCGGACGAACCCCTGGTCGAACTCGAAACCGACAAGGTGACCCTTGAGGTCAACGCGCCCTCGTCCGGCGTGCTGGCGGAAATCGCCGCCAAGGACGGCGAAACGGTTGGCGTCGGCGCCCTGCTCGGGCAGATCAGCGATTCCGCCGCCGCGCCGGCGAAGGGCGATGGCAAGGCCGCCGCCGCGCCAGCCCCGCGGCGAAGGCCGCCGCCCCGATCAGTCCAGCGCGCCGACTCCAGCCGGTTCCAGCCGCGGCGACCGGCCCCGCCATGGCGCCTTCGCCGGCCGCCGCCAAAATCGCCGCCGACAATGGCCTCGATCCGGCCGCCATTGAGGGCTCCGGCGTTCGCGGCCAGGTGCTGAAGGGCGATGTGCTGGCCAAGATCGCCAGCCCGGCGCCCGCCGGCGCCCGCGCCCCTGCGCCTGCCCCTGCCCCGCGCCGGCCCAGGCCCGCGCGCCTTCGCCCGCGACCGACGCCGAACGCGAGGAGCGCGTGCGCATGACGCGGCTGCGCCAGACCATCGCGCGTCGCCTCAAGGACGCGCAAAACACCGCCGCCATGCTGACCACCTTCAACGAGGTCGACATGAGCGAGGTCATGGCGCTCCGGGCGAGATACAAGGATGTGTTCGAGAAGAAGCATGGCGTGAAGCTCGGCTTCATGGGCTTCTTCGTCAAAGCCGTCGTCGGCGCCTTGAAGGACATTCCCTCGATCAACGCCGAGATCGACGGCGACGATCTCGTGTTCAAGAACTACTACCACATCGGCATCGCCGTCGGCTCGGAGAAGGGCCTCGTCGTTCCCGTCGTGCGCGACGCCGACGCGCTCGGCCTCGCCGGCATCGAGAAGACCATCGCGGGCCTTGGCAAGCGCGCGCGCGACGGCCAGCTCAAGATCGAGGAGCTGCAGGGCGGCACCTTCACCATCACCAATGGCGGCATCTATGGCTCGCTGATGTCGACGCCGATCCTCAACGCGCCGCAGTCGGGCATTCTCGGCATGCACAAGATTCAGGAGCGCCCGGTCGCCATCGCCGGCAAGGTCGAGATCCGCCCGATGATGTATCTCGCGCTCTCCTACGACCACCGCATCGTCGACGGCAAGGAGGCGGTGACCTTCCTCGTCCGCGTCAAGGAGGCGCTGGAGGAGCCGGCGCGGCTGGTGCTCGATATTTGACGCTTCTGATCCTTTCGTAGCCGACGACGCCATCCGAGCGCCCGCGCCTGCGGGCGATTCTGTGAGGCCTCATGTCAAGCTACGATCTCATCGTCATCGGCGCCGGTCCCGGCGGCTATGTCTGCGCCATCCGCGCCGCGCAGCTCGGCCTCAAAGTCGCCGTCGTCGAGCGGCGCAAGACCAAAACGCTCGGCGGCACCTGCCTCAACATCGGCTGCATTCCCTCGAAGGCGCTGCTCTACGCCTCGGAAAAATTCGCGCGAAGCCGCGCATGACCTCGCCGCCCTTGGCGTCGTCGTCGGCGCGCCGAAACTCGATCTTGCCGGCGATGCTGAAGCACAAGGACGACACGGTCGCCGCCAACGTCAACGGCGTCGCGCTTCCTGTTCAAAAAACACAAGATCGAATCCGTCTTCGGCGCCGGCGCGATCAAGGCGCCGGGCCAGGCGCATCGAGGTCGAAGTGACCGCCGAAGACGGCGCGAAGCAGACGCTGACGACCAAGAACATCGTCATCGCGACGGGATCGGATTCGGCGCCGCTGCCCGGCGTCGAGATCGACGAGGAGCGGATCGTCTCCTCGACCGGCGCGCTCAGCCTCGCAAAGCCGCCGAAGGATCTCCTGATCGTCGGCGCCGGCGTCATCGGCCTCGAACTCGGCTCGGTCTGGGGCCGGCTCGGCAGCAATGTGACCGTCGTCGAATTTCTCGACCGCATTCTGCCCGGCATCGACGCCGAGGTCGCCAGGCAGTTTCAGCGCATCCTGCAAAAGCAGGGCTTTGACGTTCCATCTCGGCCAGAAGGTCGCGAAGATCGAAAAGGGCAAGCGCCTCAACGTGACGATCGAGCCCGCGGCGGGCGGCGAAGCCTCAACGCTTGAGGCCGACGTCGTTCTCGTCGCCATCGGCCGGCGTCCGGTCACCGACGGCCTTGGCCTTGAAAAAGTCGGCGTCGCGACCGAGCGCGGCCGCGTCGTCATCGACGATCATTTCGCCACCAATGTTCCGGGCATTTACGCCATCGGCGATGTCGTGCGCGGGCCGATGCTCGCCCACAAGGCCGAGGACGAAGGCCTTGCGGTCGCCGAAATTCTCGCCGGCCAGCACGGCCATGTGAATTACGAGGTCATTCCCGGCGTCGTCTACACAAGCCCGGAAATTGCGACTCGGTCGGCGCGACGGAGGAAGATCTGACGGCGAAGGGAATCGCCTACAAGGTCGGCAAATTTCCCTTCACCGCCAACGGGCGCGCGCGGGCGATGCGGCAGACCGACGGCTTCGTCAAAATTCTCGCCGACGCGGCGACCGACCGCGTTCTCGGCGTCCACATCATCGGCGTCGGCGCCGGCGAACTCATCGCCGAGGCCTGCGTGCTGATGGAGTTCGGCGGCTCCTCGGAAGATCTGGCGCGCACCTGCCATGCCCATCCGACGCTGTCGGAAGCCGTGCGCGAGGCGGCGCTGGCGGTGGAGAAGCGGCAGATTCATTTGTGAGCGCGGGCTTGCCGCCAGCCGCGCGGCGATTCCCCCGTCCAGCGCCGAAACGCGCGCGAGAAATGCGCCGGATCGGAATAGCCGAGATCGAACGCCGCGGTAGTGACGCTCGCCCGCGTCAAAAGGTCGGATGATCGATCGAGCAAGGTTCGCCGCAGCAGCCCCTCGAAACTCGCGCCGCGCGCGGCGAGCTGACGCTGCAGGCTGCGGCGCGAAATCTGCAGGCGGCGGCTGAGCCAATCCATGTTCGGACGTCCTTCGAGCAGGCCGAGGCTGATGAGATGCGCGACGCAGGCGACCAGGTCCTCCGCGTCGGGAAGCTCGTCCGCGTCGCTTGGCCCCGGCCGCGGCGGCCTCGGATTCGGAGTCTCAAGCAATTCGGCCGGAAAGGTGATCGTCGCCGCCTCGCCCCGCGATAGATCGCAGCGAAACACGGCTTCGACGGCCGCCCGCGCGGCGAGCGGCGGCCCCGGCAATTCCACCCGCGCTGGCGTCCAGCCGGCGCCGGCGAAACTGCGGATCAGATCGAGCATATAGCCGAAGGCCAGCATCTCGTTCTTTTGCCGGCCGACCTCGACGCTGTCGGTGACGCCATAGGTCCATTTTGCGACGCCGCTCGACACGGTGAGCGCGAGGCGGGTCCGCGATTGAAGCATCGCGCCGATCGTCGCGCTCGCTACGATTATCGCTTGATCGAGGCGAGGCGCCGCCTCGATCCGCCTGCCGTAGGGTCCAAGACCGGCGAATCCGGCCTCGGTCGAAAGCCGCGCGGCGAGCCCCTCGTCGCCGATTTCGCGCGCCGCGCATTCGACCAGATTGAGCTGGTCTTTGAGCAGGATCAGCCGATCGGGCTCGTTGATCAGCCGAACAGGGAGTTCGGCGCGCCTGAACACGCGCGCGACGGAGCCGCCGCACCGCTCCACGATCTCGGCGACCGGCCCCATCGACCGCGCTCTGGTCAGCCCGTAACTGCGCATGTTTCCACCCCGCCCGCAAAATGCGGAGGCTGGCGCAACATGGCAAGCGGCGCTGCCTGCCCCTTGCTATCGTCTTCAGTCGGCCGCGCGATGATCGGTTTATCTTTTGAAAACAATGCTTAAGTGAGCCAGCAAGCGGCCGGACCGGGCCCTGGCGGGCTCGCTTCCGCGCAACGGAGGGAAAAATGCCCGGTACAGGAAAGGAAGCGATCACGTCCGTCTGGAGGGGGGCGATCGCGCAGGCGAGCGAAGCGCTGCTTCGCCACGCCATCGTCGATGTTCCTGGCGACAGCCCGGACTGGTTCGACTCCGGCTTCGACCTTCACGCCGGCGAAACCGTGACCTTGCTGACGAGCCGGCGCGTTCGGCCTTGCCGGCGCGCCCGAAGTCAGCTTCGCGCGCCGATCTGTTTTTGTGGCGCCGGATCGGCCCGCGTGGCGCCATCGCCAAATTCCCGGCGGCGACGGACAGCTTCACGGCCGACGGAATCCGGGCGGCTCTTATTTCGTCGCGCATTATCCCGGCGCCTGGCTCGATGAGACCGGCGGCTTCGCGCCGGACTGGCCGCGCAATGCGGCCACCGGCGTGCTCACGGTCGCGATCCTCGTCTGGAAGGAGCCTGCCGCCGACTCGCTCGCCCTGTTCGCCGCCAAAGACAAGAGCGGCGTCGCGGCCAGAGGCCCGCGCGCGCATCGCTCGAACCCGATCCGCGCCCCGCGCGGCTGGGGGCCGTCTCTGGCGCACCGGCGCGACGCAAATTTTCCGCGAACCCTTCGTCGCGAGCGACGGGCCGAGCATCCTCTGCCGCTGTCGCGGCGACGCCGGCATCCTCAAATATCCGGTCGATATTCCGCTCGACTCGACGTCGCGGCTTTCATGGCGCTGGCGCGTCATCGCGCTGCCCTCAGAGGTCGCCGAAAACAGCGCGCCGACGCATGATTATCTCTCGATCGCCGTCGAGTTCGATAATGGCCTCGACCTCACCTATTTCTGGAGCGCCGCCTTGCCGGTCGGCGTCTGTCTTTCGCTGCCCGCTGCCGTGGTGGGACAAACACGAGACGCATCAGGTGGTTCGATCGGGCGCGGCCGAACTCGGCCGCTGGCGCGACGAGGAGCAGCCGGTGCTGGCGGATTATGAGAAGGCGATCGGCGGCGCGCCGCCGAGGCGCATCGTCGGCGTCTGGCTCCTCGGCGTCGCGGCATTCCAGCGCCGGCTGGGCGAAGCCGAGTTCAGCCGCATCGAACTTGCGAACGCGGGCCAGCGCGTCGTGATCGGACCGTGACCAGCCGCGCCTCCCGGCGGTGAGGCTCAGACATCCCTGAACGGAAAGGGCGAGACGTTGCGCGTCGATTCGTCGACGAGCAGGGCGCGCAGGGCCGGCGGGGCGGCGCGCTGCGGGCAGGCCTGGCGGTCGCAGAGGCGGCAGTTGATGCCGATCGGCGTCGCCTCCAGATTGTCGAAATCGAGGCCCTTGGCGTAGACGAGCCGGCGCGCATATTTGATTTCGCAGCCAAGTCCGATGGCGAAGCGCGGCTCGATCGCCCCCCAGGGCGTGATCGACCGGCGCACCGTGCGCGCGATCGAGAACCATTGCGTCGCGTCGGTCAGCTCGATCACCTGCGTCAGGATGCGGCCGGGATTCGAGAAGGTCGCATGGATGTTCCACACCGGGCAGGTGCCGCCGGAATTGGCGAAGGGAAAGCGGCTCGACGAAAACCGCTTCGAGACATTGCCGGCGATATCGACGCGCAGCAGAAAAAACGGCACGCCGCGCGCGTTCTGCCGCGACAGCGTGGTCAGGCGATGCGCCACCTGTTCGAAGCTGGCGCCAAAGCGCGCCGCCAGAAGCTCGACGTCATAGCCGACGAGTTCGGCCGCCTCCTGGAAGCGGCCATAGGGCATCATCAAGGCGCCGGCGAAATAATTGGCGAGCGTCACGCGCAGCAGTTTGCGGGCGACTTCGTCGGACCCCTCGAGGCGCGCAACGGTCTCGTTCAGAAGGCCGTTGAACTCGGTCAAGGCCAGCTGATAGGCGGCCTGAAAGGTGCGCCCGGGCTGATCCATCACCTCGGAGATCATCAATTGCTTGCGATGATGGTCGTACCAGCGCAGGCGATCGCCCATCACTTCGAGGGGCAGGGCGCGCACGCGAATGCCATGGCGCGCGCGCAGATATTCGACGAGGGGAGAGAACAGGCCCTGCGCATCCTGCGGCAGGGTCGCGGCAAAGCTTCCGCCGCCTCGTCGAGGTCGGCGAAATGATTGCGCGCCTCCTGCAGGATGCCGCGCACCTTCTCGATCGGGCTTTCGCCGAGCAGGGGTTCGGCGCGGTCGCGGTCGCCGCCGGAAAAGACGCCGGCCTCGCTCGCCTCGCGCGCGGTCGAATAGGCGCGATAGAGGCGCAGCATGGCGGCGAGCAGGGCGGGCGAATGCTCGGCGGCGTCGCGCACCTCCGCGCGGGGGACGGCGGCGTCGCGAAACAGCGGGTCGGCGAGGATCTGCTCCATGTCGCCGACCGACTGCTCGCCCTCGATCTCCATGAAATCGCGCGGATCGATGCCATAGACGTCGGTGAGGCGGATCAGCACCTGCACGGTGATCGGGCGCTGATTGCTCTCCATCAGGTTCAGATAGCTCGGCGAGACGTCGAGTTCGTCGGCCATGCGCGCCTGGGTCAGCCTGCGTTCGCGGCGCAGGCGCTTGAGGCGGGGACCGGCGAAAATTTTTCGTGGCGCTAAATCCGTTCCCATTGTAAACTCTTTACTTACAGACATATTTACAGTCGAATATAATTTACCATGCTTACCTCATTATGCGCCTAATGTCTTGCCTGAAAACAGGATTTGCCGCCTATATGCCGGCAACATTCTCCCCGAAAATTTGTTGAAGTCACATAATGGGAATTCAAGAAATTGTGGAGAACGAAATGAGCAAAGCGGTCAGTTTTGAAGGCCATATGAGGCGCATCCGATGAATTATCAAAGCCAGTTCCCCCAGCCCAACGAATACCAAAGCCATATCGCCGAGGTGAAGCCAGCTCGTCGCGCGCCAGAACGGCGCCTGGAACGGCATCAACCCTGAGTCCGTCGCCCGGATGCGCCTGCAGAACCGCTTCCAGACCGGTCTCGATATCGCCAGATACACCGCCGCCATCATGCGCAGGGACATGGCCGCCTATGACGCCGATCCCGCCCTTTACACCCAGTCGCTCGGCGCCTGGCACGGCTTCATCGGCCAGCAGACGCATCATCTCGATCAAGAAGCATTTCGGCACGACCGACCGGCGGTATATCTACCTGTCTGGCTGGATGGTCGCGGCGCTGCGCTCCGATTTCGGCCCGCTGCCGGACCAGTCGATGCACGAGAAGACCTCCGTGCCGGCGCTGATCGAGGAGATTTACACCTTCCTGCGCCAGGCCGACGCCCGCGAGCTCGGCGGCATCTTCCGCGACATCGACGCCGCGCGTAAGGCCGGCGACACCGCCAAGGAACAGACGCTGCTGGCGGCCGTCGAGAATTATCAGACCCACGTCGTGCCGATCATCGCCGACATCGATGCGGGCTTCGGCAATGCGGAAGCGACCTATCTGCTCGCCAAGAAGATGATCGAGGCGGGCGCCTGCGCGCTGCAGATCGAAAACCAGGTGTCCGACGAAAAGCAGTGCGGCCACCAGGACGGCAAGGTCACCGTGCCGCACGAGGTCTTCCTCGCCAAGGTGCGCGCCTGCCGCTACGCCTTCCTTGAGCTTGGCGTCGAAGAGGGCATCATCGTCACCCGCACGGATTCGCTCGGCGCCGGCCTCACCCAGCAGATCGCCGTCAGCCACGCGCCGGGCGATCTTGGCGACCAGTACAACTCCTTCCTCGACTGCGAGGAAGTCGCGCCGGGCGAGGCCCGCAACGGCGACGTCATCATCAACCGCAACGGCAAGCTGCTGCGGCCGAAGCGCCTCGCCAGCAACCTCTACCAGTTCCGCCCCGGCACCGGCGCGGATCGTTGCGTGCTCGACAGCATCGCCTCGCTGCAGAACGGCGCCGACCTGCTTGTGGATCGAAACCGAAAAGCCCCATGTGGAGCAGATCGCCAGCATGATGGATCGCATTCGCGCGGTCATTCCCAACGCCAAGCTGGTCTACAATAATTCGCCGTCCTTCAACTGGACGCTGAATTTCCGCCAGCAGGTCTATGACGCCTGGGAAGTCGCCGGCAAGGATGTCGCCGACTATGACCGCGCGGCCCTGATGAGCGTCGACTATGACGGCACCCCTCTCGCCGCCGAAGCCGACGAGCGCATCCGCACCTTCCAGGCGGACGGGTCGAAGCGGGCCGGCATCTTCCACCACCTCATCACGCTGCCGACCTATCACACGGCGGCGTTGTCGACCGACAGCCTGTCGAAGGAGTATTTCGGCGCGCAGGGCATGCTCGGCTATGTCCGCAATGTCCAGCGCGAGGAAATCCGCGGCGGCGTCGCCTGCGTCAAGCACCAGAACATGGCGGGCTCGGACCTTGGCGACGATCACAAGGAATATTTCGCCGGCGAAGCGGCCCTGAAGGCCGGCGGCGCCCACAACACGATGAACCAGTTCGGCTAAACCGGATCCTTATCGGAAGAAGACAGAGCGGCCCGGAGCGCGAAGCTTCGGGCCGCTTTGCTGTTTGGCAGGCGCCGTGGCTGCCGCCGCGACCATCGATTTGCTGGTTCTTTTCGCTCATTTTGTTAATCTGTTTTCTGCAAAATGAGGTCCGACTCAGCGCCCGCGCGGCGCTACGGCGTTGACCCGTTCGTTGACTTCACCAATGGCCGCGAGTGGATGCCCATGACGGTTCTCGAACTCGATTCTCTCGATCTCGCCGCGCTGCTTTGCTCGCGCGTCTGCCATGACGTGATCAGCCCGGTCGGCGCCATCGTCAACGGCCTTGAGGTTCTGGAGGACGAGAAGGACCCCGAGATGCGCGCCATCGCGCTCGATCTCATCCGCAAGAGCGCCGAGACGGCCTCGGCGCGGCTGCAATTCTGCCGGCTCGCCTTCGGCGCCGCGGGCTCCGCCGGCGCCTCGATCGACACCGGCGAGGCCGAAAAGGTCGTGCGCGGCCTGTTCGCCGATCAGAAGACGCAGATCGAATGGAATGCGCCCCGCGCGCTGGCGCCCAAGAACAAGGTCAAGCTGATCCTCAATCTCTGCCTGATCGCGGCGGGCGCCATTCCGCGCGGCGGAGTCATCACGGTGACGGTGCGGGAGGCGGGCGGCGCATCGGGCGAAGGCCTGCGCATCAGCGTCGCGGCGAAAGGGCCGAACGCCAAGCTCGCCGGCCACACGCCGGCCCTGCTCGCCGGCGTCCCCGAGCATCATTCGGTCGACGCCCACGCGATCCAGCCCTTCTATGCGGGCCTCGTCGCCAGGGCGGCCAACATGACCCTGCATGTCAGCACTGAGGCCGATGTCGTGACGATCGAAGCGCTGCCGGCGTTGGCGTTGGCGCGAACCGAGACGGCCTCCGCCGTCGCGTGAAGGCAGCTCTAGCTGGCGACTTCGCCGCATGGTCCTCGCTAAAGCGGGAGTGATCGCAGCTTGCTCCCCCTGCCGATGGGGATCTCGTGCATCGAAGGCGCCGCGACCAGCTTGGTTACGGCCTCGATTTCAGGCCATTTCCAGACGATGGTCGACGCGACCTGATGAAAGGGCGTCTTCTGATAAGCGGGCGCTAACACAAATCCGTGCAGTCCGGCGGATCGCAACGCGGCGCGCTCCGGGGGATTCCTTAAGACGCGGCTGTCCCCAGTGATAAAGACCCAATTTTCGGGGCGCCTTTGTAAGTGGGTGATCCATTCCAGGTCGGTCGAGTTTCGACCGTTCGGAAGCTCCCGCAGATCCTTGATATGGAAGGCGCGATGACCGTAAGCGCTGATGAAACCGTCGAGCGTCGTTGCAAATAGGGGAGCCGTGCAGTTGTCGAACAGCACGTTCACGCCGCCACCCGCGGCTCCATTGTCGCCTCGAACTCAATAGCTCGCTTTACGGAGGCGTGAGGCACGTCATAGGCGCGGGCGGCGTCCTCGATCCCTTCTTGCTTCGCCGCGGCGGCTAGAATCGCAGTGGGCACGCCGGTAACCGAGTCGATCGGCTGGCCGAAAGAGCGCGCGGGATCGACGAGGACATTCGCGCGCCGACCTGACGGCCACCATTGCAGCGGCGCCCCGCGCTCATCGAAATCGACCGACTTGAGCAGCGGCTCGACGATTTGCCTGAACTCATATTGCCGACTGAAGAGGTTCAGGAGGCGTTCGCGTTCCTCCCCGCGTTCATCGTTCTCGATCACGCGGAGAAAAATATTGCGCCCGTCCGTGCGGAATCCGTCCGTCGAAAGCGGCCGCTCGTCGCCAATAATCTCGCGCGCAAGCACAATAGCCGCTCGAACCCGCTGAGACGACACCCCAAGGCTGATGAATTTGTCGGCGATGCGCACCTCCATGAGGTCGCGAAACCCCAAGTAGCTCCGCCCATCATCGAGGCTGACCTGGGCCGCCCATAAAGGCCCAAAATTATGCCCCTTTATCTGATGGCCGC
Organism: uncultured Alphaproteobacteria bacterium; assembly: GCA_963757985.1. Taxonomy (GTDB): domain Bacteria; phylum Pseudomonadota; class Alphaproteobacteria; order Rhizobiales; family Beijerinckiaceae; genus Methylocapsa. Next base: position 10,420 of record CAVWTQ010000003.1, on the reverse strand, counting down.
GCAGCCAACGAGAAATCTTTGCGGCGGGGACATGCAAAAGCCGACCCGCTTCCGCAGGCGTGTAGAGCCCCACGCCGATCAACTTGTCCATGCCCGCCTCCTGAGCCGCTATAGAGTCAGCGTCGCGGGATGCTGTCAATAAGGTCGTTGGAAGCGAAAACGCGGTTGCAGATCGGCTGACGGCGGCGATGGATCTAAAGCTTATCGGTCACGCCGTAATCCGTTCCTCATCGTCGAGCGGCTCGCGCAGCACATAGCCGCGGCCCCACACCGTCTCGATGTAATTGCGGCCGTGGCTGGCGTTGGCGAGCTTCTTGCGCAGCTTGCAGATGAAGACGTCGATGATCTTGAGTTCCGGCTCGTCCATGCCGCCATAGAGATGGTTGAGGAACATCTCCTTGGTCAGCGTCGTGCCCTTGCGCAGCGAAAGCAGCTCCAGCATCTGGTATTCTTTGCCGGTGAGGTGGACCCGCGCGCCGGTGACCTCGACGGTCTTCTGGTCGAGATTGACGATGAGGTCGCCCGTCGCGATGACCGATTGCGCGTGGCCCTTCGAGCGCCGCACGATGGCGTGGATGCGGGCGACGAGCTCGTCCTTGTGGAAGGGCTTGGTCAGGTAATCGTCGGCGCCGAAGCCGAGCCCCTTGACCTTGTCCTCGATCGCGGCGAAGCCGGAGAGAATCAGGATCGGCGTCTTGACCTTGGCGACCCGCAGGGTGCGCAGCACCTCATAGCCGGACATGTCGGGCAGGTTCAGGTCGAGCAGGATGATGTCGTAATCATAGAGCTTGCCGAGGTCGATCGCCTCCTCGCCGAGATCCGTCGTATAGACGTTGAAATTCTCGGATTTCAGCATCAGCTCGATGCTCTGCGCGGTCGCGCTGTCGTCTTCAATCAATAAAACGCGCATGTTGGGTCCCCACATTGCCCCGCCGGTCGCCCGCCGGCGCGCGAAATCGTTCTAGAGTCTCCCCGCCGGGCGCGTCGTCGGCCCAGCCGTTAACCCCTCATTCCGAGTTTCGTAACCTTAACGGCCATTGGTTAACAAAAGCATTCCCGCAGCCCGCCGACATCCAAATCCAGCGCCGCCCGAATCAATTTTCGCCCACGGGCGATAAGGGTGGCGACACTGTCATCGAACGGACTCTGCCCGCGCAAGCTTGCGCGACGAAGAATTCCGCCTTTCCCCCCGCAATGTTTTCTGTCCCCTGGCCGGATCATTGGCGGCGCATCGCGGCAAAAGCCGGGGTCGATGACCGAAAAGCGGGCCGAATCGGCGCGCGGATAGGCGTTTGCGCGAAGGAGGTAACGAATGGGCAACTTTACTGCTGCAAACTTTCCAGGTCGGACGAGATTCTAGACGAGACTTCGGGCGGTTGTTCGCGGGCGCAAGCCGCCAAGCGCGCGGCCGCAGTGCGGCCCCGCCGGGCGCCGCTCATCGCCGCCCCTTGGGAGTTCAACACTATGAAGCTGCAGGAAACACTCATTCGCCTCAAGCGGTTTCAGGTCGAGGAAAAGCGCCGCAGGGTCGCGCAGATTGAATCGATGGTCGCCGAATTCTCCAAGATCGCGCGCGAGCTTGAGCAGGAGGTCGCGATCGAGGAGCAGCGCGCCGGCATTTTCGACACCGCCCATTTCGCCTATCCGACCTACGCCCGCGCCGCCCGCACCCGCCGCGACAATCTCAACCGCTCCGCGGCGGAGCTGATGACCCAGCTCGAAGACGCCCGCGGCCGGCTCGAGGACGCCCTCGACGATCTCACGCAAGGCGCAAGGTTTCGACGCCCGCGACCCGGCGGCCGAGGGCGCCGGCGAACTCGCCCTCGCCGGCCAGGCGAAACCGGGCCTGCGCCTGCGCGCCGCCCAGATCTGACCCGATAACCTCGCGCGCATCGGCCTGACCGCGCAGCGCCAGCTCGACGCGCGCGCCCGCGCATGCGCCGCATCGTCGCGGCGCCGGCTCCCTTCTTCGTTACCGAAAATCCTGCGCCTTTCGCGCCGACATGCGGTAAGAGAAAAGTCGCAGCGCGGCTTTCCTGTCGGGAGCGTCATGAAACGAGTTCTGGATTTCGTCTGGCCCGCGATCGGCTTCATCGCGGTCGTCGCTCTCGGTATGGCTGCTCTACCGGGAATTTCGCGGCCAGCAGATCGGGCCGGAAGTCTGGCGCGCGCTGAAAGCGATCCCGCCGTCGCGCTATGCGCTCGCCGTCGCCTCGACGCTGCTCGCCTATGCGGCGCTCGCCTGGTACGACAGGATCGCGCTGCGCCATCTTGGCGTCACGCATATCTCGTGGCTTTTCATCTCGCTCTGCTCGTTCACGACCTACGCCCTCGCGCATAACATCGGGGCGAGCGTCGTCTCCGGCGGGATGGTGCGCTATCGCGCCTATCATTCGAAGGGCCTGACCGCGGCGCAGGTCGCGGTGCTGGTGGCGATCTGCTCGCTGACCTTCGGGCTCGGCACGATGCTGATGGGCGGCCTCGTCCTCGTCTTCGAGCCGCATCAGCTGGCGCGATTCAGCGGCGTGCTGCCGGACGCCCTCACCACCCCGGCGACGGCGTTCACGGTCGGCGTCGTTCTGCTGGTTCTCGTCGCGATCTATATGATCGGCTCGATATTCGGCTTCAAACCGCTGATCATTCGCGGCTTCCGGCTGGAATATCCGAAGCCCGGCATCGCCATCCGGCAGCTTCTCGCCGCGCCGCTCGAACTCATCGGCGCGGCGGGCATCATTTATTTCGCCTTGCCCACGGTCGGCAATCCCGGCTTCTTCGTCGTGCTCGCGGTGTTCATCGCCTCGTTTTCGGCGGCGCTCGCCTCCAACGCGCCGGGCGGCCTCGGCGTCTTCGAACTTCTGTTCATCAAGGCCATGCCGGCGACGCCGCAGGCCGAGGTGCTGACCGCGCTTCTCGTGTTCCGGCTGTTCTATCTCATCATTCCGCTGCTGTTCTCGCTCGTCATCGTCGTTCTGTTCGAGCGCAACAAGCTGAAGGAAGTGCTGCACCACGAGCAGCGCGCCCGCGGCGGCGGCCGTCGAGACCCGGCCAATGGCCGACCGGCGCCCGCAAGCCGACGTTTCCTAGATCACTAAAACGCCGAGGGCCTCTGGACGGGGATCCAAAGGCTCCAGGCAGGCGTCGCGCGCGGCGGCGGACCTCGCAACGAGGCCGAAAGCCGGTCTTCAGTTGCAGACGCGGATGCGGCGATAGGCGACGATATTGCCATAGCCGTCGACGACGGGCTGGCGGGCGAAGCCGCAGGCCGGCGCGTAATAGGGGGTCGCGGCCGCCGCGGCGGCGGCGCCGAGCGCAACGCCGGCGGCGGCGGCGCCGACGCCCCAGCCCACACCGGGACCCCAGCCGCCACCCCAGCCCCACGGATGATAGCCCCAGGCGGCGGCGGGCGTGGCGGAAGCGGCGAGGCCAAGGCTCAGCGTGGCGATGGCGAGGCCGGCGGCGATTGTTTTGCGAACAGTGCTCATGACCCTCTCTCCTTGCATGCGCCGCGCGGGTTCCGTGCGGCGACGTCTGGAGGTTAGGTCCGCCCGAGGCGGCAGGCTGTGCGCGGATGCACGCGTTCGTTAACGATTGTTAATTAGGGACGGCGGGGCGGGTAGGACGCCGCCGCCGCGGCTTCCAGGATCAGGCCCGCGCCTTACGCCAGCGCGCCGTGGCAGTGCTTGTATTTCTTGCCCGAGCCGCAGGGGCAGGGCTGGTTGCGGCCGACCTTGCCGTAAGCCGGCCTCCGCCGCCCTGCGCCGGGCGCACCAGCGTCGCGGTCGATCCGGCTTCCTCGGCGCCGAACGCAGGCGCGGCGGGATGAAAGGCGAGCGTCGGCGCGGCGGCGACGGGGCCCTCGAAGGACGCCCCCGCGTCCGGCCTGCAGAAAAGCTCCCGGCGCGCTTTCCGGCGCCGGCGCCCGCTCGAAGGCGACCTCGACGCGGGAGAGCTGCGTCGTCGTCGCCTCGCGCAGCTGCGCGATCAGCTCGTCGAAAAGCTGGAAGGCTTCCGACTTGTATTCGTTCAGCGGATCGCGCTGCGCCATGCCGCGCCAGCCGACCACCTGACGCAGATGGTCGAGGGTCAAGAGATGCTCGCGCCAGAGATGGTCGAGCGCCTGCAGGACGATCTGCTTTTCGATATAGCGCGTGACTTCCGGGCCGTTCTTTTCGACGCGCGCGGCGTAGGCCTCGTCGGCGGCCTTCTTCAGCCGCTCGCGCATGTCCTCCTCGGTGATGCCTTCTTCCTTGGCCCAGTCGGCCAGCGGCAAGGCGATATTGAACGCGGCTTCGGCCGAATGGGCGAGCCCTTCGACGTCCCAGGCCTCGGGATAGGCGTCGGGCGGCACATGTTTGGCGATGAGATCGTCGACGACGCCCTCGCGCATGTCGTCGATCATCTCTTCGAGCGAATCCTTCGCCATCATCTCGCGGCGCTGCTCGAACACGACCTTGCGCTGGTCGTTCATGACGTTGTCGTATTTCAGGATGTTCTTGCGCATGTCGAAGTTGCGCGCCTCGACCTTCTGCTGCGCCTTCTCCAGCGCCTTGTTGATCCAGGGATGGACGATCGCCTCGTCCTCCTTGAGGCCGAGCTTGACCAGCATGTATCTCCATGCGGTCCGACCCGAAGATGCGCATCAGATCGTCTTTGAGCGAGAGGAAGAATTTCGAGCGTCCCGGATCGCCCTGGCGGCCGGCGCGCCCGCGCAGCTGATTGTCGATGCGCCGGCTCTCGTGCCGCTCCGTGCCGATGATGTAGAGGCCGCCGGCGGCGATCGCCTTGGCCTTGAAATCCTCGACCTCGGCGCGGATTTCGGCTTCCTTGGCTTCGCGCTCCGGGCCTTCCGGCACGACTCGGCGCATTCCTGCGCGACGCGCATCTCGACATTGCCGCCGAGTTTGATGTCGGTGCCGCGGCCGGCCATGTTGGTGGCGATGGTGATCGCGCCGGGCACGCCGGCTTCCGCGACGATATAGGCTTCCTGCTCGTGGAAGCGCGCGTTCAGCACGGCGAACAGTTTCGAGGGCTTGGCCGATCGCGCCGCCGCGTAGAGCTTTTCGAGCGCGCGCGGCTCGGTGAAGTCGATCTGCTTGTAGCCCTGCGCCTTCATCGCCTCGGCGAGCTGCTCGGATTTTTCGATCGAGGTGGTGCCGACCAGCATCGGCTGCAGCTTGGCGTTCGCCGCCTCGATCTCGCGGGTGACGGCGCGCAGCTTCTCTTCGGCCGAGCGATAGACTTCATCGTCCTCGTCGAAGCGCTCGACCGGCACGTTGGTCGGGATTTCGACGACTTCGAGCTTGTAGATCTCGGCGAATTCGTCGGCCTCGGTGGTCGCCGTTCCGGTCATGCCGGCGAGTTTGGCATAGAGCCTGAAATAATTCTGGAAGGTGATCGAGGCGAGCGTCACATTCTCGGGCTGGACCTGCACATGCTCTTTGGCTTCAAGGGCCTGATGCAGCCCTTCCGAATAGCGCCGGCCCGGCATCATGCGGCCGGTGTATTCGTCGATGATCACGACTTCGCCGTTGCGCACGATATAATCCTTGTCGCGCTGGAATAACTTATGCGCGCGCAAGGCCTGATTGACGTGATGGACGATGGTGACGTTGATGGCCTCGTAGAGCGAACCTTCCGTCAGGATCCCCGCCTCGCGCAGCAGCTCCTCCATGTGTTCGTTGCCGCGTTCGGTGAGATTGGTCGAACGCTGCTTCTCGTCGACGTCGTAATCCTCGCGGTCGAGGCGCGGCAGCACTTTGTCGATCGAATTGTAGAGCTCCGACTTGTCGTCCGAGGGTCCCGAGATGATGAGCGGCGTGCGCGCCTCGTCGATCAGGATCGAATCGACCTCGTCGACGATCGCGAAGGAATGGCCGCGCTGCACCATATGCGCGAGCTCATATTTCATATTGTCGCGCAGATAGTCGAAGCCATATTCGTTGTTGGTGCCGTAGGTGATGTCGGCGGCGTAGGCGCGGCGGCGCTCGTCGTCCTCGACGCCATGCACGATGACGCCGGTGGACATGCCGAGAAAATGATAGATCGCGCCCATCCATTCCGCGTCGCGGCGGGCGAGATAATCGTTGACGGTGACGACGTGGACGCCCTTGCCGGCGAGCGCGTTGAGATAGGTGGCGAGGGTGGCGACCAGCGTCTTGCCTTCGCCGGTGCGCATCTCCGCGATGCCGCCCTCATGCAGCACCATGCCGCCGATCAGCTGGACGTCGAAATGGCGCTGTCCGAGCACGCGGCGGGAGGCCTCGCGCACCGTGGCGAAGGCCGGCACAAGGATGATCGTCGAGCGTCTTGCCGGCGGCGAGCTCCGCGCGGAAGGCCGCCGTCTTGCGCGGCGAGCTCCGCATCGGAGAGCTTGCGCCATTCGGGCTCGAGCGCGTTGATCGCCGCGACTTTCGGCCGATAGCTCTTCAGCCGCCGATCATTCGACGATCCGAAAATCTTCTTCGCGAAGGAGCCCAGCATAATCAAAAAACCCTTTCCTGCCGCCAAACAGCATCATCGACCGGTCCGATCGCGCTTTGACGCCTATAGCGTCCCGCTTCAACCGAAAGCGTGCCCGCTTTTGCGCGGCCCCGCTCCCGCCGGCGCCGCTTCCTGCGCAGGCGCCGCTCGCTTTTTAATCTCTAAAATGACCCAGCTTATCTTTCGGAAACATCGCGCGGCGCGTGTCCGCGCCGCGATCCGTTGGCGATAAGCGCTGTAAAACTTCACGTTTCGCGAAAATCTTTGCGGCCGCAGCGCCCGCGCGCCTGTCGCAAAGCCTCTCGCCGCGCCCGCGAAAACCTCGCCCCTTCAGCCTTGGAGAGATAAGATTGCGCCCGGACCTTGTCAAACCCGGCTGTCCGTGCATGTTTCCGTCCGCGCGCAATCATCAGGCCTGAAGCCGAAGGCCTGGCGGCGCCACGGCGATCCTTTCGTTTCCTCAAAAAGCCCGGAGCTCAATTGCATGTTCAAGAAGACATCCTCGCGCGCCCTGGCCGCCGGCCTCGCCTCCGCCCTGGCGATCGGCGCCCGTCCCTCCTGCTTGCAGATCCGCGGCGGCTCCGGCCGCCGCCAAAGTGCTCGCCACGGTCAACGGACAGCCGATCACGGAGGAAGATCTGAAGATCGCGACCGAGGATCTGGGGCCGAGCCTGCCGCAGCAGATTCAGGGCAAGGCGCGCGAATCCTATATCCTCGATTTCCTGATCGACGGCGTCCTTGTCGCGCAGAAGGCGCAGGCCGAAAAGCTCGACCAGACCCCCGATTTCGCCGACAAGCTCGCCTATTATCACGAAAAGCTTTTGATGGAGACGAAGCTCGGCCAGGTGCCAAGGCGGCCCTGACCGACGAGGCGCTGAAAAAGACCTATGACGAAGCCGCCAAGGCGCAAAAGCCCGAAACCGAGATTCATGCGCGCCATATTCTCGTCGCCACCGACGCCGACGCGCAGGCGGTGATCAAGCGGCTCAAGGCCGGCGAGGATTTCGCCAAGGTCGCCAAGGAAGTTTCGAAGGATACGGGCTCCGACGGCGGCGATCTCGGCTGGTTCACCAAGGACAAGATGGTGCCGGAATTCGCCGAGGCCGCCTTCAAGCTGGAGCCGGGCACAATCTCCGAGCCGGTGAAGAGCCCGTTCGGCTGGCATGTCATCGAGGTCGAGGGCAAGCGCGAGAAAACCTTCCCGCCCTTCGACGAGGTGAAGGACCAGGTCAGCCGCTATGTCGTGCAGAAGGCCCAGAGCGAGCTGGTGACCGAGCTGCGCAAGACGCGCGAAGATCGACCGCGCCGAGCCCGAGGTCGATCCCAACGCCGCGCCCGAGCGCCGCCGCGCGCCCGCCGCCGCGCCGCCCGCCGCGCCGGCCGACGAGAAGAAGTAAGCGAGCGCCCGAAATCCGGCGCGCGAACCTCGAGTTCGCGCGCCGGGTCCGGCTGGCCGCGTCTCGCCCGACGCGCCCTGTTCGGACCAATCGCGTTCCGGATCTCCGACGTCCCGGCGCCCGCCGGGCGGCCCCCTGAAGGATCGCATCGAAGGATCGCACCCATGGCCGCCCTGTCGCCGCTCGCGCCGAAATCCTATCCCGACCTGCCTGAAATCGAGGGCGTGCGCTTCGCCGCGGGCGAGGCGGGCATCCGCTACAAGGGCCGCACCGACGTGATGCTCGCCCTGTTCGACAAGGGCACCGAGGTCGCGGGCGTCTTCACGACGATCGAAATGCCCCTCGGCGCCGGTCGACTGGTGCCGCGCGCGGCTGCCGGGCGGCAAGGCGCGGGCGCTCGTCGTCAATTCCGGCAACGCCAACGCCTTCACCGGCAAGGCCGGCGCGCGGGCGACCAAGCTCACCGCGGCCATCGCGGCGAAGGCCACCGGCGCGCCGCAGACGCGAGATCTTCCTCGCCTCGACGGGCGTGATCGGCGAACCGCTCGACGCCGCGAAATTCGACGGCGCGCTGGAAAAGCTGGCGGCGAAGGCGCAGCCCGGCGACATGTTCGAGGCCGCCAAGGCGATCATGACGACCGACACCTATCCCAAGGTCGCGACCGTCGGCGTCGAAATCGGCGGCGTCCCGGTGACGCTCTCCGGCATGGCCAAGGGCGCCGGCATGATCGCGCCCGACATGGCGACGATGCTCGCCTTCGTCTTCACCGACGCGCCGATCGCCGCGCCGGTGCTGCAGGCGATGCTGTCGAAGAGCGTGCAGGCGCTCCTTCAACGCCATCACCGTCGACAGCGACACCTCGACCTCCGACACGCTGCTGCTGTTCGCCACCGGCGCGGCGGCAAAGCGCGGCGCGCCGGAAATCACCGCCGCCAACGATCCGCCGCCTCGCGCCGTTCAAAAAGGCGCTCGACGTCCTGCTGCTCGATCTCGCCCATCAGGTCGTGCAAGGACGGCGAAGGCGCGCGCAAATTCGTCGAGATCACGGTCGTCGGCGCGGCCTCGCAACGCGGCCGCCAAGCGGATCGCGCTGTCGATCGCCAATTCGCCGCTGGTCAAGACCGCGATCGCCGGCGAGGACGCCAATTGGGGCCGCATCGTCATGGCCGTCGGCAAGGCCGGCGAAAAGGCCGACCGCGACCGTCTGGCGATCTGGTTCGGCGACATTCGCGTCGCCACACAAGGGCCAGCGCGATCCCGCGCTATGACGAGGCCGAAGTCTCCGAACTGATGAAGAAGCCGAAGATCGACATTTACGTCGAGATCGGCCTCGGCGCGGGGCAGGCGACCGTCTGGACCTGCGACCTCACCAAGGAATATGTCGAGATCAACGGCGATTACCGCTCGTGAGGCCGGGGCCGCGTGAAGCTGCTGCTCGTCGTCGCCTGCGCCCTGATCGACGCGGACCGGCGCGTCCTGATCGCGCAGCGGCCCGAGGGCAAGACGCTCGCGGGGCTCTGGGAGTTTCCCGGCGGCAAGATCGACGCCGGCGAGCGGCCTGAAGACGGCGCTGATCCGGGAGCTGCGCGAGGAGCTTGGCATCGAGGTGAAGGAAGCCTGCCTTGCGCCGCTGACCTTCGCGAGCTTCGCCTATCCCGACTTTCACCTCCTGATGCCGCTCTATGTCTGCCGGCGCTGGGACGGCATTGTCGCAGCGAAGGAGCATCAGGCGCTGAAATGGGTGTTTCCGAAGAAATTGCGGGCCTATCCGATGCCGCCCGCCGACGCGCCGCTGATTCCCGCGCTGATCGATCTTTTGGGGGCCTGACCACCGACGAATGGCGCCGCGCCTGAATTTTGGCTAGACCAGGCTATCGCAGCGTCCTGCGACGGCAGGCGATTCGCGCTGCGTAATATTTGACGATCTTGCGTCCGGCCCGACGCCGGCGGCGCAGCTCGTTCCGTCAGAGGACTTTCCGCTTGGTCCGGTTTGAAAATGTCGGCCTGCGCTATGGCATGGGCGCCGAAATCCTGAACGACATCAGCTTTTCGATCGAGCCGCAGTCCTTCCAGTTCCTCACCGGCCCCTCCGGCGCCGGCAAGACCACGCTGTTGCGGCTGATGCTGCTGTCGCTGCAGCCGACGCGCGGCACTGATCAGCCTCTTCGGCCACGACGCCTCGACGCCTCGACAAGGATCCGCCATCACCGATCTGCGGCGGCGCATCGGCGTCGTGTTCCAGGATTTCCGCCTGCTCGACCACCTGACCACCTACGAGAATGTCGCGCTGCCGATGCGGGTGCGCGGCATGGACGAGGCGAGCTATCGCGGCGAAGTCACCGAGCTTTTGGACTGGGTCGGGCTCGGCGAGCGCATGAATGCGCTGCCGCCGGTGCTCTCCGGCGGCGAAAAGCAGCGCGCCGCGATCGCCCGCGCGCTGATCGTGCGGCCGCAATTGCTGCTCGCCGACGAGCCGACCGGCAATGTCGATCCGAGCCTGGCGCGGCGGCTGCTGCGGCTGTTCACCGAGCTGAACAAATCC
>CAVWTQ010000002.1:187500-352429 GCA_963757985.1 uncultured Alphaproteobacteria bacterium | reverse complement strand
ACATCCAAATACCAGGAAATATGCGATATCGCTACAACAAAGCCAAATATAGAGCAAGTGCGAGAGCAAGATCATAATTATAACAATTCTAAAACAAGTAATCGCGTCCCGGTCTTTCGCGTCCAACGTTTGATGGTCTTCGGTTGTTGTCTCGGCGTCTCGACGATTTCCGATACGCGATCCTGGCGAGTCGGAAGTGTCCGGCGTCAGCGCCTGTGAGAAATATGCGGACGGCCTCATGGCAAGCACTTTTTTCGTGCTGAACGGTTTGGTGGCTGCGGTCATATTTCCGGCCCGGCGGCGCGGCGCATATGTCCGCTGGCCCTGATGAAGTCCGACGACCGGAATCCCTATCAAATTTGCGAGCTTGAAGATCATGTCTCACAACAGGTTGTTTTTGGTCTTCGGTGGCGACCGTGTCGTTCATCGCATCTCAATGCGCTTGCCACGAGGCCGGCCACATAGCGGCCATCGGTTCGTCGGACCCGCAGCCGATATCAAGAACGGCCGGGCGGGATGGCAGCAGGCCAAGAAAACGGTCGAGCCACGGAGCCTCCATCAACCGCCCTGACCGGCTCGCACGCTTCTTCGTCCACGCGTGAGCGCGGCGCCAATACAGGTCGATTCTATGCTCCGGAATCTTTGGTCATGGCGTCATTCTGCGGCCGGAAGGCCCGCCTCCGGATCGTTTTTGTCAGGGACACGCGGCCCTGTCCTCGAGGACCGCGCCGGCAAGTTGCATTTTGAATACACCGCCGCGCAAAAGCGCCAAAACCCGCCGCAGGAGAAGAAGAGCCGTCCGCATTGCCAAGCCGAAGAAACCGCCCGATCTTCACGCGATGGTGAAGGCTAGCAAGGGATCAATGGCGAAGCGCGTCGCGGTCAATTTAATCGCGCTCTACGCGCTTTTGTTGCAAAGCGTATTCGCCGGTCCCGCCATCGCCGCCTACGGCGCGCCCGGCGGCGTGATCTGCTCGCAGAACAAATCTGCGCCGCAGGGGCCGGAGGGCGCGCACCATAGCCACAGAATTTGCTGCATTCTCGCCTGCGCCGCGAGTGCAAGCATTTTTGTCGCGGCGAGCGCGGGCATCCTGTTTTTCCCGCCACGAGCTGGCTCCTATCTTGATTTGGCGCCCCCACCCTCCGCCGCCACCCACGCCGCGGCGCAGTTTTATCCGCCGCCACGCGGCCCTCCGCCAGCTCTCTGAGCGCGCCCTCCGCCGTCTTTAGAGCGCCCCCGCCAGCAGAACGCGTCGAACGCCTGAGCCACCCCAGGAGCAGGCGCCGTCCGGTTTGAACACGCGCCGGCAGGTCCGGACATGGCAGGCAGCCGCTCGCGCGCGGCGATCAAGCCACTCGCTTCCATTTTCGTTTCGCAGGTCCGTCACGCGCCCCGAGCCGCCCAGAGTCTTCGCGTTGGAGCATCTCATGAAGAAGAAACTTTCAATCGCGCCCGCGCGCGCAGGCTTCTGGCGACGACAATGCTCGCCGGGTCTCGCCTCAAGCCCGATGGTCCCCGGCAAGGCCCTCGCCCAGACCGCCGACCAGCCCGCCGCCGCCAGCGCCGGGACGACGCCCCTGCCGCCGGTCGACGTCAACGGCAATCAAGGCGGAACGGGGTGCGGCCTCTATGGCGGCGCCCCTTGCAGCGGCTACGGCGGCGCCGGTCTGGCGCAAGATCCGTTCAACAACACTTACGTCCTGCCCGACGCCAGCACCGGCACCAAGACCGATACGCCGATCATGGAGACGCCGCTCAACGTTCAGGTGATCCCCCAGCAGGTGCTGGAGGGATCAGCAGGCCGTCACCCTCGACCAGGCGTTGCAAAATGTCAGCGGCGTGACGGTCTCGCAAGGCGCGATCAGCAATGGCAACCCATTCGACGCCATCGTCCTGCGCGGTTTTCCGGCCACCAATGTCTACCGCGACGGGTTCCGGGTGGACGGCGGAAGTGACGCCGTGCCCACCACCGCCTCCGCCCAGCAATTGGCCAATGTGGCGAGCATCGAGGTGCTCAAAGGCCCGGCGGCCATTCTTTACGGGCTCTCAGAGCCGGGCGGCATCGTCAATATCGTAACCAAGGAGCCGCTGGACGCGCCCTTTTACGCAATCCAGCAGCAGATCGGCTCCTTCGCCAATTTTCGCACCACGATCGACGCCACCGGCCCGCTCACCACGGACAAGGCGTGGCTTCACCCGGATGGACATGTCCTATCAGAACAATGGCGCGCCCTACGGCGGGCCCATTGATTTGACCCATTCAGAGATCGTCTTTTTCGCGCCGGTGCTCAAATGGAATATCGATGGGGCGACCTGGGTGAAGCTCGAAGCCCAATATGACAACTCCTGGCTTTACAATTACTTCCCCGACAACCCTGTCTACAATGGGGTTTTCGTGGATATTCCGCGCAGCACCAATTATCAGGAATCGACCCCTCTCGACCGGAAGTCGCTGTTCACCGCGCTCACCTGGTCGCATGAATTCAACAATGACTGGTCGATCAAACAGCAAATCGCCTATTTCCGGGCGGACCTGAGTTTAACCCAGGTAAACGGGAATGGCGCCATCGATACGACGTCAGCCGCCGTTCCGTCTATGACCGTTATTACGGCCTCAATTTCTATGACCAGACGACCTATTCCACCAACGTCGACATCACCGGACACATCGACACCTTCGGCGGCCAAACATACCTTGCTGGTGGGCGGCGATTTTTACAGTTAAACACCTACAATCAAGATTTCGCCGGCTCCGCGAGTTCCTTGATCAACGTATGGAATGCGGACCATCCCGGCATAACGCCTCCTTTTTTCAACCTCCTGCAACCCACGTATGAATTCACCAGTCCGCAAGATACCGCCGGCCTTTATGTGCAGGATCAGATCAGGCTGCCGTATAATTTCATTGCTCTGGCCGGTGCGCGATACCAATATATCCGCGAGAACGATGGCCTGACCGGAAACCCGACGTTCGCCGTCAATACGACCAGCAATCCCGCAAACATTCAGCAGGCCGTGACGCCCCGCTTCGGCCTGTTGTGGCGGCCGGAACAATGGGTGAGCTTTTACGCCAATTACACCGAAGGGTTCGACGCCGACGGCGGCGTAATTTACCCCAGCACGCCGGCTCCTCCAACCAGCGCGCGGGAAGGTGAAGCCGGCGTCAAGTTCGATCTTCTCGATGGCAAACTGCGCATCACCGCGGATTATTACAACCTGACCAAGACAAACATCACGACGGCCAATCCGGACGCCACCCTGGCCGCTCAAAACTTTGTTGTTGTAACCGGCGCTGCGCGCAGCAGAGCACGGAGCTCGACATTCAGGGCACGCTTTTGCCGGGCTGGAATGTGATCCTCGCCTACGCCAATCAGGATGTCCGCGTCACCCAGCAAAATCCGGCCGGTTACATCGCCACGGCGCTGGAAGGCCAGCGCGTTCCGGGCATTCCGCAAAATCTGGGAAGCTTCTGGACAACTTACGAATTCCAGTCCAACTCCGCCTTGAAAGGCTGGAAGATTGGCGGCGGCGTCGTCTACCACGGGCCGCAGCCGATCTACGATTACTCGGGCTCTGGACAATCCTCCCAGTTGCCCTGGCTGCCTGGCTACGCCATCGTGAATGCGATGGCCGCCTATAGTTTCAAACTCGCCGGAATGGATATGACGGCGCAGGTCAATATCACAAACCTTCTGAACCACACCTATTATACGGACGCCGCCATGGGAGCCTATCTGGCGCCCCCGCTGCCAGCTTCCGGGCTGCAGGCGGGCTATCGCACCATCGGCGCACCGCTCGCCGTCATGGGTTCGCTCAGCGCGCAATTCACCAGCCTTCCCGTCCTCGCAAACGCCTTTGGTCTCGCCCCGCCCGCCGCGCCGGCGCCCGCCTTCACCTGGACCGGCGTCTATCTCGGCGGCCAGATCGGCTACGGCTGGGGCGACAACAACGGCAATCTGACTTACGCGACGCCCGGCGGCCTTGCCGGGGGCGATTCGCTAAACGGCGATGCGTCGGGCGTGATCGGCGGCGCTCACGTCGGCTACAATCTGCAGTTGAACGACTGGGTGGTCGGCCTTGAAGCCTCGGTCGACGGCACGACTGTGCAAAAGACGACGACAATCGGCTTTGTCGATACCGCCGTCGATTTCGGCGGATATTATCCCTACAGCGGCAGCGTGTCCGCCCGCGTGCAGTCCGCCATTCAAGGATCGATTTGCGGCCGCGCCGGCTATGCCTTCGATCACCTGTTGTTTTATGGGACCGGCGGCGCCGCTTTAGGCGGCTTTTCCACTGGCCTCATCCTCGGCGCGGTCGACCCCACGGGGTCTTACTATGCCGTCGGCGGCCACCCGGCGACCCGCACCGGCTGGACCGCCGGCGGCGGCGTCGAATACGCCGTCGACAACAATTGGTCCCTGCGGAGCGAATACCGTTATTGGGATTTCGGCCATCTCGCGGATTTGCCGGTTTCGCCCGTTGCTGGTCTCGGCTATTCCGCCAGCCGCCATTTGGCGCAGAACCAGGTGCAGGTCGGTTTCAGCTACAAATTAGACGCCTTTTCTCCGGCGCCCGTGGTCGCAAAATATTGAGCTGTGGGCAACTGGGCGAATGGCCTTTCTCCTCGCTCTCATCCAGAGGAAGTCGCGCAGCGACTGTCTCGGAGGGCGCGAACGAGGGCTTGGGACCGTTGCGCGCATTTAAATAGAGTGCAAAACCATGATCCGCCCACTCTTTGTATGGCTGCACCGCTGGACTGGACTATTGCTGGCTGGGTTCCTCATCATAGAGGGCCTCACAGGCAGCCTGCTCGCCTTCAACAGCGAACTCACCGGGCTCTTAAACCCGCAACTCGCCGTGACCCCGCCAGCGCCGAACGCCACGCCGCTCGATCTCGCTACACTCGCCGAGCGGGCGGAAGCCCTCGTTCCACAGGCGCGGGTGGATTATTTCAGCGCCGGAGTCCCTGGTCCTGTTTTTCTGAGGTGTAGTCCGCGCGAGGATCCCACCACCGGCCAGCCTTACGACATCGGCTTCAAATATCTCGTGCTCGATCCCTGGACGGGCAAGGAGCTTGGCCGGCTCGAAGACAAGCGTTATGGCCGGGGCTTCGCCACCAACATCATGCCTTTCGTCTACGATCTTCACATGTCTCTCGCGCTGGGCGAAGCCGGCGCCTGGGTTTTGGGCCTCATCGCCCTTGTCTGGACGCTTGATTGCTTCACCGGCTTCTATCTGACCCTGCCTGTCGCGCTCTCTGGTTTTTGGCGGCGCTGGAAGCCGTCATGGCTCGTCAAATGGCCGGCCGGCTTCTTCCGTCTCAATTTCGATCTGCATCGCGCCGGCGGCCTGTGGTTTTGGCCGCTCCTTTTCGTCTTCGCGTGGTCGAGCGTTATGCTGGAGATGCATTCGACCTATGAACTCGTGACCCGCTTCCTATTCGACTACCGGTCGGAAATGGATAACCCGACGCTTCATCGCAACGAGTCGCCCAGGCTCGACTGGCGCGCGGCGCAAACCATCGGCGAACGGCTGATGGGCGAACAGGCGGCGCGGCGCGGCTTCACCGTTGCGAGGCCCTACGGACTTGGCTACATCAAGGAGTTCGGCGTTTACGCCTATGCGGTTCAAGGCACCCGCGACGTGCGGGAGCGCGGCTGGAACACGAGCCTGTGGCTCGACGGCGACACCGGCGCCCTGCGCTCTCTCGACCTGCCAACCGGCGAACACAGCGGTAATACGATCTCGAACTGGCTCTGGGCGCTGCATTACGGCGACGTATTCGGCTGGCTCGCCTATCGCGTCTTCGTCTGCATATTCGGGCTGGTGATCGCCCTGCTGTCCATCACCGGCGTCTATATCTGGTGGAGGAAGCGACAAGCGCGAAAATGGTCGGCGGCGCGCCGGCGCTACGCGACTGCCGATGACGCGCGCGACGACGCGATGGAGCAGACTGCCCTCTAGCCGCTCTTATGCGTGTCCGCTTTCGGCCCAACTTCGGTTTCGCCATCGGCCGCCTCGCGTTCATTTGGGCCGTCCGGTCCAACGACACCGCTGCTCCAACGCGGAAATCCGGCTCGGACGCTAGACGGCTAGGATGGGTGGACAGCGGCCATCGGCATTGGGACACAGACCCGCATCGCTTGCCATGAACGGACATTGGGGCGGACACTGAAGGTCCGGCGCATTCGTATGCGGCCGAAGAGTTCATGCAGTTAGACGGGATCGCCTGCGGAGGAAACGGGGCTTCGAGTCCCGACTCCCTTTCAAGAGAGCAGGACTGTGGCAGCCTCTTATTACCTGAGCGATCTTGGACCGCTGACGGACGGACTGTCCCGAAGGTAAAATCGCGGGAGGCGGTTCGCATCCCGCGAAATGCCGATCCTGATGCTCTGCCCGATTTCGCCGGGTTCGTGGTCACCGCGGCCGAGCCATAGAGGGCCTTCTCGGCAAAGATCGAGCCGTCGAGCGAACGATCAACCCGAAACGCCGCCGTGAGCCTTCCTGGTCCTCGCGCCAGGTCGTGCAGGCGCTCGACGCCGCGATTTAGCTGCATGATCGGAATGCCTTCGAGCGGCCCTAGGGGAATCAAACATCTGTTTTCGCTGTGTCTACAAAGGGGGTCTCAAGGGGTTAATAATGGTCGATTTCCAAAAATTTTAGCAAAAAATACAGTTTGAACCGACGAACACGATTTCACCTTCCTTTCTCAGTCAGTCTAGGAACGGGGACTTGCCGCCTCGATAGCACAAACCGATCAAGGCGCGGAGGGATTTGGCTAGCGGCGAAGCGGGTGGCACAAACCGGGTTGCTTGCCGCTTGAGGGTATGTGCGACTGCCCCTCGCCAACGCGTCCGTTTGGATTTTGTTGGCGCGCGCCTTTTCGCAGCTAGCCATCCGGCGTGGGCAAGGGGGCCGCCAACGGGACACTTTATTCAGGTGTGCGGATTGCGGCTGCCTCAAAGGGCGCTTCCTCCCCTAGCCACCGGTTTCCATGACCTTTGCGGAGTTCCGCATTGACACGAGCACCACAACATCTTGACTTTAGTTAATCAAATTGGCACTGCGAGCAAATGTCGGTCTCGGTCAATGCGTGCCCCCGCAACCAGTCTTCGCCCCAGCTCCCTGCCGCCGGAGTATTCACCGCCTGCTCCAGGCGCCTGCGATGGCGCGCACCAATGGCTTGAGGTGAAAGTTGCTGTCCGGGCGAACGATGTTCTTGACGCCATGGCCGCGCAGCGTCTCCTCGACCACTGGCCCGATGGCGGCGATGCGGACGCGCGTGAAGACTTCGCGTAATTCAGCCTCAAGCGCGGCGTCGCGCGCGACGGCGATGAGCCGCTCCACTTGCGGCGAGCTGGTGAAGGCGATCATGCCGATACGGCCCGCAGCCAACATGTGGATCGCGTCTATCACTTGATCGGCTTCCGCCTGCGAGGCGTAGCGATAGGGGGTTACGGGTGACGCCACAGCGCCGCGGTTGCGCAAAGCCGCGGCGAGCAACCCGCCCTCGCCGGGATAGATTTGCACGCCGATGCGGCGGCCGCGGATGTCCTCGCCGGCCAGCGCGTCGAGCACGCCTTCTGAGGTTGGCGTCGAGGCCGGAAGGCCGGGCTGGAGACCGAGCTCGCGCAGTGCGCGGGCAGGTTTCGGGCCGCAGGTGATCATGCGCGCGCGGCCAAGCGCTTCGACGAACGCCGCGCGGCGCCCATTGCGCTCGGCGATGGGGAGAAGGCGCCGCAAACCTTCGCCCGTGAGCCAGATCACATCCTGGAAAGCTCCCGCGATAAGCCTTTCGATCCAGGCTTCGGCCTCGGCGGCGTCGTCGAGATCGATGATTTGGACGAGAGGGCAGCGCACGGCGGCGGCGCCTTCGGCCTCCAGTAACTGCACGAAGAGATCGAGCTCCCGGCTTTCCGGCACCAGGATCGTTAGTCCGTCGAGTGCGCCTGTCATGTCACGCCACCTCGGAGAGCTGCGCGGCGTTGGTCGCCAACAGCTTTTTGAGCTCGGGAACGCAGGACCCGCAATTCGTGCCTGCGCGCAGAACGGCGCCGATCGCTGCCGGGCTTGTCAGTTTCTTTGTGCGGATCGCGCTGCGGATGGCGGCTTCGTCAACTGAAAAGCAGGAGCAGACGAGCTTGCCGCTTGGGGCCGTACCTGCTTCAAGGCCGGCCAGCAGCGAAAGCCGCGCGATTGGGTCGAGAGCCTGACCGAGCAGATGCACCGCCCGACCGGCTTCTTGGAAGGTCGCACGCGGCGCGGCGAAGAACACACAAGCCTCCAATCGGCGGTCTATCAGAGCGGCATAGCGAAACACCGACCTCCTGGAGTCGGAGTAGGAGACGAGCTCAGCCTCTTCGGATGCCTGAAGGACGTTCCGCATGGCCCGTTCAGAATAGATCAGCTCCGCGAGCGGCGTCCAGCCGGACAGCTCATAAGCGAAGCCCGCGGGCCTCTACCTGTGCGGCTCGGGCGCGCATCCCGGCGGCGGCGTCACAGGGGCGCCGGGCCACAATGCCGCGCGCGAAATCCTGCGCGATCTTCGGCTGAAGCGCCGCGCGCGGGGTAGGTAGGATCTGGAGGCGCTCGCTGTGGTATATTGTTGAATATACAGCACGGCGCGAAGCGCCTGATGGCTGCAAGCCAATCCTGAAAAACCCTTCTCCATCATGCCGTGAAGCCGATTGCCGACGCCGCCATGTTGCGCCTATTCTGCAAGATGCGGCAAAGGGCGCCAAAACCAGCGCCCAAAAAACCAGCGCATAAGCGCCGTCGCAATCGGGAGGAATGAGTGAACGAACATCAGACTGCGGAATTTCGTCACGGCGCCTGTCCTCACGACTGCCCGGACACTTGCGCGATGACCTATGAGGTCAGGGACGGCAAGCTCGTCGACGTGCGCGGCAAAAAGGAGCATCCGATCACGCGCGGCGGGCTCTGCGTGAAGCTGAAGGACTTCCACGACCATCATTACAATCCCGATCGGCTGCTTTACCCGCTGCGCCGCTCCGGCCCGAAGGGCTCCGGCCAATTCGAGCGCATCAGCTGGGACGAAGCGATCGCTGAGATCGGCGCGCGGTGGCGCGACATCATCGCCGCATACGGTTCGCAGGCCATCATGCCCTACAGCTACCTCGGCAATATGGGCCTCGTGCAGGGCATCAACTCGGGCGATCCCTTCTTCAATCGCCTCGGCTCGACCGTGAACGAAAAGACCTTCTGCGCATCCGGATCTTCGACGGCGTGGCTCCTCACCGTCGGCCCGACCGGCGGGGTCGATCCCGAAAGCTTCGTCCATGCGAAGTTCATCGTTATCTGGGCGTCGAACTCGATCTCGACCAATTTGCATCATTGGCCCTTTGTCCTCGAAGCCCAGAAGCGGGGCGCGAAAATCGTCGTCATCGATTCCTATCGCTCGCGCACAGCCAAAGCGGCGGACTGGCACATCGCGCCAAGGCCCGGCACCGACGGCGCGCTGGCGATGGGTTTCATCAACGCCATCATCGAGCAGGACCTTTTCGACCGGGACTATGTCGACAAATATACGCATGGCTACGAGGAGCTGAAGGCGCGCGCGGCCCTGTTCACGCCGGATTATGTCGAGACGATCACGGGCGTCAAAGCCGCCGACGTTCTGAAGTTTGCGAAGGAGTTTGCGACGATCCAGCCTTCCGTCATCCGCATGGGCGTCGCGCTTGAGCGCAGCGCCGGCGGCGCGCAGGCGATCCGCGCGGTCTGCGCGCTTCCCGCCCTCGTCGGCTCGTGGCGCCATGTCGGCGGCGGCCTTCTGCAAATGCCGCTTTGGGAATTTCCGGTCGACTGGGTCAAGGCCTCGCGCCCCGACTGGATCAAGCCCGGCGCCCGCGTCGTGAACGCCCTACATCTCGGACGGGCGCTAACCGGGCAAATGCAGCTCGATCCCCCGATCAAGAGCCTTTTCGTCTATTGCACCAACCCGGTGAGCCAGGCGCCCGAGACCAACAAGATCGTCGAAGGCTTGAAGCGCGAGGATTTGTTCACCGTCGTGTCGGAGCACTTCCTGACCGACACCGCGAAATACGCCGACATCGTCCTGCCGGCGACCATGGCCGGCGAGCATGAGGACATGATGTGGTCTTGGGGCCATTTCTATTTCACCTACAACGAGAAAGCCATCGAGCCGCGCGGCGAATGCAAGCCGTCGTCCGAGATGTGGCGGCTGCTCGCCAAGGAAATGGGCTTCGACGATCCGCAGTTCCAGATGACGGACAGCGAACTTTGCGCCGAATACATCAACTGGGACGCGCCGCAGATGGGCGGCGTCGACATGGCTCATTTCAAGGCGCACGGCTTCTACAGGATCGACGTCGGCGCGGCCGATACGCGCACGCCCCACGCCGAAGGCAAGTTCCCGACGCCGTCCGGCAAGGTCGAGTTCCTGCTGCACGAGGCCAAGAACTTCGTCGCGCCGCCGTTCCGCATGATGTATGAGGGCGAGCAGTCGGGCGAGCCCGTCGATCCGCTGCCCGGTTACGTTCCCCCGCGCGAGACTCCGCAAACCAACCCGGCGCGCGCAAAACTCTACGCGCTGAACATCATCTCGCCGAAGAGCCACGGCTTTCTCAATTCGTGCTACGCCAACGAGCCGCACAAGATCAAAGGCCAGGGCGAGCAATTCGTGATCATCAGCCCCGGCGACGCGCAAAGCCGCAACATCCGCGACGGCGACCCGGTGCGGGTCTACAATGATCGCGGCGACTTCGAGGGGGTGGCGCGCGTCAGCGACGACGCGCCGGCCGGCGTCGTCGTGGCGACGCTCGGCTATTGGCGCTCGCTCAACCGCTCCGACGGCTCGGTGAACTGCATCTCCTCGGATGCGTGGGGCGCGCTGGGGCGCTCGCCGACCTATTCGGACAATCTCATCGAGGTGACGCGGGTCAATTAGGCTCGCGCGGAATTGCCCGAGCCCGGGGGCGCGCTGGAGATTTGACCCCAGCGCCGCTGATGCTATGCAAGCCGCGTCTCAAACGGCAGGATGACACATGAGCGAAATTTGGCTGCGCACCGGCGAGGCGACGGTTCTCGCCGCGGAAGGACAATTCACCGACGCCATGCCCGAGGTGATCATTGGCCATGTCAGGGGTCCCGTGGGGCAGGCCTTCGCCGCGATGGCGGGCCAGGTCGCCGGCCATCCGCGCATGTTCGTCATTCGCGATCTCAATCAAATGGTGCGCCCGGCGACCATGATGACCACCAAAATGACGGTGCGCTCCAATGACTATGTCGAATTGCTCGGCGGGATCGTGCAGGCGGCGACTGGCGACGCGATCGTCGATTGCCTCGCGGAGGGCATTCTTCCGAAGAAGGAGGCGGAGGAGCTTTGCATGATCATCATGGTCTGGCTCGATCCGCGCTGCGCGACGGACGAGGCGCTCGACAAGCGCGATCTCTATCGCACCAATTATGAGGCGACGAAGCTCGCCATCTCGCGCGCCATAAAGGGCGAGCCGACGATCGACGAACTGATCGCCAACCGCAAGACCATCAGCCATTACGCGCTTGAAGGGGTATTCGACGAGTAAGCTAGGCCCCCGAACCGGCCTCGACCGGCGTCGCGTCGTGCGCGAACGTCGATGTGAAGGGCTCAATTGAGCGGCGGCTTCGTTTCTTTCTTGGCCTCGGCCTTCGCCGCCTTCGCTTTCTTCGGCTCCGCGCGCTTTCCGCCCGCCTCCAGCTCGGCCTGAAGCGCGAAGCCGCGCGCTTGCGTCAGCCGCAAAGCGCAAAAGCCGGCCGCGTCTTGTTGCGCATAATTGCGGCAGGCGACTTCGCGCTCGGAGGAGAACCCCGCCTGTTCGGCGGCGATCGTCTTGACGGCGGCCTTGTCCTTGCCCGCGCGCGCCAGCAGGGCGCGAAAATTCGCCCGCACCGTCGCCTCGGCCCCGCCCCGCGCGTGTTCGAACTGCTTGACCTCTTTGTCGTCGATCGTCGCCGCCGCGGGTCCCCAGAGCCCGGTGGGGTCGACGCGGCAATCGGCGGCCGCGAAATCGCAAGTTTTTCCCTCGCGGATGACGAGAACCGCGCCATCCAGCACGTCGAGGGAGAAGGGGCAGGCCTCGATGCCGACGTCATAGCGCAAAAGGCCCCTTGGCTTGCCATTGGCCTTCGCCTCGATCGGCGCGCCCGCGACAATATCGAGGCGGCAGGCCTCGCCCGGATGGGCTGATTTGCTCGCCGGTCAGGGCGAGGGCCGTGATTTCGAGCCCTGCGCCGGGCGTCCGCCGGAGCCGGATCAGCCCCTCCGAGCCGTTAAGGACAAGATCGCGATCGACGATCGCGTCGTCGCCGGGCGGTTTGGGCGCGGCGGGCTTTGGCTTCGCCGCCGCGGGGGGCGCCGGGTTTGCAGCGTTCGTCGCGCCCTCGGGCGCGGCCTGCTGGGCGCCCGGCAGCATCAGCTGCGCCGCGGCGGGGAGCGCGGTCAAGGCGAGGGCGAGCGCCGCCGGCAGCAAAGCATATTTCAAAACTGGCCTCGGGGCATGAAAGTCCCCTCTAGCCTAACCGGTCGGGCGCGCAAAGGAAATCGCCGCCGGCGAAGCCTCCCGAGCGGGTCTTTGCAGGACCGTTTTGCGGGCTTGCGGGAAGATTGCGCGCCCCCGCGCGTCTTCGCCGCGCGTCGTCTTGCGCCGGCGCGGGGTCCTCTTATATTCGGGCCATCTTGCGCTAGCGCGTTATGATGCCAATTTGAACAGAGTCGGGGACCGGGCGGAAATCCGTCCGCCCAGAGCCGGATCGCTTCGGGGTCCGGTGGTCTTGCGTATCGAAAGGGAAGAAAAATCATGGCTAAAGTAATCGGAATTGATCTGGGCACCACCAATTCCTGCGTGGCGGTGATGGAGGGGACGACTCCTAAAGTGATCGAGAACGCCGAGGGCGCCCGCACCACGCCTTCGATCGTCGCCTTTACGGACGACGGCGAGCGTCTCGTCGGCCAGCCCGCCAAGCGCCAGGGCGTCACCAATCCGGAGCGCACGTTTTTCGCCATCAAGCGCCTGATCGGGCGCACCTTCGACGATCCGATGACCAAGAAGGACATGGGTCTCGTCCCTTACAAGATCATTCGGGCCTCCAACGGCGACGCCTGGGTCGAGGCCGACGGCAAGCAATATTCCCCTTCGCAGATTTCCGCCTTCATCCTGCAGAAGATGAAGGAGACCGCCGAGGCCTATCTCGGCCAGCCGGTGTCGCAGGCCGTCATCACCGTCCCCGCCTATTTCAACGACGCGCAGCGTCAGGCGACCAAGGACGCCGGCAAAATCGCCGGCCTTGAGGTTTTGCGCATCATCAATGAGCCGACCGCGGCCGCGCTCGCCTACGGGCTCGACAAGAGGGGCTCCGGCGTCATCGCCGTCTACGACCTTGGCGGCGGCACCTTCGACGTCTCGATCCTCGAGATCGGCGACGGCGTGTTCGAGGTGAAGTCGACCAATGGCGACACGTTCCTCGGCGGCGAGGATTTCGACACCCGCCTCGTCGAATATCTCGCCGACGAGTTCAGGAAGGAGAACGGCATCGATCTGCGCAAGGACAAGCTCGCCCTGCAGCGCCTGAAGGAAGCCGCCGAAAAGGCGAAGATCGAACTCTCCTCCGCGACGCAGACCGAGATCAACCTTCCCTACATCACCGCCGACGCCACGGGGCCAAAGCACCTCACCCTGAAGCTGACCCGCGCCAAATTCGAGGCTCTCGTCGACGATCTGATCCAGAAGACGGTCGAGCCCTGCCGCAAGGCGCTGAAGGACGCGGGGCTGACGGCCGGCGAAATCAACGAAGTCGTTCTCGTCGGCGGCATGACCCGCATGCCGAAGGTGCAGGAAGTTGTGAAGAGCTTCTTTGGCAAGGAGCCGCACAAGGGCGTCAATCCCGACGAAGTCGTCGCTATCGGCGCAGCGGTTCAGGCGGGCGTGCTTGCAGGGCGACGTCAAGGACGTGCTGCTGCTCGACGTGACGCCTCTGTCGCTCGGCATCGAGACGCTAGGGCGGCGTGTTCACGCGCCTCATCGATCGCAACACGACGATCCCGACCAAGAAGAGCCAGGTCTTCTCGACCGCCGAGGACAATCAGACGGCGGTGACCATCCGCGTCTTCCAGGGCGAACGCGAAATGGCGGCCGACAACAAGATCCTCGGCCAGTTCGATCTCGTCGGCATTCCGGGCGCGCCGCGCGGCGTGCCGCAGATCGAGGTCACCTTCGACATCGACGCCAATGGCATCGTCAATGTGACGGCGAAGGATAAGGCGACCAACAAGGAGCAGCAGATCCGCATCCAGGCGTCGGGCGGCCTCAGCGAATCCGACATCGACAAGATGGTGAAGGACGCCGAGCTGCACGCCGCCGAGGACAAGAAGCGGCGCGAACTCGTCGACGTGCGCAATCAGGCCGAGGCGATGATCCATAGCGCCGAGAAATCGCTGACCGAGTACGCCGGCAAGATCGCCGATTCCGACAAGAGCGCGGTCGAGGCGGCTGTGGCGTCCCTGAAGGGCGTCGTCCAGGGCGAGGACGTCGAGGCGATCAAGGCCAAGACCAATGATCTGGCGCAGGCCTCGATGAAGCTCGGCGAGGCGCTGTACAAGGCGGGCAACGCGGAGCCGGGGGCTGCCGAGGGTCAAGCCGCGCCCAAAGACGACGTCATCGACGCCGATTTCAAGGAAGTCGGACCCGACGAGAAGAAGTCGGCCTGACGCGCGCCGGACAGGGCGGAGCCTCTTAACAAGGGCTCCGGCCCCCGTACCGTTGGCTGAAGGCGCGAGGCGCCGGCGAATCGGCGGTTGCGCCGCAGCATGTAATTTGCTTAACGCTGGTCATTGTATTCTCGGTGGATCTGCCCGCCGCCGCGCGGCAAATTCTTTAGATAGCCTCAGGGCGCCTTGCGGTTCCGATCGCGGGCGAGCTCAAGGCGTGGCGCATGACTGGCAGCTCTCGACGTCGCGATGATTGGAACGCAAGGAAAAATGGCGAAACGCTGCTTTTATGAAATTCTGGGCGTTTCCCGCAGCTGCTCGGAAGCCGAACTCAAATCCGCTTTCCGCAAGGCGGCGATGGATTGCCATCCGGACCGCAATCCGGGGAGCCACGACGCCGAGGTCAAATTCAAGGAACTTAACGAAGCCTATCAGACGCTGTCCGACGCGCAGAAGCGCGCGAGCTACGACCGCTACGGGCACGCCGCCTTCGAGCACGGATCGGGCTTTGGCGCGGGCGACGGGTTCGCTGCGTCGATGTCGGATATTTTCGACGATCTTTTCGGCGATGTGATGAACCGGCGCGGCGGCGGCCGAAACGGTCCCGCACGGGGCTCGGACCTCCGCTACAACATGGAGATCACGCTCGAAGAGGCGTTCCATGGCAAGGTCGCGTCGCTGACTTTACCGACGTCCGTCACCTGCGAGCTGTGCTCCGGGACCGGCGCGCGGGCGGGCGCGAAGCCGAGGCACTGCCCGACCTGCGGCGGCCAGGGGCGCGTCAGGGCGCAGCAGGGCTTCTTCGCGATCGAGCGAACCTGCCCGCATTGCCACGGGCGCGGCGACATCATCGACGATCCGTGCCCGCCCTGCGGCGGCAGCGGGCATGTGACGCGCGAACGCAGCCTCTCGGTCAATATTCCGCCGGGCGTCGAGGACGGCACGCGGATCAGGCTCGGCGGCGAGGGCGAAGCCGGCGCGAGGGGCGGCCTCGCGGGCGACCTCTATATTTTCGTATCGACCAAACCGCATCCCTTTTTCCAGCGCGAGGGCGCGGATCTCTTCTGCCGCGTCCCGATTTCGATGGTGCAGGCGGCCGTTGGCGGCGAGGTCGAGGTGCATACGCTCGGCGGCGGGCCGGCCAAGGTCAAAATTCCGGAAGGCACCCAGTCCGGCCGCAAGTTCAAGCTGAAACATAAAGGCATGCCGGTCCTGCGCTCGCGCGAAGTCGGCGACCTTTATATACAGGTCAATGTCGAGACGCCGCAGAACCTCACCAAACGGCAGCGTGAGCTTCTGGCTGAATTTGAGGCTGAATTGTCGAACAAGACGCATCCGGAGGCCTCGGGCTTTTTCGCCAGAATGAAGGATTTTTTCGAGAATCTCAGCGGCGCGTGACGGCGGGGCGCGCCGCGCAGTTGCGTAAAGAGGCTGCGGGTCGCGACGCTGTCCTTGGGCGCTTGACGGCTTCGCCTTTGTCGCTATTTTCGCGCTGATCTTCTTGGGCGGCGCCGTCGCTTCATCCCCAGAATGCGAGGAGACTTCATGCTCAGCGATCCCTCGCCCTCAAAACCGCACGCGCCGATCGATGATAAAATCGCCGATGAGGGGCGCTTCCTGCGCTCATGGTTCGAGGATCCCCTGCGCGTCGGCGCCGTGTCGCCTTCGGGACGCGCGCTTGCGCGCATGATGGCGCGTTACGTTGACCCGCAAGCGCCCGGACCGGTCATTGAATTGGGGCCGGGGACCGGCTCCATGACGCGGGCGCTTCTCGAGCGCGGCGTCGCGCCCGAGCGGCTGTTCCTGATCGAATTCGACCCCAATTTCTGCAAACTGCTCAAGGAGCGCTTTCCCGGCGTCAATGTTATCGAGGGCGACGCCTATGCGTTTCGCCGCCTTGTCGAGGCCGCGTACAAGCGAACTGGCCGCCGCCGTCGTGTCGAGCCTGCCGCTCCTCGTAAAGCCCGAGACGCAACGGCTCGATCTTCTCGCCGACGCCTTCGCGTGCATGAGGCCGGAGGGCGTCTTCATTCAGTTCACCTATGGCCCGGCCTCGCCGATGCCGCGCTTCAAGTCGTTCGGGCCGACCTTCCGCACTGAGCGATCGCCGCAGGTCTGGCTTAATATTCCCCCCGCCAGCGTCTGGATCTATCAGGCCGCGCTGACCCATTCGCCGCCGCAGGAGGCCGGGCGGCCAAATCCGGCGCAGGCGTTCTTCGAGAGGCTGCGGCGCGGAACGGAAAAAATCCAGATCGATCTTCAGCGCGAGATCGACGGCGCCAAGGCTCGTTTTGCTCCAAAGCCGCGGTTCGCCCCGAAGGCGCTGCCTGCGGACCCAGAACGCAGGACTGGGGGCCGCGAGCCGCAGCCATGACGCTGGCGCCGGCGCCAATGGCCGCGTCGCGCGAAAAGCTCATCGTCGCGCTGGATTTTCCGACGGTCGCCGAAGCGAAGGCGATGGTCGGCGCGCTGGGCGACAGCATCTCATTCTACAAGATCGGCATGGAGCTCGCCTACGGCGGCGGCCTGTCCTTTGCGAAAGAGCTGATCGACGGCGGCAAGGAGGTCTTTCTCGACCTCAAGCTGCATGACATTCCAACCACGGTGGAGAAGGCCTGCGCCAATGTCGCGCGGTTAGGGGCGCGGTTTCTCACCGTTCACGCCTATCCGCAGACGCTCGCCGCGGCGAAGCAGGGCGCCTCCGGCTCCGGGCTGCGCGTTCTCGGCGTCACCGTCCTCACCTCCTGCGACGACGGCGACCTGATCGAGGCGGGCTTTGCGTTCGGCGTCAAGGCGCTTGTCGCGCGCCGCGCGAGCCAGGCGCGAGAGGCCGGAATTGACGGATTGATCCTCTCCGCCGAGGAACTGGAGGCGGTGCGGCGCATCGTCGGGCCGCGGATGATCCTCGTGACGCCGGGCATCAGGCCAGCGGGGGCCGCCGCCTCGGACCAGAAGAGGGTCGTGACGCCCGCGGCGGCGATCGGGGCGGGCGCGGATCATCTGGTCGTCGGGCGCCCGATCACGCAGGCGAAGGACCCGCGCGCGGCGGCTGAAGCGATCCTTGCGGAGATCGCCGTCGCGTAGCCGACGGGACGCCGCATCTTCCGCTCATCGAGTGCTGGCCTACCGACCGACGGCCATTGGCCGCTTCGCCGGCGAATGCGGCGCGAACGCCTTTGTCAGGCCGAAGATGACGATCAGGGTCACGGCGTACACGAGAAGCTGCATGCCGGATGGCTGATCCGTGTAGCCAACGAGCGTGTGCAACACGCGCCCGAGCAAACTGCTGTCCGACAGGATCGCGGAGGTATCCCACATCGTGCCTTCCAAAGCGGTCACGATGCCGGCCTGCTGGAGAAAGACGACGCTCTGGGCGGCAAGCCCCGCCGCGAGAAAAGTGATGAGAACGGTTGTGACGCCGAAAAGATAGCGGCCTGGAATTCTGACCAAGCCGAGAAACGTCAGAGTGGAGACGCCGCAGCCCAGCGCCAGACCGATGAGGCCCCCCGCGACCAGGCCCGAGGTCGAAGCGCCGCCCGCGATCACGAGGCCGTAGAGAAACAGCACGATCTCCGAACCCTCCCGAAGCACCGCGACGGCGACGACGATCGCCACCGCCGCGAGCGAGCGCGAGCCTTTCGCCACGGCGGCGCCGACCTCTTGCATTTGCGCCGCCAGCTCGCGGCCATGCCGGGCCATCCATATGTTGTGCCAGGCGAGCATGACGACAGCGATGGCGAGAACGCTTGCGTTGAACAATTCCTGGCCGGAGCCGGCCAGAGCACGCGAGATCTCGTCCGCGAAGACAGCCAAAAGCGCGGCCCCGGCGATGCCGGCCCCAACGCCCGCCGCGATCCATCGGCCGCGGCCGGGTACGCCCTTTGTCACAGCGAGCAGAATGCCGACGATAATGCCGGCCTCTATCACTTCGCGGAAAACGATGATCAACGCGCCAAGCATGGGCTATTCTCACTGGACGATCAGGAAGCCTTCGGTCGTGTCTTCGTGGTAATCGTCAAAGAATCTGTACCGGCCCGCCGCGAGCGGACGGATTTGAACGGTGATCACGCCGCCTCCGGCGACGACCTTCTCGACGCGCAAGGTCTTGCTCTCGAATTCGGCCGGCGTCCCGTCGAGGTTTCTGATTTCGATCGTGATCGGCTTGCCGGCCGGCGCATGCGGCTCCGCCGGCTCGAAGCGGTGATCCTTCAGCGACAGATGCACCGTCGCCGCGTCTTCCGCCCGAACGGCCGGAGCCAAAACCGGCAGCGGGCCGATCATCAATGCGCCGACGCCGAATGCAAGCTTTTTCAAAGAGGGCAGACCCATCTCTCAAACTCCTGGAATTGCGGCGGGCGCCGCCGTGACATGACTGTATCAGCTTGCAGGCATCTAGAATTCGACCTCGACTTTGAGGTTGCCGAGGTATCGCTGGAAATTGGTGAGGTCGAGGGGGCGCGGGTCTCCGATCGCGCGCCCGGCGATTTCCGCCGAAAACGCCGCAGCCACCATGACGTGGCCGGAGAGCTGGATATGCAATGTCGGTCCCACATAAAGCGCATTGCCAAGGAGGGATTGCGCGCCAAGACCGTCGAAGGCCCGGTAATATTGCACCTCGCCGCCCAAAGTGACTTTCGGCGCGATTCGATAGGACATCGCCGCCGTCGCGCCGAGACTTGAGCTTTGTCCCCAGCCGGGCGCGCCAAATTGCCTGGCGATATCCGGCGCATAGATCAAATTGGCGGCCGCATAGAGCCGGTTCTGAATGAGTTCGGTATCGGCGACGAGCCTGAATGTCGTGCTGAAATCATTCGTCAACGCGCCGCTGACGCCGTCTACCCGAGCCCACTCGGGTTCGACGACGACGGTCAATCCGATCGGCTGGTCGGGACTGCGATCGAAAATAAGAAATCTCAATTCCGCCGACAGGCCGCTGAAATTTGCGCGATTAAGATTATCCAGCCCTTCGACATTGTTGATTTGCTGCAAAAGGCCGTGTGCGCTCAACTCATATCCAAAGAACTGGGTCGGCACGCCCTCGAACTCGACCTCCTGCTCGATAGCTCCAAATGACCCGCCGCGCATGCCGAAGGCCGTCGTCGTCTCGAATTCGATTGACTTCTCGCCCTCCGCGCCGATGTCGGCTCCTTCGGTGAAACCAAAAATATACTTGGTCTCCAGTTCATGAAACGGATCGATCGCCGATGGCGGAGCGGCCGGTTCGGACGGCGCGACGTCTCCCGCGCGCGCAGGCGGCGAGGTCGAACAGAGCAAAGCCGTCAACACAGAGCGGCCGAGGAAGGCCGCGTGGTCGCGCAACGCGCGTCGAAGATGATGCATTTTGGCCGCCATACAGCGTCAGATGTTGTGCTGTCAAAGCGATGTTTAAGCCGAAATACGCGCCGCTTCAATTGCAATTGGTGATTTTAGAACCATTATAAATAGGTTAGTTGCGAAAATACACTTCGATCGCAGTTTGGCGGGCTCTCTTTATAATCAATCTAAACTTGAAATAGTACCGCGCACGCGAGTAGAAGCATTCCGCCAAAGGCTCGGCGCCTTTGTGCGCCAATGGCGCACCCACTGGACATCCCCGCAGAGGCAAGCAGCTTCCAGCTTGGCAGGTGAAATCCGCGACGAGCGCCTTTTCCTTGGCTCAGCGACCTCATATAGGAGAGATCGCAGGTTGGAGGAGAACGCGTATGGGCGAGATGCGGCTGGTCGTCGCCGGCGCGGCCGGACGAATGGGCCGCGCCCTAATTCGGATCATTCAGGAGACGCAAGGCGCGACCCTCGCGAGCGCGATCGAGCGCCCGGGTTCGGCCGCCGTCGGAGACGACGCGGGAGTGTTGGCCGGATGCGGCAAGGCGGGTGTCGCGGTCACCGCCGACGCCCTCAGCGCGATCGTCGGCGCCGACGGCATTCTGGATTTCACCACGCCGCAAACGACAATTGCGCTGGCGACGCTGGCGGCGCAGGCGCGGATCGTCCACATCGTCGGCACGACGGGCCTTGAGCCGGCGGACTTCGCGCGGCTCGAGGCGGCGGCGCGCCATGCGGTCATCGTTCAGTCCGGCAATATGAGCCTCGGGGTCAATCTGCTGGCGGCGCTCGTCGAAAAGGCGGCCCGCACGCTAGGGCCCGAGTTCGATATTGAAATCGTCGAGATGCACCATCGCGCCAAAGTCGACGCCCCGTCCGGCACCGCGCTGCTCCTCGGCGCGGCGGCGGCGAAAGGCCGTGCGATCGATCTTGAGGACAGTAGCGTGCGCTCGCGGGACGGTCACACCGGCGCGCGGCCAGAAGGCGCGATCGGCTTCGCCTCTCTTCGCGGCGGCTCGGTCGTCGGCGATCACAGGGTCATTTTCGCAGGATCCGGCGAAAGGCTCGAACTCGCGCATATCGCGGAGGACCGCAGCATTTTCGCGCGGGGCGCCGTCAAGGCGGCGCTGTGGGCTCGCGGCCGCAATCCCGGTCTCTATTCGATGATCGATGTGCTGGGGCTCGGCGGCTGAACGCGACCGATTGCAGGCGTTTAGAGCGCGCTATTGGCGGAAGGCCGGTTGCTGCTTTTCCCGTCCCGCTCCAGGAAAGTTGCTGCTTTTTCAAATAAGAGCGCCAATTTAGCTGTATAAAATAGCGCACAGCACAATCGGCGCAAGTTCAGGGGACGAGTTCGGGCGCCAACATAAAAATAGGCCGCGCTCTTAGAAAATGGAGCGCGGCCCTTGGACGAGCTTCCCGGGGGCCTGTGGGAAGTTCGTGTGACAATTTGACGACATTTTCGCCATCTGTCCAGTCACGTTTCTGCGCTGGCAGGAACGCCCGCGCGCAAGACTGCGTGATGACCAAGAGGACCCGGCTGATCAAGACGCATCACTAGGCCAAGCGCGATGGCGGCGCCGGCCAATACTAGAATGAGGATGAGAGAAACCTGGAACTGCCGCCGCGCCGCCCGCAAATCGTAGCTGCGGACGAAACCGGCATCGCGCCTGCGGTCGAAATGATTGGCGATGGACATGACGTAACTCCAATGCCGTGGATACGCTGCGATTGGTTAAGACTTGATTTGCCGATTCAAATTTTAACCAAGATCTATCGTTGCATTCGGACCGCCCGCTGTGTTGCATCGCACCGGACGACGAGCGTGGGTTTCTTGGGCCGGCCGGGCGCGGCTTGACGGCGCGGCGGTTGCCCTCGGGCGGCTGGAATTCTAAGGTCGCGCCGCCAACCTTTCCGATCTTCGCCAGATCCTTGAACGGAGCCCTCGATGTCGTTCATCGCCGACGCGCTTTTGCGCGTGAAACCTTCCGCCACGATCGCGGTGACGCAGAAGGCGCGCGATTTGAAGAATGCGGGGCGGGACATTATTTCGCTGTCCGTCGGGGAGCCGGACTTCGATACGCCGGACAATATCAAGGAGGCCGCGATCGCGGCGATCCGGCGCGGCGAGACGAAATACACCCCCGTCGCCGGCATCCCGCCCCTGCGCGAGGCGATCGCGGCGAAATTCCAGCGCGAGAACGGCCTCGCCTACAAGGCCTCGCAGACCATCGTCGGAACGGGGGGCAAGCATATCCTGTTCAACGCCTTCCTCGCGACGGTCAATCCCGGCGACGAAGTGATCATCCCGGCGCCCTATTGGGTCAGCTACCCGGACATGGTGCTGATCGCCGGTGGCAAGCCCGTCCCCGTCGAAACGAAGATCGAGCATGGCTTCAAGCTGCAGCCCGAGGCGCTGGAGCGGGCGATCACGCCGAAAACCAAATGGCTGTTGCTGAACTCGCCCTCAAATCCGTCGGGGGCGGCCTATTCGCGTGCGGAGCTGAAAGCCCTGACCGATGTTCTGCTGCGCCACGCGCAGGTCTGGGTCCTGACCGACGATATTTACGAGCATCTCGTTTATGGCGATTTCGCCTTCGCGACGCCGGCGCAAGTGGAGCCGGGGCTGATCGATCGCACGCTCACCATGAACGGCGTGTCGAAATCCTATGCCATGACCGGCTGGCGCATCGGCTACGCCGCCGGGCCGCCCGAACTCATCAAGGCGATGGAGATGCTGCAGGGGCAGCAGACCTCGGGCGCGTGCTCGATCGCGCAATGGGCCTCGGTCGAGGCGCTGAACGGCCCGCAGGATTTCATCGCGGAGCGCCGCAAGATCTTCGAGGAACGGCGCGATCTCGTCGTCTCGATGCTGAATCAGGCCAAATTTCTGCGCTGTCCGCAGCCGGAAGGCGCCTTTTACGTCTATCCCTCCTGCGCGGAGGCGATCGGCAAACGGGCGCCGGACGGCAGGCTGATCGCCTCGGACGAGGATTTCGTCTCGGCTCTGCTGGACAGTCGAGGGGGTCGCCGTGGTGCAGGGTTCGGCCTTCGGCCTTGGGCCGAACTTCCGCATCTCCTATGCGACCTCGAACTCTATGCTTGAAGACGCCTGCGCGAAAATCCAGCGCTTTTGCGCGAGCCTTGGCTGAGATCCGTCGCAGTCGGCGGAACCGGGAAAAAGCCGTTGTGCGATGGCGCCGAGTCTGTTTTGCTGAATAGATGCACGCATGACCGGCCGGCGATTGGAGTCTCCATGTTGAGGGATGATACGGGCGACGGCGGACGCAGGCCCTCGCGCAATGTCCTCGGACAGCCGCTGGCGAGCTGCTCCCGCGATCCCTTGACGGGGTTTTTTCGCAATGGCTGCTGCGATACGGCGGCCGAGGACCTCGGCAGCCACACCGTCTGCATCGTCGCGACGGAGGCGTTTCTGGCTTTCTCCAAATCGCGCGGCAATGATCTGTCGACGCCGCTGCCGGCCTTTGGGTTTCCCGGCCTCAAGCCGGGCGACCGCTGGTGCCTTTGCGCGCCGCGCTGGCAGGAGGCCTTCGAGGCCGCCGCCGCGCCCCGCGTCGTGCTGCAGGCGACCCATGAGGGCGCGCTCGCCCATTGCGCGCTCGCCGATCTCAAGCGCTATGCGATGGACTTATCCTGAGCCGAGGGCGGGCGGTCCGAACGCCAGAATCTCGCGCGTATAGGTCTCGTTGACCTCCGAAAAGGGGCGGCGATTGTCGCCATAGACCAATGCGCGGTGCTGAAAAAGCCGCCACGGGATGGCGAGTTCAAAGCCCGGCTGGTCGAGCGCGGCGGAGACATCTTCCGGGCGCCAGAAAACCTCGACCGCGAAAGTCTCGCGAACGGGATTCAAAGCCGTCACGGCGCGGCCGAACGGCGTATCGCTCTCGGCGAGAACCTTGCGGATCTCCGCCGTGAGCCGGCTTGGCACATACCAGTTCTCGGCTTCGGACAGAACGCGCTCGCCGCAGGCGAGTTCGACGCGGCGATAGACGACGCGCTCGCGCGCGCCCGACCTCCAGCCTCTCGCGCTGCTCCGCCGACGCCGGCTTGTCGACGCCGGCGACGCGCCGCGCGCGGATCGCCGCATCTCCCGCCGATGGGCGCTCGAGGCGCCATTGCTCCAGCGTCGAGGTCGCGCTGTGCGAAGCGAGCAGCCGCGCGTTCAACGTCTGCAGCAACGCGAAGGCCTGCGCCTGTCTTGTCGCGGGCGACGGCGGCGATTGTCGCGCCGGGAGTTCGCCTGCCGATATCGCCGCGCCCTTCCGGCCGAGCATCAATCCCTCGTGACTTTGACATTTTCCAGCGAAGTGGATCCGGTTCGCGTTAAGAAAATGCGACAAAACAGGAAATTAGAGCTGTTTTCCGACTTCGTGGATCGGAAAGGCTCTTGTCATGCGCGTCCGGCCAGCGGACGCAGCCCATGATAGACGTCTCTCGCCTGTTTGCCCATGCGGCCTTGCGCCGGGGCGCCTCAGGGCGGCCTTTGTGGACTTTGAGGGGTGAAAAAGGCTACACCGTCAGCTCGAGCCGCACGATTCCGATGCATCGCCTCGATCTCCGCCAGCCGCCTGCGCGTCTGTTTCGCGCGCGGCGCTTCCCGGTTCGCCAGACATGTTCCAGAAACTCTATCGGTGGACTTTGACGCTCGCCGAGAGCCGGCATGCGCCGCTGGCGCTGGGCCTCATCGCCTTCGCCGAAAGCTCGTTCTTTCCGGTGCCGCCGGACGCGATTCTGGTGCCGATGTCGATCGCGCGGCCGAAAAACGCATGGACCTATGCGCTGATCTGCACGGTCGGCTCCGTCGCCGGCGCGCTGCTCGGCTATGCGATCGGCGCGCTGCTGTTCGAGACGGTCGGCAAATGGCTGATCGATCTTTACGGCTA
This sequence comes from uncultured Alphaproteobacteria bacterium, assembly GCA_963757985.1. Taxonomy (GTDB): domain Bacteria; phylum Pseudomonadota; class Alphaproteobacteria; order Rhizobiales; family Beijerinckiaceae; genus Methylocapsa. The sequence continues at coordinate 327,480 of CAVWTQ010000002.1, read as the reverse complement.
TGGCGCCGCGGGTCGACGAAATGCGCGCGCTCTACGCCAAATGGGGCTGGGCGGTCATTCTCGTCAAAGGCCTGACGCCCATTCCGTTCAAGCTCGTCACCATCACCAGCGGGCTTTTGAGCTATAGTCTGCCGCTTTTCGTCCTGCTCTGCGTCGTCACCCGCGGCGCGCGGTTCTTCGCGCTCGCCCTGCTGCTCAAATATTATGGCGAGCCGATCAAGGGACCTGCTCGACAAATATTTCGGCTGGTTCCTGCTGGCGCTCCTCGTCGTCATTGTGCTCGGTTTCTGGATCGCAACGCATGTCCTCTGAGCGCATCGCCGGGGTCTTGACTCCCTTCCGCATCGCCCTCGCGATCCTCGCTCGTCGCGGCGGCGACGATCGCTGGCGCGTGGATTTTTCAGGCGCTCGGCTATGTCCCCTGCGAACTCTGCTTACAAGGAGCGCATCCCCTATTACGCCGGCATTGCGCTCGCCGCGCTGACGCTTGGGCTTTCCCGGCGCGGCGCAGAAAAACCTCGCGGCGGCGACTTTCGCCGTGCTTTCCCTGATTTTTTCGGCTGGCGCTGTCCTTGGCGTCTATCATTCGGGCGTCGAGTTCCATTTCTGGCCGGGCCCGACCGATTGCACTGGCCCGCTCGATCACGCCGGCTCCGTCGGCGATTTTCTGAAGCAGCTGCAAACCGTGAAAGTGGTGCGCTGCGACGAAGTCTCGCTGCGCGTTTTTGGCGTTTCGCTCGCGGTCTGGAACGCAGCGATCTCGGCGTTTCTGGCGGCTCTCTCGGCGCTGGGCTTCGCGCTTACGCGCTCGGCCGCGAGCAGCGCCCGCGCGCGCAGCTTCTCCGTCTCGCTCTTGAGCTGGCCGCAGGCGGCGAGGATGTCGCGCCCGCGCGGCGTGCGCACCGGGCTCGCATAGCCCGCGTTGAAGACGATGTCGGAGAAGGCCCCGATCGTCGCGTCGTCCGAACATTCGAAGACCGTTCCGGGCCAGGGATTGAACGGGATCAGATTGATCTTGGCCGGAACGCCCTTCAGCAGCCGGACCAGTTCGCGCGCCTCGGCCGGGGAATCGTTGATCCCCTTCAGCATCACATATTCAAAGGTGATCCGCCGCGCATTGGAGGCGCCGGGATAGGTCCGGCACGCCTGCAAAAGCTCGGCGATCGGATATTTCTTGTTGAGCGGCACCAGCCTGTCGCGCAGCTCGTCGCGCACGGCGTGGAGCGAGATGGCGAGCATCGCGCCCGTCTCGGCGCCGAGGTCGTTCAGGCGCGGGACGACGCCCGCGGTCGAGACCGTGATGCGGCGCTTCGACAGGGACAGCCCGTCGCCGTCGGAAAGCACGCCCAGGGCGTCGCGGACGTTGTCGAAATTATACAGCGGCTCGCCCATGCCCATGAAGACGACGTTCGAGATCGCGCGGGTCTCGGCGCTGGGCGTGAGCCCGTCCTCGGGCCGCGCGCCGCCGGGAAAATCGCCCAGTCTTTCGCGCGCGATGAGAACTTGCGCGATAATCTCTTGCGCTGTTAAATTGCGTACGAGCTTTTGCGTCCCCGTGTGGCAGAACGCGCAGGTCAAGGTGCAGCCGACCTGGCTGGAGACGCAGAGCGTGCCGCGATCTTCCTCGGGGATATAAACGCACTCGACCTCGGCGCCGCGATCCTTTGCGTGCGTCGGATCGAGCCGGATCAGCCATTTCCGCGTCCCGTCGCTGGAGACCTGCTCGGCGACGATCTGCGGCCGCGCCAGCGTGAACCGCTCCTTGAGCCTGCTGCGAAACACCTTGCTGACGTTCAGCATGTCGTCGAAGGACGCGACGCCCTGATGATAGATCCAATGCCAGAGCTGCGCCGTGCGCATGCGGATTTCGCGCTCGGGCGCGCCGATCTCGACGAGCGCGGCGGCAAGTTCCGGACGCGTCGCGCCGGCCAGCGAGCGCAGCGGCGCATCCGCGACCGGCGAAGGTGAATCGAGAAAAGCGGGCGTATTCATCGCGCCTTCATATCATGACGGGCAGAATTCTCCACAAGGTCCCGCGCCAATGTCCCCGCGGTCGCGAAAGCGACGCGGGCCGGGCGCACTGAATTCGCGCGTTCGCGCTGGAGGAACACATATGCTTCGCTCTTTTCTCAACCCGCTCCGCCGTCTCGCCATGCTGGCCGGTCTGGCGACGCTTCTGGCGCCCGCCGCGGGCGTCCGGGCGCAGGAGATCCTCACCTTGAAGGACACGCTTCCCTCGATCACGACGACAGGCGAGGCGAGCGTCGAGGTCGTTCCCAATATTGCGATCCTCTCGCTCGGCGTCGAGACCGAGCGACCGAAAGCCGCCGACGCCGCCGAGGAGAACGCCAAGGCGAGCGCGGCGGTAGTCGCCGACATCAAGGCGGAGGGGATCGACGCACGGGACATCGCGACGCTCGGCGTCACGCTGGAGCCCGTCTATGACGAGACGACCGACGCCAACGGGCGCGTCGTCAAACGGACGCTGCGCGGCTATCGGGCGCGCAACGATCTCAGCGTCAAGGTGAGGCAGATCGAAAAAGCCGGCGCGCTGGCGCAGCAATGGATCGCAAAGGGCGCCAACGCCTTCGGCGGCGTCGAATTCGACTATGATCAGAAGGACGCGAGATACGATGCGCTGCGCGGCGACGCCGTCCGCGACGCCCTGCGCAAGGCGACCTCCTACGTCAATGGGCTTGGGATCAGGCTCGGGCGCGTCGTCGCGATCGCTTCGCCGGGCGGCGGCGGATACGCCCGCCCAGTCGGCGCCGCGATGAGCGCGCGCGCCGCGCCAAGCGCCGCGGCGGTCGCGATTCCGATCGAGCCGGGCGTGCAAACGCTGAGCGTCGAGGTTGAGGTCAGCTGGGAGCTGGCCCAGTAATTATGGATGTTCTGGCTCGAAGCGCTCCCCCGAAAACGCGCTCGATTCCAATCGATCCAGCGTCGGCTCCAGCCGAATCGGCTCGATTCCAGCCGGGCGTGGGCGGCGCCGTCATTCTGGCGCAGGCTTTGCGCCTTTCAGCGCATCTTCGAGCCGCATCGTGGCCGAGCCAGGCCGCAGCGGCTTCTGCTGGCTCTCGTGCGGCGCCCAACCGGAGACGAAGATGAGCTCGAACGTCGCCCGCACGCGCCCGTCGGGATCGCTGAAGCGCGCGGCGTAAATCTCCGCCGCGCGCAGGAAGAGCTTGCGGGACGAGGGTTTGCGGACGCGGGTGACAAGCGCGTTGGTCGCCCCCATGGCGCGCAGATCCGCCATCAGCGCGAACATGTCGCCATAACGCACGGTCAGCGGCTCGGCGTCGGCGACGGGCAGAGCGAGGCCCGCCCTTTGCAGAAGACCGCCCATGTCGCGGACGTCGACGAAGGGCGCGACGCGCGGGCTGATCCCGCCACAAAGTTCGGTTTCCGCGGCGCCGAGCGCGCTGCGCAATTCCTTGAGGCTCGCGCCGCCGAGAAGGCAGCCGAGGAACAGACCGTCCGGCTTCAGAATGCGCCGGATCTGGATCAGCGCGCCGGGCAGATCATTGACCGTTTGCAGGCTCAGGGCCGAGACGGCGAGATCGAAACGCGCATCGGCGAAGGGCAGGGCTTCCTCGTCGCCGACGACGGCGAGAGCGGGACGAGGAAAAGTGGACTCCGCTTTTCCGCCCGCGTCCCGCGACAGATCAATCCGCGGCGCGCCGGCCGCGAGTTGCGCGAGCGGCGCCATGCGGACGATGAGCCGTCCCTCGCGCGCCAGCCGCGCGGAAAACCGCGGCGAGGCGGAGCCGATCTCGACCACGGCGGGAAAGTCGCGCTTGATGAGGCTGAGGCGCTCGCAAAGATCGTCGATCGCGGCGCGAAGCAGGAAATCCTCGGCGCCGGCCTTGTCCGCGCGATCAAGGCGGCGGCGGATCAGGGCGCGATCGAAAATCAGGCTTGGCGAAGTCACGCGGGTTTCCGGGTAAAGGCTCGGCGGCATCCTAACCGAAAACCCCGGTCGCAGCCGCTTTTTGAGGCTGTTGCGCTGCGAAAACGCGCTGGATCATTTTTTCGCCTCGACTATATTGGGCCGCGCCGCGCAGGATCGCGACAGGAGGACGCTCCGGCGAAAGGCGCGTAGAAGCAAGGGGCTCCATGAACAAGGTTTTTCCCGACGCGAAAGCGGCTCTGGCGGACGCCGTCAAGGACGGCATGACGCTGATGTGCGGCGGCTTCGGCCTTTGCGGCATTCCGACCGAGCTGATCCACGCGCTGCGCGATTCCGGCGCCAAGGATCTGACGGTCATCTCGAACAACGCCGGCGTCGACGGCGCGGGGCTCGGGCTGCTTCTGGAATCCCGGCAAATCCGGAAAATGGTCTCGTCCTATGTCGGCGAAAACAAGCTGTTCGAGCAGCTCTTTCTCTCCGGCGAGCTTGAGCTCGAATTCAATCCGCAGGGCACGCTGGCCGAGCGCATCCGCGCCGGCGGCGCCGGCATCCCCGCCTTCTTCACGCGGACGGGCGTCGGCACCGTCATCGCGGAGGGCAAGGAGACGCGCGAATTCGACGGCGCGACCTATGTCATGGAGCGCGGCCTCTTCGCCGATATCTCCCTCGTGCACGCGTGGACGGGCGACACCGAAGGCAATCTCGTCTTCCGCAAGACCGCGCGCAATTTCAATCCGATGATGGCGAGCGCCGCGCGCCTCACCATCGCCGAGGTCGAGCACCTCGTGCCCGCCGGCGAAATCGACCCCGACGCCATCCACACGCCCGGCATCTTCGTGCAGCGCATCATCCATGCGCCGGACGTCGCCAAGCTGATCGAGAAAAGAACCACGCGCCCGCGCGCGGCGGCCTGAAACTTTAGAGCGGGACGAGAAAAAGCGTATGCACTTTTTCGCCCGCATCCCGCTCTAGTTTATTGGAATCGATCACGTTTATGATTTTGGATCGATTCGATCCAAAATCATCGTGATCTGGAGGATACAATCAATGGCCTGGACCAGAGATCAGATGGCGGCCGAGGCGGCCAGGGAATTGCGCGACGGATTTTACGTCAACCTCGGCATCGGCATTCCGACGCTGGTCGCCAATTTCATTCCCGACGGCATGGACGTGCAATTGCAGAGCGAGAACGGCATGCTCGGCATGGGGCCGTTCCCGTTCGAGGGCGAGGAGGACGCCGACCTCATCAACGCCGGCAAGCAGACCGTCACCGAGCTGCCGACGACGAGCTTCTTCTCCTCCGCCGACAGCTTCGCGATGATCCGCGGCGGCCACATCGACCTCGCCATCCTTGGCGCGATGGAGGTCACCGAAAAGGGCGATCTCGCCAACTGGATGATCCCCGGCAAGATGGTCAAGGGCATGGGCGGCGCGATGGACCTCGTCGCCGGCGTCAAGCGCGTCGTCGTGGTGATGGAGCATACCGCCAAGGGCCAGTCGAAGCTGTTGCATCATTGCACGCTGCCGCTGACCGGCTCGGGCGTCGTCGATCGCGTCATCACCGATCTCGCGGTGTTCGACATCGACAAGGCGGGCGGCTCGGGCATGACGCTGGTAAAGCTCGCCGACGGCGTCACGGTTGACGAGATCAAGGCGAAAACCGCAAGCGAAATTCACGGTTGCGGCGGCGTTGCAGACGCAGGCGGCGTAGGCGCTCCTTGTTGTTGCATCGCTTCGCTTAGCGACGCTCTACACAACCCGCGCGAAAACCAGCACGTCCACCCGGCGCGCCTTTGCGCGCAGCAGCGCGCGCGAGGCCGCGTTGACGGTCGATCCAGACGTCATCACGTCGTCGACCAACACGATGGCGCGGCCCTCGATCCGCGCCGCCATGTCGCTCCGCACTTTGAAGGCGCCCTGCACGTTGATCGCCCGCTGCGAAGCCGTGAGGCTCGTTTGCGATTGCGTCGGCCGCACGCGGGAAAGGCTGAGCGGATCGGTGGGAACGCCGCAGGCCGCCGAGATCGCCTGCGCCAGAGCCTGCGACTGGTTGAAGCGGCGCGCAAACAGCCGCCCGCGATGGAGCGGAACCGGAACGATGAGATCGGCGTCGACGAGAAGCTCGGCGCCCGCCCGCGCCATCCACGCGCCCATCGGCTTTGCGAGCTCCATCCGGTCGCCATATTTCAGCCGGTGCAGCAGATCGCGCACCGGCCCGTCCTCGAAATGGGCGACGGCGCGGGCTCTGGCGTAGACCGGCGGATTGGCGACGGCCTCCGGCGAGAGCAGCCCTTCATTGCCGAGATCGACGGGAAAGGGAACGCCAAGCCGCTCGCAAAAGGGCCGCTCGATGAAGCGCACCTTCGACCAGCAGGCGGCGCAGAGCGAGCCATGCGTTTGCGTCGCCTGGCGGCAGGCTGAGACAGGCGGGCGGAAAGACGAGGTCCGCCGCGCGGGAGAGAGCCCGCAGGCTTGCGCGGGCGACAAAGCCGGCGCGAAGAACGGCGGCGGCTCCGCCAGCGCGCTGGCGCCGACAGCTCTCGCGTCGCCGGCTCTTGCGTCGCCAGGCCGTGCGCCGACTCGTCTCGCGCGGCGTCCGTCATGGCTCGATGCCGCATTCGGCGGCGATGGCCTGCCGCAAATGCTGTTGCAGCGCTTCGACGATTCCTGCGCCTTTGGCGCCGATCGCGACGTCGCCGATTCGCTCCACCGGCGCAATCAGCCGCAGGCTGTTGGTCATGAACGCGGCGTCGGCCGCGCGGAACTGCATCGAGATCGAGCGATCGCTCCCGCGCCGCGAGGCCAAGCCTGCCGCATTCCTCCAGCAGAAAGCCGCGGATGACGCCGGGCAGCACGCCGTCGCTGAGAGGCGGCGTGACCAGCTCATCGCCGAACAGCGCGAACACATTGCCGACCGAGGCGCAGGCGACATGGCCCGCGCTGTTGAGGAAAAGCACGTCATTATGCCCCCGCTCAGTGGCCGCGCGCATCGCGAGGATCGCATCGAGATAGGAGAGCGCCTTGATGCGCGAGAGCGGCGAGGTTTCGTTGCGGCGGAGCGGCGGCGACGTCCATCGAGAGCCGCGGCCAGAAGAAGCGCGGCGGCAGCGGCGAAAGGCTCGCCATCACGGTCGGCTTTTGCACGCCGACGGGCGCGAGGCCGCGCAGCCCCGGCCCGCGCGTGACGGTGACGCGCAGGGCGTGACGCCCGGCCGGCGCCTCCCATGCGGGATCAGGGCCGCGGCGGCCTCGCGGATCGCGGCGGGGTCGGCGTCGATGCGCGAGGATGGCGAGCGCGTCGATGAGACGCCGAAGATGCGCCTCGGCGCGAAAAATGCGGCCGTTCAGGACCAGAGCCGTGTCGAAGACCCCGTCCCCGAGCAGAAGGCCGCGGTCGCTGAGGTCGAACGGCGCGCGGCTGTCCGGGAAAATCGCGCCATCAAGCCACAGCATGATCGCGCCTTGCTGCGTCCCGCCGTCGGGGATCGGCGCGAGCCGCGGCGCAGGCTTTGGACAAGCCGACCCGCTCGCCAAACATTGCGCAACAAGGAATAAGCGACGACCCATTTCGACCCCGCGGACGAAGGCGCGATGGTAGCCGCCTCGCCTGGCTCAGGCAATGTTCTCGATGGAGGCGGCGCTCGCCTCGTCAGGCATGCTCCGGAATCATTTTTGACATGTAAGCCTGGACGCCTTTGGGGTCCTTGGCGAAGGCGTCGGCGCTCCGGCGCGTCAATTCTCCCGGAAAGACCTCTTCGAGCCCGCTCTCTACGGCGTCGAGGGCCTCGCTCACCACCTCCTGCGGCGTCAACCGGGGTTCGGGGAGATCGCGTCCCATATCGGTGTCGACCTGCACCGGCATCACGGCAATGACTTTGGTGCCCTGCGCCGCGAGTTCGGCGCGCGCGCTTCGCGTCATGGCCAAAGCGGCGGCTTTGGAGGCCGAATAGGTGCCGGCCCTTGGCAGCGTCACGAGCGACAAGAAAGAGAGAAGATTGACGATGGCGCCGCCGCCGGATGCGGCGAGACGGGGCGCGAAAGCGCGGATCAGCGATAGCGGCGCGAAATAGTTCACCTCCATTTCCCGCCGCGCCGTCGTGAGATCCGGCGCGGAGATCGCGCCATGAAAGCCGGCGACGCCGGCATTGTTGATCAGCAAGGTCACGTCAGAGGCCGCTTCGGCCGCGCTCAGAACTTGCGCTTCGTTGGCGACGTCGAGCGCGAGAGGCGCAAGTCTTGGATCCTGCGACTTCAAAAGATCGGACAGGGACGCCGGATCGCGCGCGGCCACATAGATCTTCGATGCGCCGCGCTTCAGCAGTTCCTCGACGAAAGCGCGGCCGATGCCGCGGTTTGCGCCCGTAACGAGGGCGACAGAGCCGGTGATTTTCATGCACGTTCCTCCTTTGATCCACAGCAGGGCAGTCAGATAGAATTATTATCATAATATAAAAAATCCAGCGGCGGTCTTTTGTTGGTTGCGCTCACATTGTCGTGACGAATCGAGACCCGGCGCGAGAGGTCGGCGCGCCTGACGAGGATCCAATTTGGAGCTTAGCGGCGTTGGCGCGGCGAGGCGGCGCGCCGCAGGAAGCCTCGCGCTTCGGAGCGATGCTTCGCGCCCGCGCCGGCTCCTGAAATGCGCGAGGCCGCCAAAGAGGCGCGAAGACCAAACTCTAATGCTTTTTGAGTGTCCGCCTGATCGACGCGGCCTTCGCCCCGGCTTGGGAATCGAGGCCGGCGAGCCGCAGCGCGTTGGCGCGGCCGGCCGCCAGAAGCCCATCGGACAAATCCTTGTCGAGGACGAGGCGCGCGAGCTGAAGCGCGCCTATCAGCTGCGCGAATACGCCATAGGCGGCGGTGAGCCTTTCATCGGGCGAACCGCCGTCCGGCAGCCCCGAGGCGATCCGCTCGACGAGGCGCCTCGCCGTCTTGCCGAAAGCGGTGCGGGTCGCCCGCGGCCGGCGCGCGATCTCCGGCGCCAGCGCCGCCAGCGCGCAGCCGGTCGCCGCCTTGTCGCGATGGGCGGGGGAGAGATAGGCGTCGATGTAGGCGCGAAGATCGAAAGGCGCCGCCGCCTCGTCCTGCGCCAAGGCGGGCGATGCGGCGACGGCCGCAATCAGGGCTTCCTTGACGAGAGCCTCCTTCGACGCGAAATGGGCGTAGAAGCCGCCATGGGTCAGTCCCGCGTCGGCCATCAGGGAGGCGACGCCGACCCCGTCGATTCCGTCCGACCGGAAACGCCGGGCGGCGATCTCGACCACCCGCCGGTGCGTGTCCGCCTTATGGCCCTTCTCGTATCTCGCCATCACACCCCCGAGCATCGCGTCAGATCGGCCGCGGATCAGCCGACATATAAAATGATATTTGTAATACCAATCGCCCGAGATCTCAATGCTTCATTCGTGGCCCGCGGCCACGTCTATTCGTCGTTCTCGCTGTTGAGGTCCTCGACCGCGATCGAGGCCGGCGCATCGACGCCGTTCCGCAATCGGACGCCCGGCTGGCCATGGTTCAGGAATTCGACGCCGCTCGCCTCCAGCGCCGCTTGAACCGCCTGCACGCGCTCAACTGCGCCGCCGATGGGGCCCGCCTTGGCCGCCTCCATGCCCGCGACGTCGTCCGCACTCACATTGGCGCGGCGCGCCAAAGTCGCCCGCTTCAAGCCGATCAGCGCGCGCGCCGCGGCGAGTTGATAACCTGTGACCAGCATTTCCGGCGCCTCAAAAGCCAATTGGAAAAAGCCAAGCGAAATTGATCTCTTCTCATACAACATGGCGCCCGCGCGGCGAAGGGCTCTCGCGCGCCGCGCCCGGATGGGCGCCAATGGGGAGAAAAAACCGATCCCCCGCGGCGCGCTCGATCTCACATTTAGCCGCAATCTAGCCCCGTATCAGTTTGATTATAAAAGCTAATGTTTCGCCGCACGAGCGCACGGGAACGCCGCGGCGCGAAAAACGAGCGGCGTCAGGGGCAGTTCACCACATACGGCGTATTTTAGGAATTGCATTCGCAGCGACGATGGCGGGATCGACCATGGCGGCGGCTTGCGCGAGACATCGGGACGAGGCGGCGCGAAAGCGCGCCTGAGGACGGCCACCGCCCCCACAGCCCCCGCGTCACAAATTTTGCATGGAACTCTAGTACTCAAATCTCCGAAGCGAAGCCCCAGCTCGTTGCGATCTCGGCTGGGCCAAAGACGCAACAGCGCTCCTCCACTCGGATTTCGTCCATGTCTGATCTGCAGCCGTCTGATCTGCAGCCGTGCGCTGGCCCCGATGTCCTGCCAAGGATCTGGGATCCGCAAAGCCGGGTCGGCGATATGCTTCGCGGCCTTCGCGGCCTTGTGGTCGGGATCGCCAATCGGGACAGCATTGCGTTCGGCTGCGCCTCGAAGCTGCGCGGCTTCGGCGCCGAGCTGGCGGTGACCTACCTCAACGAGAAAGCCGAGCGCTTCGTCCGGCCGCTGGCGGAGGATCTCGGCGCCGAACTGATCCTGCCGCTCGACGTCGAACAGCCGGGCCAGATGGAGGCCGTGTTCGATCGCATCGGCGCCGAATGGGGCAGGCTCGACTTCGTCGTCCATTCGATCGCCTTCGCGCCGCGCGCCGATCTGCATGGCCGCGTGGTCGATTGCTCGCAGGCCGGCTTTCTGCAGGCGATGGCGGTGTCCTGCCATTCCTTCATCGCCATGGCGCGCCTTGCCGAGCCGCTGATGACCGAGGGCGGCGCGTTGCTGACGATGAGCTATTACGGCGCCGACAAGGTCGTCAACAACTACAACATGATGGGGCCCGTGAAGGCGGCGCTTGAGGCCAGCGTGCGCTATCTCGCGGCTGAACTCGGCGAGCATGGCATCCGCGTCTTCGCGGTGTCGCCGGGCCCGCTGAAGACCCGCGCATCGAGCGGCATCGCCGCCTTCGATGAATTGATCGACGACGCCGTGGTTCGCGCGCCCGCCCGCCGTCTCGTCGATATCGCCGAGGTCGGACGCGTGGTCGCCTTCCTTGTCGGCGGCGTCGCATCCGGCATGACGGGCGACACGATCTATGTCGACGCCGGACTGCATATCGTCGCGTGAAAGCCGGCCGGCCGCCCATCGCGCGGGTGTTGGCGAATTGCAACCGCAGCGCCGCCGCAAGGCCCGCTTTCGCGTCTTGACCAAACGAAAAGAGGACTGCCGATGAACCAGATTCAGTTCCCGCCGCCAGCGGCCACCGGCGCTTTGCCACCTTCGGCGCTCCGCTCGAACGGCTCGGCCTCGTCGAGAAAGGCGATCGCCTCGCGCGAGCGCATGGCGGCGGCGGCGGCGCTGTCGCAGTCGCTTTCGACGCTCGGCGCCGACCACGCGGAGCAAATCCGCGCCGCGGCCAGCGCCGCCAGCAGGCAAAGCGCGGCGACGCTTGCGCGACATCTGGTCGCAAAAACGCGACGCGAGGGAACTCGTCCATGACTGGAGCGCCTATGCGACCGATTTCGCGCAGCGCGTGGTTCTGTTCCTCGACATCATGCGCGAGGTCGGCAACACCTACAACGAGCGGCACGCCGCCGAGGACCGGCCGCCGGTGCTGGCCTACGACTACAACATCGTTGTCGATGGCCGCCATTTGCAGCGGCCGGTCAACTATCTGCTTCTCGAGATCATTCCGCCGCACGGCGTGACGGTCGATCCGAAAGAGCGGCCCTATATGATCATCGATCCGCGCGCCGGGCATGGTCCCGGCATCGGCGGCTTCAAGACCGAAAGCGAGGTCGGCGTCGCGCTGTCGTATGGGCACCCCGTCTATTTCGTCATCTTTCTGCCGCATCCCGTGCCGGGGCAGACGCTGGCCGACGTCTGCGCCGCCGAGGGCGCTTTCGTGCGCGAGGTCGCGCTGCGCCATCCCGACTCGCCGAAGCCGGTCGTCATCGGCAATTGCCAGGGCGGCTGGGCGACGGCGCTCGTCGCCGCCAGCAACCCGCACGTCACCGGCCCGATCGTCCTCAACGGCGCGCCGATGAGCTACTGGGCGGGCACGCGCGGCAAGAATCCGTTGCGCTACATGGGCGGCCTCGCGTTCGGCGCGATGCCGGCGCTTCTGGCGTCCGACCTCGGCAATGGCCAGTTCGACGGCGCCGACCTCGTGCAGAACTTCGAGAAGATGAATCCCGGCAACACCAAATGGATGAAATACTACACGGTGTTTGCGAATGTCGACACCGAGGGCCCGCGCTTCAAGAGCTTCGAGAAATGGTGGTCGTCATTCTATTTCATGAACGAGGCGGAGATTCGCTGGATCGTCGAAAATCTCTTCATCGGCAACAAGCTGCAGCGCGGCGTCGCCGTGCTCGGCCATGGCGCCGTGGATCTGCGCGAGATCAAGGCGCCGATCATCGTCTTCGCCAGCAAGGGCGACGACATCACGCCGCCGCCGCAAGCGCTGAACTGGATCGCCGAGGTCTATGGCGACGAGCGCGAGATCAGGGCGCGCGGCCAGACCATCCTCTACATCGTGCATGAGGAGATCGGCCACCTCGGCATCTTCGTCTCCGCCAAGGTCGCCCGCAAGGAGCACGACCGCATCGTCACCACGCTCGACGCCGTCGAGGCGCTGGCCCCCGGCCTTTACGAGATGCATATCGAAAAGATCGTCGCCGACGGCGCCGAGCCGCACTACGTCGTCGGTTTCGAGGAGCGCACCGTCGCCGATCTGCGCGCGCTCGACGACGGCAAGGACGACGAGGCGCCCTTCGCCGTCGTCGCCCGCTTTTCCGAATTCTGGGTCGACCTTTATGAGATGATCGGGCGGCCGCTGGTTCAGGCGATGGTGACGCCCGGCTTCGCCGACGCCAGGGTGGCGGCTCACCCGCTGCGCCTGCGCCGCACGCTTCTTTCGGACAAGAACCCCGCGATGCTCGCCGTCGCGCCGCTGGCCGAGGCCGCCCGCTCCGCCCGGAAGCCGGCGCCGCCGTCCAATCCCTTCCTGAAAACCGAAAAGCTCTTCGCGGGGATGATCGCGCAGACGATGGATTTCTGGCGCGACGTCAAGAGCGCCACGGATGAATTGACCTTTTTCAGCATTTACGCCAATCCGTTGCTGGCGGGACTCGCCAGAACGCAAACGGCCGAGCCGAATATCGGCCTCGACGCGACGCTGCGCGAACTGCCGGCCGTGCGCGAGGCTGTCCGCGATGTCGCGCGAGGCGGCTATGTCGAGGCGGTGCTGCGCATGCTGATCCTGATGGCCCGCTCGCGCGGCGAGGTGCGCCAGTCGAGGCTCGAGCGCTCCAATGCGATTCTGCAGAGCGCCGAGCCGTTCGCGAGCCTTGGCGATGAGCAGCGCACGAGCATCATCAACCAGCAGACGCTGATCGTCGATTTCGAGCCCGATAAGGCGATTGCGGCGCTGCCGATCCTGCTGCCGCAGCTTGCCGACCGGGCCCGCGCGATCGCCCTCGTCGAGGAGATCGCGGGCGATCCGGCCGAGATGAGCGAGCCGACCGTCCTGATGCTCGGGCGCCTCAGGGCGGCGCTCAGCCTCGCCGGGAGCGCCGCGCGCGCGGCGGCGCAGCCATCTTTTGCGAACGAGGTCCACTCATGATTCACGCCAGCCGTCTGTTCTCCGATCTCGCGGTCGGCGATGTCGCGAAGATCACCCGCGTCGTCACGCCGGATGATCTTTACGTGTTCGCGCATGTCAGCGGCAATCTCAACCCCGCCAATCTGCCGGGAACCGCCCGCGACGATGACGACATGGCGGCGTCGGCGCCGTCGATGTGGATCGGCTCGCTGTTCTCGGCGGTGCTCGGCAATCTTCTGCCGGGGCCCGGCACCATGTACGAGGCGCAGACCCTGCGTTTCCACGCCCGCGCCCATGTCGGCGATCTGCTGACCATAACCGTGCGGGTCGTCGAACTGCGCGCGCCCGGCACGGTCGTGCTTGAGACGAAGGTCGAGCGCGACGGCGATTTGATCGCCGACGGCGTCGCCGAAGTTCTCGCCCCGACCATGCGCGCCGTGACCGACGATTCGCAATTGCCCGCGCTGACGGTCCAGCGCCACCGCCACGTCGCGCGGCTGCTCGCCGCCTGCGAGCATCTGCCGGCGATGCCGACCGCCGTCGTCGCGCCCGATGAGGAGAACGCGCTGCTCGGCGCCCTCGCCGGCGCCCGCGAAAAACTGATCGTTCCCATTCTTCTTGGCGACGCGGCGAAAATCCGCGCGCTCGCCGCAAGCTGCGGCGCCGACCTCACCGGCGTCGCCATCGAGGATCTGCCGAGCCATGACGCGGCGGCCGCGCGCGCGGTGGAGCTTGTTCATGAGGGCAAGGCGACAGCGGTGATGAAGGGAAACCTCCACACCGACGAATTGCTGCGCCCCATCGTCAAATCGCAGGGCGGCCTGCGCATCGGCCGGCGCATCAGCCATGTCTTCGTGATGGACGCGCCTTCGCTGCCCGAATTGCTGCTCGTCACCGACGCCGCGATCAACATCGCGCCGACGCTGGAGGAGAAAGTCGACATCGTGCAGAACGCGATCGACCTTGGCGTCGCGCTCGGCATCGCCGTGCCGAAAGTCGGCATATTGTCGGCGGTCGAGACGGTGAACCCGAAGATCCAGTCGACGCTCGACGCGGCGGCGCTCTCCAAGATGAGCGAGCGCGGCCAGATCCACGGCGGCGTCGTCGATGGTCCGCTCGCCATGGACAATGCGCTGAGCCTGTCGGCGGCGCGGACCAAGGGCCTGCACTCCCTCGTCGCCGGGCGCGCCGACATTCTGGTCGCGCCCAATCTCGAGGCCGGCAACATCCTCGCCAAGGAGCTGACCTATGCGGCGCAGGCGCAGGGCGCGGGCATCGTGCTCGGCGCCAAGGTTCCGGTGCTGCTGACGAGCCGCGCGGACGATGAGGCCGCGCGCCTCTTCTCCTGCGCGGTCGCCGTGCTCTACGCCCATTGGCAGGCGACCGGCGAGAGCGCGGTCAAGCTGGTCGCGTCGCCCGCGAGCCCTCCGGGGGCCGCGCCAGAGGGCGCGAGATGAGCCGCTGCGTCGTCACGCTCAACGCGGGCTCCTCCTCGATCAAATTCGCGCTGTTCGAGGCGACCGATGGCGTGGCGCCGACGCCGCTGGCGATCGGCCTCGCCGAGATGGTCGGCATCGAGCGGCGCCTCACCATCCGCGATGGCGCCGGCGCCAAGATCCATGAAGCGACCCGCGCCGAGACGCCCGGGGCGCCGTTTCACGCCGAGGCGCTGCGCCGCATCCTCGCCTGGCGCCAAGGCGCCTTCCCGAACGCCGAAGTGATCGCCGCCGGGCACCGCGTCGTCCATGGCGGCGTTTATTTTACGAAGCCCGTGATCGTCACCGACGAGGTGCTGCGCCGCCTGAAAGAGCTGACGCCGCTCGCGCCGCTGCATCAGCCGCACAACATCGCCGGCATCCTCGCCGCGCGCGAGGCCTGGCCGCATGTGGAGCAGGTCGCCTGCTTCGACACCGCCTTTCACCGCGACCATCCCTTCGTCAACGACGTCTTCGCGCTGCCGCGCCGCTTTTACGACGAGGGCGTCAGGCGCTACGGCTTCCACGGCCTCTCCTACGAATATATCGTCGACCGCCTGCGCAGAATTGCGCCGCTTTACGCGGCCGGGCGCGTCGTCGTCGCGCATCTTGGCAACGGCGCCTCGATGTGCGCGATCCGCGACGGGCATTCGATCGCAAGTTCGATGGGCTTCACGGCGCTCGACGGGCTGCCGATGGGCACGCGCTGCGGCCAGCTCGATCCCGGCGTCGTGCTCTATCTGATGCAGGAAAAGAACATGACCGCGGAGGCGATCGCGGATCTGCTCTATCGCGAATCCGGGCTCAAGGGCCTCTCCGGCGTCTCGAACGACATGCGCGACCTCGAGGCCTCGGATCGGCCGGAGGCGCAGCAGGCGATCGAATATTTCGTGTTCCGCATCCGCCGCGAACTCGGCGGCCTCGCCGCCGTGCTGGAGGGCATCGACGCCATCGTCTTCTGCGGCGGCATCGGCGAGCACGCCTGGCGCGTGCGCGAGCAGGTGCTGGAAGGCATGGAATGGATCGGCGTCGAACTCGACCGCACCGCCAACCGCGCCAATGCGCAGGTGATTTCGTCGGAGCGCTCGCGCACGCGGGTGTTCGTCATCCCGACCGACGAGGAGGCGATGATCGCGCGCCACACCCTCGCCGCCGTCGATGCGGGCGCCGCGGCGGCGTAGGCGCGGCGGCTTGGGCAATCCCTCCCTTCGATGAAGGGAGGGAAACCCGAGAGCGGAATATCAGTATTTGGCGACCACCGGCGCGGCCGCGAAGAAATTGAAGTGATAATTCACGCCGGCCGTGAGAGTCTCGGCCGTCTGACGCGTTTGGGCGCCAAAGGGCGTCTGCGCGCCGAGCAGGTTTCCGGCGAAGAATGAGGTGTTGTTGCCGAAGTCGTAGTAGTTGCCTTCCAGCACGAACGACCAGTTCGGCGCGAAGGCCCATTCCAGACCGACGCCCGCGGTCCAGCCTGTGCGCGTGAAGGAGCCGGTGCCTATATTGAAGCCGGCGTTGGTGAACTCGAGACTGTTGTGCGCCCAGGCGACGCCGCCCTTTCCGTAAAGCAGCACGTGATCGATGGCGTATCCGACGCGGCCTGTGACGCTCGAGAACCAGCCCGTGTCGTTGCGAAGCGACCAGGCGTTGTTGAACTGATCGACATTCGTGCCGACGATGTTCGATCCGGAGAACTGCCCTTCGAGACCGACCACCCAGCTGCCGGCGAACTCATAGTTGAATCCGATCTGACCGCCGTAGACGCCGCCGGACTGGCTGGTGTTGGCCGTATTTCCGAAGTTGTTCCCGTCGATGTCGCCAAAGAGGAAGTTGCCTGCCGTGTCTTTCCACGTGGTCTGACCGGCTCCGACGCCGACATTTGCGCCGAGGTAAATGCCTGTCCAGCTGAATGGCGGCGGCGGCGGCGGTTCATAGGCCGGCTGTCTGCTGGGAAGGTCGGCGGCGTAAGCGCAGGTTGCGGCGCCGATCGCCGCGGCTGCGACGCTGGCGAGTAATATCTTCTTCATGACGATTCTCCCGAAGCGCCAAATCAAGCGCGCCTGAATCTCGTAATGGTCGGCGCATAGCACAGCCAAGCAGAAACTGGTCGCATCGAGGCCAATGCTGACGAAAACGGCGTTGGTGTTGTAAATCAGAAACAGAGATATTTGTTTCGATCGATGACGGTTCTTCGTCCGATAGTTGAGAGCTGCAATTTTCGTCCCCTTGTCGCTCGGCGCATTCATTTTAATTCATGAAATATTCACAAATCGCCCGCGCCACGTGCCTGCTACTACATCATTTGCTTATTTTTTGAGCGAAAAGCGGGTTAGATGGTGTATGATAATGAGACAATACACGGGATTATAGGTGGTTTTCGCGTTCTGATTGATCGAGAAGGCTTTTTCACGGGCGCCTATCGACAGGAAAGCCATTCACTGGGCTCAGACCGGGACCTTCGGGCCGCTCGGTCGGCAATAGAGGCGGCGGGAAAAGACATCCGATCGCCCGTCGTCAGCGCCGGCTGCCGCGCGACGCGTGCGCCAAGGCACAAACGAACCTTGCGGCGCCTGTCAAACGATGCTCACGAAGCAACCAGACAGCCAGAGTCGACAAATCATGCAACAACAATCATTTGCGCGCCGCCGGCGCAAAAGCGATGCGCGCGCTCATATTGTCCGCCAGCCGTCCGGCTACAGCCGCTACACCGATCCGGAAATATTCCCGCGTTTTGGCGGCGATGAATTCGACCCGCCGCCCTATGCCACGGATCGGCGGTCGACCGTCGCCGCGCCCGTGACCGTCGCCTCGCGCCGCAGCAGGCCGCGTGACGGCCTCGCCATGTTCGGCAAGGTTGTGTGGTTCGTTCCGCAGCTTCTTTTCAGAAACCTGAACACGCTTTTTGCGGTATCGCGCTAGATCACGATGACTTCGGATCGAATTCGATCCAAAGCGATGAACGTGTTCAATTCCAATAGTTTAGAGCGGGATGCGGGTGAAAAAGCGCTGACGCTTTTTCTCATCCCGCGCTCGGACGGCGTGGCCGCAACTTTTCTTCAGGCCAGCGCCGCTCCCGTCAATGAACCCGCCGCCAGCCGAGCGTTCGTAACGCTCGCGCCGGCGGGGCGCCGTCCAACTCAACGCGATGCGCCGCCGCCACGGTCAGCGCCAGATCAATATTTGGCGACGACGGCGGGGGGCGCCGAGAACCAGTCGAACTTATAGTTCAGTCCGGCCCGAACGATATTGGCCGTGGTCTTCTGGTTCACATTGGCGTTTATGTCGCCAAGGATAACGCCGTTGTACAATGCGCTGTTCGTCCCGAGATTGACGTAAAGATACTCTGTTTTGATCGTCAAATTATTGGTGATCGCGTATTCGAAGCCGGCGCCGACCGTCCAGCCCGTACGCAGCGGCGTGCCGGAAACGGCGAGCCCGCCCCCGTTCGGAACCGCGATGTTCACCTCGGAACTCACCTCGCCATAGGCGAAGCCGCCAGTCGCGTAAACGAGAAACCGGTCCCACGCGTAACCGACGCGTCCGCGCGCCGTGCCGAGATTGACGATCTTGCTTCCTCCGCTCACGGTAAGCACGCCGGGGCCCGAAAATCCTTGCGCGGTCAGCCCGACCTTGCCGCTGATCGCGGCCGCGTCGAAATCGGTTTCGAAGCCGAGCAGGAAGCTATTGGCGAACGCCCAGTTGTAACCCACCTGGCCGCCGCCGAGCACGCCGCCGGAGGTGACCGAAGCCGTACCGCTGATGCCGCCGCTGCCGTCGGTCGCGTTGAGGGCGAACGGATACACAAAATGGTCGCCGCCGTAGCCGATGTTTACGCCGAGATAAATGCCGGTCCACGAGAACGCGGGGACTAACGGCGCGACCGTCGCGGGGACGGGCGGCAGATCCGCGGCCATTGCCGCAGTTGAACAAAGCGTCGCTGCTAAGACTGCAAAGATACGGCGTTTCCTAACCATTGGTTTTTTCCTTTCGAATCAAGGCTTCAATGGAAATAGGAGAACCCCTTCTTTGACAGGTAACTATTGAAATTTGAGGAATATCATAAATTGCTGAAATACTGTGTTAGAAAAACATCATAATGTACAAGTTGACGATGGAAATTATCCAATAGCTACGCTCACGTATCCTGCTCCCGCAAAGTCAGAGCTGCTGTATTAGACGGGATACAGGGCGGCGCGCGCGATTTACTGACGCCGAACGGCGGCGTCATGTGCGCGGTATGGAAACGTCACGACGCGGCGCTCTCCATGCCGCGCAATTCCTTCTCGCGCGCGGCGATGTAGTCGCGGGTGAGCGGCGCGGCGCCGATCCTTTTGGTCATCTGGATCTGGAACACGACCTGGTTTTCGTATTCGAACGAGCATTGGGCGAGCGCGAGATAGAATTCCCACATCCGGCAGAACCGTTCGTCGTAGAGCGCCTTCGCCTGTTCGCGGTGGGCGAGGAAGCGCGCCCGCCAGTGTTCGAGCGTTTTGGCGTAATGCAGCCGCAGCACTTCGATGTCGGTGACGATCAGTCCCGCGCGTTCGATCGCGGGCGTCATTTCGGATAACGTCGGAATATAGCCGCCCGGAAAGATATGCTTGAGCACCCATGGGCTGACCGGACTCGGCGGCCCGGCGCGCCCGATGGTGTGGAGGAGCGCGACGCCGTCGTCCGCGAGGATCGAGGCGAGCTTCTGAAAGAACGCGTCATAAGCACGCAGGCCGACATGCTCGAACATGCCGACCGAGACGATCCGGTCGTAGCTTTCGGCGACCTCGCGATAATCCTGGTAGCGCAGCTCGACCGCTAACGGGTCCTTCAGCCCGGTCGGGCGTTGCTTCGCGAAATCGAGCTGCTCGCGCGACAGCGTGATGCCGGTGACGCGGGCGCCGCAAAATTTCGAAAGATAAAGCGCGAGGCCGCCCCAGCCGCAGCCGATGTCGAGAACGCGGTCGCCGGGCCGAAGCAGAAGTTTGGCGGCGATGTGCCGGCGTTTAGCGGCCTGGGCGGCGTCGAGGCTCGCTTCCGGCGTCTCGAAATAGGCGCAGGAATATTGCCGGTCGGCGTCGAGGAACAGGCCGTAAAGCTCGTTGCCGATGTCGTAGTGGTGCGCGACGTTGGCCGCCGCGCGCTGCATGGTGTTTTGCATCCATCGCTGGATCGCGAGCCGCGATTTCTGCAGAAACTCGACCCAGCGCGGGGCGCCGCCGCGCACCATATTGCTGCTGACGATCGCGAGCACGTCGTAGATCGATCCGCGCAGGACATCGATGCGGCCGTCCATGAATAATTCGCCGAAGGCCATTTCGGGATCGCGGAGAAGCGCGGTCTTGACGCCCTCATCGGCGATTTTCACCAGCGGCGCCGTCCCGGCGCCGTCGCCGACGATAAAGCGGGCGCCGTTCGGCTCCTCGATCTCGATCGACCCCACGCGAATCAATTGCGAGGCGAATTTGCGAAAGAATGTGCTCATGCCGCCTCCACGCCGATGCGCAACCATGCATTCGGAGCATGTCGAACAGCTAGACCATTTTCGAGCGATGGCCTCAAGTTTCTCAGAACTTGAACCCCATTGTGGGCGTCGCCCCATTGCTCCCGCCGAGGGAGAGAGGCATGTCGGAGTTCTTGTTTTCAAAGCCGTCCGACTGCTCGAAGAATTTTTTTCGCCCCTCGGCCAGGCGGGCGGCTTTCTCGGCTTCATCAGACGAGGGGTCCAAGGTCGATGCAGCCGAGCTTGCTTTCTTGTGGCTCTTCTTGACGGGCGCTTTCAACGACCCATCCGCCGACGGGGCGGCGGTGGCGGGCGATACGCTGTCTTGCGCAAAACTGGCGGCGCCAAACCCGCAAATGAAGAAGATGACCAGAAGCCCTGCTCGAAGTCGCGCCACGGCGATTCTCCACGTGTTGAAGGCGCGCATGAGAGCAGGACGAAATTGGCGTCTTCGTGGCGGATCGGCGAAATATCCGGCCATCGATTGTCCTATTGACCGGCCGCGCTAAAGCGCGAACCATGCGCAGCGCGCCGCCATGCCAAGCGCGGGAGATCAGTGATGCGGGCGTGTCTCGGCAGTACGGTTTGCTATTTTTTTGCGACTTTCGCCGCCGCCGCCACCGGGGAGTACTGCGCCGATTCGCATGTTCTAAAGCGGGTGAAGGAGGTCGCCTGGCATGTCCAGGCTGACGCCAATAGCGTTGAGGGCGGCACAGCTTGCGCTGTGTCGACGACGCAGCTTTCCAATTCCGTTCTGGCGGCCGCAAATCAATCAGGCGCGCTGAAGTTTCTGACGAAGGCCGAGGAGATAGAGCGGGCGCGCTTGAATCCGCAAAGCATTCCGTACACGCCATCGCTGGAGCTGAGCTTCGATATCTTCGAGGTGAACGGACGTTGCGTGGCGGATTTCGAGGCGACCGTCGAGGTCTTTCTTGAAAATACGAAAATGGTCAAAACGGACGTATTGGTCTGGTGGCCGCGATATTCGGTTTGGAAGAAGAATGGCTTTATCCAATGCGCGCCAGACGACTTTAGCCGCTGCGTAAGCGACACGATGGATGAAACGTTGAAAAGCTTTATCGAGGACTGGAAGGCGTCTCAGAAGTCCTAGATCACGATGGTTTTGGATGGAAACATCCAAAACCATGAAACGTGATCGATTGTTGAGAAGAGAGCGGGATTTGACGCGAAAAACCGGATTCCACTTTTTCGCATCCCGCTCTAGTGAGAGCCGCCGAAGAGCTTCTGAAGTCCCCCCGCCAGGCCGGAACCGAGGTCTTGATTGGCGTCGCGATTTATCCGGCCCGAAGGCGCCGCCGCCGGGATCCACAGGCACCTGCCGCCTTCCGCCGGAAATATCACGCAGAGATTCGCGCCGGCGACTTTGTTGGTCAGACCTTGCTCGCTGGGGTTCACTTCCCGGCAGCCTGCCGTCAGCGCATCCTTCGAAGCGCGCGCCGGACTATCCGGAGCCATCTTGTTGAACCGCTCAAGCGCGGCGACGCTCGGGCACGCCATGGTCGCATCGGCAACGGAAACCGTCTGCCCGACAACCGCGGCCGAAGCTGGACCAAAGAAAAGCGCGACGGCGCAAACAGCCGCCATGCCGCCGGCGCCGACGAGCCCGTCGCTCGGCTTGACAGTCAGATGGCGAATGCGCCGCCTATTCATGGCGAAAGGGTTGTCCAGTCTAAGGCGAGCGAGGATCGTGCGCGAGGCGCCAAAGCAAGGGGGCAGTTCGCGCGCTGCCCTCGCCCATGCCGAGACCCGAATGGAGCCACGCGGTTCAAGCGCCTGTTTCGCTGGCGCTCCCTAGGGGAATCGAACCCCTGTTTTCGCCGTGAGAGGGCGACGTCCTGGACCGCTAGACGAAGGGAGCGCAACGCGGTGAGCCCCGCTTCTATATCGGAGCGGACGGCGCGGCAAGCCGCCTCGCGCGGCGACGCCTCAGCTCGAATATTTGAGCGCGCGACCGGTAACTTCGCAAAAGCGACTTCTTCGGCCGCTTCTCGCCCGTCGCGCCCGAAAAGGTCGCAGCAGGCCGGGATCGGCTGAACGCGCGCCTTGATAAATCGAGAGTAGCATAATGAATGCTACTACTTCCAAAGAGCTTTCATCCGCTCCCTATTCCGTAACGTCTAAAGCAATCAATATCTTATGCTTATTTGCAACAGTCAGGTGGATTGTTTAACCAGTTTGCGTAAAAACAAAAAACATCAGTATTCAGTGTTATTATCAACCAAATCGATTTGTGGATTTAAAATGCATTAATCCCGGCCGATGGGAGCGTGACATGGCGCAGCTCAAAGCGGATTGCGAAGACACTGTTTCTTTATCGCGGCGAGCGCCTTCCGGCAGGCGGCTTCGGCTCCGGCTGGCGTCCTCGACCGCCCTTTCGGCCGGAGCGCTGATGCTCGGCGTCTCGGGCGCGGCGGCCGCGACGGTTGACGTCACCGACCAGTCCGGATTTGACGCCGCCATCCAGCTGGCGATCAACACGGGCCAGCCGAACACGATCAATGTCAACGCGCCATCGACCATCTACGCGAACACAGGGCTTGTGCTGCCGGGACTGGCGTCGCCGCTCAACCTGAATTTCAACGGGACGCCAACTACCGGGCCGATTTTGGGGGTGGGCAGCGACTCGACAACCGGAAGCCTGACCATTGGCGCCGGCACGAACCTGACCTTCACGCCATCGGCGGCGGACATCGCGCGATTTAGAGTGGGCCGTGACCCGGGCGGCAACGGCACGGTTACGATGACCGGAGGAACGGTGACCGCCGTTGAGTTGGCTGGGCAATATTTGACGCTTGGCGTTGGCCTCTGGGGCGCCACTGGCGCGTTCAATCAAAGCGGCGGGACCGTGAATGTCGCCGGCGGAAGCTTTCAGGTCGGCGCTAACGGAGGCCAGGGCTCCTATAACCTGTCTGGCGACGGCGCCGTCCTCGGCAGCGGCGGACCCATCTACGCCACCACCGTTTACATCGGCGACAGCACTGACAGCAGCGGCGGCGTCGGCGCGCTGCATGGCGTCGGCGTGCTGCACATCTCAGGCAACGCCACTTTTGCTCTGACCGCCGAAACGGGCGGCGCCGTATGGGTCGGCAATAACGGCGGCGAGGGAACGATCACGCAGGACGGAGCTGGCTCCCATGTCGTCATCAATGGCGCGGAAGTTGTCGAGTTCGGAACCAACTCGCAATATGTAGGCGCCGCCGGCACAGGCACATACAATCTGATCAACGGCAGCCTTGACATTGCCGACAACGGCGCCGGCTACGGCGCCAAGTTTGGCTCCTTGGCCGGAGGCTTCGGCTACTTCAATCAAAGCGGCGGCGTTTTCACGTCCGAAAATTCGCCCATTATTTTCGGCTCGAGCGGCGTCGGCCAATATAACCTCAGCGGCGGGACGGCGACGTTCGCAGCCGGGCTGATCATCGCGCAAAACGCGGGTTCGACGGGCGTCGTCAACCAGACAGGCGGCGTCCTGACGCTGTCCGGCGGTCAAATCCAGTTTGGCGCCGGCGATGGGACCTACAATCTCAATGGCGGGACGCTGCAAATCGGCGGCTTGAATCCGATCACGACGGGCGGCGCCTATCAATTCAATCTCGGCGGCGGAACGATCCAGGTCTTCGGATCCGCCCTCACGACCAACATCAACGCCACGCTGACGGCGGGCAGCACGTCGATGATCGACACCAACGGCCTCGGCGCGACCTTCAGCGGCGTCCTCTCCGGCGCCGGCGCGCTCGCCAAGATCGGGGCGGGAACGCTCGTGCTATCCGGCGTCAATGCCTATGCGGGCGGCACGACGATCAGCGACGGCGTTGTGCAGGCGACCAACAACAGCTCCATCGGAACCGGCGCGGTGACGCTCGACGGCGGCGCGTTCCAGGCCGGCGCCGATGGTCTCGCCTTCGCCAACAATTTCGCGCTGACCGGCGCCGTCTCCAACACGATCGATACGCAGGCCTATTCGCTGACCGTGTCCGGCGCCGTCTCGGGCGCGGGCGGCTTCACCAAACAGGGTTCGGGCGTGCTGACCCTCTCCGGCGCCGGCGCCTACGCGGGCGCGACCTTCGTCGACGCCGGGACGCTCCAGGCCGGCGCCGTCAACGCCTTCGCCCCGGCCAGCGCCTTCACCGTCGCCTCCGGCGCGACGCTCGACCTCAACAGCTTCAACCAGACCATCGGCTCTCTTTCCGGCGCCGGCGCCGTCACGCTCGGGGCGGCAACGCTGACGACAGGTGGCGATGGCACGAGCACGACGTTCTCCGGCGGCATTACGGGCGCGGGCGGCCTGATCAAAACCGGCGCCGGCGCGCTCATCCTTTCCGGCGACAGCGCCTACACAGGCCCCACGACGGTCGACGCCGGCGTGCTCGACGTCAACGGCTCGCTGGCCTCCGCGGTGACCGTCGACTCCGGCGGCGAACTCAAGGGCGATGGCGCCGTCGGCGGCCTGTCCATCAATAATGGCGGCGTCGTCGCGCCCGGCAACTCGATTGGAACGCTTACCGTCAACGGCAATGTGAGCTTCGCCGCGGGGTCGACCTACCAGGTCGAAGTCAATGCGGCGGGACAGTCGGACAAGATCGCGGCGACAGGCGCTGCGACCCTCTCCGGCGGCGCGGTTCAGGTGCTGGAAGCGCCAGGCGTTTACGCGGTCCAGACCAAATATACGATCCTGACGGCGGCCGGCGTCACTGGAACCTTCTCTGGGGTCGCCAGCAATTTCGCCTTCCTGACGCCGACGCTCAGCTACGATCCAAACGACGTGTTTCTGACTCTCTCCCGCAACGCCACTTATTTTTCCAGCGCGGCGCAGACGCCGAACCAGCGCGCGGTGGCGACGGCGCTCGACTTCAGCCCCTTCGGCAGCGCGCTGGTGCAGGCGGTGCTGCCGCTGACCGCGCCGCAGGCCGCCCAGGCTTTCGATGCGCTGTCGGGCGAGATCCACGCGAGCGTGCAGACCGCGCTCTTCGACGACAGCCGCTATATGCGGCAGGCCGTGCTGGGCCGGCTGCGCCAGGCCTCTTTTGTGGATGCGATCGGTCCGATGGCGGCGCTGTCGTCGAGCGGACCGGCGCTGGCCTATGCGGAGCCGTCGCCGCCAGCGCCTGGCAGCAGCGCCATCGCTTCGGCGCTCGCGGCGCCGGCGCTTGCGCCTGATACGGTCTGGTGGGGGCAGGGCGTCGGCGCCTGGGGCCGCATCGCCGCCGATGGCGACGCCGCCGCGGTGAGCCGCGATCTCGCCGGCTTCTTCACCGGCGTCGACAGCCGCTTCGGCGACAATTGGCGGGCGGGCATCGCCAGCGGCTACACCAATTCGAGCCTCAGCAGTAGCGCGCGGGCGAGTTCGGCCGACATCGATACGGTCCATTTCGCCGCTTATGCGCTCGCGAATTACCTCTCCTGGAACCTGCGAACGGGCGCGGACTTCGCCTGGAGCATGATCGGCTCCAATCGATCCGTCCAGTTTCCGGGCTTCGCCGATTATACGACGGCGCGCTATGACGCGGGCGCGGCCCAGCTGTTCGGCGAGCTCGGCTATGGCGTCGCGCTCGGCGCTGTCGCCGCCGAGCCTTTCGCCGGCCTCGCCTTCGTCCATTCGAACGTCAACGGCTTCAGCGAGACGGGAGGCGTCGCCGCGCTCACAGGGTCGGGCGCCGCCGGCAACGTCGGCTATTCGACGCTTGGCGCGCGAATCGCGGCAAGCTACCCGTTGCCGAACGGAATGGCGCTGACGCCGCGCGTCTCGTGGCCTGGCAGCACGCCTTCGGCGATGTTACGCCTTCGGCCGCGCTCGCCTTCCAGAACACGGGCGCCGCATTCAACGTCGCCGGCGCGCCGCTCGCGCAAAACGCCGCGCTGGTCGAAGCCGGTCTCGATCTCGCCATCACCCCGCAGGCGACGATCGGCCTCTCCTATGCCGGCCAGCTCGCCAATTCCGCGCAGGATCAATCGCTCAAGGGCAATCTGGCCTGGCATTTTAGTGGTGGGTGATTAGCGCGAGGCGTCGATCGTCGTTATAGACGGGAGCCGAACTCCGGCTAATGTCCACCTCCGCGCCCGAAAAGATGAGCGACGAAGTTTACGACGACGCGAAGATCATCCAGTCATGGACTCGCAACGCCGCCCCGTGGACCGCGGCGGCGCGAGGAGGCCGAATTCGAAAGCCGCCGGCTTGTCGCCGACGGCGCGATCATCGAGGCGATCCTTTCGCGTTCGCCGGCGCGCGTGCTCGACGTCGGCTGCGGCGAGGGATGGCTGGCCCGTGCGCTCGCCGCGCGCGACATCGAGGTCGTCGGCGTCGACGCCGTGCCAAGCCTCGTTGAGGCGGCTCGCGCTTCCGGCGGCGGCGATTTCCGGGTGATGTCTTATGAAGACATCGCCGCCGGGAGACTGGCGTTGTCCGTCGACGCCATCGTCTGCAACTTCTCGCTGATCGGCCGCGAATCGGTTGAGCGGTTGATCGAAAGCGCTCCGGCTTTGCTCAACCCAGAAGGCGCCCTGATCGTGCAAACGCTCCACCCGCTCATCTCTTGCGGCGCGCCGCCCTATCGCGATGGATGGCGCGACGGCTCCTGGGCCGGAATTGACGGGGACTTCGCAGATCCGGCGCCCTGGTATTTCAGGACGATCGAGAGCTGGATGAGCCTCTTCGCCGAAAGCGGATTTCGTTCAACTGAAATACGCGAGCCGCTTCACCCGCAAACGCAAAAACCGGCGTCAATCATTTTTATCTCTCGGCTTGGTTGAAAATCGGCTGCGCGTGCGCCCGCCTGCTCAGTCAGGCGGCCCTGAGAGACGCCATGTCGATGACAAACCGGTAGCGCACGTCGTTCTTCAGCAGTCGCGCGTAGGCCTCGTTAATGTCCTGGATGCGGATCATCTCGACGTCGCTGACGATGCCGTGCTCGGCGCAGAAATCAATCATCTCCTGCGTTTCCGGCATCCCGCCGATCGCCGAGCCCGCCACGCTGCGGCGTCCCATTATGAGATTGCCGCCGACGATCGGATCCAGCGGCGTCAGCGCGCCGACAAGGACCATGACGCCGTCGAGCTTGAGCAGCGCCAGATAGGGGTTGGCGTCATGGCCGACCGGGATCGTGTTGAGCAGGAAGTCGAACGATCCCTGCGCCCCGGCCATCGCCTCCGGATCCGTTGAGACCAGAACCTCGTCGGCGCCGAGCCGCAGCGCGTCCTTGCCCTTCTCGGGCGAGGTCGTCACCATCGCCACATGCGCGCCGAGCGCCTTGGCGAATTTGACGCCCATATGGCCGAGGCCGCCGAGCCCGACGATGCCGACCTTTTGCCCCTTTCCGACCTTCCAGCGCCGCAGCGGGGAGTAGGTGGTGATGCCTGCGCAGAACAGCGGCGCCACGGCCTTCAGGTCCATGTGGGCGGGGATTTTGACGACGAAGCGCTGGTCGACGACGATCTGCTCGGAGTAGCCGCCAAAGCTCAGCCGATCCGAACCGCGTTCATGGGCGTTGTAGGTCCAGGTTGCTCCCTCGACGCAATATTGCTCGAGTCCGGCTTCGCACGGCGCGCAATGGCGGCAGGAGTCCACCATGCAGCCGACGCCGGCGAAGTCGCCGGCCTTCAGCCTCGCCACGCGTGAGCCGGCCGCGACGACGCGGCCAACGATTTCATGGCCCGGCACCATCGGGTAGAGCGAGTTTCCCCAGTCGTTGCGGGCCTGATGCAGATCGGAGTGGCAGACGCCGCAATAGAGAATCTCGATCTGGACGTCATCGGGCCCGGGATCGCGGCGCTCGAAGCTGAAGGGGGAGATCGGCGAATCCGCGGACTGTGCGGCGTATCCTTTGACATGAATTATCTTTGCGTGTCCCGTGTTGCTTGCCTCGACCGCTCAGCGGCCGGCCTCGTTGTTCGGGGTATGATCGCTTGACAGCGTCGCGCGGCGCGTTAATTCCGAGTTTGCGTTTCCGCATTTTTGAACTCCCGTTGTTTGATCGCCGATCACGCGCCGTATTGCTCGTCGCTGACCTGCTCCATCCAGTCGACGACCTTGCCGTCCAGCTCCTCCTGAATCGCGATGTGCGTCATCGCAGTCGCTGGCGCGGCGCCATGCCAATGCTTCTCGCCGGGCGCAAACCAGACCACGTCGCCGGGCCGGATCTCCTCGACGGGGCCGCCCCAGCGTTGCGCCAGCCCGCGTCCGGACGTGACGATCAGCGTCTGGCCGAGCGGATGCGTGTGCCAGGCGGTGCGCGCGCCCGGCTCGAACGTGACGCTGGCGCCACGCACGCGCGCCGGCGCCGGAGCCTCGAACTGCGGGTCGATCCGAACCGCGCCGGTAAAATATTCCGCCGACCCTTTTCCGGAGGGCCGCGAGCCGCTTCGCTGGATGTCCATTGCTTCTCCGGTGGTGAGCGCGACGCCGCCGACCAGCGCCCTTGCCGGAATCTAGCGCCTTCGCGCTTTTCAACCAGCTAATATAATGTGCATGAGCCCATGAGGGAATTTCATGAATGGGTCGGGCCAATCTCGGTGACCTTTTCATCCGGCTGCCGCACCGCGTTCATCGACATAGTCGGCTTCGAAAGTTTGGGCTATGTTCCGCCCCTTCGAAGAGGCTGGCGGCTGCCCGAGGACGGCGCGGAAAGAGAGTAAGTGGCGAACGAAGACGCGGGTGAGGCTGTTCGCCCGGAAGACGAGCCGGCGGCGCCGTTCGGAGCCCTGTTCGCGACGGTCGCCGCGCGGACGGGCGAAATGCTGCGAATCCCGCACGTCGGACGCCGCGGCGCGGTTTTGCTCGCGTTCTTTGTCCTGCTCGCGTGGCTCGCTTCGGGGATCTTCAAGGTCGCCCCGGACGAGCAGGGCGTCGTTCTGCGCTTTGGCCGCTGGGTCAGCACCGAGGCGCCGGGGCTGCATTATCGGCTGCCTTACCCAATCAGCACGGTATTTCTGCCGAAAGTAACCAATGTGAACGAGCTGCGCAGCAATGCGATCCCGGGCGACGGCAGCCGCATGCTGACCGGCGACGAGAACATCGTCGAGGCCGATTACTCCGTTTTGTGGAAGATCAAGGATGCCGGCGCGTTTCTGTTCAAGGTGCAGGATCCCGAGGGCATGATTCGCATGGTCGCGGAAACCACGGTCCGCGCCGTGATCGGCCAAAACCCGATCCAGGCGGTGCTCTCGGACCGGCGCCAGCAGATCGCCGTCGAGGTGCAGAACGAGCTACAACGCCTGCTCGACGACTATGGCGTCGGCATTCTCGTGATCCAGGTCCAATTGCAGCGAGTCGATCCGCCCGCGGCGGTGATCGACGCCTTTAACGACGTGCAGCGCGCCCGTGCCGACCAGGTCCGCGCGCGCAACGAGGCGGAGGCTTATCGCAACGACATTCTGCCCCGCGCGCGCGGCGAGGCCGAACACATCGTCCAGGACGCGGAAGCCTATCGCACCCAGGCGATCGACCAGGCGCAGGGCGATGTCAGCGCTTTCCTTTCAGCATATAAAGCCTATCAGCAGGCGCCGGAAGTTTTCTCGTGGCGCCTCTATCTTGACAGCATGGACCAGGTGATGCGCCACGCCAGCCGCGTCGTCGTCGACGCCTCCGGAAAGAGCGTCTCGGGCCTCGTGCCATATCTGCCGCTCGGCGAGCCGCCGCCGCGCAACCCGGCCGACGGCGCGCCTGCGTCCTCCGCCGCCCGCGCCGGCCCGCGCCGGCCGCGGCCGATGAAAGCCTTTCCGGTTCGCCTCGCGCTCGTCCTCGCCGCGCTCGCCGTCATCACGCTGTTCTCTGCCTTCTATGTCGTGTCGGAGGCGGCAGCAGGCGCTGGTGGTGCGCTTCGGCCAGCCGATCCGCGTCGAGACCGAGCCGGGCCTCAAAATGGAGATTGCCATTCATCGACACCGTCACCTGGTACGACACCATGCTTCACGCAATGGAGCCGCCGACCGATCTGATCATCCTCGGCGACCAGAAGCGGGTCGAGATCGACACCTACACCCAGTTCCGCATTGCCGACCCGCTGCGTTTCAGTCAGTCGGTGCAGACCCTCGAGCAGGCGCGCTCGCGCCTGATCCAGATTGTCGGCTCCTCTCTGCGCCGGGTTCTCGGGGAGGTGACGCTACCGCATTGCTCTCGACGGAGCGCGACGCCATCATCGGCCAGATCCGCGAGCACGTCGCCGAGCACCGCGCAGCCCGCTCGGCATCGACATCGTGGACGTTCGAATCCGTCGCGCTGACCTTCCGCCGGAGACCAGCCAGGCGATCTATGACCGCATGACCTCGGAGCGACGCCGCGAGGCGACGGAACTGCGCGCGCAGGGCTTCGAGTGGGCGCAGGAGATCGAGGCCAAGGCGAACCGCGAGCGCGCCGTCATCGTCGCCGACGCGCAGCTTAAGGCGCGCATCGCGCGCAGCGAGGGCGATGCGGAGGCTAGTCATCTGTTCGCAGAGGCGTTCGGCCGCGGACCTGAAGTTCTTCACCTTCTACCGCGCCATGGAAAGCTACCGCCATGCGCTGGCGGACTCGCGCGCCGACGCTCGTGCTCTCGCCGCAGTCCGAGCTGCTGCGGTACTTTAACTCGGGCGCGCCGACCGAACCGAAGCCATGAGCGCGACGCCCGGCGCCGGCGGCGAAGGACTATTGACCCGCTGGCTTCCGCGCGGGCGGTGGGCCGCTCTCGCTTTCGCCATCGGCCCCGGACTGGTGGTGATGCTGGCCGACACGGAGGCCGGCAGCGTCATCGCCGCCGCGCAGAGCGGCGCGCAATGGGGCTATCGGCTCCTGCTGCTGCAATTCGCGCTGATTCCGGCGCTGTTCATGGCGCAGGAACTCGCGGCCCGCCTTGGCCTCTGCACACGTCTGGGGCTCGCGGAACTGGCGCTGCGGCGGCTGGGCCGGGCTCCGGCGGCGCTGTTGCTCGCGACGCTTACGCTGAGCTGCGTCGGCGCTCTGGTCGACCCAGCTGAGCGGGCTTGCCGGCGTCGGCCAGCTGTACGGCGTACCCGTTTGGCAATCGACCGCCGTCGCCGTCGGCTGGCCTGCTGACGATCATCTGGACCGGGAGCTACCGCTCCGTCGAGCGCGTGGCCATCGTTGTCGGCCTCTGTCGAGCTTGCCTTCATTGCGCTGGCCTGGCTGGCGCGCCCGAACCTCGCAGAAATCGCCGCGCAACTGCTACGGATGCCCCTCCGCGGACCGCGGCTTCCTTTATCTGCGTCGCGGCGAATGTCGGCACCTGCGTCATCCCATGGGCCATTTTCTATCAGCAATCGGCGAGCATCGATAAAGGCTTGAACCGCTCCCACCTCGTCCGCCGCGCGCATTGAAACGCTTCGCCGGCGCCGTGCTCTGCCAGACCATAACGGCGGCCATCGTCATCGCCGCGGCGGCGGCGTTCAGTCACGGCGCCGCCGGTTCAAGGCCGCTCGATCGCGTCGGCGACATCGCCGAGGCGTTTTCCGTCGCAATCGGGCCGTTCGGCGGGCCGCATCGTGTTCGCGCTGGGCCTGAGCGGCGGGGCGCTGGTGGCGGCGATTATTGTCTGCCTCACCGCGGCCTGGGCGTTCGGCGAAGTGCTGGGGCTGCGTCATTCGCTCAGCGAGAGTCCGGCGCAAGCGCCCTGGTTTTATGGCGCGCTCGCCGCGGTGATGATTGGCGGCGGCGTGCTGGTGGCCTCAGGCGTGAACCTCGTTCGGCTTTCGATCGCGGTCGGCGTTTTGAACGCGCTTCTGGCGCCTATCGTGCTCGGCTTTATCTATCATCTCGCCCGGACCCAGTTGCCCGCTGAGCTGCGCCTTCGCGGCGGTTATGGGCTGGCCGTGGCAATCGTTTTCGCCGTCACCTCTTGCGCTGGTCTCGTCGCTGGCTTGGTGGGCGCGCTATGATGATGCGCAGTCACGATCCATCGCCACGCCCGGCGAGGAGCAGCCAAAGATGAACTTCGTCGGCGTGCCCGATTGGCTGGGCAAACCCTTCGCTGTGTTTCTGATCGACCTGCTGCTCGCCGGCGACAATGCGCTGGTGATCGCGCTGGTTTGCCGCACGCTGCCGCCCGAACGGCGGCGGATGATCCTGTTGTTCGGCGCCGCTGGCGCCATCGTCCTGCGCGTGTTGTTGGCAGGACTTGCGGGAACAATGCTGGCGCTGCCCGGCCTGAAGCTGATCGGCGGCCTGTTGCTGGCGCTGTTGGCCCTCAATCTCGTGCTCCCCGATCACCGTGAGGCTTCGGTTTTGCCGCTTGGCGAACAAAGCGACGTCGTCGCGGCCGCCGTTCTGGTGATGCTGTTCGATCTCTTGATGAGTCTCGACAATGTCCTTGCTCTGGCGGCGGTCGCTGGCGACAGCTTGCTTTACCTCGGCCTCGGGCTTCTCCTGAGCATATCGATCGTCATGTTCGGCAGCGCGATCGTCGCGCGGTTGCTCGATCGCTTCCCCCATCTTGAGCGTTTGGGCGCCACACTGCTTGGCTGGGTGGCGGGCCGGATGGTCGTGTCCGACGCGCTGATCCAGGGTTGGATCGCAACGCAGGCCCCGGCGCTAGCGGTGCTCGCGCCCGCTCTGGCGGCGGCCTATGTGTATATCCTCGGGCAGAATGCGCCTCCTCCCGCGCGGGCTATAAAGATCAGTTCGGATCGGTCGCCGGCGCGTCAGCCGCCGCGTCCGCGGCAGAGCCGTGCGGCGGCGCCCGCGGCCGCATCGCTCGCGACGGACATCGAAACGACAAACGACAAACATTCGGAACGTCTCACCCTTATCGCTCTGATGGCGTTGTTCGCCGTCGCGGGCGTGTTTTTGATTGTCGTGACCTACTTCGGCGGCGGCATGCGATGACGCATCCATACTTTTCGCGCCTGGGATCAAGCGATCAGTCATAATCGGGACATGCTGCTGGCGTTCGGCGCTCATCGGCGCGGACTGGAAGCCACCCTCGATCCGGCACGCGCCGGAGAAAAGATAGAACGAGCGCCGCCAACCAGCCTCCGACGTAATTTCGCCCCTCGCGCTTGCGCACCCGTGCGATCCGCATAGACTGCGCGCATGTCCATGGCCCCTCCCGATACGGCGGCTCTGCCGCGCCCGCCTGCGCCCGCGCCCCGCGCGGCGCCGCTCGGGCCGCTTGGCACCATGTGGGTGCTGCGCAAGAACCCGATCGAGAGCTGGACGAAATTCCATTTCGAGGAGCCGATCATCGTCGGGTCGACCATCCTCGGCACGATCGCGGTCGTCAGCGAGCCGGCGGCGATCCGCCGTTTCCTCGTCGACAACGCCGCCAATTACGCCAAGGACCGGCTGCAAAGACGCGTGCTCGGCGAGGGCCTGCGCGACGGGCTGCTCCTCGCCGAGGGCGACGCGTGGCGCAAGCAGCGCCGCACGCTCGCGCCGCTTTTCGCGCCGAAGACGGTGGCGGGTTTCGCCGCCGCCACCAATGACGCCGCGCTGGAGCTTGTCGCGCGATGGACGCGGCTGCGCGAGGGTCGCGTCTTCGACATCCAGCCCGAAATGGCGCGCGTGACGCTCGATGTGCTTGGCCGCACGATCTTTTCCGACGGTCTCGGGCGCGAGCCGGGGGCCTTCACCGGCGCGCTCACCCGCTATTTCCTGACGCTTGGACGGCTGGATCCGTTCGATGTTTTGAATTTTCCCGACTGGGTGCCGCGCCTGACCAAGCTCACCGGCGGCGATGCGCTGAATTTTTTCGAGGAAGTGGTCGACAACCTCGTCGCGCGGCGCAGGGATCTGATCGCGGCGAACAAGGCCGCGGCGCCGCGCGATATACTGACGTTGCTGATCGAAGCCGAGGATCCGCAAACCGGCGCCGGGCTAAGCAGCGCCGAGGTCCGCGCCAATATCGTGACCTTCATCGGCGCCGGCCATGAGACCACCGCCAATGCGCTGATCTGGTCGCTGTTCCTGCTTTCCCTATCGGAAGAGTGGCGGGCGCGGCTCGCCGCCGAGGCGGACAGCGTACTGCCCGGCCCGGTCGAGTCCTACGCCGGAGCGGCTCGTCGAAACCCGCGCGGTGATCGAGGAGGCGATGCGGCTCTACCCGCCGGTCGCCAGCATCAGCCGCGTCGCGCTCGACCATGATGAACTCGCCGGACGCAACATCCGCAAGGGCACGCTGGTGATGGTGTCGCAATGGGTGCTGCACCGGCACAAGCTTTTATGGGACGAGCCCGACGCCTTCGATCCGCGCCGCTTCCTTCCGATTGCACGCGATAAGATTGACCGCTACGCATATCTGCCGTTCGGGGCGGGACCGCGCATCTGCATCGGCGCCGCCTTCGCGCTGCAGGAGGCGGCGATCGTCCTCGCCCATATCATGCGTTCGTTCACGCTCGAGGTTCAGAAAGGCTACGCGGTAAAGCCCGCGCAGCACATCACGCTGCGCCCCGAAGGCGGCCTGCCGATGGTTTTGAGGCGTAGGGCGCAAGTGTGAAACAGGCCGGGGTGTTTCACGTGAAACACCTTTTTGACCGGTTTCGCCCCTCGATCGGACAAGCGCGCGACGCGATCTTACCGCTAGCCGAGCGGATAGGCGGCCTCGACCACATAAGGCCCGCCGCCGGTCGAGGCGCGCGAGGAGAACAGCACGAAGCGCTGCGCCTCGAACCGCCGCGAGAAGAAAAACCCGCGCGAGGAGAGATAATCGGCCACCGCCATCGAGGAGGCCGCGCGCAGCCGCGCCAGCGTCACATGCGGCGTGAACTTGCGCGGCTCAGGCGGGATGCCGATGCGGCGCAACAGCCGCTCCTGCTGCGCCTGCAGCTCGACGAGCGGCGTCGCGGGCTTCGCCTTGGCGACGATGGCGCGCGGCTTGTCGCCGCCGAACGAGCCGAGAGTCTCGATCGTCACCTCGAAGGGCTTGCGCCTGATCTGCTCCAGCGACGAATGCACGTCGCGGGCGGTGGCGTCGTCGATATCGCCGATGAAGCGCAGGGTGATGTGGTAATTCTCGACATCGATCCAGCGCGCGCCGTAAAGGCCGCCGCGCATCATGCCGAGGTCCATGGCGAGATCCTGCGGGATCTCAAGGCCCGTGAAAAGGCGAGGCATGGTCCCTCCTCATCATACGGCAAGACGGCCGAATCAGCGCAGCCGACGCCGTACGATTTCCCTTTAGCAAATTTCGCGCGCGGGCGAAAATCCGCCCATGCTGCGATCGCGAAGAATTCTCAATTTCCCGACGGCTTGTCCCCAAGCGAGGCCAGCAGCAGGCGCACGGTCGGCAGGATATTCCGCACGATCGTCTCGACGCCCGCAGCGTTGGGGTGCAGCCCATCGGTCAGCGTGAACTGCGGATGGCCGGAGACGCCCTCGAGGAAGAACGGATAAAGCAGCGCGCCATATTTGGCGGCGAGATCGGGATAGATGGCGTCGAATTCGTCGCGATAGGCCTGGCCGAGGCTCGGGCTCGCCAGCATGCCGGCGATGAGCACCTTGACGTTCTTTTCCTTGAGCCGCGCGAGAATGGAGTCGAGCGCGGACCTCGTCGTCTCGGGGTTCAGTCCCGCGCAGCATGTCGTTGGCGCCGAGTTCGAGGATCAGCCCGTCGGCGCCCTCGCCAAGCGACCAGTCGAGCCGGGCAAGACCGCCGGACGCGGTGTCGCCCGAGACGCCGGCGTTGACGATTGAAACGTGATAGCCTTCCTTGCGCAGCGCGGCTTCGAGCACGGCGGGAAAGGAGCCGTCGGCGGGCAGGAAAATCCCCGCCGTCAAACTATCGCCGAACGCGACGAGCTTTATCACGCGGGGCTTCTCCTCCTCGCCCGGCGCGGCCCGCGCGTCTCGCGGCTCGCGCGCGAAGAGGGCCGCGAGCAGCACGGCGCCAGCTTGGAGAAAGTCGCGCCGGCCCCTATATCGGAGAGCCCTGGGCGCGCGGCCCCCGACGCTAGCGGCGGCTGTTTTCTGCGGAATATTGGATGTCATTGATGGATGAACCGGCGGTTGAGCTGCGACGATGTGCATCTAAGCCTCGGGCGCGGCGCCGCAAGGGTCCACATTCTCAAAGGACTGTCATTGCGGATCGCGCGCGGCGAGACCGTCGGACTCGTCGGTCCGTCGGGGTCCGGCAAATCGACGCTGCTCATGGTGCTTGGCCGGGCTGGAGCGGCCGGATTCCGGCGCCGTGCGGGTTGCGGGCCGCAGCCTCGACGCCTTGAGCGAGGATGGGCTCGCGCGCTTTCGCGGCGAAAATATCGGCATCGTGTTCCAGTCCTTCCATCTGATCCCGACCATGACCGCGCTGGAGAATGTCGCCATTCCGCTGGAGCTGGCGGGCGCCCCCGACGCATTTTTTCGCGCCGAGCGCCGAACTTCAGGCCGTCGGGCTGAAGGATAGGCTTCGCCATTATCCGGCGCAATTGTCCGGCGGCGAGCAGCAGCGTGTGGCGCTGGCGCGGGCGCTGGCGCCGAACCCCTCCATTCTGGTCGCCGACGAGCCGACCGGCAATCTCGACGCGGCGACGGGCGACGAGCATCATCGAGCTGATGTTCGCGCTGCGCCGCGATCGCGGCGCGACGCTAGTGCTTGTCACGCATGACCCAGCGCTCGCGGCGCGGTGCGACCGCACGATCAAGGTCAATTCGGGGCGGATCGACCGGAGTGAGGTGGTGGCGGGGTAGGGGCGCATTCGCCCGGACGGCGCCTTGCCCTGGTAAAACTCAGGCGCGGGGCGCTCAATTTATTTGTCCGCTTTGCCTGAAAGCGGTCGTTCGCATTGTGCCGAAAACGCGAGCACGCGACGCCGTAATTTAGCGCGTGATCTTGAGCGGAGATTCTGCGATCTTGCCGCACCTTCCTTCAGAACCAAGCGAGCCGGTCGATCGTGGGTGTTTTGGGTTTATTGTCCGAGCCGTGGGTGGGCGCCGACAACCGCGGCCGTCTCCTTGGGCGATTCATCCTAATAGTGTTTACGCTTTACGGCCTGGCGATGGTCATCCCAGACTTTTACCGTCTGGTTCGGCCGCTCGGATCGTTCGGATTGACCGCCGATAACGACGGCCTGATTTTCGATGTTCAGGGGCAATTCCGCGAGATATCCGATTCACCGGCCTGGCGAGCCGGCCTGCGAGCGGGCGATCGCATCGATCTACGGGCGATGCGCTGCGTCCCGGTCGATACGAATGTTTGCGCGACTATTCTCGCCGTCAGGGGCGGCCAGCAACTTGTCTTGCCCGGCCGCACTGCTGAGCTGAAGCTCGCTGAAAGCTCCGGCCATTTCGCCGGGCAAGTGGTTCTTGTCGCGCAACCGAGCCCTTCAAACTGGTTGCAGGACCTCGTCACATTCCTCGACCAGCTCGCGGGCGTCCTCGTCGTGGTCGGCGCGGCGTGGCTGGTGTGGACCCGTCCCGGCCCGATGACCTGGGGTTTCTTCATCTACGCAATGCAATTCAACCCTGGCCAGGACTTTGAGTTCTATGCCCGCTTGCAGCAGTGGCCGACGGCGCTCCTCGCCCAGCAGATCGCCGACTGCGTTTTGCAGGCGGCGGGATATGCCGGCTTCGTCCTTTTTGCGTTGCGCGTCCCGAACGATCACACCGAGGCGCCGTGGCGCCCCCTCGAGCGCGCCTTGCCTTGGCTTGCGCTCGGACTTTGCGCCCTCATGCTGCTCAGCATGTCCAGCGCCTTCGGACATCCGACCGAGACGCTGACGCGGGCGGGCTTGATCGCCGGTTTCTTCATTAGCGCGTTTGTCGTCTACATCCTTCTCGCACGGCGCAAATACCTCTCGCCGCAGGATCATCAACGGTTGCGCTGGGTCATATGGGGCTGCTTGATCGGGCTGCCCGCCTGCATGATCGCCGAAATCGCTCAAGTGACCTCCCTGCCGGCCCGGCTGAGCGGCGGTTTTGTCCTGCCAGAGGACG
This sequence comes from uncultured Alphaproteobacteria bacterium, assembly GCA_963757985.1. Classification (GTDB taxonomy): domain Bacteria; phylum Pseudomonadota; class Alphaproteobacteria; order Rhizobiales; family Beijerinckiaceae; genus Methylocapsa. Next base: position 289,175 of record CAVWTQ010000002.1, on the reverse strand, counting down.
CGATCGGGCTTCTCTACCTGGTCAATGGCGTCCTTTGCCTCTTTGTCATCGAGGCGATTCGGCGACCGCGGGTCATCAACGTATCGATCCCGCTGCGGCGCGCCACTGTTCTCGGACTGATCGTCAGCGCGCCCGCGCTGTTTCTGCATGAGCAGGCCAACGGAATCTTTGAGAGCATCGAGCTGCCGACCTGGGGCTGGTTCATCGTCGCCTGGATCGCGGTCTTTCTGATTTCGCGCCTGCATGAGTACGCTGTCCACTGGCTCGAAGGCTGGTTCGAACTGGGTTTGCGCCGCACCGAGGAGCGGTTCGCGGAAATCAGCAAGCTGGTCCTGGGCGCGAAGAGCGCGGTCGAGATAGACCAACTTCTTACAGGCGCGCCGCTGCATGCGCTGAAGCTTGCGTCATCCGCCGTGTTCCGTCAGGACGGCGCTGAGTTCAGGCGAGAGGAGGACGGAGTTGGGTGGACGCGGTCGATGGCGGCGGCGATCGATCCCAAATCGCCGCTCTTGGCCGGCAAATCGAATGGGCCGCCGTTTGAAATCGACCCCGATCTGCTGCGCGAGGCAGCCTTTCCCGCCGGTCCGCGCCAGCCGGTTCTCGCGACCCCGATCTGCAATCAACTTCGCTGCTTCGCCATAGCCTTTTACGGTTCGCATGATTTGGGCGCCGACCTCGACAGTCCCGAGCGCGAGCTGATTGGAAAGCTCGCCGCCACCGCCGCCGTCGCCTATGCCAAGGTCGAAGTCGACTCGCTTCGCGAGAGGATCGCTGCGCTGGAGCGCGAACTTCCCCGCAATTCGCAGGCAGCCGCCAGGACGGGCTGAGAAGCCGCAAACCGCCGCGGACCACGCTCCTTTCGCGCTGCGCCTGCACCATGGCGCCGCGTTGGGGCATCCTATTGCGGCCATCTTGAGCCGCGACACTGGCGCTGGCGAATCGGCCTCGGCCGGCCGGAGCTGGGTCATTGCGGACATGTTGAAGATCGGGATCGTCGCGACCGGCGTATTGGCGACCGGGGCGGCCGCTGCGGCCGACCTGGCCGCCCCGGACGTCGTCGCCCCTGCGGCCCCCGTCGCCTGGACCGACGCGATCACGGCCGGAATCCAGATTGAGGCCGGCATTCTCGCCAATCCGGCCAATCCGGCGAACGGCCAGAACTTCGGCCAACTCTATTCCGATCACGCCAATTCGGTGATGCTCAATCAGATCCTTATGACGTTTGAGCGGCCTCTCGACCCAATGGCCGCCGGCTATGATTTCGGCTTCATGCTGCAGGGCGTTTACGGCGCCGACGCGCGCTTCAATCATGTCCTCGGCTTCGACGATTATTTGCTCAACGGCCGCAATCAACTTGTTCCGATGGGAATTTACGTTCTTGCGCACTTGCCCTGGCTCACCGCCGGCGGCGTCGACGTCAAAGTCGGCCTCACCGGCGGCGCAATGGGATTTGACGCCGTCGATCCGAGCGTGCGGCCGTTTTACACTTACGGCTACATCTCGAACTACCTCGTTCCGTTCCTGCATGTCGGCGGCATCGCTGCCTGGCATGTCGATGATGTGCTGGCTCTGTACACGGGCATTGACTGCGGGTCGCAGACCTCGTTCGGCTCGAACGACAACAACAGCTTGCCGGCGGGCTATTTCGGCTTCGGTCTCAACAGGCTTCTCGACGGCAAGCTCAACGTGCTCGCGATGAGCCGCTTCGGTCCCGAGGGTTCCTTGCGGGTCTACCCGAACGCGAATTCGCTGATGACCTCCTGGAACGACGTCACGGTCAGCTATAATCGCGATGACAGACTGACCATCGCTGGCGAAGCCAATTTCTACTATGACGGCGCATTGAACAACACCGCATATGGTCTCGCCGCCTACCTCACCTACGCCTATTCGCAGCAGGTGAGCTTCAACGCCCGCGTGGAAATGATGCGCGATGACTCCGGCAGAATCGTCGGCAACTACATCGGCGCGGACTCATACACGAACAGCATTCGCGGATTGCCGTATGGATTTATCGCCGCTCCGGCGCCGACGACTTATGGCGAAATTACGCTCAATGTGAGCTTCAGGCCGCATGTCGACTGGGCCCAGATCGACCTGCCAATCAAGACCCTCGAATTCCGTCCCGAGATTCGCTACGATCGTTCGCTCAACGGAACTTACGCCTTCAATGCGGGGCGCGACCAGGGCGCCTTCATGTTCGGCGGCGACGTCATCTTCGGCTTTTGAAGCGGCTCTTCCGCGCACTGGCGGCCCGGCACGTTGACCGAGCGTCGCTTTGCTCTAGTCTATAGATTAAGCAGACAATTTCGCCGAAAGGATGCCCTATGTGGCCCATCTATCTCCAATCGCTGGCCGGCGGCGCCCTGATTGGCCTCGCCGCCGCGCTTTACCTGCTGGTTGACGGCCGCATCGCCGGGACCGGCGGCATATTCGCCGGCGCGTTGCGGGGCCCAAGTCCCGGCTTCTGGCGCAATCTCGCCTTTCTCGCCGGCCTTATCCTCGGCCCTGTCGTCTATCGCGCTGTCTTCGGCGCCTTCCCGACGGTGCGCATCGACGCCTCGCTCGGCGCGCTGGCGCTGGCCGGCCTCGTCGTCGGCTTCGGCGCGCGGCTTGGCTCGGGCTGCACCAGCGGCCATGGCGTCTGCGGCCTCGCGCGCCTGTCGCGGCGCTCAATCGTCGCGGTCGCGACCTTCATGGCGACGGCGATCGCCACGGTCGCGCTGATGAACGCGGCAGGCATCCCGTGAGAGGAATCAGATGACAAAGCAAATCCCTCAACAACTCCCCCAGCTTGGCGCCGCGCTCCTCAGCGGCCTGATCTTCGGCTTCGGGCTGGCGCTCTCGGGCATGTTCAATCCGGCGCGCGTGCGCGGGTTTCTGGACATATTCGGTCATTTCGACCCGAGCCTCGCCTTCGTTCTGGCCGGCGCGGTCGCCGTCTCGACGGCCGGTTACGCGCTCTCCCGCCGGCTGAAGGCGCCTCTCCTCGACGACGCGTTTCATATCCCCGAGTGCACCGCCATCGATCGCCCCCTCGTGCTGGGCGCGGCGCTGTTCGGCGTCGGCTGGGGCATCGGCGGCCTTTGCCCCGGCCCCGGCGTCGCCGCGCTGGCGCTTGGCCTTCCCGCAGTTTTCGTCTTCACGGCGGCCATGGCGGTGGGCGTGCTGGCGCATGATTATTGGCGGCGTGATCGCGGACCGGCCATCGAGCGGGCGGCGCTCGCGGTCGAGCAGGCGGACGCGTAGGCGGCCTCTCGCCCGGCGCTCTCAAAGAAGCGTGATCCAAAGAAACTTGCAGACATTCGCGATAGGATCGTGCGTCGAGAGGACGCAAAGATCATGATCGTTTCGAACCTTGAATAGCCGCGCTCCAGCCCCTGACAATCTGTTCGACCTCTCCGGCGTCGATCCGCGCGCGGAGCAGTCGTTGACGCTTGTCGACGCCGAAGGCGTGAAGATCGAACGCATCGTCTCCAGCGGGCAGGCGAGCCCGCCGGGTTTCTGGTACGATCAGGACTTCGCCGAATGGGTGCTCGTCCTCGCAGGGTCGGCCCGCCTTCGTCTCGACGGCGAAGCCGCCGACCGGGTTTTAAAGCCGGGCGACCATCTCTTCATTGCAGCGCGCCGCAAACATCGGGTCGAGTGGACCGATGCGGCCTCCGCGACCATCTGGCTCGCCGTGCATCTGCGCCCATGACCGTCGCGACCGAGGCGTCCATATGACTTCCGGCAGGACTGAATTCGAGACAAGCTCGCCAGCATGACGGAGCCGAAGCGTGAGCACGCGCGAGCAGGCGCCCGGCTTGCGCCTGCCGCTCGTCCTGCGCGTCGCGCTGCGCGATTTGCGGGGGGGCCTTGGAGGATTTGGCGTTTTCCTCGCCTGCATCGCCGTCGGCGTCGCCGCCATCGCGGGCGTCGGCTCGGTTTCGCTGTCGCTGAAGGACGGCCTCGCGCGGGAGGGGCGCGCGATCCTCGGCGGCGACCTCTCGTTCGATCTCGCCCAGCGCGCGGCGAGCGCGGAAGAGCTTGGCTTTCTTTCGGCGCAGGGGCGCCTCTCGGTCGTCACGCTGATGCGCGCCATGGCCCGGCGCGACGGTGGAGACGCGGCGATCGTCGACATCAAGGCGGTCGACGGCCTCTATCCGCTCGCCGGCGCGGCGGTTCTCGATCCGCCCCAGCCGCTCGCCGATGCGCTTGCCGAACGGGACGGCGCCTATGGCGTTGTGGTCGATCCGGCCTTTTTGCCGCGGCTCGGCCTTTCCGTCGGCGATTTCTTTTCGATCGGCGCGGGGCGCTATCGCGTGGCCGCGCGTCTGACCCATGAGCCTGACCAGTTCGCAGGCGGCGTCGGCTTCGGGCCGCGCGTGCTGATGAGCGCGGCGGCGCTGCGCGGGACCGGGCTGCTTCAGCCGGGCGCGCTGACGCATTGGCTCTATCGCGTCGCGCTCGGCGCCGGGCCGGCGCCGGCGAGCGACGCGGCGCTTGAAGAAGTCGCCGCGCGCCGCGCGACAAATGTTCCCGGACGCCGGATGGGAGATGCGCACGCGCAACAACGTCTCGCCGCAGTTCTCCAAAAATCTCGACCGCTTCACGCAGTTCCTGACCCTCGTCGGCCTCACCTCGCTGATCATCGGCGGCGTCGGCGTCGCCAATGCGATCCGCGCTTTCGTCGAGCGCGAACGGGCGACGATCGCGACGCTGAAGTCGCTCGGCGCCGGCGGCGCGACGGCGTTCGCGATTTTGTTGACCGAGGTCATGCTGATCGCCTGTCTCGGCGTCGCGCTCGGGGCGATCCTCGGCGCCGCCCTGCCATATCTCGGGGCGTTCGCTTTCGGCGCGCTGCTGCCATTCCCGCTGGTCCCCTCGATCCACCCCGGCGCGATTGGCGAGGGCGCGCTTTATGGCCTCCTGACCGCGCTGGCATTTTCGATCGCGCCGCTTGGCCGCGCCCACGACATCCCCGCCCAGGCGATCTTCCGCGCGGGCGTCGAGCCGCTCGGCGCATGGCCGCGGCCGCGCTACGTCCTGATGACGCTGGCGGCGGCGCTGGCCCTCGTCGCGGCGGCGCTGGCTCTCTCCAGCGACCGCAAGCTCGCGCTCATCTATCTTGGCGGGACCATCGCGGCTTTCGCCCTGCTGCGCCTCGTCGCTTTACTGATCATGATGCTGGCGCGGCGGCTGCCGCATCCGCGCCAGCGTCGCCCTGCGCCTCGCGATCGGCAATATTCACCGGCCGGGGGCCTTGACCCCTTCCGTCGTGCTTTCGCTCGGCCTAGGCCTCGCGCTTCTCGTCGCGCTGGCGCTGATCGACGGCAATATTCGCGGCGAACTGAAATCGAGCGGCGAGGGCGCGGCGCCGAGCTTCTTCTTTCTCGATGTCCCAGCAGCGAAGGCCGATGCGTTCGGACGATTTCATCAAGGCGCGTGCGCCGGACGGCGCGCTGGATCTTGTGCCGATGCTGCGCGGGCGCATCGTCCGGCTGAATGGCCTTCCAGCCGATTCCGCCCACCCGAAGGAGAGCGTCGCCTGGGTGCTGCAGGGCGATCGCGGCATCACCTTCGCCGACGCGCCGCCGGAGGGCTCGACGCTGGTCAAGGGGCAATGGTGGCCGAAGGATTACGCCGGTCCGCCGCTGATTTCGCTGGAGAGCGAAATCGCCGAGGGGCTTGGGCTCAGGATCGGCGACGAGATCGGCGTCAATGTGCTTGGCCGCACCATCACCGGCAAGGTCGCCAACATCCGCAAGGTGAACTGGCGTAAGCTTGGCATTAATTTCGTGCTGGTGTTTTCGCCGAACAGCTTCGAGGGAGCGCCCTATAGCGATCTCGCCACCTTGACCTTTCCGGCCGGCGGCCGCGATGCGCGGGAAACGAGCCTCGTGCGCGAGACCGCCGCGGCCTTTCCGGCGATCGCGGCGCTGCGCGTCAAGGATGCGCTGGACGCGGCGAGCGCCCTTGTGGCGAAGCTCGCCGTCGCCATAAGGGGCGCTTCGAGCGTCGCGCTCGTCGCCTCGATCCTGGTGCTCGGCGGGGCCGTGGCGGCGGGCCAGCAGGCGCGGATCCATGACGCCGTGGTGCTGAAGACGCTCGGCGCGACGCGCCCGCGGCTGCTCGCCGCCGCTCTCTATGAATATGGCCTGATCGGGCTTCTGCGCCGCCCTCTTCGGCGTCGCGGCCGGCGGCGCGGCGGCCTATGGCGTCACGCGCAAATTGATGGACATGGACTTTACGTTTCTGTGGCCGCAGGCGCTTGGCGCCGCCCTGCTGGCGCTTCTCGTCACCCTTGTTCCTGGGGCTTGATCGGCGCCTGGCGAATCCTCGGCCGCAAGCCCGCGCCTTATCTGCGCGACCTTTGACGCGGCGGGACTTTTGCCGGACAACCTTAAGTATAGTTCATGTTGCGCGCCCTTGTGGGCGGCGGGCGTCTGGGCCATATTAGCGCGCGACGCTTAGCCCTTAAGACGGCGGCGGCCGGAGGCGGTGGAGCCTCCACAACATTTAGAGGAACTCATGTCCGACTTCGACCGCAACGCAAGCGCCCGCTGGGGCCAGGGCGTCGCACGGGCCGGTCGCGCCGAGATCGACCAGGGCCTGCGCTCCTATATGCTGGGCGTGTACAATAACATGGTGGTGGGCCTCGCCCTGACCGGGCTGGTGGCGCTCGGCGTGCACATGCTCGCGGTCACCACGGACCCGTCGCAGGCGGCCGCGCAGATGGGCCGCATTTCGCTGACGTCCTTCGGCGCCGCGCTCTATGGCACCCCGCTGCGCTATGTCGTGATGCTGGCGCCGCTCGCCTTCGTCTTCTTCTTTTCGTTCCGCATCAACCAGATGTCGGCGTCTTCCGCGCGCGGCCTCTTCTTCGCCTTCGCGGCGGTGATGGGCCTGTCGCTGTCGTCGATCCTTCTGATTTACACCGGCTCCTCCGTCGCCCGCGCCTTCTTCATCACCGTCGGCGGCCTTCGGCGGCCTCAGCCTTTACGGCTACACGACGAAGCGCGATCTCTCGGCGATGGGCTCGTTCCTGGTCATGGGCCTGATCGGCCTCGTCATCGCGAGCCTCGTCAATCTGTTCGTCCAGAGCACGGCCTTCCAGTTCGGCCTCTCGATCCTCTCCGTTCTGATCTTCTCCGGCCTCACCGCCTGGGATACGCAGGCGATCAAGGAGATGTATTTCGAGAGCGACGGCTATGAGGTCGCGACCAAGAAATCCGTCAACGGCGCGTTGATGCTCTATCTTGATTTCATCAATATCTTCCAGTCGCTCCTCTTCCTCGGCGGCGACCGGAACTAAAGCTCAAAAGCTCATCTGTTCTGAAAGGCTCCGCTTCGGCGGAGCCTTTTTTATTTGGGCGGCTTCGCAGCCGGAGCGCGCGCCGGGCCCAGGTCGCGACGAAGAGCGTCAGGCCGAGAATCACCGCAAGCTGCACCCAGAGGAAGACGAAGGCGTCGGCCCGGACGCCGAGCGGCGGCGCGCCCGGCAGCACATTGCGCAGGGCGGGCACGGCGAAGACCATCGCCCCGAGAGCGCTGATCAGCGTCGCTTCGATCTTGCGCGCGCCGATGAAGGGGAGGCCGCCGATCGTCAGCGCGCTCACCGCGATCAGGATCATCGAGCCGAACAGGACAAAGGCGAAAAAGACCTGCGCGGCGGGACGTTGCGCCCGCACGGTCAGCGACAATCCGGCATTTTCGCCGGCGGCGGGATCGTTCTGCGCCGTCGCGACTTCCCAGCCGGCGATCTCCTCCCATGTCGTGAGGCGCACCGGCACGGCGGCCCCGGCCGCCGGCTGCTTGCCTTCGACGGCCCGGATCCGCAACGTCCCCTCGTAGCGATCGATGGGATAATTTTCGAGCGCGCCTCTGACGTAGAGCTGCAGCGTCTTGCGAATTGGCCGCCTGCCCGGCCTGCAGTTCGACATCCTGGACGTCGATTCCGTCGCTGAGCTCGACGACCATGTCGGTCGCGGGCGCGCCGAGATGGCGCAGGCCGCCCGGACTCGCTTTTGGTCGCGAAGTCCAGTCGAACCTGGAGCGCTTGCTTGACCGGATCGACGTTGAGCACTTCGAGATAGATGTCGAGCGGCGGTTTTGCGCTGCTCGCCGGCGCCGCGAAGATGGTCTCGATGGCTGGAGACTGGTGGTAGAAATCCGCGAACAGGGCGGCGTAGCCCGCGACCAGGGCCGATAGAGCCAGCGACAGCGCGAGGAGGCGCCTGCGCCGGACGCGCGTGGTCGCGGCTTGATCCGGCGCGGCGGCGCCCTCGGGGGACGGCGCATCCAATCGGTCTACTCCGAAACCAGCCTCAGCCGCTTGTCGAGAACCGCGATGACGCGGCGCAGGTCATGCCCGCGCTTCAGCACGAGCCCGCTCGCCGCGACGACCGCATAAAGACCTTGCTTGCGCGCGAGCCGGGGGCTTTTCTCGATTACGTACAGGGCGCATTCCGAGGCGCGGCTGTAGACGGAGAAGACGGCCTTTTGCGCGGTGAAATCGAGCGCGTAGTCGCGCCATTCGCCGCTCGCGACCTTGCGGCCGTAAAGATTGAGGATTTCGCGCAATTCGAGCCGATCGAAGCTGACGACCGCCTCCTGGGGGGCCGAAGGCCGGATCGGCGGGCGCTCTGGAGGCGAATGGCCTCACGCGATCGGTCATGACTGGAGGGCGGCGATCTTCGGCGGACTCCAGATCAGTCATGCGTTTTGCCGCTCTTATCCCTTGAGGCGCGCATCATCGCGCGCCGATCCAGCCGGGGCAAGACCCTGCTTGACATTTTTACGACGTGTAAGCTCGGCTGGTTTTTCGGCGATTTTGCGCGTCGGCCGCCCTTGCTGAGCGTGCGCAAAGACAATATCTCGGACGAGGGCTGGATGCGCTCGGCGCGCGTCGGGCCAAAACGCGCCGCCAATCAGATCAGTCTCGAGCTTCGCCGGAAAACGGCCAGGCTCCCGATGAAAATCCGCTCCAGAACAAATCCATTTCAGGGAAAGAGTCGCTCGCATGTCAGAAGCCGCCGGTCAATCTCAAGCCTTTCAGGCAGATGTCGCGAGGCTGCTCCATCTCATGGTGCATTCGGTCTATTCCGACCGCGATATTTTTCTGCGCGAACTTTTGTCGAACGCCGCCGACGCCTGCGAGAAGCTGCGCTATGAGGCGCTGGCCGACCCGTCGCTCGCGACGGCGCCCTTCAAGATAACGATCAGCCTCGACAAGGACGCGGGAACGCTCGCCGTCGAGGATAATGGCGTCGGCATGACGCGCGAGGAGCTGGCCGATTCGCTTGGCACCATCGCCCGCTCCGGAACCCGCGCCTTTCTCGACCGGATCGGCGCGAAGCCGGCTCCGGACGATGAGGCGCAAGAACTGGCGGAGGAAGACGCGGCGGAGGACGCCGGTCGCGCCGGCCCCCACGTCGATCTCATCGGCCAGTTCGGCATCGGCTTTTATTCGGCTTTCATGGTGGCGGACCGCGTCGAGGCGATTTCGCGGCGCGCCGGCTCCGCCGAGGCCTTCGTCTGGAGTTCGGACGGCAAGGGCGCGTTCACCATCGCGCCGGTCGAGCCGCGACCGCGCGCCGACGCACGGAACGCGCATCGTTCTTCATCTGAACGAGGCCTCGAAGGATTATCTCGACCCCTTCACGATCGAACGGATCGTGCGCGAACATTCGAGCGCGCTGGCCGTGCCGATCGAACTGATCGACAAGCCCGGGCGACGAACCGCGCCGCCTCAGCGACGGTCAGGCGCTCTGGACGAAGCCCAAAAGCGGCGTCACGCCCGAGCAATACGCCGATTTCTACCACACGCTCGCAGGCCAGTTCGACGACCCGGCGCTCACCATCCACTGGCGCGCGGAAGGGCGCCATGAATATAGCGGCGCTGGCTTTCGTGCCGTCGTCGCGCCCGTTCGACCTGTTCAATCCCGAGCGCCATGGCCGCGCGAAACTCTATGTCCGGCATGTGCTGATCACGCGACGACGCCGATATTCTGCCGCGGTGGCTGCGTTTCGTGCGCCTCGTCGTCGATTTGGCCGATCTGCCGCTGAACGTCTCGCGCGAAATGATTCAGGAGAGCCCGGTTTTCGGAGCCATCAAGAAAGGCGTCGCCAATCGCGTCCTGCAAGAACTGACCAAACTCTCCGAAGCCGAGCCGGAAAAATTCGCGCGGGGTCTGGCGCAATTTCGGCTCGGTGCTCAAGGAGGGGCTCTATGAAGATCCGGAAAAGCGCGATGCGCTGTTCGCGCTTGCTCGCTTCGCCAGCTCCACGCATCCGGACGGCGACCGCACGCTGAAGGATTACGTCGCCGGGCTGCGCCCAAACCAGACCGCGATCTATTATCTGCTTGGCGATGATCTGAAGCGTCTGGCGGCGAGCCCCCAGCTCGAAGGATTTTCCGCGCGCGGCGTCGAGGTGCTGCTGCTGCCCGATCCGATCGACGCCTTCTGGGTCGCGACCGCGGTCGGCTTCGACGGCAAGCCGTTCAAATCGGTGACGCAGGGGGCGGCCGACATCGCCTCGATCCCGCTTCTCGACGCGAGCGCGGAAAGCTCCGGCCGACGCGCAGCAGCCGGCGGCGCTCTCGGCCCTGTTCGTCCTGATGAAACAGACGCTTGAGGGAGCGGTCGATGATGTTCGCGCCTCCGACCGGCTGGCGCAGAGCCCAGCCTGCCTCATCGCGCCGGATCGCGGCCCCGATCGCCGGCTGGAGCAATTGCTGGCCGAACATGGGCAACTCGGCGCGGCGACGAAGCCGATCCTCGAGGTCAATCCGAAACATGCGCTGATCCAGGCGCTCGCGAAACTCGTCGGCTCGCCCGACAAGCAGAAGATCGAGGACATCACCTGGCTGATTTTCGACGAGGCCCGCGTGATGGAAGGCGAGAAGCCGGCGAACGCGTCCCGATTTCGCGACCCGCCTGACGCGGGTTCTGCTCGAAGCCGCCGCGCCGCCGGCGGCGTCAGCGGAGTTGAAAGCGCTGTCGCCCGTGTTCGACGCCGCGACGCCGCGCGAATCGGCGCGGCGGCGCGCTGGCCCGCGCGTTCGCCGAGCGGGGCATTCCGTCCGCCGAGCTCGACGCGCGCGTGCTGCTCTGCGCCGCGCTTGGCGTCGATCACGCCGCACTTGTGCGCGATCCCGATGCGCCGCTTGGCGCGGGCGCCGAGCTTCTTGCGCAATTTTCGGCGCGGCGCCTCGAGCGCGAGCCGGTTTCGCGAATCATCGGCTATCGGGAATTCTGGGGCGCGCGCTTCGAACTCGGCCCCGAGACGCTTGATCCCCGCGCGGACACGGAGACGCTGGTCGAAGCGGTTCTGGAGCAAGTGGGCGCCGATGTGCGGCCGGCCCTGGCGTCTGCTCGATCTCGGCGTCGGCTCCGGCGCCATTCTCGGCGCGTTGCTGCGGAGCCTGCCCGAAGGCGTATGGCGTCGGCGTCGACATTTCGCCCGCCGCCTGCGCCATCGCGCGGAACAATCTGGCGGCGAACGGGTTTGCGGAGCGCGGCAGCATCGTCTGCGGGGACTGGGCGGCGCCTTTGAGGGGCGGGTTCGACATCATCGTCTCCAACCCGCCGTATATCAGGGGCGGCGATCTGGCCGGCCTGGCGCCGGAAGTCGTCGTCTACGATCCGCGGCTCGCGCTCGACGGCGGCGTCGACGGCCTTGACGCCTACCGGGCCATCATTCCGGCGGCGGCGGGGCTGCTGGCGCAGGGCGGCCTGCTCGCGCTTGAATTCGGCCTCGGTCAGGGCGATGACGTCGCGGCGCTTTTGCGCGCGGCGTCTTTCGGGAGCCGAACTTCCGACTTGACCTCAACGGTCGCAAACGTATTATTTCCGCGCGTCGGGCTTGAGTTCGCCGTTGCGCTTCGATCACACCGAGCGGCCAGTTGGAGATATTTTCTAAAAACCCTTGGCGTTTCAGACGAAAGCGGCTAGTTTCACGAAACAAGGATGGCTCTATCGCTTCTGTAAAGCTTCGGTCGGCGCTGAGATTTTTGGGTCTCGCCTGATCAGGGGCATGTGAACATGGCGAGGCCGCTTCCGTTAAAGCTGCGACGCTCGGCGAAACCGAGAATCCGTCCCAAAGCTCCAAGACCCTGTTGATTGAGGGTCAAGGATTGATGCCGCGGAAGCTCCGCGCGTGTCGTCACTGGCTGGAGAGCCCAACTATCGCTCGCGCCTTCGTTCTTTAGAAAGAAAATGGTCCCGCAAGGACCGTTAACGGCTCGCCGATAAGGCGATGCCCGGGAGTTGCGGTTACGGCGCCACTCAAGGAACATCGATGAGACCTGGACAGAACAAACAACGCATGCGCGGCCGCCCAAACAATAATCGCAAGGGACCGAACCCGCTGACGCGCTCCTACGAATTGAGCGGTCCCGACGTAAAAATTCGCGGCACCGCCCATCATATTGGTGAGAAATATTTGCAACTCGCCCGCGACGCGCAATCGTCGGGCGACCCGGTCACGGCGGAGAGCTATTTGCAGCACGCCGAACATTACTTCCGCCTCATCGCGGTGGCCCAGCAGGCCCAGCAGCAGAGCGCAGCCGGCTATCAGCGTCAGCCCGGCGACGCCGCCGCCGAAGAGATCGACGACGGCGACGACTTCACCGGCATTCCGGACCGCTTCGCTTCGCCGGTCGAGCGTTTCGCCGCGCCGCCGCAGCAAGCCTACGCGCCGCAGCCCTCGAGCAATCCGCAGCAGCCAGGTCAGGAGCGCGGCTTTTATGGCGCCGGCGGCAACGGCGCCTCGGAAAAGCAGGGTTTCGAGCGGCCCGAGCGCGGCCCGCGCCAGGATCGGGCGTTTCAGGATCGGTCCTATCAGGACAGGCCCTATCAGGACCGCAGTGGCCAGGACCGCAGCAGTCAGGAGCGCAATAATCAGGAGCGCTACGGGCAGGAGCGCAATAACCAGGAGCGCTATGCGCCGCCCAGGGACCAGGGTCCACGGGATCAGGGCCCGAGAGATCAAGGTCCAAGAGATCAAGGCCCAGAGACGCAGATCAGGGGTCGCGGGATCAGGCCCGCAATGGGCGCGGCCAGCGGGATTTTCGCGGTGAGCCTTCGCGCGACCAGCGCGTTGAGGCGCGAGCGGTGGACGACGTCGCGCCCAAGGGCCTCCCGGCTTTCATAACCGCTCCCGTCCGGACGGTCCCCGAGACGATCGTCGATCCGCTCGAGGCGGACGTCGCGGTCGAAGCCTTCGGCCAGATCGATGACGTCAGGTCCGAAGCCGAACGCGAGCCGAACGGCTTCCACCTGCGGCCGCGCCGGCGCCGGCGCAGCAAGGCGGAAATGGCGATCGACCAGGCCGCGGCGCATGACGGTTCGCATGACGGTTCGAGCGATGCGGAAACCAGCGCCGAGGATCCGGTCGGCGACTAGATCGGATGATTTTGGGTTGGATCAATCCAAAATCGTGAAAATGACCCGAAAGCCGGAACCGGTCGGCTTTGGCGCGCGGCGATGTCCTGGGAGGCGCAGGAGTCCCCCCGCGTCTGTGCGCGGCGAGCGATCGCGGCCGCCTGGCGCATGGTCAGGCGTCAGCTGAAATCATGCGGGGCGGCGACGCGACCCTTCCGCCCGCGCTTTTTTTTCCTACATTTGACTTAAGTCGGCCCTCGACGAGGGCGAATTGAGTTAATCCACGAAAGGCCGCCGGGGCCGCCTCGCGGGGGGAGATATCAGCCATGAATTTTGAAAAATACACCGACAGGGCGCGCGGGTTCGTGCAAAGCGCGCAGTCGCTCGCGATGCGCGAGGGGAATCAGCAGTTCACGCCCGAACATCTCCTGAAAGTCCTGCTCGACGACGAGCAGGGTCTTGCCGCCGGCCTGATCGACAAGGCGGGAGGCCGCTCGCGCGATGCGCTGGTCGCGACCGAACTCGCCCTCGCGAAACTGCCGAAAGTCGAAGGCTCCGGCGCGGGCCAGGTCCATATCACGCCGCCCTTGGCGCGCCTCTTCGACAACGCCGAGAAAATCGCCGAGAAGGCGGGCGATTCCTATGTCACGGTCGAGCGCCTGCTGCTCGCGCTCGCGATGGAGAAGAATTCGGAAGCCGGAAAGATCCTCGAAAAAGCCGGCCTCACCCCGCAAAACCTCAACAAGGCCATCGAGGAATTGCGCAAGGGGCGCACCGCCGACAATGCGACGGCGGAAAACGCCTATGACGCGCTGAAGAAATATACCCGCGATCTGACCGAGGCCGCCCGCACCGGCAAGCTCGATCCCGTGATCGGCCGCGACGAGGAAATCCGCCGCACCATCCAGGTGCTGTCGCGCCGCACCAAGAACAATCCGGTGCTGATCGGCGAACCCGGCGTCGGCAAGACCGCGATCGTCGAGGGCCTCGCGCTGCGCATCGTCAATGGCGACGTGCCGGAGAGCCTGCGCGACAAACGGCTGCTCGCGCTCGACATGGGCTCGCTGATCGCCGGCGCCAAATATCGCGGCGAGTTCGAGGAGCGGCTGAAAGGCATCCTGACCGAAGTCACCGCCGCGGCCGGCGGCATCATCCTTTTCATCGACGAAATGCACACGCTTGTCGGCGCCGGGAAGGCCGATGGCGCGATGGACGCCTCGAACCTTCTGAAGCCGGCGCTGGCGCGCGGCGAACTGCATTGCGTCGGCGCGACGACGCTCGACGAATACCGCAAGCATGTCGAGAAGGACGCGGCGCTGGCGCGGCGCTTCCAGCCGGTCTTCGTCTCCGAGCCGACGGTCGCGGACACGATTTCGATCCTGCGCGGCCTCAAGGAGAAATACGAGCTGCACCATGGCGTGCGCATCACGGACGCCGCCATCGTCGCGGCGGCGACGCTGTCGCACCGCTATATCGCGGACCGTTTTCTGCCCGACAAGGCGATCGACCTCATCGACGAGGCGAGCGCCCGCCTGCGCATGGCGATCGATTCGAAGCCCGAAGAGCTCGACGAACTCGACCGCCGCATCATCCAGCTCAAGATCGAGCAGGAGGCCCTGAAAAAGGAGACCGACAGGGCCTCGAAGGACCGGCTCAAAAAGCTCGAGGGCGAACTCGCCGAGCTTGAGGAGAAGTCGGCGGCGCTCACCACGCGCTGGCGCGCCGAGAAGGACAAGCTCGGCTCCGAACAAAAGCTGAAGGAGCAGCTCGAGGCCGCCCGCACGGAACTGGCGCAGGCGCAGCGCAAGGGCGAATATCAGCGCGCCGGCGAACTGACCTATGGCGTCATTCCGGGCCTTGAAAAGCAGCTCGCCGAGATCGAATCGAAGCGCGCCAGCGTTCTCGTCGATGAGGCGGTGACGCCCGAGGACATCGCGCAAGTCGTCTCGCGCTGGACCGGCATTCCGGTCGACAAGATGCTGGAGGGCGAGCGCGAGAAGCTGCTGAACATGGAAGAGGCGCTGGGCAAGCGCGTGGTCGGCCAGAAGGAGGCCGTCAAGGCCGTCTCGACGGCGGTGCGCCGCGCCCGCGCCGGGCTGCAGGACCCCAACCGCCCGATCGGCTCCTTCATGTTCCTCGGGCCGACCGGCGTCGGCAAGACCGAGCTGACCAAGGCGCTCGCCGCTTTCCTCTTCGACGATGAGAACGCGCTGCTGCGCATCGACATGTCGGAATATATGGAGAAGCATTCGGTAGCGCGGCTGATCGGCGCGCCGCCCGGCTATGTCGGCTATGAGGAGGGCGGGGCGCTCACCGAGGCGGTGCGGCGCAGACCCTATCAGGTCGTGCTGTTCGACGAGATCGAGAAGGCCCACCCGGACGTCTTCAACGTGCTCCTGCAGGTTCTGGACGACGGGCGCCTCACCGACGGACAGGGGCGTACGGTCGATTTCCGCAACACGCTGATCGTCATGACCTCGAATCTCGGCTCGGAGTTTCTGGTGCTGCAGAAGGAGGGCGAGGATTCAAGCGCCGTCCATGACGAGGTGATGCAGGTGGTGCGGGCGCATTTCAGGCCGGAATTCCTGAACCGCGTCGACGAGATCATCCTGTTCCACCGCCTGCGCCGCGAGGACATGGGCAAGATCGTCGAAATCCAGCTGAAGCGCCTCGACAGGCTGCTGGAGGATCGCAAGATCGTGCTGGAACTGACGCCCGAAGCCCGCGCGTGGCTGGCCGACAAGGGCTATGATCCGGCCTATGGCGCGCGGCCCCTGAAGCGCGTCATCCAGAAGAACGTGCAGGATCCGCTGGCCGAGCTCATCCTCGCCGGCAAGATCCACGACGGCGAGAAGGTGCGCATCGGCGCCGATGAGCGGGGCCTCCTCATTGGCGATGAGGCCATCCGCGCCGCGGCCTAGAGGTGGTGGCGCGCAGTCACGGGCCGAGCCAGTCGAAAGAGCGAGCGAGAAAAGCCTCGCCGTCCAATCGCGCCCACTCGCCATGGGCGATGAGGACGCGCTCGCAGCGCCAGCCGAGCGCCTTGTCCCGAGCGGCGCGGGCGGGGCCGCGATCGAGGAAGCTCAGCCGCCATTCGCGCGGCGCGCCGGGCTCGCCGGCGGTGATGCCGTCGAGCCGGGCGAGCGGACGCCGCCACCAGGACCAATGATCGCAAAGGAAGCGGTCGCCGAAGCCTTCGATGAGGTCCGCGACGATCGCCGTTCGCGAAGGCCGGTGGAGAAAGACGATCTCGTCCATGACGATGGAGCCTCTGAACCAGGCCTGATCGATGTCGTCGCCCCATTCGGGTGGAGGGATGTCCTGCAGGGGTTCGCGAAATGTGAGGTCGGCGCGCTTTTTGATGGTCGACTGGGGCCCCCACAGCTGAGCTTGCGGGTAGGCGGCGCTCCAATCCTGAAGATAAAGGTGGTGAATCTTGTTCGGGCTGACGAGATGGCGGACCGGCCCCAATCGAGCGAGTTCCGCCTGCAAATCCGGGCCGAGCCTTACCGGCGACCAGACCCAGAGATCGCCGCTCGAAAGCCGCGCGACGGCGGAGCGCGTCGGATAGGGGAAGCCATAGAAACTGACGATCTCCCCCTCGACGAGCCAAAGCGAATCATGAATTTTTTCGAGCGTCATGCCGGTCACCTTTTTTCGCGTCAGGCGCGATGATAGACGCCTTCCGCGCTCTTTCGGATGACGGATGTCGCGCCAATCCCCGGCGTTTTTCGCAGGCGTTTCAAACAATCGTGAGGGATCGCAATTCGAGATGTGGACAGGGCGCCGGAAAAGCCCGCAATTCGGGCCGAAAAACATGAAAAAACATGACCTTCGCGGACGCTTGGTCTATAAAAGAAAATCATCGGCGCGCCGCTTTTGCGCGGGTGCCGAAATCCAAGCGAAAACAATAGAAAGTTAAGCTTTTACCATGGCTGAACCCGTCGCCGCTTCACAGGTCTCCGTCCCGACAGAGGCGGAAGCCTATTATGGCGCCGATTCGATCAAGGTCCTGCGCGGCCTCGACGCCGTCCGCAAGCGCCCCGGCATGTATATCGGCGACACCGATGACGGCTCCGGGCTGCATCACATGGTCTATGAGGTCGTCGACAACGCCATCGACGAGGCGCTTGCCGGCCACGCCACGAAAGTCACGGTGACGCTCAACGCCGACGGCTCGGTGACCGTCACCGACGACGGGCGCGGCATTCCGACCGACATCCATAGCGAGGAAGGCGTCAGCGCGGCCGAGGTCATCATGACCCAGCTGCACGCGGGCGGGAAATTCGACCAGAATTCCTACAAGGTGTCGGGCGGCCTGCATGGCGTCGGCGTCTCCGTCGTCAACGCGCTGTCCACCTGGCTGAAGCTCAGAATCTGGCGCGAGGGCAAGGAGCATCTGATCCGCTTTGCGCTGGGCGATGCGGTGACCCCGCTCGAAGTCACCGGCCCCGCGCCGATCGTCGACGGCAAGCCCAAACGCGGCACGGAGGTCACGTTTCTCGCCTCGCCCGCGACCTTCACCATGGTCGATTATGATTTCGGCACGATCGAGCATCGGCTGCGCGAACTCGCCTTCCTGAACTCCGGCGTTCGCATCGAACTCACCGACGCCCGCGGCGCCGAAGTGAGGACCGAACTGCTTTATTACGACGGCGGCCTCGAGGCCTTCGTGCGCTATCTCGATCGCGCCAAGAGCCCGCTCATCACCAAGCCCATTCTGATCAAGGGCGAGCGCGAGAATATCACCGTCGAGGTCGCGCTGTGGTGGAACGATTCCTACCATGAGAACGTGCTGCCCTTCACCAACAACATCCCGCAGCGCGACGGCGGCACGCATCTCGCGGGCCTGCGCGCCGGCCTCACACGCCAGGTCACCGGCTACGCCGAGCGCTCCGGCCTCCTGAAGCGCGAAAAGGTCGATCTTACCGGCGATGATTGCCGCGAGGGCCTGACCTGCGTGCTGTCGGTCAAGGTTCCAGATCCCAAATTCTCCTCGCAGACGAAGGAGAAGCTGGTCTCATCGGAAGTGCGTCCGGCGGTCGAAGGCCTCGTCAACGAGATGCTCGGCTCCTGGTTCGAGGAGCATCCGCAGGATGCGCGCACCGTCGTCGGCAAGGTGGTGGAGGCGGCGCAGGCGCGCGAGGCGGCGCGCAAGGCGCGTGAGCTGACCCGCCGCAAAGGCGCGCTCGACGTCGCCAATCTGCCGGGCAAGCTCGCCGACTGCCAGGAGCGCGACCCCGCCAAGGCGGAGCTTTTCCTCGTCGAGGGCGATTCCGCCGGCGGCTCGGCGAAGCAGGGCCGCAATCGCGAATATCAGGCCGTCTTGCCGCTCCGCGGCAAGATCCTCAATGTCGAGCGCGCCCGCTTCGACAAGATGCTGTCATCCCAGGAAATCGGCACGCTGATCACGGCGCTCGGCACCGGCATCGGTCGCGACGATTTCAACGTCGACAAATTGCGCTACCACAAGATCATCATCATGACCGACGCCGATGTCGACGGCTCGCATATCCGCACGCTTCTGCTCACCTTCTTCTTCCGTCAGATGCGCGAACTCATCGAACGCGGCCATCTCTATATTGCGCAGCCGCCGCTCTACAAGGTGAAGCGCGGCGCCTCCGAGCAATATCTGAAGGACGAGCGCGCGCGCGAGGATTACCTGATCGGCAACGGCCTTGACGGCGCGGTGCTGCGTCTTTCCGACGGCGTCGAACGCGCCGGGGCCGATTTGCGCTCGATCGTCGAGGAGGCGCGGACCGTGCGCCACGTGCTGAACGCGATGCATTCGCGCTATGACCGCACCGTCGTCGAACAGGCCGCGATCGCAGGCGCCCTGCGGCCGATCGGACCGGACGACGAGGCCGCGGCGGAAGACTTCGCCGCGACCATCGCCGCGCGGCTCGACGAACTCGCCGACGATATGGAGCGCGGCTGGCGCGGCGCCGTCGCCAATGGCGGCTATATGTTCAGCCGCGAGGTGCGCGGCGTGCGCCAGGCCGCGACCCTCGACGCCGGCCTCCTCGCCTCGAGCGAGGCGCGCCGCCTCAACGAGCATGCGGCGACGTTGCACGACGTCTTCGCCCGCCCGGCGCTGTTCGTCCGGCGCAGCGACGAGACGCAGGTCTCCGGCTCCGGCGACTTGCTCGACGCCGTGATGGCGGCGGGCCAGAAAGGCATCTCGCAGATGCAGCGCTACAAGGGCCTCGGCGAGATGAACCCCGAGCAATTGTGGGAGACGACGCTGGATCGGGAAGCCCGTTCGCTCTTGCAGGTCAAGATCAAGGAGGGCGACGACGCCGACGACATTTTCGTCAAGCTGATGGGCGATGTCGTCGAGCCGCGCCGCGAATTCATTCAGGAGAACGCGCTCTCGGTCGCCAATCTCGACGTCTGAGGAGCCTTCGCGGAGCGCCCCTCGATCGCGATGACTTTGGATCGAATCGATCCAAAGTCATGAACGCGATCGATTCCAAAAGTTTAGAGCGGGATGCGGGCGAAAAAAGTGCTTACACTTTTTCTCGTCCCGCTCTATGCGCCGCGCAAGGCGGGGTTCTGCGCGATCGCTTCGAGCGGCGCCAATCGGTCCTTGAGCCGCTTCACATCGCCCAGATCCAACCGGGTCGCGCAATTTGCGACGATGCGCCGTCCGCGCAGCGCCAACTTCTCGCGCATGCGCTCGTCGTCGATGGTGGCCGCCAGATCGTTCAGCGCGCGCAGGAGGCGCAAACTCACCGCGACATCGCTGACCGAATAGTGATGAATCTGTTCAAACGCGGTGTCGAGCAGATGATCGAAATCGATCCACGGAAGCACCACACGCACGACATAGGGCGGATCGCTGATGAGGGTCGCAGGCGAGGCGCGGCTGGCCCAGCGGATGAGGATGCGCGTCAGCTGGTCGATGCAGTTGATCGCCGTGCTCGGATCGTTGATCGCCGGCGAGATCGCCTTTAACGCGATGTCGACGATCTGCAGCACGCCGAACTCGACGTCCTGCTGCATCGTGCGCATCGGGCCGATGACGAATGCGGATCGAATTTCCCTGTTGAGCTCCTCCGTCAGGCGGCTCTTGCGCGAAACGGTGAAGAGGGGGGCGCGCTCCGGCGTAAAATGACCGATCGGGCGCAGGACGCGGATGCGCAGTTTGTGGGCCTTGGCCAATTTGAGCAGCCGGTCGCCGTCGATGAAGCAGGTGTAGCCGGACTGATCATTGAGAACCGGGAATTCGGTCGCCTCCGGCTCGAACGCCATGTCCTCGCGGCGCGCAACGAGTCCGCGCGCGTGCGGCATGATTTCGTCGATCACGCCCTCCGTCTCGCGGGCGATGCGATCGACGATGTGGTTGACGCTGACGGCGCGGGAAATGTGGTGGATGAAGTAGATCAATCCCATGACGGAAGCGAGCGCGAGCAACAGCGCGCCGGTTACGGTCGCCACCGGCGCGAAGGGATGCGGCAGGCTGCGCGCCGCAGGCAAGGCGGCCATGCAGTAGAGGAACGTGCCGAGAAAGACGCCAAGCGTCCATTGGGTCACGCGGTCTCTGACGAAACTGACGAGGATGCGCGGCGAGAACTGCATCGAGGCCAGCGTTAACGTCATCAGAAGAATCGCGAACACGATCGATACGACGGTCATGATCGAGCCCGCGATCGTGCTGAGCATCACCTGGGCGACCTGTGGGTCGGCGCGCGAGGGGAACAGCGCATCGGGAACCCAGGCGCTGACGACCGGGAAACTCTCTTCCGCCGACGACAGGATCATTCCCGTCAGTCCGAGCGCCAGGGTGATGAGGAGCGGCCGCACCAGGAAGCCGCCGCGCAGGGCATACATCCAATTTCGGACACGGATCGGCAGGCGCATTTTCAAGACTTTATCTCTCGGCTTCCTCTTGGCGTCGCGACGCGCGCACAACCGCCGCGAGCTTATCAAATCGCTCGGCGAAGTCTCGCCTTGTTGAAATCTGGCCGCCCGCGACGCACGGACGGCTGATCGGGCCGGCGCGGCTTTATGCGATCTTTATGAAACACGAAAGGGTCAACGATCGAGTCTTTATGCGATTAGCTCTAAATCGATTTGACTTTGAGCGAAATGCGGCGCGCCGCCCTCCTTCGGCTAAATCTCCGATCGAGGGCCCTGCGGCGCGCGAGGAACTGGAGTTTTCATCGATGAGCTGGAGCGCCATCGCAAACGCCTTCAGGCGGCTCGACGATCGCCTTTCCGATGCGGTTTATCTGCACGGGCGTTGTCTGACCGGGCAAGAAAAAATCGTCCGTCGCCCTCGCGCCGAGGCGGCGGCCAAGAGCTTGAACCTTCAAACCTGGGCGCCTGGCCTGATGCGCATCGCGCACCGTCATCACGCGAGAGGTTCGATGCGCTGAACCCTTCGGGCGCATCCCAGGAACGCCTCCAACCCGCTGGGGTCAGGCGCGAATTCCGCGCGAGCAAGAACGCTGGAATCGCGTTAGAATGGCGCAGCCGAATACGCGCCGCAGGTTGGAGAATCGATCATGGACGCCAAACCGTTCCCCGTGACGCATAGCGAAGCGGAATGGCGCAAGCTTCTGACGCCCGAGCAATACCGGATCATGCGCGAGCATGGCACCGAGCCGGCGGGGAGCTGCGCCCTGAATTACGAGAAGCGCGCCGGCGTTTTCGTCTGCGCGGGCTGCGGGCAGCCGCTGTTCGGCTCGACGCGGAAATTCGAGAGCGGCACCGGCTGGCCGAGCTTCAACGATCCGCTGCCGGGCGCCGTCGAGACCTCGGAGGATCGCAGCTATGGCTGGCTCCGCACGGAGGTGCATTGCAGCCGCTGCGGCAGCCATCTCGGCCACGTCTTCCCGGACGGCCCGCCGCCGACGGGCCAGCGCTACTGCATCAACGGCGTCGCGACGAATTTTCTGCCGGAGTGAGCGGCGGCTTTACGGAATATAAACCGCCTCGATCACTTTCAGCTGCTCGCCCAGCGGATCGGCCTCCATGCGCACGACTTCGGCCATCAGCTTGTCGCGGAATTTATAGGCGCGGCGCCAGCCATCCTCGTTCGTCGGCGGCCAGGGCGTGAAGGTCTTCTTGTCGATCATCAACGCTTCGCAGCGCAGGCGCGGGCCGGTGATGTTGCGGGCGATAATGTACATGACGTGCCCCACCATGGCGTCCGGACGGCGGACTTTTCAGAGAAAATCACGGCTAGAATGGAAACGGCGATGAGCCTGATCGGGTTCGATCGGCGCGGCCCTGATCGACCGCAAAATCTTAATCCCGCCGATCCAGATGTAAATGCGATTCTGCTCCGGCGGCCAGTTTGCGCGTCGCGCGCCGGGATTTGGTTCCGCCGCGCGGCGAAATGCGCTAAGCCCGAGGCGGAGAATGTCATCCCCAATCCGCGGAACCACCCCATGGCTTTGATCGACGGTCCGCGCCTCGCGGCGAAATCGCGCACGACGAAGCAGCTCGTCGTGTTCCTGCATGGCTATGGCGCCGATGGAACGGATTTGATCGCCATCGCCAAGCAATGGCAGGGTTTTATGCCGGATACGGCTTTCCTCTCGCCCAATGCGCCCGAGCCCTGCTTGCAGGCGCCGGGGGGACGCCAATGGTTCCCGCTGACGATGCGCGACCAGAACGAGCGCTGGGCCGGCGTCAACAAGGCGGCGCCGGGCTTCAACGCCTTCCTCGACGCCGAACTGGACAAGCTTGGCCTTGACGATTCGAAGCTGGCGCTGGTCGGCTTCAGTCAGGGAACCATGCTGGCGCTTCACGTCGGGCTGCGGCGCAGCAGACCGCCGGCGGCGATCCTTGGCTATTCCGGCCAACTCGTCGGGCCGGAGCATCTCGCCGAGGCTCGGCCGCCGGGAGCGAAGCCGTCGCCGATCCTGCTCGTCCACGGCAGCGACGACGACGTGATTCCGCTGGAATCCCTGTTCGCACTCCGCGGAAGCGTTGGCGCAGGCCAAAATCCCCAGCCAATGGCATCTCTCGATCGGGCTCGGACATGGCATCGACGGAGCCGGGCTGATGCATGGCGGCCTGTTTCTGGCGCAATGTTTCAAGCTGAAGTTGAAGCTCAGTCCCGCGCCCGGCGGCTAGATCACGATGACTGTGGATTGAATCAATCCAAAGTCATGAGCGTGATCGATTCCAATAATCTAGAGCGGGATGCGGGCGGAAAAGTGGTTTCCACTTTTCCTCATCCAGCTCTAGCGCGAACCGCGACCCGCTTTGCTCGAAAATGCTCGGGAAACGGGCGCGATCCCGACGGGTTCGGTCGCCGGCGCGAATTGCGGCAGCGCCTCGTGCGCCCGCCGCATGGCGGGCACGGGTCGATAAAGCTGCTTGGTCGCCTCGACGATCAGGACGCCGGCGCCCGGCAGGCCGAAAAAGGCGCCGATCCGCTCGAAGACAACGCCCATACGCAGCAGCGGGCGATGCCGGAACGGCGGCGCATAAAGCGCCTCGGCCCAATGGGTCGGCGAAAACAGCGTCTCGCGCATCAATTCGCGCAACTGGCTGCGTGAGAATGGCTGGCCGTGGCCGAAGGGCGTGCGGTCGAGACGCGCCCAAAGCCCGGACCGGCTCGGCGCAATGACGAGAACGCGTCCGCCCGGCGTCAGGATGCGCCAGATCTCGGCGAGAAGATCGCGCGGATGTTCGGTGATTTCGAGCCCATGGATCAGGATCGCCCGGTCGATCGAGGAATCGGGCAGCGGCATTTCCGTCGATTCCACCAGCGCCGAGGCCGAATAGCCCGAGGACGGCCAGTTGACCACGCCCTGCTGCGCCGGCATGAAAGCGAGGACGCGCACCGCCTCCTCGCGGAAAACCCCGAGATAGGGCGTCGCATAGCCGACGCCGAGGATCGAATAGCCGGCGCAGTTGGAGAAGCGCTCGCGGACGATCCGGCCGATCAGCCGCCGCGCGATCTCGCCAGCGGGCGTATCGTAGAAGGAGCGCAGATCAACGACGTCGAGCGACATGCGGGTTCGTCCGGCAGGATGTTCTCAGCGCGGCGGCGGCGCGGGATGCCCCAAAACGCCGCTGACTTCCCGCGCCAGGCGCGCGCGGCGGCTTCGAGGCGCGTCGCGATCATCCGCCGCCGGGGCCGAAAAATAAAGCCCCGCCGCAAAGGGTTTCAAGTCGCGCCGGGGCGTGGCAAAGTCGTCGGACGAGAGGCGACGACAAGAGGCGCGCCGGCATGGCCCCCCATATCCACCAGTTCATCTGCCTCAAAGACAATTTCGGGGTGCTGGTGCATGATCCCGAGACGCGCGTCGACCGCCGCGATCGACGCGCCGGACGCGGCGCCCATTCTCGCCGCGCTCGCCGCGCGCGAATGGACGCTCACCGATATTCTGCTCACCCACCACCATCCCGATCACGTCCAGGGCGTTCCCGGCCTCAAGGCGCGTTTTCCGCGCGCGCGGGTGACGGGGCCGCGCCAGGGAGGCGGCGAAGATCGGCGGCCTCGACCGGCTGGT
Source organism: uncultured Alphaproteobacteria bacterium (assembly GCA_963757985.1). Lineage (GTDB taxonomy): Bacteria > Pseudomonadota > Alphaproteobacteria > Rhizobiales > Beijerinckiaceae > Methylocapsa. The sequence goes on along the minus strand of CAVWTQ010000002.1, from coordinate 264,328 downwards.
CGGCGAGGACGACGAGTTCGCCGTCGGCGCGCTGGAGGGGCGCGTGATCGAGGTTCCGGGCCACACCAGCGGGCATGTCGCCTATTATTTCGAGGAGGACGACCTTGTCTTCGTCGGCGACACGCTGTTTTCGCTCGGATGCGGGCGGGCCTTCGAGGAGCCGCCGCAGGTTCTCTATCATTCGCTGATGCGGCTGGCGGCGCTGCCCGGCGAGACGGAGGTCTATTGCGGCCACGAATATACGCTGGCCAACGCCAAATTCGCCCTTGGCGTCGATCCCGCGCAACGGCATCCTGCGCGAGCGCGCCGGAGCATGTCGCAAGGCTGCGCGCGGCCGGCGAATACACTTTGCCGACGACGATTGCGCTCGAATGCGCGACCAATCCCTTTTTGCGCGCCGAGGAGCCGGAGGTTCAGGCGGCGGTCGGCATGCCGGACGCCGATCCCGTCGCCGTCTTCGCCGAATTGCGCGACCGCAAGAACCGCGCATGAGCGAGGGGCGGCCATCGATCGCAAACGCCAGCGCGGCCGACGATCATCCGCCTGCTGGATCTGCGGCCGCACCCCGAGGGCGGCTTCTACCGCGAGACGTTTCGCGATCCCGCGCGGAGCGAGTCCGGCCGCGCGGCGTCGACGGCGATCTATTTCCTGCTGGAGGCGGGTCAGGTCTCGCATTGGCACCGGGTCGATGCGGCCGAGATCTGGCATTTCTACGCCGGCGCGCCGCTGGCGATCAGCGTGTCGCGGACGGGCGAGGATTTGAGCCGGCATGTGCTCGGGCCCGATCTCTTCAAGGGCGAGCGCCCGCAATTCGTCGTGCCGGCGCATTGGTGGCAAAGCGCGGCAGAGCCTCGGGGCCATGGACGCTGGTCGGCTGCGGCGTCGCGCCGGGCTTCGAATTCGCGCATTTCGAGCTGGCGCCGCCAGGATGGGCGCCGCACGCGGCCTGATCCAAAAATCGCAGGCCCTCAAGGATCACGCCTCATTCCTTGGCCGCCAGACCCTCGATGCGCTTTTGCAGCTCGTCGAGCTGGTGCTTCATGTCCTCGATATCGCTTTTCGCCGTCGGCTCGTGGGTCCGTCTTTGGCGCCGTCTCGGCGGCGGCGCGAGCGGCGCGACGAAGGGCGTGAACATGGCGAGCGCCTGATTGAACAGGGCCATGTTCTTGCGGGCCTGCTCCTCGAGCGAGCCGAACGACGGCCCGATCGCCTGCGAGCCGAAGCCGCCGGCGACCTTGTCGCGGAACTTGCTTTGTTCGCTGGTCAGCTTGTCGATCGAGAATTCGAGATAGCTTGGCACCAGCATCTGCATGCTGTCGCCGTAAAAGCGGATGAGCTGGCGCAGAAAGGCGATCGGCAGCAGGCTCTGGCCGCCCTTGCCTTCCTGCTCGAAGATGATCTGGGTCAGAACCGATCGCGTGATGTCCTCGCCGCTCTTGGCGTCGAAGACGACGAAATCCTCGCCTTTCTTGACCATGCCGGCGAGGTCTTCGAGCGTCACATAGGCGCTTGTGCCGGTATTGTAGAGCCGCCGGTTGGCGTATTTCTTGATCGTGATCGGCTGCTTGGTATTCGCCATGGTCGGTCGCCCATCTCCGGAAGCGGCTTCGGGAGCCGTCAGCCTCGCTTTATGCATCGATGTCTCGCTCCTCGGCTTCGGTATTATCATTACGTCATGACAAAGCGTTCCCAAATCAAGGCGCTGGGGTCAAGTCGCAATTCCGCCGCAGGGTCGAAAAATGAGCCTGATCGGCGCCGGTTCCGGCGGCCTGCGGACGCCGCCATAGGATAAGCCTTTTATTTCAGAGCGCGAACTGTTTTCGAGGCGATTTTTCGCCGCCCTTTTCCCGATTGGCTCTATAATCGTTTTCGGCCGGCGCCGGATCGCCGTGTTAAGCTTGCCCCGCCGGACCAAGGGAGCGTAGCGTCCCGCCAGGCCGGACCCAAGGAGGATGCCCAATATGTCTGATATTGTCATCGTGAGCGCGGCGCGTACGGCTGTCGGATCGTTCAACGGAGCCTTCGCGGCGATTCCCGCGCACGAGCTCGGCGCGGCCGCCATCAAGGGGGCGCTGGAGCGCGCGAAGGTCGATCCGTCCGAGGTCGATGAAGTGATCCTCGGCCAGGTGCTGACCGCCGGGCAGGGCCAGAACCCGGCGCGCCAGGCGGCGATGAAGGCGGGCGTGCCGCAGGAAAAGACCGCCTTCGGCATCAATCAGGTTTGCGGCTCGGGCCTGCGCGCCGTCGCTCTCGGCCTGCAGCAGATCGAGAGCGGCGACGCCAAGATCGTCGTCGCCGGCGGCCAGGAGAGCATGTCGCAGGCCCAGCACAGCGCCTATCTGCGCTCCGGCGTCAAAATGGGCGATCTCAAATTCGTCGATACGATGATCAGCGATGGCCTGACCGACGTCTTCAATCGCTATCACATGGGCCAGACGGCCGAGAACGTCGCCGCCAAATGGCAAGCTGACCCGCGACGAGCAGGATCGTTTCGCGCTCGCCTCGCAGAACAAGGCCGAGGCCGCCCAGAAAGCCGGCAAATTCGACGAGGAGATCGTTCCCTTCACGATCAGCACCAAGAAGGGCGACGTTGTCGTCGACAAGGACGAATATATCCGCCATGGCGCGACGCTGGACGCGCTCGCCAAGCTGCGCCCGGCCTTCAACAAGGAGGGCACCGTGACGGCGGGCAACGCGTCGGGCATCAATGACGGCGGCGCCGCGCTGGTGCTGATGAGCGCGGGCGACGCCGCAAAGCGCGGGCTCGAGCCGCTTGCGCGCATCGTCTCCTGGGCGACGGCCGGCGTCGATCCGGCGATCATGGGCACCGGACCCATTCCCGCCTCGCGCAAGGCGCTCGAAAAGGCCGGCTGGAAGGTCAGCGATCTCGATCTCATCGAGGCCAACGAGGCTTTCGCGGCGCAGGCGCTCGCCGTCGCCAAGGATCTCGCCCTCGATCCGGCGCGCGTCAACGTCAATGGCGGCGCCATCGCGATCGGCCATCCGATCGGCGCGTCGGGCGCCCGCGTGCTGATCACGCTGCTGCATGAATTGAAGCGCAGCGGCGGCAAGAAGGGCCTCGCCACGCTTTGCATCGGCGGCGGCATGGGCATCGCGCTCACGGTGGAGCGCTGAGCGTCGCGATCGGCGAGTTGCGCGAGCGCCAGATTGCGCGAGCGCATGGCCCGCGGCGCTTTTTTCGTCTATCCGACGCGAAGAAAGCGCTGCTGGATGCGTCCGCAGCAACCCTCACGGGCCAACGCCCGCGGGAGGCGCAGAGGCGGCGCTGGAGAGATCAGCGTCGCGGCGCCGTGAAGGGATACGCAACGACGACAATTAAAAGAGCCTTAAGGCTGAATTTGGGGAGACCAACATGGCGCGAGTGGCGGTTGTGAGCGGAGGAACGCGCGGGATCGGCGCGGCCGTCAGCAAGGCGTCTGAAGACGGCCGGATATCAGGTCGCGGCGACTTATGCCGGCAATGACGCGGCCGCCGCGAAATTCAAGGCGGAGACCGGCATCCCGGTCTACAAATGGGACGTCTCGAACTACAAGGAATGCGCCGAGGGCCTGAAGAAAGTCGCCGAGGAGGTCGGCCCCGTCGACATTCTCGTCAACAATGCCGGAATCACCCGCGACTCCGCCTTTCACAAAATGACGCCCGAGCAGTGGTTTGAGGTGATCAACACCAATCTGAACTCGCTCTTCAACATGACGCGTCCGGTCATCGAGGGCATGCGCGAGCGCGGCTTCGGCCGCATCGTCAATATTTCGTCGATCAACGGGCAGAAGGGCCAGTTCGGACAAGCCAACTATTCCGCCGCGAAGGCGGGCGACATCGGCTTCACCAAGGCGCTGGCGCAGGAGAGCGCCGGCAAGGGGATTACCGTCAACGCCATCTGTCCCGGCTATATCGCGACGGAAATGGTGCAAGGCGGTCCCGAAGGAGGTGCTGGAGAAATCGATCCTGCCGCTGATTCCGGTGCGGCCGGCTCGGCGAACCCGAGGAGATCGCGCGCTGCGTGGTGTTCCTCGTCTCCGACGAGGCGGGGTTCATCACCGGTTCGACGCTCTCCGCCAATGGCGGCCAGTACATGATCTAGGTTCGGCGCGGGCGCGCGCGCGTTCGCGCTTCGCCTGATCGCGCCCGCGCCGAATGTCGAGGGTCTTGATGGAACGGGAATCGATGGAGTTCGACGTGGTCGTGGTCGGCGCCGGCCCGTCGGGCCTCTCGGCCGCGATCCGCGTCAAGCAGCTCGATCCCGGGCTTGCGGTCTGCGTGCTGGAGAAGGGCTCGGAAGTCGGCGCGCATATTCTGTCCGGCGCGGTGTTCGAGCCGCATGCGCTGACGAACTGATCCCCGACTGGCGCGCGCGCGGCGCGCCCTTCGTGACCGAGGCGCGGGACGACAATTTCCTCTTTCTGACCGAGACGAAAGCCTATCCGCCTGCCGACGCCGCCGCAGATGCAAAACCACGGCAATTACATCATCAGCCTCGGCAATCTCTGCCGCTGGCTGGCGCGCGAGGCCGAAGCGCTCGGCGTCGAGATCTTCCCCGGCTTCGCCGCCGCCGAGGTGCTTTATGACGACGATGGCGCGGTCAAGGGCGTCGCCACCGGCGACATGGGCGTCGGCAAGGACGGCGCAGCCGACGGCGAGCTTCGCGCCCGGCGTCGAGCTGCACGGCCGCCAGACCCTCTTCGCCGAAGGCGCCCGCGGCTCGCTGACCAAGACGCTGCTGGCGCGCTTCGATCTCGCGCAAGGACTGCGATCCGCAGATCTACGGGCTCGGGATCAAGGAATTATGGGAGGTCGAGCCGGCGCAAGAGCCAGCCCGGCCGCATCGTTCACACGGTCGGCTGGCCGCTCGACGGCAAGACCTATGGCGGATCGTTTCTCTATCATCTCGAAGACAATCAGGTTGTCGGTCGGCTTCGTCGTCGGGCTTGGCTATGAGAACCCATATCTTTCGCCCTTCGAGGAGTTCCAGCGCTTCAAGACGCACCCTTCGATTCGGCCGCTGTTCGATGGCGGCCGGCGCATCTCCTATGGCGCGCGGGCGATCTCGGCCGGCGGCCTGCAATCCGTGCCGAAGCTCACTTTTCCCGGCGGCGCCCTGATCGGCGACGGCGCCGGATTCCTCAATGTCCCCAAGATCAAGGGCAGCCATACCGCGATGAAATCGGGCATGGTCGCGGCCGAAGGCGTCGTGGCGCTGCTGCGCGAAAAGACCGAAGCCGCGCGCGAGGCGACGGCCTATCCGGCGGCGCTGAAGAAGAGCTGGCTGTGGGACGAGCTTTCGCGCGCGCGCAACGTCAAGCCCGCGTTCAAATGGGGCCTCTGGCCGGCGATGGCCTATTCGGCGCTTGGAGACTTACGTCCTTCGCGGCAAGGCGCCCTGGACGCTGCATCACAAGCCCGACCATCTGGCGCTGAAGCCGGCGGCGGAGTCGAAGCCGATTTCCTATCCAAAGCCCGATGGAATCGTCAGCTTCGACAGGCTCTCCTCGGTGTTCGTCTCCAACACCAACCATGAAGAAAACCAGCCTTCGCATCTGAAGCTGAAGGATCCCGACGCCGCCATCACGGTCAACCTCGCCGTCTATGATTCGCCTGAGCAGCGCTATTGCCCGGCCGGCGTCTATGAGATCGTCGACGGCCCGGCGTTGCGGATCAACGCGCAGAACTGCGTCCACTGCAAGAGCTGCGACATCAAGGATCCGACGCAGAACATCGACTGGACGGTTCCGGAAGGCGGCGGCGGCCCGAACTATCCGAATATGTGAGTTCCGGATCGATTTTCCATCGACGCGGTTTTATCGGCTACGACCGGCTGCGGACCGGGGCTATCCGGCGGCCGCGCGGCATCGGCGGGTCGGCGCCCGGCCTTGTCATCTGCTAATATGCGGCCCGAAGCCCGACCCTGGAGGATCGTCGATGAAAAGGATCGTTGTCGCTGGTTACGCGCGCTCCCCGTTCACCCTCGCCAGGAAGGGCGAACTGGCGAGCGTGCGGCCGGATGATCTCGCGGCGCAGGTCGTCGGCGCGCTGGTCGCGCGGAGCGGGATTCCGCCGGAAGATATCGAGGATCTGCTGCTTGGCTGCGCCTTCCCCGAGGGCGAGCAGGGCCTGAACCTCGCCCGCCTCGTCTCGCTGATGGCGGGGCTGCCGAAATCGCTCGGCGCGGCGACGGTCAACCGCTTCTGCGGCTCCTCCATGACCGCGGCGCATATCGCCGCCGGCGCCATCCGCATGGACGCGGGCGAAGTCTTCATCGCCGCCGGCGTCGAAAGCATGAGCCGCGTGCCGATCATGGGCTTCAACCCGCTGCCCCACCCGGAATTTTCCGTGCGCGAACCCGGCGCCTACATGGGCATGGGCGACACGGCCGAGAACGTCGCGGCGAAATGGGAGGTCGGCCGGGAGGAGCAGGAAGAGTTCGCGGTGCGCTCGCAAAGACGCGCGGCGGCCGCCCGCGAGTCGGGCAAATTCGCCGACGAAATCATTCCGATCGAAGGCAAGAAGGGGCGGGTCGCGCAGGATGGCTGCATCCGTCCCGAAACCACGCTCGAAACGCTGGCCGCGCTAAAGCCCGCCTTCAACGAGCATGGCGTCGTCACCGCCGGAACCTCTTCGCCGCTCACCGACGGCGCCGCCGCCCTCATCATCTGCACGGAGGATTACGCGAAGCGCCACAACCTCGATGTTCTCGCGGCGATCAAATCCATCGCCGTCTGCGGCTGCAATCCGGAGATCATGGGCATCGGTCCGGTCGGCGCCTCGCGCAAGGCGCTGCAGCGCGCCGGCATCGAGGTCGGCCAGCTCGATGTCGTCGAGCTGAACGAAGCCTTCGCCTCGCAGGCGATCGCCTGCATCCGCGATTTGAAGCTCTCGCTGGATCAGGTCAACATCGACGGCGGCGCCATTGCGCTCGGCCATCCGTTAGGGGCGACCGGCGCGCGCATCCTTGGCAAGGCGGCTTCGCTTCTAAAGCGCGAGAAGGGCAAATATGCGCTCGCGACCCAGTGCATCGGCGGCGGTCAGGGCATCGCCACCGTGCTGGAGGCCGTATGATGACCGACATAAAAAAGGTCGGGGTCATCGGCGCCGGGCGTGATGGGCGCGAGCATCGCCGCCCATGTCGCCAACGCCGGCGTCCCGGTCGTGCTGCTCGACATCGTCGCCAAGGACAATCCCAACCGCAGCGCCATCGCCGAGGGCGCGGTGGAGAAATTGCTCAAAGCCGACCCCGCGCCCTTCATGAGCAAGTCGGCCGCCAAATTCGTGACCACAGGCAACATCGAGGATGATCTACAGCTCATCGGCGACTGCGACTGGATCATCGAGGCGGTGATCGAGCGCCTCGACATCAAGCAGGCGCTCTACGCCAAAATCGAAGCCGCGCGCAAATCAGGCAGCGTGGTTTCGTCCAACACCTCGACGATCCCGCTGGCCAATCTGATCGAGGGTCTGCCGGCGCGCTTCGCCGAGGATTTCATCATCACCCACTTCTTCAACCCGCCGCGCTACATGCGGCTTCTGGAAGTGGTCGCCGGCGAGAAGTCGAGGCCCGAGGCTGTGGCGCGCGTCTCGCATTTCGCCGATGTGATGCTCGGCAAGAGCGTCGTGCGCTGCAAGGACCGTCCCGGCTTCATCGCCAACAGGCTCGGCGTCTACTGGCTGCAAACGGCGGTGACGGAGGCGTTTCGATCCGGCCTCGACATCGAGGAGGTCGACGCCATCATCGGCAAGCCGATGGGCGTTCCGAAAACCGGCGTCTTTGGCCTTCTCGATCTCGTCGGCCTCGACCTGATGCCGCATATCAATGCGAGTCTCGCCGCCGCGCTGCCGAAGGACGATCCATTCCACGCCGTCAACACGCCGGTTCCGCTGGTCGAGAAGCTGATCGCGGAGGGCTATACCGGCCGCAAGGGCAAGGGCGGCTTCTATCGCATCAATCGCGACAAGGGAAAACTGAAAGAGGCGATCGATCTTGCGACCGGCGCGTTCCGGCCGGCGCGCAAGCCGCAGATCGAGGCGATCGAGGAGAGCGGGCGCAGCCTCAATCGGCTGCTCGAACATGACAGCGCGCACGGCCGCTACGCCTGGCGCGTGCTTGGGCCGACGCTCGCCTACGCCGCCGCGCTGGCCGGCGACGCCGCCGACGACATCCAATCCATCGATGAGGCGATGCGGCTCGGCTACAACTGGAAATTCGGCCCCTTCGAGCTGATCGACCAGCTTGGCGGCGCGTGGTTCACGGCGAAGCTGGAGGCGGAGCGGCATCCCCGTTCCCGCCATCCTGCGCGTCGCCGACGGGCGCCCGTTCTACCGCATCCATGAGGGGCGCCGGCAGGCGCTCGGTCTCGACGGCGCCTATCACGATCTCGTGCGCCCCGAAGGCGTGATCATGCTGGAGGATTTGAAGCTCAACGCGGAGCCGGTGTTGAAGAATGGCTCGGCCGCCTTGTGGGATATCGGCGATGGCGTCGCCTGCTTCGAGTTCACCAGCAAGATGAACGCGCTCGATCCCGACACGATGGACCTGCTGATGCGCGCGATCCATCGGGTGGCGAAGGATTTCAAGGCGCTGGTGATCTACAATGAAGGCGCGAATTTCTCGGTCGGCGCCAATCTCGGCCTCGCGCTTTTCGCCGCCAATATCGCCGCCTGGACGGAGATCGAAAATCTCGTGGCGCAGGGCCAGACGACATATCGCATGCTGAAATACGCGCCCTTCCCGGTGGTGGGCGCGCCGTCCGGCATGGCGCTTGGCGGCGGCTGCGAAATCCTGCTTCATTGCGACGCCGTGCAGGCCCATGCCGAGACCTATGTCGGACTGGTCGAAGTCGGCGTCGGCCTCATCCCCGGCTGGGGCGGCTGCAAGGAGATGCTGCAGCGCTGGTTCGCGCTGGGGCGCCTGCCGAAAGGCCCGATGCCGCCGATCGCCAAGGTGTTCGAGACGATCAGCACCGCGACCGTCGCGAAATCCGCCGCCGAGGCCAAGGAGCTTTTGTTCCTGAAATCCACCGACGGCGTCACCATGAACCGCTATCGCCTGCTCGCCGACGCCAAGGCGCGGGCGCTGAAGCTCGCCGCAGACTACAAGCCGCCGGAGCCGCAGCTCCTGAACCTGCCGGGTCCGAGCGCCAAGGTCGCGATGAAGATGGCGGTCGACAGCTTCGCGCGGCTCGGCAAGGCGACGCCTTACGACAAGATCGTGTCCGACGCGCTCGCCGAAGTGCTGTCGGGCGGCGAAACGGACATCACCGAGACCGTCGACGAGGATGGCCTTTTGAAGCTCGAGCGCGAAAGCTTCAGGAAGCTCATCCGGCGGCCCGAAACATTGGCCCGCATCGAACACATGCTGACGACCAGCAAGCCGCTGCGCAATTAGGAGCAGGACGGAAGCATGGCCAGCTACAAAGCGCCCCTGCGCGACATGCGCTTCGTTCTCTTCGAGCTGATGGGCGGCGACGACATCGCCAGCCTGCCGGGCTATGAGGAGTTCACCCGCGACCTCATCGATCCCGTTCTCGAGGAAGCCGCCAAGGTCTGCGAGGAGGTGCTGCATCCCTTGAACCGCTCCGGCGACGAGGAGGGCTGCACGCTCGAGAATGGCGTCGTGCGCACGCCGAAAGGCTTCATCGACGCCTACCGCCAGTTCCGCGAGGGCGGCTGGACCTCGCATCGCCTGCGATCCCGAATATGGCGGCCAGGGCCTGCCGAAGGCGGTCGATACGCTGATCGTCGAGATGATCTGCTCGGCCAACCTCTCCTTCAGCCTCTATCCCGGCCTGACCCAGGGCGCCTATGTCGCGCTGCATGATTTCGGATCGGACGCGCTGAAAGAGACCTATCTGCCGAAAATGGTCGAGGGCGCATGGTCCGGCACGATGTGCCTCACCGAGCCGCATTGCGGCACCGATCTTGGCCTGTTGCGCACCCGCGCGGTCGCCGCAGGACGACGGCAGCCTACAAGATCACCGGCACGAAGATCTTCATCTCCGCCGGCGAGCATGATCTGACCGAGAACATCATCCATCTGGTGCTGGCGCGGCTGCCCGGCGCGCCGAAGGGCACCAAGGGCGATCAGCATGTTCCTCGTGCCCAAATATCTCGTCAAGGAGGATGGCTCGCTCGGGCCCGCGCAATGGCGTTTCCTGCGGATCGATCGAGCACAAGATGGGCATCAAGGCCTCGTCCACCTGCGTCATGAATTTCGACGAGGCCAAGGGCTGGCTGGTCGGCGAGCCGCATAAGGGCATGCGCGCGATGTTCGCGATGATGAACGCCGAGCGCCTCGCGGTCGGCATGCAGGGCCTTGGCGTCGCCGAGGCCTCCTATCAGGGCGCCGTCGCCTATGCCCGCGAGCGCCTGCAGGGCCGCTCGCTGTCGGGCGCCAAACACCCGGAAAAGCCGCGCCGATCCGATCATCGTGCATCCCGATGTGCGGCGCATGCTGCTGACCCAGCGCGCCTATGCCGAGGGCTGCCGCGCGCTCGCCGCCTGGGCGGCGCGCAGCCTCGATCTCGAGAGCCGCCATCCCGGATCCCGCGGTGCGGCAGGAGGCCGAGGATTTCGTCGCCCTGGTGACGCCGATCGTGAAGGCGCTGATGACCGATCTCGGCTCCGAGGCCGCCAATCTCGGCATGCAGGTTCTGGGCGGCCATGGCTACATTCGCGAGCATGGCATGGAGCAATATGTACGCGACTGCCGCATCGCGCAGATCTATGAGGGCGACCAACGGCATCCAGGCGCTCGATCTCGTCGGCCGCAAGCTGCCCGCCAACGCCGGGTCGCCTGCTGCGCCGGTTCTTCCACCCTGTGTCGGACTACATCGAAGCCAACAGTTCGAACAAGGCGCTCAGCGAGTTCGTGCAGCCGCTCGGCAAGGCCTTCGTGCGCCTGCAGCAGGCGACGGCGCAGGTCGCCCGCGCGGGGCTGCGCGATCCCGAGGAGGCGGGCGCGGCGGCGACCGACTATCTGCGCCTCTTCGGCCTCACCGCGCTGGCCTATCTCTGGACCCGCATGGCCGAGGTCAGCCTGCCGAAGGCTCGGCGCCGACGATCCCGACGGCTTCTACGCCGCCAAAGTTGCGACCGCGCGCTTCTACATGCAGCGGCTGTTGCCGCAAACGAGCGCGCTCTTTGCTTCCATCATGGCCGGCGGCAAATCCATGATGGCGTTCGAGGAAGCGGCGTTCTGAGTCCGAAATTCCCGCCTCCGCCCGCAAAGGCCGCCGCGCACGGCTCTGGGTGAAGAAATGTGCGATCGTTGCGCGGCGGGGCCGGATCGCTCCCGCTGCGAGGACGATGGATCAAGAAAGGAAGAAAGCCGGATGAAAGCCCTGGTCGCGGTGAAGCGGGTGGTCGATTACAATGTCCGGATCCGCGTCAAAGCCGACAATTCCGGCGTCGAGACGGCGAACGTCAAATTCTCGGCCAATCCCTTCGACGAAATCGCCGTCGAGGAGGCGGTGCGGCTGAAGGAGGCCGGCGTCGTCTCCGAGATCGTCGCCGTATCCATCGGTCCGGCGGCGGCGCAGGAGGTGCTGCGCTCCGCCCTCGCGCTTGGCGCCGACCGCGCCATTCTGGTGCAGACCGACGATGAGGTCGAGCCGCTGGCGGTCGCCAAAATCCTCAAGGCGCTTTGCGAACGGGAGGCGCCGCAGCTCGCAATCCTCGGCAAGCAGGCGATCGACGATGATTCGAACCAGACCGGCCAGTCGCTCGCGGCGCTGCTCGGCTGGCCGCAGGGCACCTTCGCCTCAAAGCTCGTCGTCAAGGACGGCCGCGCCGAAGTGACCCGCGAGGTCGACGGCGGCCTCGAGACGGTGTCGCTGGCGCTGCCGGCGGTGGTGACGACGGATCTGCGCCTGAACGAGCCGCGCTACGCCAGCCTGCCCAACATCATGAAGGCGCGGAAAAAACCACTGGAGATCATTCCGGCGGCCGATCTCGGGCTCGACATCGCGCCGCGCCTCGCCACCTTGCGGGTCGAGGCGCCGCCGAAGCGCCAGGCCGGCGTCAGGGTGGCGAATGTCGCCGCCCTCGTCGACAAATTGAAGAACGAAGCGAAGGTGATCTGAATGACCGCTCTGGTTCTCGCCGAACATGACGGCCATGTATTGAAGCCGGCGACCCTCAACGCCGTCGCGGCGGCCCTTCTTCTTGGCGGCCCTGTCGATCTTTTGGTCGCCGGCCATAAGGTCCGCGCCATCGCCGAAGCCGGCGCCGCCATCGCGGGCGTCGAGAAGGTGCTGCTCGCCGACGATCCCCTTTACGCCCATCCGCTGGCCGAGACCGTGGCGCCGCTGCTAACCGGGCTCGCGGGGAATTACGCCGCGATCCTCGCCGCCGCGACGACCTTCGGCAAGAACGTGCTGCCGCGCGTGGCGGCGTCGCTCGACGTGCAGCAGATTTCCGAGATCGTCGCCGTCATCGCGCCCGATACCTTCGTGCGGCCGATTTACGCGGGCAATGCGCTGGCGACGGTGCGCTCGAAGGATGCGCTGAAAATCATCACCGTGCGCGCCACGGCTTTCGCGCCCGCCGCCGCGTCCGGCGGGACGGCGTCCATTGCCGAGATCGCCGCGGCGCCGGCCGCGGCCGACGCGAAATTCGTCCGCGAGGAGCTCGCCGTCTCGGAGCGGCCGGAACTGACCGCCGCGCGGATCGTCATCTCCGGCGGGCGGGGGCTGCAGAACGCGGAAAATTTCGCGACCTACATCGAACCCGTCGCCCAAAAGCTCGGCGCCGCCATGGGCGCCTCGCGCGCGGCGGTCGACGCGGGCTATGCGCCGAATGATTGGCAGGTCGGCCAGACCGGCAAGATCGTCGCGCCCGATCTTTACATCGCCGTCGGCATTTCGGGCGCGATCCAGCATCTTGCCGGCATGAAGGATTCGAAAGTCATCGTCGCGATCAACAAGGACGAGGAGGCGCCGATCTTCCAGGTCGCCGATTATGGCCTCGTCGCGGATTTGTTCGAGGCGCTGCCCGAACTCGATGCGGCGCTGAAACCGTCCTGATTTCGCGCGCGGAAGCTCCGGCGGAGAACCCGCCGGAGCTTGGTTGCAACGTCTCAGTATTTGGCGACGACCGCCGCGGGGGCCGCGCCGCCGAAGCGATAAGTGATGCCGCCGCCGATCAGCCAGGGGCTGAGGTTGGCCTGGCCGCTGATCGACACGGCGCCGGGAGCCACGGTTCCATAGACATGCGGGTTCATCAGGATCTTCTTGACGTCGAAGTTGAAGCCCCAATGATCGTCGATCATGTAATCGAAGCCGATCTGGCCTGCGACGCCCCAGGAATTCTGGATGGCCACGGTGTTCAGCAGCGGCTCGGCCGCGTGCTGATGGAAATAGACCGTATAGTTCACGCCGACGCCGATATAGGGCTGGAAATGGCCGAAGTCGGTCCAGTGATATTGCACCAGCGCGGTCGGCGGGAAGAGCCAGGTGCTCGCGGCCTGCTGGTCGGGGGCGACGTTCCCGCCATCGAGATATACCTTGTGGTAGGAGACGCAGCAGATCGCCTCGACGGCCCAGTTCTTGGTGAAGAAGTAGCTGACGTCGAGTTCGGGAATGACGGCGTCGGAGGCCTTGAAGCCGCCGCTGACGAAAGCGCCGGCTCGGAACTGTCCTGAAGGATGCCGCCGCTGGTGGGGATGACGCCGACGGCGCGCAGGCGCACCTGGAACGGCTGGAAAGCTCTGGCAAAGGCGCCGGCGCCGGAGCAGGCGGCGGCGCAAGGTCGGCGGCGGATGCCGCGCCGGTCGCGCCCCCAGCATGAAAGCTGCCGCCGCGCAGCGAACGATCCTATTCATGGAAACCCCCGAACACCCAAAAATGGGCCGTTATCTCTTAGCAGCGCCTCGCCGCCAACTTGTGCCTGACGCAAACTGCCTGCTAGGTCGGCAGTTTCAGTTTGATCCAGATCAATTGCAATGGGGGGTGCGGTTGTTAATCAAAGACATGTTGCAAAACCGCAACTAATCTTTGGAGAGACTTTTATTTTACTACTGGCCTCTCGTAAAGAATATAAAATACTAGACTAATTGCGACAGAATCGTGACGAGCGCTGTCAAACTGCCGCTTAAATCCCGTCGAGGCGCATGCTAAAGTCTGGCATGACCAGCAGTTCCGAACCGGTGAAAGAGACACAGGAGAGCGTCCAGGACCGCCGCATCGCGGCGCTGACGCAGGCGCTAGGCGACCGCTCGATCGTGCTGGTCGGCTTCATGGGATCGGGCAAGACCTCGACGGGCCGCCGCCTCGCGCAGCGGCTCGGCCTGCCGTTCGTCGACGCCGACGCCGAGATCGAAGCGGCGGCGGGAATGACGATCGCCGAGATTTTCGCCAAGCACGGCGAGCCCTCGTTTCGCGACGGCGAGCGCCGCGTCATGGCGCGTCTGCTCGAAGAGGGCCCGCGCGTCATCGCCACCGGCGGCGGCGCATTCCTCCACGATGAGACGCGGGCGCGGATCGCCGCGCGCGGGCTGTCGGTTTGGCTCAAGGCCGATCCGGAGGTGCTCTGGCGGCGCGTGCGCAAGCGCTCGCATCGCCCGCTGCTGCAAAGCGCCGATCCGGAAGCGACGCTGCGCGCATTGCTGGAGCAGCGCTATCCTTATTACGCCCGCGCCGACGTCACCGTCGCTTCGCGCGACGGCCCGCATGAGCTCGCCGTCGAGGAGATCATTTCGGCCATCGAGTTTTTCATGCGCTTTTCGCCCGAACCGCCGCTCCTCAGTCCCTTGCGAGACATGACGCTCCGCCAGTTCCCCCACTCCGGTCCAGATTGGCTCCCCTGTCGGGGATTTTCTTTTCGATTCGCCGCCGCGAAGGCGCCGCTGCTCCCGACCTGCCCGCCGCCGTCGCGCGGGTCGAAGTCGAACTCGGCGCGCGGTCCTACGACATTCTGATCGGCCCCGGCCTCATCGCCAAGGCGGGCGCCTATATCCAGAGCCTCGCGCCGCGGCGCGTCCTGCGCCATCGTGACCGACGCCAATGTCGCCGGACTTCATCTCGCCCGCGCTGGAAACATCCCTCGATGCAGGCGGCGATCCGCCATTCCGCGCATTGTCGTCGCGGCGGGCGAAGCATCGAAATCCTACGCGCGTCTTCGCGGAGGTCTGCGACGCCATCATCGCGCGCGCGGCTCGAGCGCGGCGATCTGGTCATCGCCCTTGGCGGCGGCGTCATCGGCGATCTTGCGGGCTTCGCCGCGGCCTCCGTCCGGCGCGGCATGCGCTTCGTCCAGATCCCGACGAGCCTGCTCGCCCAGGTCGATTCCTCCGTCGGCGGCAAGACCGGGATCAATTCCGATCACGGCAAAAACCTGATCGGCGCGTTTCACCAGCCCTCCCTCGTGCTCGCCGACGCGGAGGTTCTGGAGACCCTGCCGCCGCGCGAATTTCGCGCCGGCTATGCGGAGGTCGTCAAATATGGCCTCATCGGCGACGCCGGCTTTTTCGGCTGGCTCGAAGCCGACTGGCGCGGCGTGTTTTCCGGCGGCGCCGACCGCATCCGCGCCATCGCGACGAGCTGCCGGGCCAAGGCGGCGATCGTCGGCCGCGACGAATATGAGCGCGGCGATCGCGCCCTGTTGAACCTCGGCCACACCTTCGGCCATGCGCTGGAGCGGCTCAACCATTACGATGGCGCGCGGCTGGTGCATGGCGAGGGCGTCGCCATCGGCATGGCGGCGGCGTTCCGCTTTTCCGTCAGCCTCGGGCTTTGCCCGCCGGCGGACGCCGAGCGGGTCGAGGCGCATTTGCGCGCGGTCGGCCTGCCGGTGCGGATCGCCGACATCGAGGGCCTTCGCGTCGGCGCCGACGAGATCGTCGAGGCCATGCATCAGGACAAGAAGGTCGAGCGGGGCGCGCTCACCTTCATCCTCGCGCGGGGAATTGGCGACTGCTTCGTGGCGAAGTCGATCGACGCCGGCGAGGTTCGCGCGTTCCTCGAAAGCGAACTGAACACGGGAAACTAGAATCATGCACGGCCCCGGCGGCGAGATTTTTTCGGTCTCTATTGTGGATCGCGATCGCCATCATCCTCGTCTGCATCGGATTGTCGGCGTTTTTCGCCGCCTCCGAGACGGCCCTGACCGCGGCGTCCCGCCCGCGCATGCACGCCCTTGAAAAAAACGGCGACCGCCGCGCGGCGCGTGGTCAACCGGCTGCTTTCCCGCCGGAACCGCATGATCGGCGCCTGCCTGCTCGGCAATACGCTCGTCAATATCGGGTCGTCGGCCTTCACTGACCAGCATTCTCGTCGCCCTCGTCGGCGATAGCGGCGCGATTTACGCGACGGGCCTCATGACCGTGCTGCGTGCTCGTCTTCGCGGAAGTCATGCCGAAGACAGTGGCGATCAATTATCCCGATCGCATGTCGCTGTTCGTGGCGCGGACCCTCGCGTTTTTCGTCGCCATCTTCGGACCGGTGCTTGTCGCGGTCGACGGGTTCGTTCGCGGCTTTTTAAAGCTCTTCGGCGTCGACGCCAGCCAGCAGCGCTCGATCCTGTCGGGCCATGAGGAGCTGAAAAGCACCGTCGAGTTCCTGCATGAGGAAGGCGGCGTCGCGCGCTCCGATCGCGACATGTTCGGCGGCCTCCTTGACCTGCGCGATCTCGAAGTCTCCGACGTCATGGTCCATCGCACCAACATGCTGACGCTCAACGCCGATCTGCCGCCGGAGGAGTTGATCCGCGAGATCGTCGAGGCGCCCTATTCGCGGCTGCCGATCTGGCGCGACGATCCCGAAAACATCATCGGCGTGCTGCACGCCAGGGATATGTTGCGCGCGCTCGATGCGGCGGGCGGCAAGGCTTGAGCATTTCGACGTCGAAAGCATCGCGCTGAAACCCTGGTTCGTTCCCGACACGACGCCCGTGCGCGATCAGCTGCAAGCCTTCCTGAAGCGCAAGACGCATGTCGCCATCGTCGTCGACGAGTATGGCGTCGTCATGGGCCTCGTCACGCTTGAGGATATTCTCGAAGAGATCGTCGGCGATATTTCCGACGAGCATGATCTCGTCGCGCAAGGGGTGCGTCCGCAGTCCGACGGCTCGGTCACGGTCGAGGGCTCGGTGCCGATCCGCGACTTGAACCGGGTGATGAACTGGAATCTGCCCGGACGAGGAGGCCACCACCATCGCCGGCCTCGTCATCCATGAGGCGCGCGCCATCCCCGAATCGGGGCAGGTGTTCACCTTCCACGGCTTCCGCTTCGACGTGCTGCGCAAGACCAAGAACCGCATCACGCTGCTGCGGATTTTCCCCGCCGCCGCGGCGGAGAAGGCGGCGCCGCCCGCGCGGTGACAGGGGCTGGGCGGCGGGCGACGTTAGATGCCAGCAGCGCTCGGCCCGAATGTACTTTGCGCCATGAGTGGACTTCCGAAGTGGGCCGGTAGCGGACATTGGTGAGTGGTCTCATGAACGGCGGCTCAGCGCCAGGTGCGGACCTTCGCGCTCGCGCGTGATGCTTCCGATTTCGACCCAAAGCCGACGCCCAGCTCTGGGAACGTCTGATCTTGCACTAACCGGCGCCCGGAGCTATTTGGGACCCCCTGCCTCCGCCAGCCCCGTCACTCCCGTCAAAGTCGCCTGCTCGAATGTCGTGTGGTCTAACTTTGCGCCTGTGAAGTCGGCATTGGTGAGATTCGCGCCCGTAAAATCTGCACGGGTCAGATCGGCGCCCCGGAAATTTGCATCATTCAGCTTGGCAAATTCGAAGGTGATGTGCCCCAGGCCGGCGTTTGTGAAGTTAGCGCCGTCGAGATTTGCTCCCTTGAACTCGCTACGCAGAATACCCATCGACTGGTTCGCCAGGACTACGGACATGCGCGTCCCCGTGAAATTCGCGCCGCGCATGTCGTCGTAGCTGAAGTGGACCGTGGCGAACGTGTCAGAGAGGTCCGCTCCGACGAAGCTCGCCGCCGTCTCTGGATGGTTGTCCATCGCCTCAGAGGTGATGACCACTTGGAGCGTGGCGCCGTGTAGCTTTGCGCGATTAAAATTGGCTTTCATGATCCAAGTCCCGGTCAAGTCCGCCTTCGTCAGGTCCGCCTCGGTGAGGTCGGCTCCCACCAGCTTCACCCCATGCAAGTCTGCTCCGGAAAGATCTGCGCCCGTAAGATTCGCGCCGCTGAGGTCAAGCCCAGTCAGGTCGTCTCCACTCATGTCTTTGTTGGCCAGGTCGATCTTATCCTTCGGCATGCCGCTCACGGCGGCCCGGACCTGCTCGGCCGTAAGGTGGCCAGCCGCCTGCGACGGCGTTGTCCAGAGAACGGCCAAGGACAACGCAACTGTCCCGGCGAGGCCCTCAAAGGATTTATTGCGCACGTTCGTCGCCCTCCTTGGTTGATGCTGTGAAACCACGATGTCGTAGGACCGCGGCGGTTTTATTGCTCGCTCGGAGTGACAAAAACGGCGATGGGCCGACGATCCGCGAGTGCGGCGCCACGCCGGGGAGCTACACTTTTAGGGGATGGGTCGCACACGGACATAATCCTTGGGTCCGCCGCGTCTCCTGTTCAAGAACCTCACTACTGAAAACGCTCAGGATCAGCGGCCCCCGCAACACGACCGAGTCAGGTGTTTTCCATGACGCAGCCGAGTCACTCATTTAACTGCGCTTCGCGCCTTACCGCGGAGCGGCGGTGGTAATTCCAATGCGGAAAACCACCGCCCGCCGCCGAGCGGAGAACAAGATAAAGTGCGCCGATCAGCAGTTTTTAATAGCGTCAACTTCAAGCTTCAGATTTCGGCCGAAGCGTAGCTAGTGACTTCCATGCCGACGCAAACTTCGGCGACCACGGGGGTTGTCCAAACCATATTAAGTCTCCTTGACTTGACGGGAGGTGAGCCAGCAAAGATTTCCAACCTCATACAGGTCTCAGCCCATCGATAAATAACATGGTATCGCATAATGCATACCGCCATGCCTTTTCTTACGACATTCGCGACGGCGGCCAATCTAAGGGACTGATTCCTATAGGTTAAGCGCCATTCCTCGAAGCCGCGACGTTTGTTTCGATCGCGACGATAGTCGGCCCCGATTGATCCTTTACTTTTCGGGAACCGGCATGCGGTGAAATAAAAGCTTAGACTATCACAGGACGGTGAGTGGCGTCGCGCCCATCTCGGCGCGAGCAGCCGTCAACTCCAAGCAGTTCTTAAATTCCGGGCGGCGGCCGCCTCCGACCCACCAGAGACCTTCAAGTCAGCAAAGGTCACTGACCGCTTCGTTTCAGAACCTGACATTGACCGGATCGAGCGCGAATGACCGACCTGGGCGCTTAGCGGACATCGATCGCGTGCTCAGCCCATGCCCGCCTCGTTTCAGAATCCAACATCGCCGCGACCCTGGCCCTACACGAACCGGCTTTCGCTGGCGTCCGCGACCTTGCGCGGCGCCTCCTCCGCCGCCATGAACTGCGCGCGGGCCAGCGCCGCGAAGCGGCCGTTCTTCGCGACGAGTTCGTCGAAGCTTCCCTGCTCGACGATCTCGCCCGAATCGAACACGAAGATGCGGTCGGCGTTGCGGATGGTGGCCAGGCGATGCGCGATGACGAAGGTGGTGCGGCCCTCCATCGCCGTTTCGAGCGCCTGCTGCAATTGCCGCTCGGTCGCGGCGTCGAGCGCGGCGGTCGCCTCGTCGAAAATCATGATCGGCGGATTTTTCAAAAGCGCGCGCGCGATCGAGACGCGCTGGCGCTCGCCGCCGGACAGCGAGCGGCCGCGCTCGCCGACGATTGTTTTGAGGCCATCGCTCTGGCGCCCGACGAATTCGGCGGCCTGCGCGAGTTCGAGCGCCATAGCGATCTCGGCTTCGCTCGCCTCCGGCCGGCCGACGCGAAGGTTCTCCTCGATCGAGCGGGCGAACAGCATCGGCTCCTGAAAGACGACGCCGATGTTGCGCCGGAGCGCCTTCAGCGTGAGATCGCGGATGTCGATGCCGTCGATCAGGATCTTGCCCTGCGTCGGGTCGAACACGCGATGCAACAGCCCGAGCGTCGTCGATTTGCCCGAGCCCGTCGAGCCGACCAGCGCCACCGTCTCGCCGGGCGAAACCTCGAAAGAGACGTCGCGCACGGCGTCGCGTTTTCCGTCATAGGAAAAGCTCACATGATCGAAGGCGACCTTGCCCCTTGAGGCGGCCGGGATCGACGGCGAAGGGGTTGTCGGCGACCTTTGGCGCGGTATCGAGAATGTCGAAAAAATCCTTCAGCTTCGGCGCCTGCAGGAACAGGCTGTTGACGAAGCCGACGACCTGCTCCAGCCGCGCGATCAGCATGGCCGCCAAATTCATGAAGGTGACGATCTCGCCGACGCTGGCGAGGCCTTTGAGGTTCAGCCATGTGCCGAGCAGGAAGATCGAGAGCAGGGTCAGCGTCGCCGAGGCGCGCGTCGCGACCGCGGCGATCGCCCACCAGGACAGCACCGGCATCTGCGCGTCGAGCACGGCCCGCGTGATCTGCTTCAAGGCGTTGGCTTCCGTCTCGATGCGGGTGAAGCTCTGGATCACCGAGACATTGCCGAGCGCGTCGGAGACATGCTCGGCGAGCGAGCTGTTGTGGCGCTCCACCGTCTGCTGCAGCGATTCGGTGCGGCGCAGGACAAAGGCGGTGAGCGCGCCGAAGACGAAGACGAGCGCGATGAGCACGGCGGCGAGGCGCCAGTTCAGCGTCAGCGACATCGGCAGCAGGATGAACAGCGCGGCGAGCGAGGCGCAATTCTCGCGGAAGAAGGAGAGCCACAGCCCGGCCATGCCGTTGGCGCCCTCGAGCATGATTTTCAGGAGGCGCCCGGAATGGGCGGCGCTGTGGAAGCTCAGGGGCAGATGCAGCACATGCTCGAAAAATTCCGACATCACCGCGAGCCGGCGCCGATGCGCGAGGCGCTCGGCCTGCAGCGCGACGACGACGGCGACGGGGATCGAGAACAGGGCGAAGCCGACCCAGGCGGCGAGCAGGGGCACGAGATCGGCAAATTGCAGCGTCCCGGCCGCCGCCTGCGCGCCGGAGAGCTTGTCGATGACGCGGCCGAACAGAACCGGCTCGGCGAATTGCGCCGTCGCCAGCGCCAGATTGGCGAGCGCCAGAAAGATCGCGATGCGCTTCTCGCGGCCGAGCAGGCCAAGGACGCGGAGATAGACGGACAGAATGGACACTTGGCCGGCTCGCGCTCGCCGCGCCCCGGTCGCGGGCTGACGGCAGCTTCACTATACTGCAATCGGCGGCGTTGGCGAGGCGGCGCGATTCTTTCCCTCATGTTTATCCGGGCGCCATATATGCTGGCGTTGAGCGGGCGGATGGAGTTTCGGTTTGACGGTGAAAGACGAAGAACTGGCTCTGGACGAGGCTCCGTCTTGCGTCTATCGCGCCGATCCGGCCCGCGCCGGCGAACGGCTCGATCGCTTCCTCGCCGCCGAGACCTCGGCGGCGGGCGCAAGCCTCTCCCGCACGCGGCTGAAGGCGCTGATCGAGGCCGGCGCCGTCACGGTCGATGGCGCGGTGGTGGCCGACGCCAATTTCATCGTCCGCGCCGGGCAGATCATCGGCGTCGAAATCCCGCCGGCGGTCGATGCGACGCCCGCGGGGCGAGGACATTCCGCTCAATGTCGTGTTCGAGGACGCCCATCTCCTTGTCATCGACAAGCCGGCCGGGCTCGTCGTGCATCCGGCGGCGGGGCATCCCGCCGGCACGCTGGTCAACGCGCTGATCGCCCATTGCGGCGAGAGCCTCTCCGGCATCGGCGGGGTCAGGCGCCCCGGCATCGTCCATCGCCTCGACAAGGATACGTCGGGCCTTATGGTCGTCGCCAAGACAGATCAGGCGCATCAGGGGCTTGCGAAAACCTTCGCCGACCACGGCAAGACCCTGGGGCTGACGCGCGAATATCTCGCCATCGCCTGGGGCGTTCCGGCGCGCCCTTCCGGCGTCATCGACGCGCCGCTCGGGCGCCACGCCATCGACCGCGAGAAAATCGCCATCGTTGCGGCCGCGCGCGGGCGCCATGCCGTGACGCACTGGCGGATCGTCGAGCGTTTTGGCGCCGAGGCGAGCCTCATCGCCTGCCGGCTGGAGACCGGCCGCACCCACCAGATCCGCGTGCATCTGGCCAGCATCGGCCATCCGCTGCTCGGCGATCCGGTCTATGGGCAGGGCTTCAAGAGCAAGGCTGCGCGCCTTTCGCCGGCGGCCCAGGCGGCGCTGAAGGCTCTGGCGCGGCAGGCCCTGCACGCCGCCGTGCTGGGGTTCGTCCATCCGGTCACCGGGGAGTCGCTCCGCTTCGAGAGCGCGCCGCCGCGCGACATGCAGGAGCTGCGCGCGGCTCTGGCGGCGGGACGCGAAACGATTGATTCGATCTGAATCGATGCGCCGGGAGATCTTGGTCGATCCAAATCATCCGGCCCCGGACCGGCGCGATTTTGCCGGTCCAGTTTCGCTCACGATCGACCGCATAGGATCAAAACTTCGTAATCGCGTGACGCCAAATAGCTGCGGTCAGGCTTGCTGCCTTACATTTTTCGCAATGGCGAAACTTTCTTGCTGCGCTGCGCGTATAAGGCATTGAAGGCTTGGGAGGGGCGAAAGCGTCGGGTGGGAGTCCGCGTCCTGAGCGAGGCAATGTTGCGAAAATGTAATGCGCTGCAACATGGCCGCCTCTTTCAGCTCCCGTTCAGGCGCTATATATTTTCATGCTGCGGTCGGCTCAACGAGCGACCGCGACCGGGCCTGCCGACTGCGGGGGCCCCTTTGGAGGTGGAAAAGAAATGGCTGCTGCGCTGCCAATGATCTCGGGGGAGAGCGGGCTCTCCCGTTACCTGAATGAAATCAGACGGTTCCCCATGCTGGAGCCGCAAGAAGAATATATGCTGGCCAAAAGCTGGCGCGAACATGCGGACAAGGACGCCGCACATCGGCTGGTGACGTCGCATCTGCGCCTCGTCGCCAAGATCGCGATGGGCTATCGCGGCTATGGCCTGCCGATCAGCGAAGTCGTGTCCGAAGGCAATGTCGGCCTGATGCAGGCGGTCAAGCGCTTCGAGCCGGACAAGGGCTTTCGCCTCGCCACCTACGCCATGTGGTGGATCCGCGCCTCGATTCAAGAATATATCCTGCGCTCCTGGTCGCTCGTCAAAATGGGAACGACGGCCAGCCAGAAGAAGCTGTTCTTCAATCTGCGCAAGGTGAAAAGCCAGATTTCGGCGCTTGAGGACGGCGATCTGAAGCCCGAGCATGTCAAGACCATCGCGCACCGGCTCGGCGTCAGCGAGCAGGACGTCGTCGATATGAACCGGCGCATGTCGGGCGACGCTTCGCTCAATGCGCCGCTGCGGGAAGAGGGCGAGGGCGAATGGCAGGACTGGCTCGTCGACGACAGCGCCAGCCAGGAGAAGCTGCTGGTCGACCGCGAAGAGGCCGACAACCGCATCGGCGCCCTGCGCAGCGCGCTTGGCGTGCTGAACGACCGTGAGCGCCGCATTTTCGAGGCGCGCCGCCTCGCGAGGACCCGATGACGCTGGAGGCGCTCTCCGACGAATTCGACATTTCGCGCGAGCGCGTGCGGCAGATCGAGGTGCGCGCGTTCGAAAAGGTCCAGTCCGCCGTGAAAGCGGGCGTCGCGCGCATCGAGATGCAGGCGCGTCCGCCGCAGATCGCAGGCCCCGCCGCGCCGGTCTGAACGCGGAGCCAGCGCACTGCTTTCCAGTCGCCTGTGCGGCCGCCTCCCGTGAGGCGGTCGCTTGTTCAATCGGTCATCGCGGAAGCCTCGAGCGGGGATTGCATGATCGATTTTTATTATTGGCCGACGCCGAACGGCCACAAGGTCACGCTTTTCCTCGAAGAAGCGGGGCTTCCCTATGCGCTGAAGCCGGTCAATATCGGCAAGGGCGAGCAGTTCGCCCCCGCCTTTCTCGCCATTTCGCCGAATAACCGCATGCCGGCGATCGTCGATCGCGAGCCGGCCGACGGCGGCGCGCCGATCTCCGTGTTCGAATCCGGCGCGATTTTGCTCTATCTCGCCGAAAAGACCGGCAAATTCCTCAGCCCGGATCTGCGCATCCGCGTCGCGACGCTCGAATGGCTGTTCTGGCAGGTCGGCGGTCTTGGGCCGATGGCGGGGCAAAATCATCATTTCAGCGGCTATGCGCCCGAAAAAATTCCCTACGCGATCGAGCGCTACGTGAAGGAAACCAATCGGCTTTACGGCGTGCTCGACGGGCGGCTCGCGGATCGGCCCTTTGTCGCCGGCGATTACTCCATCGCCGATATGGCGATCTATCCTTGGATCGTCCCCTACAAAAATCAGGGGCAGGACCTCGACGATTTTCCGCATCTGAAACGCTGGTTCGAGGCCATCGCCGCGCGGCCGGCGACGCAGCGCGCCTATGCGATCGCCGAGAATATCAAGACGATCCCGTTGACCGACGACGCGGCCCGCAAAATCCTGTTCGGCCAGACCGCCCGGCGCTAGACGCGCTGTCGGACGCGTCGCCCAGCGGCGGCCTTGTCAGGACGCGATCCGCGCCGGCCCGCGCATGACCGCCGCATCCAGCCGGCCCTCAGCCTTTATTTCCGGAAATTCCCGGCCTATATGCTTGCCCGCCGCGCATTCAGCGCGCCGGACCGGGAGGGATTGCAGGGGCATGGCGGGACATAGCCAGTTCAAGAACATCATGCACAAGAAGGGCAAGCAGGATGCGATCCGCTCCAAGCTCTTCTCCAAGCTCGCCCGCGAAATCACCGTCGCCGCGAAGCTCGGCCTGCCCGATCCCGGCGATGAATGCGCGCCTTCGCGCCGCCGTCATCGCCGCGCGCGTCGAAAACATGCCGAAGGACAATATCGAGCGCGCCATCAAGAAAGCGACCGGCGCCGACGCCGAAAACTATGATGAAGTGCGCTATGAGGGCTATGCGTCGGGCGGCGTCGCCGTCATCGTCGAGGCCCTGACCGACAATCGCAACCGCACGGCGGGCGAGGTGCGCTCCTATTTCACCAAGGTCGGCGGCGCGCTCGCCGAGACCGGCGCCGTCTCCTTCATGTTCGATCATGTCGGCCTCATCGAATTCCCGGCCAAAGTCGCGTCCGAAGAGGCGATGCTCGAGGCCGCGATCGAGGCTGGCGCGGACGATGTCGAATCGACCGCTGAGGCGCATCAGATCATCACCTCGCTCGAAAGCCTGCGCGAGGTCGCGCAGACCCTCGAGGCCAAATTCGGCGAGCCGACCAAAGCGAGCCTGATCTGGAAGCCGCAAAATACCGTCGCCGTCGACGACGAGGCGGGCGAAAAGGTCCTGCGCCTGTCGGCCTCCTCGAAGACAATGACGACGTGCAGAACGTCTACGCGAATTTCGAGGTTTCCGACGCACTGGTGGCGAAGCTCGGCGGCTGAGGGCGATATTACTTCGACGTCGCCTTGACATTCGCGCTTGCGGCCGCGCGGGCGTCCGTCTCGCCGCCTTCAAAGCGTTCATGCGGCGTCGCGGCCGATTCGAGAGACAGGGCGGCCGTGCGGATGATGGCGGCTCCGATCTCGTTGATGGCCTGCCGCAGGATCGCGTTCTCCTCGCGCTCGGTGGTGAGCGGGGCCGCCTCGCGCCCGGCGCTGAGGCGCCGCAGGGCGCCGAGTTCCTGGGCGAGGCTTTCGCTGCGCGCGCGCTCGGCGTCGAGATCTCGCCGCGCGGCGGCTTCCTCGGCGCCGATCCGGGCGATCTTTTCAATCAATCGACGTTCGGCGGCGCGCGAGGTCTCGATCTGCCGCTCGCGCCGGCGCAGCAGTTCGACTTCCCTGCTTTCGGCGGCTTTCAGCGCTTCCTCGCGATCCGTGAGGCGCGCCGCCGTCGCCTTGAGCGTCGCGAGATCGGCCTCATGCTCGAGGCGCAGCGAGCCCAGCGCTTCGCTGAGCCTTGCGATGTCGTCGCGCGCCGCCGCCAGATATGCCTCTTGTATCGCCAATAGCGCCTCAAAATCGGCCAAAGCCGCGCTTTGTTCTGCTGGCCTGCGCCCGCGATTGCGCCAGATCGCCTCGCAATCGCATGAGATCGGCCTCCTTGCGTTCGACGAGGCCGCTGTCGCTGTAAAGCACCGAGGCCGCGACGCCGAGTTGGGCGCGGGCGTCGAGGACCGCGTGGCGGGCGGCGGTGAGTTCGGCGCCCTGTTCGGCATGGCGCTCCTGGAGCGCCGCGTGTTTTTCGCCTGATCGCGACGAGCTGCGCCGCCCGGCGGCCGAGTTCGGCCATGTCGGACGACGCGATCCGCTTTGAGAATTTCGGCTTTTTGCTCGAATTTGCGGCGATCCACGGCGAATTCCGCCCGCAGAAGATCGCGCTCTGCGATGATTTCGCGGCTCGACAGCGGGAGCAGCATTTCGAGCCGCCGCGTGGAGAGCCGCAGGGCGCGCCGCCAAAACGCCGGAGCGATCGCGAGAGCGAGCAGCCCCGCGAGCAAAAATCCAAGCGCGAATATCATCGCCTGTTCGATCAAACCAGCACGCTCAGCCCGAGATCATGAAGCAAGTCGAAACGCCCGCCGAAGAGTTTAATATAAGAAACGGCTTCAAAAGATAATATTTGGCTACAAACCCAGCTTTAATATGGCCCGTCAATAGGGCCGGGCATCAGGCTGCGGCTGAAGCATCGCGGAAATCGCCGCGCCGGCAGGAAACGCATGCCGGCGCGCGCGCCGCCCGGCGGAGCCTTGGGCCCTCTTCGCCGTTTGGCCCTGTTGACGGCATCAGCTCCGGCCGATGCGCGGGAAGCCTCCATCAGCCGCGCGGATCCTCAGCAGGGCTTGTCAGCGCAGCATTCGCGGTGCTGACGCCTCAAGGGCGTGGGGCGCGCTTTGTTCCTCCGCGTGGCCGCTCCGCGCCGCTGCGGCGAGACGAATGCAGAAGGCTATAAGGAGCATCATGATCGCGAGGCGCAAGATTTGCGGCGCCGACACGCCTTTGGGCCGTCTGGCGGGACTTGCCGGGACGCTCCCTGCGACGCCCCTCGCGACGCTGTCGCTGCGCGCAAAGCCGCGCAACTCGCTTGCGCTGCGCGTGATGGTTGCGAACGACATGGAGCTTTCCTTCCCCTCGATGGCCGGCGCGAAGGCGGCGGTCATCGACGTACCTATCCGGCAACCATTTCCAAACTGTTAACCATAAGCATCCCATTTCGGGTCAGTCGGGCGTTTGTCTTTTTCCTTCTTTATTCTTCGTCCAAAATGGTGCGGATGGGTTAGTTTGAGGCCGATGGCGGGGAAATCGAAGGCGTTTGCTGGTATGTAAAATGCTTGGTTGCGCCGGTGCGGTCGGATCCGGATTGTTCTTCGAGAGGAGCTTCAGATATTGGGAGACGGGCGCTGTTTCGACGAAATGACATTGGCGGGCGGCGACGTTCGTCCCGTCTACGGCAAGATCGCGCGATGGCTCAAGGCGACGCCCACTGAACATCTCGCCTCCCGCCGCGCGCAGGCGGAGCTCTTGTTTCGCCGCATGGGCATCACCTTCGCCGTCTATGGCGAGAAGGACGCCGGCGAGCGGCTGATTCCCTTCGACATCATTCCCCGCGTCATCCTGCGGTCGGAATGGACGCGGCTCGAGGCCGGGCTCCTTCAGCGCGTGAAGGCGCTGAACCGCTTCCTCTCGGACGTCTACGGCGCGCAGGAAATCATCAAGGCCGGCAAGATCCCGGCGGACCTCATCCTGAAGAATTCCGAGTTCCGGCCGGAAATGGTCGGGCGGCCGGTGCCCCACGATATTTACGTCCAGATCGCGGGCATTGACGTCGTCCGCACGGGCGAAGACGATTTCTACGTGCTCGAAGATAACGTCCGCACGCCGTCCGGCGTCTCCTATATGCTGGAGAACCGCGAGGTGATGATGCGGCTGATGCCGGATCTGTTCACCGAGCACCGCGTCGCCCCGGTCGAGAATTATCCGGATGTGCTGCTCGCGGCGCTGCGTTCGGTCGTCTCCTGGCGGAGAAAACGAACAATCGACCATCGCGCTGCTGACGCCCGGCCGGTTCAACTCCGCCTATTACGAGCATTCCTTCCTCGCCGACAAGCTCGGCGTCGAACTGGTCGAGGGCCGCGATCTCCTCGTCGAAAACGACAAGCTCTACATGCGCACGACGCAGGGGGCGAAGCAGATCGACGTGCTCTATCGGCGCATCGACGACAATTTCCTCGATCCGGAGGTGTTCAATCCGGATTCGGTGCTGGGCGTGCCGGGGCTGATGCGCGCCTATCACGCCGGCAACGTCACCCTCGCCAATGCGGTCGGGACCGGCGTCGCCGACGACAAGGCGATTTACACCTACATGCCGGAGATCGTCGAATTCTACCTCGGCGAGAAGGCGATCCTGAAGAACGTCCCGACCTGGCGCTGCCGCGAACCCGAAGCGCTGCGCCATGTGCTGGCCAATCTCGGCGATCTCGTGGTGAAGGAGGTCAACGGATCGGGCGGCTACGGCATGCTCGTCGGCCCGCGCGCGACCAAGGCGCAGATCGAGGCTTTCGCCGTCAAGCTGGCCAAGGACCCGGATAATTTCATCGCGCAGCCGACGCTGGCGCTTTCGACCACGCCGACATTCTTCGATACCGGGATCGCGCCGCGCCATGTCGATCTGCGGCCGTTCGTCCTCACTGGAACGAATGGCGTGCGCGTCGTGCCGGGCGGCCTCACCCGGGTCGCGCTGATCGAGAACTCGCTGGTCGTCAATTCCAGCCAGGGCGGCGGCACCAAGGACACCTGGATCGTCGATGATTCGACTTTTGAGCCCGCCGCCCCGTTTCTGAGCCAAAGCCAGAGTCAAACCCAGAGCCAGCTGTCTTGATGTTTCGGGCGGCCGCAACGAGCGCTTCGAGAGCGGCGTTCGCGCGTTTGCCTTTGGACGCAATTTTCCCGATCTTCCGCCGCCAGCAAAAATGACCTTTTGTTCGTTGGACCTGAATTGAACCCGTCAGAGGATTAGAAGCAGGCAATGCTCTCCCGCACAGCTGATCATCTCTACTGGCTTGCGCGCTATGTCGAGCGCGCGGATTTCCTCGCCCGCATCGTCGAGGCGACGCAACGGCTCGCGACGCTGCCGACCAGCTATTCGGGCACCGGCACCGAATGGGAAAGCGCGCTGGAATCGTCGGGCGCCGCCGCCGGCTTTCGCGAGACCCGCGGCGCGGCCGAAGAGCAGAGCGTCGTCGAATATCTCACCTTCGCGGCGGACAATCCGTCATCGATCCGCAATTGCATCGAACTCGCGCGCACCAACGCGCGCGCGGTCCGCACGGCGCTCACCGTCGAAATGTGGGACGCCATCAACGGCGCCTGGATCGAGCTGAAACGGTTTGAAGCAAGCAACGCCACGCGCGGCTACTACGACCGGCGCGAGCTGGCGCGATTCCTCGACTTCGTGAAGAAGACCTCGCTCGATTACGACGGCTCGGCCTATCGCACCATGCTGCGCAACGACGCCTTCTGGTTTTCGCGGCTCGGCATTTTCATCGAACGCGCGGACAATACGGCGCGCATCCTCGACGTCAAATATCACGTGCTGCTGCCGGAAAACGAATCGGTCGGCGGCTCGCTCGACTATTTCCAGTGGACGGCGATCCTGCGCGCGGTTTCGGCGCTGACCGCCTATCACTGGGTCTACCGCGAGAATGTGAAGCCCTGGCTGATCGCCGATCTTTTGATCCTGAAGCTCGAGATGCCGCGCTCTCTGATCGCCTGCTACGATAATATCGTGCATTTCCTCGACGCCATCGCCAAGGCCTACGGCCGCACCGGGCCGGCGCAAAAGCAGGCGTACGCCGTGATGCAGCGGCTTGAAGAACGCGACGACGAACGAAATCTTCAAGATCGGGCTGCACGAGTTCATCACCGCCTTCGTGCAGGACAACGACCGCCTCGGCGATATGATCTCCGAGCAATATCTGCAGTATTGACGGAAGCTTGGCGGCGCGCGTTTGCGCGCCCATCCCCGACGTGGCCGTCGGGCGGGCCTCGCCCGACTGTTCGAGCCAGAGCGCCGGGAAGCCGAGCGGGGCGGCTTGATCGCGCCTAAACGCATTTTCGCGCCCGTGCTAAACTTTCCGTCAGATCAACTTGGGATCAGATCGCAGTCGACGCGACCGCGTCGGCGATCGGGTCACAGAAAGGTGGGCGCATCATGATTATCGGCGGCAGAGAAAAAGGCTTCCTGGCGAATGCCGCGGCCGTGGCTGCATCGGCCTTTTCATCTCCTTTCACAGAGACGAAAATTGTTACGACGGGAGACAGGCCGACGATAGACAGCCTGAAGATAGACAAGAACGAAGGCGCGCTCGGCGATTCGCGAAAAATTCAGGCTCACCAATTTGCGCTCCCCGACCTTGAGGCTGGTCCTACCCAGCCGGCTTCTGGCGCGCCCGCCCCCATCGTTGCAACCCCGGTTTTCAAACTTGTATTTCTCGCGATTCTCGGCATCACGGTTCTGTCCGGCCTCATAGAGATCGCCATCGCGGTTCAGTGGCCAACTCCGACGGCGAACCAGCAAGCGACGTTTGAGTCTTTCGGCTTCGCCTGGAAGGCGGGCCTTGGCGCGATTTTCGGCTTGCTAGGGGGAAAAGTGACGTGACTTCAAATTGCGCCGCTGCGGATTTTCGCGAGGCTTGCGCGGCGGGACCGAAAGGTCTATATCAGCGCCATTCAATCTTCTCATAGCGTTTATCTAATCCGGTAAATGCCGTATCGAGAGTGGGCCCGTCCGGACCCGCTCTTTTTTATTGCCGATAGGCCCGCGCGATGTAATCGGCCGCAAAAAGCGCCTTGGTGGGATGCGACAGGGTTTGGATCACAGCACGAACTTGCCAGACGAAATCGCAGAATTTGCTGGGCGAAGCCCGCTTCGTCGCCGAGACCGGCGTCGCCGCGCGGATCGCCCATGCTCGCGCAGCCGGTTCTGGCCGATCTCGGCTACCGCCTGGTGCGGGTCAAGCTGTCGGCGCAGGACGGAATGACCGTGCAGATCATGGCGGAGCGCCCCGACGGCTCGATGACCGTCAAGGATTGCGAGGCGGTCAGCGCCGCCCTGTCGCCGGTTCTCGACGTCGAGGACGTCGTGCAAGCAGGCCTATCGACTTGAGATTTCTTCGCCCGGCATCGATCGGCCGCTGGTGCGCGCCTCCGACATCCGCCGCGCGCTGGGACAGGAGGCGCGCATCGAATTGCGCGCCGGGCTTGACGGCCGCAAGCGGTTTCGCGGCCTGATCGGCGCGGTCGAGGGCGAAGGGATCGAGGCGACGGTCAAGTTTCTGCGCGGCGACGCCAAGCCCGGCGAGGCCGTGGAGGCGATTTTGCCGCTGCGCGATATCGCCGAGGCCAAGCTCGTTCTGACCGAAGCCTTGATCCGGGAGTCCCTGCGCGCCGCGAAGGCGGCGCTGGCCGAGGCCGACGATGACTCGGCGGAAACCGGCGATGACGACGCAGCCGCAGCGCCGGAGCCGCAGCGTGGCCCCGGCCGGTTCGCCGCGCGCAACGCCAAAGCGAAGCCAGTTCTTCCGGCTGGCGTCGCATCGAAGTTTAAACAGGCCAAATTGGGCCGGCCCCAGCCGGGCGCGCGCGCGGACGCAACGCGCCCGCCGCCTCCGCGCCCGATGCCGAAATAGGAGAAGCAAGATGGCCGTCAGCGCCAACAGGCTCGAACTTTTGCAGATCGCCGACGCGGTCGCGCGCGAGAAATCGATCGACCGGCAGATCGTCCTGACCTCGATGGAGGACGCCATCCAGAAGGCGGCGCGCTCCCGCTACGGCCAGGAAACCGAGGTGCGCGCGGAAATCAATCCGAAGACGGGCGAAATCCGGTTCTCCCGCCTCCTTCTCGTCGTCGACGAGATCGAAAACGACGCCATTCACATCACCCTCAATGAGGCGCGCAAGAAGAACCCGGCGGCGCAGGTCGGCGACTGGATCGCCGAGACGCTGCCGCCGTTCGATTTCGGCCGCATCGCGGCGCAATCGGCGAAGCAGGTGATCGTCCAGAAGGTGCGCGAAGCCGAGCGCGACCGCCAGTACCAGGAATACAAGGATCGCATCGGCGATATCGTCAACGGCGTCGTCAAGCGCGTCGAATATGGCAATGTGATCATCGACCTTGGCCGCGGCGAAGCGACGATCCGGCGCGACGAAATGATCCCGCGCGAGATGTTCCGGCCGGGCGATCGCGCGCGCGCCTATGTCTATGACGTGCGCCGCGAGCAGCGCGGCCCGCAGATCTTCCTGTCGCGCACCCATCCGCAGTTCATGGCCAAGCTCTTCCAGCAGGAAGTGCCGGAAATCTACGACAACATCATTCAGGTGAAGTCGGTCGCGCGCGATCCGGGCTCGCGGGCCAAGATCGCGGTGATTTCGCGCGACGCCTCGATCGATCCGGTCGGAGCCTGCGTCGGCATGCGCGGTTCGCGCGTGCAGGCCGTCGTCAACGAGCTGCAGGGCGAAAAGATCGATATCATTCCCTGGTCGCCGGACGCTGCGACCTTCATCGTCAACGCGCTGCAGCCGGCTGAGGTCGTCAAGGTCGTGCTCGACGAGGATTCCGCGCGTATTGAAGTCGTGGTGCCGGATGACCAATTATCATTGGCGATCGGCCGGCGCGGCCAGAACGTGCGCCTCGCCTCGCAGCTGACCGGCTGGGACATCGACATCCTGACCGAGGCCGAGGAATCCGAGCGCCGGCAGAAGGAATTCGTCGAGCGCACCAATATTTTCATGAAGGCGCTGGACGTCGATGAGGTGGTCGGGCAATTGCTGGCCTCCGAGGGCTTCCGCTCCGTTGAGGAACTGGCCTTCGTCGAACCGGCCGAAGTCGCCGCGATCGAGGGGTTTGACGAGGACACCGCGGCCGAGATTCAGGCCCGTGCGCATGACTATCTCGCCGCAATCGAAGCCGAGCAGGACGCCCGGCGCATCGAACTCGGCGTTTCCGAGGAGCTGAAGGAGGTCGCCGGCGTCACCACCGCGATGCTGGTCAAATTCGGCGAGAACGACGTGAAGACCGTCGAGGATCTCGCCGGCTGCGCCACCGACGACCTCATCGGCTGGACCGAGCGCAAGGACGGCGAAACGGTGAAACACGCCGGCTATCTCGACGGATTCGAACTGACGCGCGAGGAGGCGGAGACGATGATCATGACGGCCCGCGTCCGTGCGGGCTGGATCGACGCCATCCCCGAGCCGGCGCCGGAGGAGACGCTGGATAGCGAGGCCGAACATTAGGGCGCCATCTGACGAAGCCGTGCAGAATCAAGGGCCCGGAGAGCCGATGCTGGCGACGCTCGATCCGGACGAGGCCGAGGCTGGTCCCGAGCGGACCTGCATCGTCACGCGGACCAAAGGCGCGCCGCAGGACATGATTCGATTTGTGCTGGGACCCGGCGAGGCCGTCGTCCCCGACATTCGGCGAAAATTGCCCGGGCGCGGCGTGTGGGTTACGGCGAGCGCCGCGCTTGTGGCCGAGGCGGTCAGAAAGCACGCTTTCGCCCGCGGCTTCAAGAAGAAGGTGGCCGCGCCCGAGAATCTCGCGGCCGAGGTCGAGACGTTGTTGACGAAGGATTGCCTGCAGGCCCTCTCGATCGCAAACAAGGCGGGGACGGTCGTGGCCGGTTTCGGCAAGGTCGAAGAAGCGATTGCAGGCGGAGCGATCGCAGGATTGGTTCACGCCTGCGATGGCGGAGCGGACGGCGTCCGCAAGCTGGGGCAGAGTTTGCGCCGCCGGTTCGGCGATGAAGATGTAAGGCCGCGGATCGTTCTGTTCCCGTCGGATCAATTGGATTTGGCATTGGGGCGGGCTAATGTGATACATGCAGCGTTGCTTTCAGGTGCGGCCAGCGATGCTTTCCTGACGCGTTGCCGCAAACTGGCGATGTATCGGGCGGCGGAGCAGGGCGCAGCGACGCTGAATCCAGACTCCGGTTCGCAAGCGCCGGAGGCGACGTAAAAAGATTTCGCCCGGCGGTCCGACCCTGTTTCAAGGGAAAGCCCCGCCGGTTTGCCCGTCGCGTTGCAGCGTGGGCGAGGAAGAAGCGCCGGGATTGATCGGAAAGGTTTTGGCCTTTCGGATTGATCCTGCGTGGAAACAGTGGGATAGCGACCATGATCTGCGCCAGTGCGGAGGATCGTGGTTCAAGCGGCCGGCCGAGCCGGTTCAATGGATTTTCGAATGGGCGCAAGCCCGGGAACGCAAGACTGATGAGTGAAACCAAGAATCCCGGCGACCATACGCTAAGCGTCTCTCCGACGAAGACGCTGTCGCTGAAGCGTCCGGTCGAGGCTGGCATCGTTCGCCAGAGCTTTTCGCATGGGCGCAGCAAGGCGGTCGTCGTCGAGAAGGTGAAGCGCCGCGCGCTGGGAACCGAGCCGCATCGCGCCGCGCGAGAGCGTCGCGCAGGAGCCGGCTCAGCCGGTCGTCGCGCCGCAACCGCCGCGTCCGCAACAGAAGCCGGTGCGCCCGCAAGGGGCGCCGCCGCGGTCCTCGTCCGGCGTCATTTTGCGATCCTTGACCGAAGAGGAGCGCGAGGCGCGCTCCCGGGCGCTCTCGGGCGCCCATGAACGCGAAGTCGAAGAGCGCAAGCGCGCCGAAATCGAAAACAAGGCGCGCGAAGAGCGCGAGGCGCGCGAACGCGAGGAGCGCACCGCCGCCGAAGCGCGCAAGCGCGAAGAGGAAGCGCGCCGCATTCTCGAGGCGGAATCGAAGCGCCGCTCGGAGCAGGAAGCAAGACGCCGTCTGTCCGGCGGCGAGCCGGCGCCCGCGCTGACCAATCCGGCGCCCCGCAAGGCGCCCGGCGGCTTTGCCGCGACGACGGCGCCCTCGCCAGCGCCGTCTGGCGTTCTCGCGGAGGCGGCTCCGGCGGGCCTCCCCGCGACCGCCCGGACGCTCGCCGGTCGAAGACGAGGACGCCAAGCGCATCATTCGCCGTCCCGGCATGCCGACGAAGGTGATCGTCGCGCGCCCCGTCAAGGGCGCCGAGCAGAAGAGCCGCGGCCGCCTCACGGTCGCCAGCGCCACCGGCGACGAGGAGGAGCGCACCCGCTCGATCGCGGCCTTCCGCCGCCGCACCCAGCGGCTCAAGGGCCACGTCAGCGAGACCAAGGAAAAGCTCGCGCGCGAAGTCGTCCTGCCCGAGACCATCTCGATCCAGGAGCTCGCCAACCGCATGTCGGAGCGCGCCGTCGACGTGATCAAGCTGATGATGAAACAGGGCCAGATGGCGAAGATCACGGATGTGATCGACGCCGATACGGCCCAGCTCATCGCCGAGGAACTCGGCCACACCGTGAAGCGCGTCGCCGAGTCCGACGTCGAGGAAGGCCTGTTCGATGCGCCGGACGCCGACGGACATCAGGTCCTCCGGCCGCCGGTCGTCACCATCATGGGCCATGTCGATCACGGCAAGACTTCGCTGCTCGACGCGATCCGCCACGCCAATGTCGTCTCCGGCGAGGCCGGCGGCATCACCCAGCACATCGGCGCCTATCAGATCGTCGCCTCCAACGGGCTTGCCGGTCACCTTCATCGACACCCCCGGCCATGCGGCGTTCACGGCGATGCGCGCGCGCGGCGCCAAGGTCACCGACATCGTCGTTCTGGTGGTCGCGGCCGATGACGGCGTGATGCCGCAGACGGCCGAAGCCATCGCGCACGCCAGAGCGGCGCATGTGCCGATCATCGTGGCGATCAACAAGATCGACAAGCCGGACGCCAAGCCCGAGCGCGTGCGCAGCGAATTGCTTCAATATGAAGTGCAGGTGGAATTGCTCGGCGGCGACACGCTCGAGGTCGAGGTTTCGGCGACGCAGAAGACCAACCTCGACAAGCTGATCGATCTCATCGCCCTGCAGGCCGAATTGCTCGATCTCAAGGCGAACCCCGATCGTCCGGCCGAAGGCACGGTCATCGAGGCGCGCCTCGACAAGGGCCGCGGCCCCGTCGCCTCCGTGCTCGTGCAGCGCGGCACGCTGCGCGTCGGCGACCTCATCGTCGGCGGTTCGCAATGGGGCCGGGTCCGCGCCCTCATCGACGACAAGGGCGAGACGCGGCTTGAGGCCGGTCCCTCCATGCCGGTCGAGGTTCTGGGCTTTTCCGGTTCGCCCGAGGCTGGCGATCGCGTCGCCGTCGTCGAGAACGAAGCGAGAGCCCGCGAGATCGCCGAATATCGCGACCGCCAGAAGCGCGAGCAGGCGGCGGCGCGCGGCAGTCTCGCGCGCGGCTCGCTCGCCGACATGATGAGCCAGTTGAAGACGGCGGGGCGCAAGGAGTTTCCGCTCGTCATCAAGGGCGACGTCCAGGGCTCGGTCGAGGCGATCATCGCGACGCTCGAAAAGCTCAATACGGAGGAGGTCGCCGCGCGCGTCATTCACGCGGGCGTCGGCGGCATCACCGAGTTCGGACGTGACGCTCGCCGAAGCCTCCGGCGCGGCGCTGATCGGCTTCAATGTGCGCGCCCACAAGGAGGCCCGCCAGCTCGCCGAACAGTCCGGGCTGGAAATCCGCTATTACAACATCATCTATAATCTCGTGGATGATGTGAAGGCGGCGATGTCCGGCCTTCTCGCGCCGACGCTGCGCGAGGAAATGCTCGGCAACGCCGAGATTTTGGAGGTCTTCAACATCTCCAAGGTCGGCAAGGTCGCCGGTTGCCGGGTCACCGATGGAAACGTCCAGCGCGGCGCCAATGTTCGCCTGATCCGCGACAATGTCGTCGTCCACGAAGGCAAGCTGTCGACGCTCAAGCGCTTCAAGGATGAGGTCAAGGAGGTCGTCGCCGGCCAGGAATGCGGCATGGCGTTCGAGAACTATCAGGATATGCGCGTCGGCGACGTCATCGAGTGCTATCGCATCGAGGAGATCCAGCGCTCGCTTTAGGCGGGCGCTCGCATAACGAATGCCGGATCTGACGGCGTTGGTCGATCGGTGCGGCCGGCCCGTCCACCCTCCGCAAATCGGGTGAGAGTTCAATCGCGCTCTAGCGGAGCGCGCGCGCCGATAATGGTCGAGAGCCGATGGCTCTTCAGGGCGAGTCAAAGCCCGAAGGTAAACGCTGAAAAGCGCCGGAGTTCCAAAATTGTCCAGACTTCATCACCAGCAGGGCGGCCAACCCTCGCAGAGAATGCTGCGCGTCGCGGAGCTTGTCCGCCACGCCATGTCCGAACTTCTGACCAGGTCAGACATCGCCGATCCCGCGCTTGAGGGAAAGGTCGTGACGGTTCCAGATGTCCGCATGAGCCCGGATCTGAAGCTCGCCACGGTCTATGTCATGCCGCTTGGCGGCGACAATGTCGCCGACTGCCTGGCGGCGCTCGACCGGCACAAGAAATTCCTGCGCGGCGAGATCGCCCGCCGCGTCAATTTGCGATTTGCGCCCGAGGTCCGCTTCAAGGCCGATCCCAGCTTCGACTATGGCGGCAAGATCGACGCCCTGCTGAACTTGCCGAAGGTGAAGCAGGATATTGAGGCGAAGCGCGAATTCGGAGCCCTCCTCCGGCGCCGTCGATCATCCTGCGGAAAAGGGCGAATGAGCGCGCCGCGCTCGACGCGCCAGGACGTCGACGGCTGGGTCGTGCTCGACAAGCCCGTCGGCATGACCTCGACCCACGCCGTCTCGCGCCTGAAGCGCATCTTCAACGCCAAGAAGGCGGGCCACGCGGGCACGCTCGATCCGCTGGCCTCGGGCATCTTGCCGGTCGCCTTTGGCGAGGCGACGAAGACCGTCCCCTTCGTGCAGGATGGCGAAAAGGCCTATCGCTTCACGGTCCGCTTCGGCGCCGAAACCAACACCGACGATTCGGACGGCAAGGTCACGGCGCAATCGGAGCTTCGGCCGCGCGCGGGCCGACATTCTCGCGCTGTTGCCGCAATTCATCGGGACGATCCAGCAGATGCCGCCCGCCTTCTCCGCGATCAAGATCGATGGCGAGCGCGCCTATGACATCGCCCGCGACGGCGAAACGCCTGCGCTTTCGGCAAGGCCGGTGACGATCCACGCGCTCGAGCTTCTCAGCGCGGATCAGGACGAGGCGGTGTTCGAGGCGCGCTGCGGCAAGGGCACCTATGTGCGCGCCATCGCCCGCGACCTTGGCCGCATGCTTGGCTGTTTCGGTCATGTCACCGCTTTGCGCCGCACGCGCGTCGGACCCTTCGCTGAGGCCGATTCCATCGCCCTGAGCGATCTCGAAGAGGGCGGCGTCGAGGCGGCGGCGATGCGCCGGGTCGAGGCGGGCCTCATGGAATTGCCGCGCGTCATCGTCGACCGCGACGCGGCGGCGCGGCTGCGGCGCGGACAATCGATCCTGCTGCGCGGCGCCGATGCGCCGGCCGACGGCTCGGCCTACGCCGCCTGCGGCGGGGTCGTCATCGCCGTCGGCGCGATCGAGAAGGGCGAACTCGTGCCGGGCCGCGTGTTCAACCTGCCGTTCTAGGTTTTTGCTCAGCCTGCCAAGCTTCATTGCAGACCGGCGCCATACGCTTCGGGCAAGCCAGCGGCCTTAGGTCTTGCGCTCGCGAGCTACGGGGCGGGGATGGGCGATGGCGGCAGTGCAAGGCGACAGCAAATCGGCGGGGCAGGGCGCGCTGGAGATATGGCCAGTCC
This sequence comes from uncultured Alphaproteobacteria bacterium, assembly GCA_963757985.1. Classification (GTDB taxonomy): domain Bacteria; phylum Pseudomonadota; class Alphaproteobacteria; order Rhizobiales; family Beijerinckiaceae; genus Methylocapsa. The sequence goes on along the minus strand of CAVWTQ010000002.1, from coordinate 225,704 downwards.
CGTCGATCGACGACTCCCTGGTGCTGGCGCTCGAATGTTTCCGGGCCGGACGCCATCGCGCGGCGGAAGAAATATATGCCAAGGTGCTCGCCGCCGAGCCCGGAGCATTTCCTCTGCCTGCATCATCTCGGACTGATCGCGCATCATCGCGGCGATCATGAAGCCGCCGCCGATCTGGTCGCCCGCGCGATCGCCGTCAAACCCGATTATGTGGAAGCGCTGTCCAATCTCGGCGCCATTTACCGCGCTCTCGGGCGCACCCTGGAGGCGATCGAGGCCACCCAGCGGGCGATCGCGCTGCAGCCGGATTTTGCGCAGGCTCATTCCAATCTTGGCAACGCTTTCGAGGATCAGGAGCGGTTCGGCGAAGCGCTGGAGGCCTACAGGCGGGCGGCGGCGCTCAATCCCGGCTTCGTCCCCGCCTACGCCAACGCCGCCAATATCCTGCGCAAACTCGGCCGCAAGGAGGAGGCCATCGCTGTCTGCGAAGAGATCATCGCGCAAAGGCCCGATGCGCCCGAACCCTATTTCAGCCTCGGCAATATCCTGAAAGAATTGCAACAGCCCGGGCGGGCGATCGAAGCCTACCGGCGCGCCGTCGCGCTGCGGCCGAATTTTGCCGAGGTCTATGTCAATCTCGGCAATGCGCTGCAAAGCCAGCAGGCCTACGAAGAGGCGATCGAGGCCTATCGCCAGGCGATCGCGCTGCGCCCGACGCTGGCCGACGCGCACGCCAACATGGGCGCGGCTCTGGAATCCCTCGGCCGGCTTGGCGAGGCGATCGCCTGCTACCGCACGGCGGTGGAGCTCGATCCGCGCCTCCTCGCGATTCGCGTCTGGCTTCATCACAAGCGGCGCGGCATCTGCGACTGGAGCGGGATCGAGGATGAAGAGTCCGAACTGCTCCAGCTTCTCGACTCGAGCGCGTCGGCGCCGCATCCATTTTCGGTTCTGAGCATGGCGGCGAGTCCGGCGCAGCAGCTGCGCGTCGCGCGCGCCGCCTCGCAGAGCTTTAAGGTCGCCCCGCCGGATTACGGCCCGCGCCGCGCGTCCGCCGGCAAGCTGCGCATCGGCTATCTCTCCTGCGATTTTTGCCGCCACGCGACGGCGATTCTGGTCGCCCAACTCTTCGAACTGCATGATCGCTCGCGCTTCGAGATCACCGCCTATTCGCACGGGCCCGACGATCGCAGCGAGATCGGCGCGCGGCTGCGAAAGGCCTTCGATCATTTCGTCGATCTAAGCGCGCTTTCCGATGACGAGGCGGCGCGACGCATTCACGATGACGGGATCGACATTCTGATCGAAATGAAGGGCTACACCGCGGGCGCCCGCACGGGCATTTCAGCGCGAAGGCCGGCGCCCGTGCAAGCGAGCTTCATCGGCTTTCCGGGCACGATGGGCGCCGATTTCATCGACTACATCATCGCCGATCCGTTCGTGCTTCCGATGGACCAACAGGACGGATACAGCGAAAAAATCGTCCATCTGCCGCATTGCTATCAGCCGAACGATACGAGCCGCCTGATCGCCGAACTGACGCCGACGCGGGCGCAATGCGGGCTGCCCGAGCAGGGCTTCGTGTTCTGCTCGTTCAACAACAGCTACAAGCTGACGCCGGCTTTCTTCGACATCTGGATGCGGCTTCTTCGCGCCGCGCCCGGCAGCGTCCTGTGGCTTCTCGAGACCAACGGACTGGTCAAGGATAATCTACGCACGGAGGCGCGCCGTCGCGGCGTCGACCCGGATCGTCTCGTCTTCGCGCCGAAACTGACATCGCCGGAACATCTCGCCCGGCACCGTCTCGCCGATCTTTTTCTCGATACGCTTCCCTATAACGCCCACACGACCGCGAGCGACGCGCTTTGGGCGGGCCTTCCGGTTTTAACCTGCGTCGGCGATACATTCGCCGGACGCGTCGCGGGCAGCCTGCTTCACGCCGTGGGGCTGCCGGAACTCGTGACGACGTCGCCGGAGGAATACGAGAATTTCGCGCGGCGGCTTTCGTGCGGCGATCCGGGCCTCCTGCAGGGGCTTCGTCACAAACTGCTCGGGCGGAGGCTGGCCTCGCCCCTTTTCGACAGCGCGCGCTATGCGCGAAACTTCGAGGCCGCCTTGACGCAGATGTGGGAGATTTATCGCGCCGGCCAGGGGCCCGCAGCCTTCGCCGCGCCTGACGAGGCCGCGCAAGCTCCAGCCGCGCCGTCGATCGCAAGGGTGCGCTATGTTTGCTGTCCGCTCTGCGGCGACGAAGATATTCCCGCGACGCTCGCCGCAGACTGCACGAAACACGCGCTCTACCAGCCGGCGGCTGCCGGCGGTGATGAACTGGCATGAATGCGCCAGCTGCGGGCATGTCTTCACGGAGGGCTACTTCGATGCGGCGGCGCTGGACGTCATATTCGCCAAAACGCATCAGAACCAGATGGTCGGCCACGACATGGAGCGCCAGCGCCCGGTTTCCGCCCGCATGGTCGAGCGCGTCGCGCGCCACGCCGCGGGCGGACGCTGGCTCGATGTTGGTTTCGGCAATGGCTCCCTGCTGTTCACCGCGGAGGAATGGGGCTTTACGCCGGTCGGCCTCGATCTGCGCAAGGACAATGTCGCGGTGCTGCGGTCGCTTGGCTATGAAGCGCATTGCCTGCCGATAGAAGCGCTTGATGATGGCGGCCGCTACAGCGTCGTCAGCATGGCCGACGTGCTGGAGCACATGCCCTTCCCAAAGACCGGCCTCATCGCCGCGCGCCGGCTGCTCGCTCCTGGCGGCGCGCTGTTTCTCTCCATGCCGAACATGGACACGATGGTGTGGCGCCTGTTGCACGCCAACAAGGTCAATCCCTATTGGGGCGAGATCGAGCACTACCACAATTTCAGCCGCAAGCGCCTCTACGCGCTGTTGGAGGAGCACGGCTTTCAGCCCGTCGAGTATGGCGTCAGCGAGCGTTACCGGGTTTGCATGGAGGTGGTTGCGGTCAAGGCGTGAGGCGGCGCCGCGGCCGGACGAAACGCCAATGAAAATCCGCTACTGCAGCACGACCACTTTCGTGCCGACCTTGACCCGCTCGGCGAGATCGATGACGTCGCGATTGACCATTCGGATGCAGCCCGACGATACGGCGGCGCCGATCGTTTCCGGCTCGTTCGAGCCGTGAATGCGATACATGCTTGAGCCGAGATAGATCGCCCGCGCGCCGAGCGGATTGTCGATTCCGCCCGGCATGTAGCGGGGCAGTTCCGGGCGGCGCTTCAGCATTTGCGGCGGCGGGGACCAGCCCGGCCATTCGCGAATCGCCGTGACATGCTTTTCGCCGGACCAGGCGAATCCTTCGCGGCCGACGCCGACGCCATACTCGATCGCCTGGTTATTCCCCAATATGTAGTAGAGGCGGCGCTGGCTCGTCGAGATGACCACCGTGCCCTTTGGATAATCGGCGTTCCACTCGATCACGCGCGGCGCGATCGCGCGCTCCTGAAAAATATTGAGAAAGTCGGCGACCGGCCCCTGGGTCAGCAGACCGCTTAAGGGGTTGTCGAGCGCGAAGGCCGGAACCCCGCTCAACATGGCGAGGACGACGGCGGCGCGCGTCAAATTCCGCATCATTCCTGTCCCTTATTCTTTCCAGTGCGCGATCGACAACGGATCGCCACCCTTGCGAGTTTTGAGGCCAAATTTGGGCGGCGCACATGGGCGATGAGAGTCTGGCGCGACTGTCTCCAAAAGATCACGCTTCGCCGTTGCAAAGCCTTCAGCGTTTCGCGCGCTTGCGCCGTCGCGGAAGACCGCAATGATCGCCTCCGGCTCAGCCTTGCGCCTTGCCTCCCCTTGGTCTATGCCGCTGCCTTCGCCCGAATCCAGAGTTCGACTTTTGTTCCCTTCCCCAAAACCCGTCGCCATCATCATGGGCAGCCAGTCCGACTGGGAGACGATGCGCCATGCCGCCGTGGTGCTTGAGGAGCTCGAGATCGGCTTTGAGGCGAAAATCGTGTCCGCCCATCGCACGCCTGAGCGGCTTTTCGATTTCGCCAAGGGCGCGAAGGCCGCGGGCTTCAAGGTGATCATCGCCGGCGCCGGCGGCGCGGCGCATCTGCCGGGCATGGTCGCGTCCCTGACGGCGCTTCCCGTGCTCGGCGTTCCGATCGAGACGAAGGCGCTGCACGGGCAGGATTCGCTGTTGTCGATCGTCCAGATGCCGGCCGGCGTTCCTGTCGGCGCGCTCGCGATCGGCCGCGCCGGCGCGACCAACGCGGCGCTGCTTTCGGCGGCGATCCTCGCTCTTTTCGATGCGGCGCTCGACGCGCGCCTTTTCGCCTGGCGGGCGGCGCAGACCGCGGCGGTGGCCGATGAGCCGGCGGCCGGGGCGGAACGCCCGTGACCTTCACGCTCTCCCCTGGCGCTCTGGCGCCTGGCGCAAGGATCGGAATCCTCGGCGGCGGCCAGTTGGGACGGATGCTGGCGCTGGCCGCGGCCGGCCTCGGCCTCAGGACCCATGTCTTTGCGCCAGAGGCGGACAGCCCGGCCTTTGACGTCTGCGCTGAACGGACCAACGCCGCCTATGAGGACGAAGACGCCCTGGCGGCTTTCGGGGCCAGCGTCGATGTCGTCACTTATGAGTTCGAGAATGTCCCGGCGCGGACGGCGGCCCTTCTGTCGGACCTGTGCCTCGTGCGGCCCAGTCCCGCGGCGCTCGCAGCCTGCCAGGATCGCTTCGTCGAGAAAGAGTTTCTGGCCGGGCTCGGCATCCCGGTCGCCGCCTATATGCGGGTCGACGACGCCGGCGCAATGGCCCGGGCCGTGGCGCAGCTCGGGCGCCCCTCGATCCTCAAGACGCGGCGTTTCGGCTATGACGGCAAGGGCCAGGCGCTCGTTCGCGAAGGCGGCGACCTCGCCGTCATCTTTCGCTCGCTCGGCGGCGCGCCGGCGATTCTCGAATCGGTCGTGCCGTTCTCGACGGAGATCTCCGTCGTCGCCGCGCGCGGGGCGGACGGCGCATTCGTCGCCTACGACGTCTGCGAGAACTGGCATGAGAACCACATCCTGAAATTCACGCGCGCGCCCGCCAGGGTGGCGCCGGAGACGGCGGCCGAGGCGGCCCTGCTCGCCCGCGCCATCGCCGACGCGCTGGATTACGTCGGCGTGCTCGCCGTCGAGATGTTCGTCGTCGATCCGCCGGGCGGGAGCGCTGGGCCGCAGACGCTGCGCGTCAACGAAATCGCGCCGCGCGTCCATAATTCAGGCCATTGGACGCTGGGCGGCGCGCAGACCTCGCAATTCGAACAGCACGTCAGGGCGATCGTCGGCTGGCCGCTCGGCGGCGCATTGCGGCTTGGCGCCGAGGTCGAGATGGAGAATCTGATCGGCGAAGAGGTTTTCGGCTTCGAGCAATATCTGCGCGAGCCGGGATCGAGCCTTCAGCTCTACGGCAAGACGGAAGCGCGGCCCGGCCGCAAGATGGGCCATGTCACGCGCATCGCGGCGGCAAAGCCCGCCTGAGCGGCGCCCGTTTTTCGCGCCCGACTATGGGGCGAAGCTCTGGACAGCGCGCCTTGATGCTGCTATTCGCCTACCCTTCGAGGTTGAGGCGCTTTTTTGCGCCCGATGTCCCGTTCCATCATTGCAGTCGGGTTCGTCGCGCTTAAGCGATAGCTTGACGCACACTCAAGGACTTATGCGTGCAAGTTCTCGTTCGCGACAATAATGTCGATCAGGCCCTGAAGGCGCTCAAGAAGAAGATGCAGCGCGAGGGCATTTTCCGCGAGATGAAGCTTCGCGGCCATTACGAAAAGCCCTCCGAGAAGCGCGCGCGCGAGAAAGCCGAGGCCATCCGCCGCGCCCGCAAGCTCGCCCGCAAGAAGATGCAGCGCGAGGGCCTGTTGCCGATGAAGCCGAAGCCCGTTGTGGGCGTTCGCTGATTTTTGCTTTGCCGCATTTTCTTGACGCGAACCGGGATCTGCTTCGCTCGAAAATGCTCCAGTCCGATCATTGACGCACGAAACCGGGACGGGGCGGCAAGACCGCTCGACACGCGGGGCGAGGATGACCGAATGATGGCTATCGCGAAATCGGCCAGACGCGCGATGCCCTTGCGCGCGATCCCTTATGCGCTGGCGGCGCTCGCCGCTTTCTCGCTTGCGGGCTGCGAATCGACGAGCAACGTCATCAAAAGCGGAACCGGCGTCGCCGAGGTCGCCAATCAGTCGCCGCAAGAGGCGCAGGCCAATATCGCCTCTTTGACGGACGTCGTGCAGCGCAATCCCAATAGCGCCGAAGCCTATAGCACGCGCGGCGTCGCCTACGCCAAAATCGGCAAGTTTCCCGAAGCGATCGCCGATTTCAGCCAGGCCATCAAGATCTCGCCCAATGCGGCGACGCTCACAAATCGCGCGCTGGCCTATCGTCAGGTCGGCAGCAACGACGCGGCCATGACAGATTTCAACGCCGCTATCGCCGCCGATCCAAATCATGCGCCGGCCTATCTCGGCCGCGCCAATCTGGAGCGCGTGCAGGGCAATCTCGACGCCGCCCGCACCGATCTCGATTCCGCCATCAGGCTCAATCCGGAGAGCGCCCAGGCCTTCCACGCGCGGGGCCTCATCTATCAGCGCGAAGGCAATCACCCGCTGGCGATCACCGATTTCGACAACGCCATCGATCGCGATCCCTTCGCCGGCGCGCCCTATCAGGCCCGCGGCCAAAGCCTCATCGCCATCGGCCAATACGACAAGGCGATCGAGGATTTCAACGCCGCGCTCAACGTCGACAACAAGAATGGCGAGGCCTGGGCGGGCCTTGGCCTCGCCTATGAGAAATCCGGCAATCGCGCCAAGGCGATCGAATCCTATCAGCGCGCGCTGGTGTTCGATCCGACCAATCAGCTCGCGAAAGAAGGGCTGTCGCGAACCGGCCGCGCCTGAGACGTCGCCCGCCGACGCTGTAGAGGGACGCGATGAGCGAGCGGCGAAAAATATATCTTGCCGGTCCCGAAGTGTTTTTGGCTGATGCGATAGATGTCGGCCGGCGCAAGAAAGAGCTTTGCGCCGAATATGGCTTCGAGGGGCTTTTCCCGTTCGACAACGAGGCCCATCCGGCCGAGCCCCGCCGCGATTTATCGATCTACCGCGCCAATGTCGACATGTTGCGCGGAGCCGATTGCGGCATTTTCAATCTGACGCCGTTTCGAGGCCCCCACGCTGACGTGGGGACCGTTTTCGAGCTGGGTCTTCTGACCGGATTTGGAAAGCCGGTGTTTGGGTACAGCTACGAAGGCGAGGCCTTGCTTGACCGAATGAAGCGCGACGGACAAGCCGCTTTCGACGAGGCTTCGCGTCGATGGCTCGACGCCTCTGGCATGGCGATCGAGGATTTCGGAAGAGCCGACAATCTGATGATCGACGCCTGCCTCGCGGAGCAGGGCCATCCGCTTGTAAGGAGTCGCGCTTCCGCCGCCAATCGTTTAACGGATCTCGATGGATTCTCACGCTGCCTCGAACTTGCGAGGCGGCATTTTGCGACCGGCCGCGCAGAGCGCGGCGCCGTTTACGCGCGGTAGGGATCCGGCCTCAGGCGTGCGCCCTTCAAGCCGCCTTCTGTCCGCGCAGCGCCTCGACGCCGGGAAGCAGCTTGCCTTCAAGCCATTCCAGAAATGCGCCGCCGGCCGTCGAGACATAGGTGAAATCATTGAAGGCGCCGGCCGCGTTCAGCGCCGCGATGGTGTCGCCGCCGCCCGCGATGGTCTTGATCGAATGGGTGCGCGTCAATTCCGCGGCGACGCGCGCGATCGCCACCGTGCCGACCTGGAACGGCGGCGTCTCAAAAGCGCCGACAGGGCCGTTCCAGACGACCGTGCGCGAGGCCGCGAGCACGCCGACGACCTTGGCGATGGTGCGCGGCCCGATGTCGAGGATCATGTCGTTTTCGCCGACCTCGTCGATATCGACGGCGCGGGTCGGCGCATTGGCCTCGAACCGGGTCGCGACGATGGCGTCGACCGGGAGGACGAGCTGGCAATTGGCGGCGTCGGCGTCGGCCATGATCTTGCGCGCCGTTTCGGCGAGCTGCGTTTCGCAGAAGGACTTGCCGACGTTCTTGCCGCTGGCCGAAAGGAAAGTGTTGGCCATGCCGCCGCCGATGAACAGATATTCGACGCGGCGCATGAGATTGCCGAGCAGTTCGAGTTTGGTCGAGACCTTGGCGCCGCCGACGATCGCCGCCATCGGACGCTCCGGAAAGGCCAGCATGCCGGTCAGCATTTCGAGCTCGCGCTGCATGGTGCGGCCGCAATAGGCGGGCAGCTTGTGGGCGATGCCCTCGGTCGAGGCGTGCGCCCGATGTGCTGTTGAGAAGGCGTCATTGACGTAAAGATCGCCAAGTTCGGCGAGCTGTTCGACGAAGGCCGGATCGTTCTTGATTTCGCCGGCGTGAAACCTTGTGTTCTCGAGCAGCAGAATGTCGCCGTTGCGCAGCGCCGCGACAGCGGTCTTGGCGACCGGGCCGACGCAGTCGGAGGCGAAGAAGACGAGATGTTTCAGCTCGTGCTCCAGCGCCACGGCGACCGATTTCAGCGACGTCTCGGCCTCCGGCCCGTTCTGGGGGCGGCCGAGATGCGAGAGGATGATGACCTTCGCGCCCTTTTCCGAGATCTCGCGAATATTGGAGAGGATGCGGTCGATGCGGGTGAGGTCGGTGATCCGCCCATCCTCCATCGGCACGTTGAGGTCGACCCGGACAAGAACCCTCTTGCCGGCGAGAACAGCCTCGTCGAGCGTCGGAAACGGAGAAGAAGAGTTGGATCTCGTCATAGAAGCTTCCCCATCGCGACGGAGGTGTCGATCATGCGGTTCGAAAATCCCCATTCGTTGTCGTACCAGGAGACGACGCGCACGAAGGTTTTGCCGATCACCCGCGTCTGATCGACATGGAAGATCGAAGAATGCGAATCATGGTTGAAATCGGCCGACACATTCGGGCTTTCCGTGTAGCCGAGGATGCCTTTCAGTTCGCCTGAGGCCGCGCGTTTGATCGCATCCGTGATTTCGGCCGCGGTGGTCTCCCGGCTGGCGACGAATTTGAAGTCGACCACCGAGACGTTCGGGGTCGGCACGCGGATGGCGGCGCCGTCGAGCTTGCCGTTGAGCTCCGGCAGGACCAGGCCGACCGCCTTCGCCGCGCCGGTCGAGGTCGGGATCATCGACAGCGCGGCCGCGCGGGCCCGATAAAGGTCCTTGTGGTAGGTGTCGAGCGTCGGCTGGTCGCCGGTATAGGAATGGATCGTCGTCATGAAGCCGGTCTCGATGCCGATGGCGTCGTTCAGCACCTTGGCGACGGGGGCGAGACAATTGGTGGTGCAGGAGGCGTTGGAGACGACGAGATGCTCCGGCGTCAGCTTCAAATGATTGACGCCGAAGACGACCGTCAAGTCGGCCTTGTCGCCGGGAGCGGAGATCAGCACGCGTTTGGCGCCCGCCTTGAGATGGGCGGCAGCCTTCTCCCGCGAGGTGAAGAGGCCGGTGCATTCGAGCGCGACGTCGACGCCGAGCGCCGCGTGGGGCAGCTCATGGGGATCCCTCACCGCCGTGACCTTGATCGGGCCGGCGCCGACGTCGATCGTATCGCCGTCGACCTTGACGACGCCCGGAAACCGGCCGTGAACGGAATCGAAGCGCAAGAGATGGGCGTTGGTCTCGACCGGGCCGAGGTCGTTGATGGCGACGACCTCGATGTCCGTGCGTCCGGATTCGGCGATCGCCCGCAAGACGTTGCGGCCGATGCGGCCAAACCCATTGATCGCGACTTTAACCGCCATCCATTTGCTCCTTTTGCGTCGTTTCTTCCCGGAACCGCCGTTTACCGGTTCAAATGGTCAAGTCTCGAAACGGTCAGGTCTTGCGACAGGGCCAAGTCGACAGTGTGAACATCCTCAAAGGCAAGTTGCGCGCCAGCCGCGGGCGGCGGCTGCGGCCGCAGCGCCTCGCAACGCGGGTCCGTTCGGACTTTCGCGAAAGGCGACAATCCCTCCCGACGGCTTTTGCGGCAATCCTTGACGCTCGTTGGTTCGTCGTGCTCGACGATGGGCGCGACTGTCAAGCGCGCGCCGTCCGGCGAAGCTGATTTTAAGGGCGCGAGGCCTCGATATTCTGACAACATTTATTATGCTAAAGTCAACGCTCACACCATGTTTCTTTGAGTCGCACCCCAAGTCGCGTGGCGCGTCCAAGGCGGCATGGGGGATCAAATGGTCTTGTCGCAAAGCGGGAACCCGAAAGCATCATGGACACGCCGGAACGCTTTGACGCGGCGCTGAGGCGGCTCTCCGCCGCGCTCGAGAAACTCGAGGCCGCAACCGAGCGCCGACTGAAGGCGGAGGCGCTGCGGTCCAATCTCGAGGAGGAGCTGGCCGTCATGCAGGACGACCGCGCGCGCCTCGCCGTCGAACTCGACGGCGCGCTCGCCCGGTCGAGTTCGCTGGAGACGACCAATGACGAGGTGGCGCGCCGCCTCGACGACGCCAGCGCGGCGGTCAAGTCCGTGCTGAACGGGCTTGAGCGGGAGAGCTAGATGGCGCAGGTTCCGATCACGATCGCGGGCCGGGTCTACCGGGTCGCCTGCGACGAGGGCGAGGAAGACCATCTCGTCGAACTCGCGAAACTCGTCGACGCCAAGATCGCGGCAATGCGCCAGCAATTCGGCGAGATGGGCGATCAGCGCCTGACCGTCATGGCCGCCGTGACCATCGCCGACGAGCTGTTCGAATCGCGCCGCCGCGTGGGCGAACTCGAAGCCGAACTCTCAGGCGCCAAGGGCGATGTCTCGAACGCCCTGCGCGGGCGCGACGAATGGCTGGATCGCGTCGCCGATTCGGTCAGTGAGGCCGCCGCCCGCATCGAGCTGGCGGCGCAGGATCTGAACGGCGCCGGCGCGTCGCGAGGAGTGAGGTCAGGCTAAGAGCCTTTTTGCAAACCCCGCTCACCTCATCCTGAGCAGCCATTTCGTTGGAAATGGCGTCTCGAAGGATGTGTTCAGGGCGCGTTGTTGACGCCCTCGCGGTTCGAGACGGCCCTTCGGGCCTCCTCACCATGAGGGCGCGGGCGGCGGCGCAACTTCGCTTGAACTAGCTCTGGCAATTCGCCGCCATGCGTCCTACGTTCATTCGGCGGAGCTGCGGGGTGCGTGCAGGATCAGTAACCCCGGGGCCTTATCGATCTCAAAGGGAGCTGTCCCTGACCTTGCCCGTGGGCTTGGCCACATGGCGCCCACCTACGTTGTAGGTACCCGGGATCGATATCCCACGGCCATCGCGGCCCCGCGCTTGTCATCCGCCGGAGCGTTTTCCCGTCTCAAGCCAATTGGGGAAGCGTCTCTTTAATCTTTGTGATTTATCGCATTATCCAGCGCAAATCTTCACCGATCGCTTGGTAACGCCATGAATTTCCGGCCCATTCCCCCGATGCAGTCGCCTCATCCCAAAGCTGTTCTGCGCTCCGAGGCTCTGGCGCGCCGCCGCGCCGCGCAGAGCATCGATCCCGCCGCCTTCGCCGCCCATCTGGCGGCAGCCGGCGCCGAACTCGTCGCCGCGTTTCGCCCAGGCATCGTCTCGGCCTATTTCGCCCTGCGCGACGAGGCCTCCACCCTGCCGCTGCTTGAGGCCCTCAGCGAGGCCGGAATTCTGACCGCCCTGCCGATCACCGGCGCGCGGGGAACGGCGCTCGTCTTCCGGCTGTGGCGCCCCGGCGATGCGGTGGTCGAGGGCAAGATGGGCATCTCCGAGCCATCCCCGGCGGCGGCCGAGGTCGCGCCCGATCTTCTGTTCGTGCCGCTCGCGGCCTTCGACCGCACCGGGCACCGGATCGGCTATGGCGCCGGCTATTATGACCGCACGCTCGCGGCGCTCCGCGCGCGCAAGAAAATTCTCGCCGTCGGCGTCGCCTACGCCAGTCAGGAAACGGCCAGGATTCCGCATGAAAGCCATGACCAGCGCCTCGACTTCGTGCTAACAGAGCATGAATTGATCGACTGCCGCGAGCGTTTCGCCGTCGTCCTGACGGCGCGGGGCTCCGGCCGCGCTCCCCTTTCTGTCGCATAGCTTTTCCGCGGCGGCGGAAGCCATCGACGGATTTCTCATGCGGCTTCTCTTCATCGGCGATGTCGTCGGCCGCGCCGGGCGCGCGATCCTTTCCGAGCAATTGCCGAAGCTGCGCCTCGCCTGGAGCCTCGACTTCGTCGTCGTCAATGGCGAGAACGCCGCCGGCGGCTTTGGCGTCACCGAGGCGATCTGCGACGAATTCCTCGCCGCCGGCGCCGATTGCGTGACGCTCGGCAATCACGCCTTCGACCAGCGCGAGGCGCTGGTCTTCATCACGCGCCAGCCGCGCCTCATCCGCCCCGTCAATTATCCGCGCGGAACGCCGGGCAGGGGCGCAAATCTCTTCGAGGCCAGGAACGGCGCGCGCGTGCTGGTCGTCAACGTGCTTGGCCGCGTGTTCATGGACGCGCTCGACGATCCCTTCGCGGCGATCGAGCGCGAGATCGAGGCCTGTCCGCTCGGGCTGGGCTGCGACGCCGCGGTCATCGACATGCACGCCGAGGCCTCGAGCGAGAAGCAGGCCTTCGGCCATTTCGTCGACGGGCGCGTCTCCCTCGTCGTCGGCACGCACACCCATGTGCCGACCGCCGACTATCAGATCCTGCCGCGCGGCACGGCCTATATGACCGACGCCGGCATGACGGGCGATTATGATTCCGTGATCGGCATGGACAAGGAGGAGCCGGTGCGCCGCTTCACCACCAAGCTGCCCTCGACGCGCTTCGAGCCGGCCCTGGGCGACGGCGACGCTCTGCGGCGTCGCGGTGGAGCTGAATGAGGCGGGGCTGGCGAGCAGGATCGCGCCGGTGCGCATCGGCGGCAGGCTGGCGGAGGCGCGGCCGGGGTTTTGGTGAGGGGGGCGAGCGGGGCTACGTCGGCGCATAGGCCGGGTCGGAGTTGGAGCCCGTTGGCAGCAAGAATGCGTGCAGTCGCGAGTTGAATGTGCGATCCGGGCCGGTCATTTGAGTTCGGACAGATACACTAGCTCTTGGACAACGACCCTGATGTCAGGGACCAAATTGTCTATGTCTGCTCTGTGGGCGATGTATCGGCGGCTATGGGCCGACCTATCACCAATATCTTTAAGGCGAGGCATCGCGTGCTTACAGTTTCTGCCTAAGTTCCACGAATTCTCCTTGACAGTTATCTCTATTAAATCTTTTAGATAGTAAAAATCTCCTGCGCTATTCTTAATATTTGCATCAATCTTATGGTGTTCGAAAGTCTCGATGATGAGCGTCTCCAAAAGCCGCCGCAACATGACGGCACAGGCATCGTACCAACCTCGCTCGTAACAGCCGTTCGCCTGATTTGCGATTTTCTCTATGTAACCTCGGGTTTTCGATACGATCGATAAGGGAAGTACGGCTTGGCCTTTGGATAACTCTCCCTCCGCGGGCGGCCCAATCTTTGTTCGCACCTCGTGATCAATAGATTTTGCGAGAGCGACGAATTTGGCTAGCTGATCCATTGAAGTCTACTTCTTCGCGCGATACAAGTGCTTTGCCATGCTTTCGAAGATTTGATTAATCTGTTCTGCCGAGGATTTGGGCGATATGTGGATCTGGATGTCAATGTGTAGCGACGCATTCGGGGGGCCCAATTGAGCGGGGCTGGTGGCTATCTCCGGTGCAGGGGGCGAAACATCCGGTGTTAGCGACGCAGGCGGCTTTTTATCAGTTGAAAATTCTGCCTCCTCAACGAGGGCTCTAAAAGTCGCTAAGGTCTTTGCAATAACTTGGTTGCCTGCAGTCGAGCTTGTTTTAAAGACGTGCTCGATCTCCGATTGAGCCCTTACATTAGCGTCAGGGTAGATCGAGAAAAGTTCAGCATAGCCTTTTTTAATTGCGGCTCCGAGTACTTTCTTGTAATCATTTCCTCTGAACTGATTCCATATCTCAGTTGGAACTGAGCTTGTATCAATGAAATTGATATATCTCAGAACTGTGAGAAGAGATCCATCATTACTGGATGTGAACCCCACGCTTTTGAGCCATGGACTGTTTGCTTTTTTTGGAACCCCCGCCTGCCTAATTTTGTTTAGTAGTGACTTAATCTTACCAGGGACAGTCGTGTAAGCAAAGTCGGCCATATCTTTCCCCACCGAATTGCAGCTCGCGAAAGTATGGTGGATTGCCTCGACTGGCCGCGCAACCTTTCCTTTGACTAGCTAATCCGCGCAGAGACGATGTACGAGAAGCTGAGAGGCTGTCGAGGTCGCGCTGCCGTCGTGGGCGCCCCGGAACGAGAGGGCTAAAAGGATAAGGTGATTTGTTCTAGGGAATAAGCGATATGGATGAAGCGGCAGGCTCCCAACCTCGCGTTGATCCCATTTCTGAGCGCGAGAAGTGGATGGCATTTGCCCGCAGACTTCTGATTGTCTGCGTGGAGATTTTAGCAGCCTCGGACGTCAAGGTAACAGAGAAGCGGTTTGCCGAGCCCAAAGTGCTGGCGCTCGCTCTGCTATGCCGGACGTTTACGAACTTGAAGGGCGTGATTGCTGTGGTTCGAGAGGGTCTCGCGGTCGAAGGCCGCACCCTTGCGCGCTCCTGCTATGAAAACATGTTCTTTGTTTCCGGCCTCGTTGAAAAAGGGGAAAAATTCGTCGAGGCAATGTATGATGACGACCTCAAGAGCCTTCGCTCCCGCAGTGAGTTTGTGTTGGACGATCTCGGCGATCTCGATCCCCTTGGGGCAGAGATGGCCGCGCAGCTTCGCGCGCGTGTTCAGGAAATGAAGAAGCGGCGGCCAAATGCCAAACTCCTTAATGCGAAAGAAGCCTTGAAGGACAACGTGATGAGGAAGGCATACCTGTTCTATAGTCAACTCTCCGGTGACGCTGCCCATCCATCGATCACGGCCTTGAAGCGACATTTGTTCCAGTCCATGGAGAATGGGGAGCAGATCTGGGGGTTGGATGTCCAACCTGCTGAGAGAGGTATGGAGTTGTCCAGCACCTTGGACATGACTTGTGGTGCAGTTTTGGGCACTTGCGTGGGGGTCAATCAGATTCTCGGGGGGACAACAGCTAGCGGGCTTTTGAATCAATTGTTCGAGCAATATCGAACAACGAGTAGGCTAGGGAGCCCATGGAGTGCGGGACCGCAGTAGCTACAGGGGCGCAGTAGTGTCTTGCCGCTACTGCACAATCGCTGCCGCTCTTAAGTCGCCTTCAACTGCCGCCCAGCAGATGATCCCTCACCAGCGTGCGGGCGCGCGGAACCAGGAATAGTCCGCGCTGAGGCGCAGGTCGCTTTTTTGGGTCAGGAGCAGTTCGCCGGTGCGGGCGTCGCGGAAGCGCACCGCGTAATCGCCGCGGTTTTTTCCGCCGCGCCATTTCGCATAAGCCGCGACGCGCCCACCACGATCCGATGGTGGCTTTTATCCATTTCGATTTGCGAAGCGCGCATTTTCTTCTCCCACGCAAAAAAACAAAAATCTTCTTGACCATTTAGATTATGCCTGTCATCTATGCATATGACGAGCATCATCTAATCGAGGAGAGCGTTGTGGCGAACCCGGACATCCTGATTACAGCCGCCACGGGTCTTACCGGCCAGGCCGCGCTTTCGAATCTGCTTGAAAATGGCCATAAAGTTAGGGCTTTAGCCCACCGCGAGGATGACCGTTCGCGCGCTTTGCAAGCTGCCGGAGCGGAAGTCGTCTTTGGCGATTTTAACGATTACGCATCCATCAAGGCCGCCCTTAAAGGGATTAAACGCGCCTATTTTTGCTACCCGATCAGCACAGGTCTTGTTCTGGCCACGGCGAAGTTCGCCGAGGCGGCCAAGGACAATGGCGTCGAAACGATCGTCAACATGTCGCAAAGAGTCGCTCGTGAGGATGCGGCAAGTCACGCTTCATTTGAGCACTGGCTTTCCGAACGGGTGTTGGACTGGACGGGAATTCCAGTCACGCATTTGCGCCCGCCATTCTTTGCGGAATGGTTGTTCTTTATGGCGTTCGATGATCAAGCAAGGGCAAGTCTATGCGCCTTTTGCGAAAGGAAAAAATGCTTTCATCACCGCCGAGGATCAAGGCCGCGTCATCGCCAAAATTTTGGAAAATCCCGAACCCCATAAAGGAAAGACCTATTATCTCTATGGTCCGGAAGAACTAAGCTTTCAGGAAGCTATGGAAAGAGCCAGCCGCGCGCTTGGTAAGCCGATCGCCTATCACGTCGTGCCGTTCGATGTTATGCGCGACAACATGGCCGCGAATAACCCCAAATCGGGTCAGAACAGCGCGCTAAGCGGATACGCGGAATCCAACCAAACGAACGGTTCAGGTGAACCACATATTTTCCAGCACTTGCGGTCAGCCCATCAGGATTTCGAGAATGGGCTGTTTCACGGCATGAACAACGATGTGGAAAAAATCACCGGCGCGCCACCGATGAGCATCGAGCAGTTCGTCGCCAAAAACCGAACCGTGTTTATGTGAACTTTAACCGATCAGGCGGCGGTGATCCGGGTCACCATGCCCGGAAAAGTCTGACCGGCGCTGATTTCTAGCGCGGCCGCCGCCTTGCCGGCGGGGGCCTTCGTCCGGCATTGGAATATTTTTCTTAACCTTTTGTTGATCTGATCGATCTTCCGGCGCTCGCGCGCCGGGGGAGGAAATGAACTGATCGACATCGATGAAGATCAGCTGGCGCGGGAGCGCCGGGCCAATCGGGATCGCCGCGACGGATTATGCGCCGAACTGAAGCGCCGCAGGAGCGAGCTGAAGACCGGCGCGGCGGCGGATTTGACTGACGCGGCGATCGATCGCCTCACGCGCGACATCGCCGAATGCGAAGCCCGCGACGCGCGGCTGCACGATCTGCTGCTGCGCGCCCAGAACGGGTGAGGCTGCGGGGCCGCCCTCAACTCCCGTCGAGCAACTTGTCCCTGATCAGCGCGCGGGCGCCGCGGAACCAGGAATAATCCGCGCCGATGCGAAGGTCGCTTGACTGCTTGAGGATGATGGCGCCGGTGTGGGCGTCGCGGATGACGAACTGCACGACGTAATCGGTGCGGGTGATCCGCGTCACGATGCCAAGAAAGGATTGATCGGCGCCGAGTTTTAGCGCGATGGCCGCCTCGCAGCCGTGGCATTGGCGCAGCGTGCGGTCCTTGACGCCCTCGCCCTCGGCGCCCGCGACATCGACCAGCGCATAGCGCCCGGACGCCGCGATGAGCTTGCGCGCTTCAGCCGTGACCTCGTCGAGACGCTTCAAGTCGGCGGCGGGATCGCCCGCGACGCCGCCGCCGCCGCCGCTGAAATCGTCGAGCTCGAAATCGAACAGCGCGAGCTTGACCGGGGCCGGATCGGCGCGGGCCGCAAGCGCCGCGAACAGGGCGATGGCGCAGGCGGCGAGCAGGCGGCGCGGGAAAAAATTGGTTTTCATTGGAATTCCTGCTGGAATCATCGGGTGGTCACGAGCGGGGAATTGCGGTGATTTCGTCGAAGATGAAGGCTTCGGCCCGGCGCCAGGCGTCGTCCGTGTCGCCGCGGAAAGTGAACAGCTTGTCGAGCAGGATGCGCCCCGTCTTCGCGTCGATCGCCTCGATCTTCGCCCATTGCACGAGCGTGCTCATCTTGTGGACGCCGCCGATGATGATCACGTCGGCGCCGGCTGCGCGCGCGGCGGCCAGAAGATTGGGGACCGTCGTCCCCGTGAGCGAGCAGGGCTCGGGGCGGCAGACCGGCGTCACGACCCGGAACTGGGCGCCCTTCGCGAGATCGTTCCTGAGGGCGCCCGCGAAGGCCGCGAGCCGCGCTTCATGCTCCTTGCGCTGATCGCGCGCTTCGCCCGAGGTGTCGACATAGTCGAAGTCGATCACCGCGATCGCGGCGCCTTGCGCCTTCGCGCCGCCATCCTCGGCCTCGCCGCAGGAGGGCGCCAGCCACAGGCCGGCCGCCAGAATGGTGAGAAGAAAATGACGCATGTTGCAAATCCCCGTTGTTTCGCCGGGCACATTGCGCGGAAGCAGGGGCGCCACGAAAGCGAACGCGTCACGGCGATGGCCGGGCAAATTGCCCGACTGCGCGGCGCCCGCCTTCCATGCGGCCGGCTGCGCCTCTAGAGTAGGCGCGGCTTTGCGGCTACCGCCGCGATTTTGCGAAAGAATCCGCCCATGCCGGCGTCGAGGATCGATCTCAAGCTTCGGCTCGCCCTGCGCGTCGCCGCCCTGGCGGCGGTCTGCTTCTTCGCCGCCGCGGCCTATGTCCTGTTCGATGCCGATCGCGACGCGCAGGCGCACACGGACCGGATCGCCGAGATGCTCGCCAAAGACCTCTCGCTGCAACAGGGCCAGATGCACTGGATCAAGGGCTCGTCCAATGCGGTTCCCCGATCTGCAAAGAATCGCGCCGGCGCTGATGGCGCCCGGCCTTTGCATCGCCTATCGCACGCAAAGCGGCGAAATTCTCCAGCGGATGTGCGGCGGCCCCGCGCCGGGCGACGCCGCCGCGCCGAGGCTTTTCGCCGATCTCTACCAGCGCCTGTTCGGCGCGGGCCGCGAGTCGGCGCGTCCCGTCGTCTTTGGCGCGGAGGCGCATGGCGAGGCCGTAGCGTCGATCGATCGCCAAAGCCTCGTCGGGCAAAGCTGGCGCGAGACGAGCCGCCTCCTCGCCGTCATGGCCGTCGCCTTTCTTGCGCTTTGCGTCCTGGTTTACGCGGCGCTGGCGGACGCCCTGCGGCCGACGCGGGCGATCCGCGCGGGGCTTGAGCGCCTCGCCGCCGGCGATCTCTCGGCGCGTCTGCCGCCCTTCGATCTCGCCGAGCTTTCGGCGGTCGGCGATGTGTTCAATCATCTCGCCGGCAGCCTTGAGACGACGCTCGCCGAGCGCAACGCGCTGACGCAGCGGCTGATCGCGGTGCAGGACGAGGAGCGGCGCCATCTCGCGCGCGAGCTGCACGATGAATTCGGCCAGTGCCTCGCCGCCGATCAGTGCGGTCGCGGCCTCCGCCGATCAGACCGCGCGGCGGGAGTATCCGGCGCTTGCGCCCGCGTGCCAGAGCATCGCCCGGACGGCCGCGCATATGATGGAGGTGCTGCGCGGCGCGCTTTTGCGGCTGCGCCCGCCCGATGTCGATGAGCTTGGCCTCGCCGCAAGCCTTGAAGGCCTTGTTTCGGGATGGAACGGCCGCTGCGCCGGCCGCACGCGCTTTTCAATCGAGCTTGGCGGCGAATTCGATGCGCTGCCGCGCGATTTCGCGGCGAGCCTTTACAGGATCGCGCAGGAAGCCATCACCAATGCGGCGAAACATGCGGAGGCTTCGCAGGTCACGCTTCGGCTTGACATGCAGGAGCCCGCCGGTGGCGATCAGCACGCGCACATTGAGCTCGCCGTCGATGACGACGGCAAGGCCGGGGCCGATGTCACGGTCAAATCCGGCATGGGGCTGCTTGGCATGCGCGAGCGCATCGCCGCGCTCGGCGGCGACATTGAGCATCGAGACCGCGCGCCCGAGCGGCCTTGTCCTGCGCGCGCGAATTCCCGTGCCGACGGCGCCGGCCGAGACGAGGCATGCGGCGTGACCGACGCCGCCACGATCATGCTCGTCGACGATCATGCGATCGTGCGGGAAGGATATCGCTCGCTGTTGCAGCAGCAGCCGCGGCTCAAGGTGGTGGCCGAGGCGAGCGACGGCGCCGAGGCCTATCGACTGTTCAAGCAGGTGAAGCCCGACCTCGTCATCATGGATCTGACCATGCCGGGCTTCGGCGGCGTCGAAGCCATCAGGCGCATCCGGCAATGGGACCAGAACGCCCGCATTCTGGTCTTCACCATGCATCAGAACGCCGCCTACGCCGTGCAGGCGATCCGCGCCGGGGCGAAGGGCTATGTCACCAAAAGCAGTCCGCCGGAAGCGCTGGTGCGCGCCGCTTTCGATGTGCTGCAAGGCAAAATCGCGCTCAGCGCCGACATCGACCATGAGCTTGCGCTGAGTCGCGTCGCAGATACGCCGGCGGCGACAGACGTGCTGACGCCGCGGGAGTTCGAGATTTTGCGCCTGCTGCTGGCGGAAAACTCGACCGAGGACATCGCCGAAATTCTTCACGTCAGCCCGAAGACGGTGGCGAATACGCGCTATCTCATCAAAGCCAAGCTTGGCGTCGCCTCCGACATCGAGCTCGTTCTTGTGGCGCTCCGGCAAGGCATTTTAGGCGCGCGGGGCGACGTGGAGCTAGGATGCGGGCGACTCCTGACGCGCTGTGAGGAGCCGGTCGGCCCACGCCCCGTCCACAAAAACCCGCCTCAGGCCGGTAAGTTGCCGCTTCGCCGCTCTCCGGCGCGATTTGAAATTGACCGCAATTCGCGCTTTAACTAGGCGATGCGCACAGGCGGGCGCGGAAAAAACGGGAGCGTGGCGGGGGCCTCGAACAAGCGAAGCTGCTGAAACCAGCAACGCGTAACCCCCGGGGCCCCAAACTTGATGAACCAGTTCAATCTGTCCTTTTCGCCGCTGCTGCCCTCATCCGTTCTGATCGGCTTCGGCGTGCTGGCGCTGATCGTCGTCGCGCTCGGGTTTTATGCGCGCCGGCGCGGGACGTGGCTGCGCGCGCTTGGCCTTGGTCTCCTGCTGCTGGCGCTGGCCGATCCCTCCCTCGTCCGCGAAGATCGCGCGGGGCTGAAGGACGTCGTCGCGGTCGTCGTCGATCAGAGCGGCAGCCAGACCATCGGCGAGCGGCAGGCGCAGACCGAGAAGGCCAGCGAGGCGCTGCAAAAGAGAGCTGAAGGCCCTCGGCAATGTCGACGTTCGCGTGATCGACAGCGGGCGGATGGATACGCAGGACGATGGCACCCGCCTGTTTTCGGCGCTGAACGCCGGTCTCGCCGATGTCCCCTCCGAGCGCATCGGCGGCGTGTTCATGATCACCGACGGCCTCGTCGACGACATTCCGGCGAATGTCGATGCGCTCGGCTTCAAGGCGCCGCTGCACGCGCTGATCACCGGCCATGAGGGCGAGCGCGACCGCCGCATCGAGCTTCTCGAGGCGCCGCGCTTCGGCATCGTCGGCAAGGATCAGACCATCGAGCTGCGCGTGCTCGAACCGCCGGACAGTCCGGATCCTGTGGTCTTGAAGGTGCGGCGGGACGGCAATCCCGTGGCGACGCTCGTCGCCAAGCCGGGCGAGCGCCTGCGCGTGCCGGTGCGGATCGAGCATGGCGGCCCCAACGTCGTCGAGCTCGAGGTCGAGGCGCTGCCCGATGAACTGACCGCGATCAACAACAAGGCGGTGGTGACGATCGACGGCGTGCGCGACAAGCTCAAAGTTCTGCTCGTTTCGGGCGAGCCGCACGCCGGCGAGCGCATGTGGCGCAACCTTCTGAAATCCGACGCCAATGTCGATCTGGTGCATTTCACGATTTTGCGGCCGCCGGAAAAGCAGGACGGCACGCCGATCAACGAGCTGTCGCTGATCGCCTTCCCGACCGCCGACCTCTTCGGCCGCAAGATCAAGGAATTCGATCTCATCGTGTTCGACCGCTATTCGAACCAGAGCGTTCTGCCGATGGTCTATTTCGACAATATCGTGCGCTATGTGCGCGAGGGCGGCGCGCTGCTGCTCGCCGCCGGTCCCGATTTTTCGGGGCCGGACGGGCTCTATTATTCGCCGCTTGGACGCATCGCGCCGGCGCGCCCCGACGGCGGCCTGACGGAGAGCCCCTTCCGCGCCGCGATCTCGAAAGAAGGCGCCAAGCACCCGGTGACGCGCGGGCTGCCGGGCGCGGACCAGACGCCGCCCGCCTGGAGCCCCTGGTTCCGGCAGGTCAATGCAGAAGTGACGCGCGGCGCGAGCGTCCTCGACGGCGCCGACCAGAAGCCGCTGCTTGTGCTCTCGCGCGAAGGCAAGGGGCGCGTCGCGCTGCTGCTCAGCGACCAGATGTGGCTGTGGTCGCGCGGCTTCGAGGGCGGCGGCCCTTACCTCGACCTGCTGCGCCGCCTCGCCCATTGGCTGATGAAGGAGCCTGAACTCGAGGAGGAGGCGCTGCGCGCGAACGTGCGCGGCCAGAAGATCGAGATCGAACGCCAGAGCCTGCTCGCCGAGGTCCCGCCGGTGAAGGTCACCGCGCCCTCGGGCAAGGAGACGAGCGTGACGCTCGAGCCCCGCCGAGCCCGGACTTTGGCGCGCCAGCGTCGACGCCGCCGAGCTTGGCCTCTATCGCCTCAGCGATGGAACGCTGTCGGTGCTCGCCAATGTCGGACCCGAAAACCCGCGCGAATTCCAGGATGTCGTTTCGACGACCGAGCGCCTGCGCCCGCTCGCCGAGGCGACCGGCGGCACGGTGCGGCGGATCGGGAATGGCTCCAATGGCGACATTTCGCTGCCACGCGTCGTGGCCATGCGCGAAAGCCCGGTCTATGGCGGCTCGGACTATGCCGCGATCAGGCGCAATGGCGCGAGCGAAGTCAAAGGCGTCGGCGTCACGCCGCTGGCGATCGGCCTGTTGGGGCTGCTCGCCTGCTCGGAAGCGTGGTGGCGGGCTGGCTCTACGAGGGGCGGGGCGGAAAAAGGCCGTCCGCGAAGGCCACCTGAGGCGCCGGATTTTCCCGCCGCTTAGGCGGAATGCCGCCGCGAATAGCGCGCTCTCAGCCGCGGGGCGATAAACCACGACAGCGGAGCCGAGACGACGAAGCTGGCGACGATCACCGCTGGGATAAGCCGACCTGCGTGGACGGCCAAGCCCGGGATCGCAAGCACCGTCACAATGCCAACGCCGAACACGATGGCGTTGACCATCAGCAAGACGAGAACCGCGATCTGGAATCGAATCGGCATAACGAATCCCTTTCAGTTCGCGCGGTTGATCCCTCGAAAATCCGCGTCGGATTCGAAAGTTCCGAATGCTCCAGGCAAGGCTTCGGAGGCGGCCTAACGGGCGCGCACGCGCCGCACGCGCCCGTTCGCCGCCGCCAGCGCGCCCTCGGCGAGTTCGCAGCAAAGCAGGCGCTCCGGATCGACGGGCCCGATAAAATCGAGCTTGCCGGGCGGAACGCCGCTGAAAGCCCATGCGCTCGTAATAGGGAAGATCGCCGACGAGCAGCACGAGGCCATGGCCGGCGGCTCTGGCGGCGTCGAGCGATTTCTGCACCAGCGCCTCGCCGATGCCGCCCGAGCGGAAGGCCGGATCGACGGTGAGCGGCCCGAGCAGCAGCGCCGGCGCCTCGCCGCAGCGGATCGCCGTCATCGTGTTCGCGCCGACGAGCAGGGTGCCGACGCGCGCGACGAAAGAGAGGGCGTAGACGGGCTCCGCGCCCTCGCGCAGGCGATAGGCCGACCGGGCGAAGCGGCCGGGCCCGAAGGCGCGTTCTTCGAGCCGCTCGATCGCCGCGAGATCGGCCGGCGTCTGGGCGCTGAGAGTGAGGGAGAGGTCTGCCATCGGCGGAGGGGAGCGGGAGCCTTGGCGATGAGCGGGGCTAATCGCTGAGCGCGGTTAGCCTAAAGGATGCGGCGGAGCAAGGAAATCGCGCGCCGCCCGCGTAGCGTGCGGTCGCCGCGTGCGACGCTTCGCGCACGCAAAAAACCGACGCTCATCTGGCAATTCGCAGGCGCATTATTTAGATTGATTCTAATCTTATACATCGAGGATCCGCGCGTGAAACGCTTTTCCGAGCTGTCCGAACGCGAAATCCTGTCCGTCGCGGTCGCCTCCGAAGAGGAGGACAATCGCGTCTATCTGATGTTCGCCGAGGATTTGCGCGAACGCTATCCGGCGACGGCGCAGACCTTCGCCAAGATGGCCGAGGTCGAAGCCGGCCATCGCGACAAGCTGACCGCGCTCTACAAGGAGCGTTTCGGCCCCAATCTGGTGCCGATCCGGCGCAGCGACGTGAAATCCTTCCTGTGGCGCCAGCCGGTCTGGCTGACGCGCAATCTGCCGCTGAGCGTCATCCGCAAGGAAGTCGGAGCGGCGCGAGGCGGAGTCGGAGAGATTCTACGCCACGGCGGCCGAGCAGGCGCGCGATCCCGCCATCAAGGCGCTGCTCTGCGATCTCGCTCGCGAGGAACAGCGTCCACGAGAAGATCGCGGCGAATCTCGAGAAAAAGCTGGAGAGCGGGGCGGCCGGCGCCGAAGAGGCGGAGGCGGAGCCGAAAGAGGTTCATCCTCGAATATATCCAGCCCGGCCTTGTCGGCCTGATGGACGGATCGGTGTCGACGCTGGCGCCGCTGTTCGCCGCGGCCTTTGCGACGCATAATAACTGGCAGACCTTTCTCGTCGGCCTCGCCGCCTCGCTCGGCGCCGGCATCAGCATGGGCTTCGCCGAGGCGCTGTCCGACGACGGCTCGCTCAGCGGGCGCGGTTCGCCTCTGATCACGCGGAATCGTCTCGCGGCCTCATGACGACCGCGGGCGGCCTTGGCCATTCGCTGCCCTATCTTGTGCCAAACAGCGTGCCGAATGCGTTCTACATCGCGACCGCCATCGCCGGCGCCGTCGTCTTCGTCGAACTCTGGATCATCGCCTTCGTGCGCGCCCGCTACATGCAGACGCCATTCTTCAAGGCGGCGCTGCAAATCGTCGTCGGCGGCGCCATCGTGCTGGCGACGGGCATACTGATCGGTTCGTCTTGACGGGTCGCGAGTCTTGACGGATCGGGAGTCGCGCGGATAGTGGCGGCCGTGATTTTTCGTCTCGCCCATCTGACCGACCCGCATGTCGGGCCGTTGCCGCGCCCGCGCCGTCGGGACCTGATCGGCAAACGCGTCACCGGCTATCTGAACTGGACGGGCGGACGCTCGCGCGTTCACGACATGACGACGCTCGGGCACATCGTCGCCGACGTCAAAAGCCAGGGTCCGAGCCATATCGCGATGACCGGCGATATCGCCAATATCGGCCTTCCGGCCGAATTTCAGCTCGCCCGCAGATGGCTCGAGACGCTGGGTCCCGCCGAGGACGTGAGTTTCGTGCCCGGCAATCATGACGCTTATGTGCGCGGCTCGCTGCCCGATCTCGCCCGCGTCTTCGCCCCCTGGACGGGCGGCGAGACGGAAACGGGCGGACGCTTCCCCTATTTGCGCGTGCGCGGCAAAGTCGCCCTGATCGGTCTTTCCTCCGCCGTTCCGACGCCGATTTTCATCGCCTCCGGCCGCATCGGACGCCGGCAGATGGAGCTTGGCGAAAAGCTGCTCAATGAATGCGCGCGGCGCGATCTCATTCGCGTCGTGATGCTGCATCATCCGCCCTGCAGCGACGCCGGAAATCTCGCGCGCGGCCTCGCCGATGCGCGCGAATTCGAGGAGATGATCGCGCGCACCGGCGCGGAGCTGATCCTGCACGGCCACAACCACAAGACCAGCGTCAGCTATATCGAGGGACCGTCGCCGGCCGCGCGCCCGTCGTCGGCGCGCCGTCGGCCTCGGTGGCGCGGACGGCGTCGCGCCATCGCGCCGGCTATCATCTCTTCGAGATCGCCGGCAGCCGCCGCGATTACGAGATCAAGGCGTCCGTGCGCGGCCTTTTGCCGGGTTCGACGACGATCGGCGATCTTGGGTCGATCGCGCTCTACGGTTCCAGCCTCGGGCAAGGCGAGAAGGCCAGACTCGACTGGCGAACGGGACAGCGGGCGCAGCGTCCGCGATCCACCCGATCCAGGAGCCAATCTTGCTGACCGCCAATTTCGACGCGCCCGCTCTGCCGGGATTTGATGACGCCGGCCGGCTGATCGCGAGCCTGCGCGCTTCGTCCGAAGACTTCGAAGCGCTTTTTCAGCGCTATGGACAGCCTGCGCCCGCCCTGCGTCATTATGGTCTGATCCAGTGGCGCGACCAGCAATTCGCCAGCGCGATCGAAGCTCTGCGCACCGCTTTGGTGCTTGACAGCCCGGTCGACGCCGACCTTTGGCGGGATTTGGCGGGCGTTTACAATGGTGCCGGCGACGCCGTTCTGGCCGATCGGTGCGTGCGGGAATCGCTCTGTCATCGGTCTGACGACGCCCACTCCTGGCTATTGCTCGCCAATCTCGAAAGCCGCGGCTGGTCGGCGGAGCGACGCGGAAACTGCCTTCAACCATGCCATCGCGTGCGACCCCAACGCTGGGCGACGCCCATTTCGGGCTGGGCCTGCTCCATTTTGAACGCCGCAATCTGGACGCCGCCGTGGCGAGCCTTTCCCTTGCGATCGCCAACGGCTACGCGAATGCTCTCGGCTTTACCACCCTCGGGCATCTCAAATATATCGCCGGCGATTTCGCCGGCAGCGCGGCGGCTTTCGAAAATGCGGCGCGCTTTGGTCCGCTCGACTTGAACGCGCGCCGGAAATTTGCGCGGGCGCGAACCATTCAAGCCATTGTCGAGGAAGGCGTTGAGCCGGCGATCGCCGACTATGCGCAACGCGCCGGCGAGGCGCGCGAAGAAATCGATGAAGTTCTTCGCGACGCCTTTCACCAGTTGAGCGCTTACGGGCCCGAAGAAGCCGCGGCGGCCGTCGGGCGCTTCCGCGCTCGCCACAAATCCGGACGATCCGGTGCAGCGCTATCTGCTCGACGCCGTATGCGGCCGGCGCCTCGCCCGCGCGCCGGCGGACTATGTTGAACGCTGCTTCGACCACTTCGCCAAGGGCTTCGACCAGAAGCTCGTCAACGTCCTGCAATATCGACGCGCCGGCTCTCATGGCGCGCCTCATCGCGCCCTTCCGCGAGAGCTTTAGCGACATGCTCGATCTTGGTTGCGGCACCGGCCTCGCGGGCGCCCATCTCGTCCCATTCGGCGGCCGGCTGACCGGCGTCGATATTTCGGGCCGGATGCTCGACGAGGCGGCGAAGCGCGGGCTTTATGCCGAGCTCGTAAAGGCTGAAGCCGTCGAATTTCTGGCTGGCTGCGCCGCCCGTTTCGATCTCGTCTTCGCCGCCGACATACTTGTCTATTTCGGCGACCTTCGACCACTTTTCGACGCTGTCGCGCAGGGCGAGCGCGCCTGGGGGACTGTTTGTCGTCAGCGTCGAGACGACCGAGGCGGCGGATTACCAGCTTTCGCCGTCGGGACGTTTCGCGCACGCCGTCGCCTATCTCCAAAGGCTGGCGCTCGCCCGACTTCGACATTGTTGTCACGCAGGCGGCGATGATCCGGCTCGAGGCCGGCCGTCCCGCCAAGGGCATGTTTCTGGCGTATGAGCGCAGGAGATGACGTTCCGGACCGAGATCGCCGGTCCGCGCGCGGTGACGCCGCGACCTCGATTTACCCTCTAGCCGCCAAGATCGATGATCGTCGCAAGATTCCGCGCGACGAGGGGCGCCGCCGCCGTCTTGAGGCTGAGGTGGTGCGTGAACAGGAGCACCTGCGTCGCGCGTCCGAGTTCGGCGAGGAGCCTCATCGCGGCGGCGCTGCGCTCGTCGTCGAAATGCACCAGCAGATCGTCGGCGATGAACGGCAGCGGCTCGGCGGCCTTCGCGTAGCCCTCGATGCTCGCGATGCGGAAGGCGAGATAAAGCTGGTCGCGCACGCCATCGCTCATCAGCTTGACGGGAACCTCTGCGCCGTCGCTGCGCCTGCCGCGCACGACGGGCAGACCATCCTCATCCACATCCGTATCGACGCCGGCGAAGGCGCCCGCCGTCGCCGCCGCGAAGAGTTCGCCGGCGCGGCGGATCAGCGGGTCTTTGCGCTCGTCCCGCAGCCGGTCCATGGCTGCCCGCAGCAGCTCTTCGGCCAGCGCGATCTCGACATAGCGCTCCAATGCGCCATGCATCCTGGCGGCCGCGCGCTCCCGCTCGGCGACGGCGGCGTTGAGGTTGTCGGCGGATAAAAGCGCGTCGAACTCGCGGCTGCGATCCTGCTGCGCCGCGAGGGCTTCATCGAGGCTGTCGCTCAGCTCCCCGGCCTTGCTCGCGTGTCGCTCCAACGCCGCGCCGATTTCATCGGGATCGCGATCGGCCCATTGCGCCCGCAGGGTTTCGATCGGAAGGCCATCGCCAAGCTCGACGATCGTTTCGGCGAGCTCGTCCAGCTTGCGCGCGGCTGCGCAACGCTCCTCGCAGCGCGCGGCGAGCGCGCCGAGCGCGTCCGGCGATGCGCCGGCTTCGGCCGAAAGGGCCACGATCGAATCCGCGCGCGAGCCCGGCGAGGCGACCCTGCTCATCGCGCTCGATGATGAAGGCGGAGAGTTGCGCGGCGAGGCTGTCGCGCTCGATGAGCGTTTTGCGGGCCGCATCCGCGCGCGCGACGAGCATATGCGCCGCGGCGACGCCATCCTCTGGCAGCGCAAAATCAAGGCGCGGCGCGATCGCGCGCACGAGGGAAAGCAGCGCGGCCTCGTCCTTATCCATGCCCTTGAGGCGGTTGCGGGTCAGCCGGATCGTGGCGAAATGGCCGGAGGCGCCGGCCCATAGCGTCGCGATCTCATTCGCCCGTTCGGGATCCGCCGCCCCGTCAAGGCCGAGCGCCGCCACCGCCGGCCCCCAGGACGCGCGCCACGCGGCCTCCGCCTCGACGAGCCGGCGATGCTCGTCCTCGATGCGGCCGAGTTTCAGCTCGACGTCCTGCAAGGCGGTTTCGTCGCGCCTGAAATCGCCATAGGCGTCCTCATGCGCCTCGACGCCCTGGCTGGCGGCGCTTTTGCGCGCGGCCAGCGAGCCGGAGGGCGACAGTTTCAGCTTCGCCTCGGCCTGCTCGAGCGCTTGCAGCCGCTGTGCAATTTCGGCCTCCTGCGCGGCGAGCGCGTCCGATTGAGCGCGCCAGTCGGCGTGGCGCAAGAGCAGCGCCGTACGTTCCGCGGCGGCGCGTTTCAGCCGCCCGAGATCCTTGAAAGCGCGCCGCCGCGTCAGGCCAGGCGTCCGCCCATGCCGCCGACGTTCGCCGCAGCCTCTTTCAGAAGGCGCGCCATGGCGCAGGGTCAACGCGGCGAGAGCCGCGACGGCGTCCGCCTTCCCGCGCTCGGCGAGATCGAGAGCGGCGACGCGTTCGGCCTCGGTCGACTTTCGATCGGCGAGATCGTCGGCTTCGCGCGTGCGCGCCTGTTTCAGCTCGACGTCGGCCAGCCGGGCCTCAAGAGGGCGGTCCGCGACCGCGGCCCCGCCCGGGCTGAGATAGCGCGCCTTGATCTCGCTCCAGGCGCTGTCGCGCTCCTGCCGCGCGGCGAGCAATGGCCTCGCTCGAGGGCATGCCGGCGCCGCTCGTTGAGGCGCGCAATGTCGGCGCCGGCCCTGTCGCGCTCCTCCGTTTTGGTTGCGATCGCGTCCCGCAGCCGGCCAAGATCGGCCTCGACCGCACCGCGCCGCTCGATCTCGGACTGGATCAGCGCGGCGTCGGGGCAGGCGAATGCGTAAAGCTCGTCGATCGCGCCGAAGCCTTCGCGCCGGGCCGCCGCGTCGATCTCGGCCGCAATCCTTGCGAGCTGCGCCCGCTTCGCCTCGGCTGCGGCGGCGAACGCCGGAAGCTCGGCGAAATCGGCGGCGGCGACGCCGAAGGGCTGGTCGCGCCCGGCCGCCCGCCGCCCGTCCTGCCGCAGCGAAATCGCCTCCTTCGTCTTCAGCTCGCGCTGACGCTCGCTTTCGATTTGCGCGAGAGCGCCGCGTTGCCGCGGCCTGTGGCGAGTTTCTGCACGCTGCGGATCGCCTCGGGGACCGGCGCCGCAGCCTCCAGGGCGGCGTCGTCCGCGATGCCGACGGCGAGGCGCAGTGCGTTCAGCGCTTTGCCGATTTCGGCGAGTTCGGCCTCGCGGTTCGCCCGGTCGACGCGCGCCTTGGCGACATGGGTTGCTTTCTCGCCGGCGTCGCGGATGGCGGCTTCCGCCTCGATCAGGGCCGTCGGCGGCGCGAGTGCGTCGATCTTCGCCTGCAGCGTCTTGCAGCGGCTCTCGGCCTCACCCAAGGCCTCCTCGCGGCGCTTCAGCGCATCGAGGGCGAAATGGCAATCGGCGGCGAAGTCGCCGCGCAACGGCGCGACATCCGCGAAGCTGACGAGATGTGCGGCGAGGCGATCGAATTCGCGGATTTTCGGCACGACGCGGGCGAGGCGCGCGAGGCGAAGCCTCTCCTCCGTCAGTTCGTTGAGGCGCCTGCGCCGCTCCGCGACGACGTCCTGCGCCGCCTTGAGCCGCTGGCGCGCCTTGTCGTAGTGCTCGCGCGTCATGAGGCCGTCCTTGACGGTCTTTTCCGCTTCCTCGAAGGCGTTGAGGGCGATGTAGAACAGCCGGTCCTTGCTCTTTCGCGTCTCGAACAGCGCGGAGGCTTGCGCGCGCAGGCCATCGACCGTCTCGACGAGCGATCTGAGGCCGCCGCCGGCCTCGAGAATCAGGCGGCCGATGTCGCCGTCCGCGGCGAGCAAATGTTCGCCGCCGCTGCGTAGGCTCGCATGGTTCAGTCCGAACAGGGAGGCGAATCTCTCGCGGCCCGTGGCGCCGAGGCCGAGAACCGCTTCGTCGACGGGCCGGCCAGAGGCGTCCGTAAGGGTGCGGCCGCGGCCCTTGCGCCGTTTGAGGGCGAGGCGCGTTCCGTCAGCGCGCACGATCGTCGCCCTGATCGCGATCTTGTCTGCGCCGAAAATCTGGCCGCGCGCGCTGCGCTCCGGCACGCCGTAGAGAAAGTCCGAAATGGCTTCGAGGCTGGTGCTTTTGCCCGCCTCATTCGGGCCGAAGATGAGATCGAGGCCGGGCGAGGCCGGGAAATTCAGCGTCGCCTCTTTGGCGCGGCCATAATGTTCGAGCGTCAAGGATTCAAAGCGCATCAGCGCTGGCCCTTTTCGAGCAGGGCGAGCGCGAGGGCGCGGGCGCGCTCGGCGCCCTCGGCCTTCATCTGCGCCAGAAAGGCGTCGGCATGGGCGGCCGCCGGCAGTTTGACCTTGATCTCGGCGAGCCGCGCCGAAAGGCGCTCCTCAAGCCAGTCTCCCCGAGAAAGCTCCTCGATCGCCGTTCTGAGGCCGCCCGGCGACGGTCGGATCGACGCCGATCTGGGCGCGGGCGGCGGCGCGGTCCGCAGGCAGAGCTTCTCCAGCCAGATGTCGCTGTCGACGCCGGCGAGAACGGTCTCCGTCTCCTCGCGCAAATTCTGCGCATTGGTCATGAGATCGGCATGGAGCGGACCGGCGCCCGAGAGGTTCAGGCGCAGGGCCAGCGCCCGCCCGTCGGCGGCCGAAGAGCGCCGCCTCCGCGCTGGAGCGAATCGCGGCGAACAGCCCCTCGCGATCGCTGAGCGCGGCGACGTCGATGGTCTCTGTCGCGAAGCGCACGACGTCGAGGGGACGATGCTCGACCGAGATCACGACGCCATCCTCGACCGTGACGAGACTCGCGCCTTTCGCGCCGGGCTCCTTGATGCTGCGGCTTTGAAGATTGCCGGGAAACAGGATGTGGGGCGCAGTGGAGAGCGTCTCGCGCGTATGGATGTGGCCCAGCGCCCAATAGGCGTAGCCGTGATTGGCGAGCTGCTCGACGCTGCAGGGGGCGTAGTTCAGCGTGGCCCTCGCGCCCGCTTGCCGCCGTATGCAAAAGGCCGATGTTGAACAGCCCGGCGACCGGCGCCGGATAGGCGAGCGCGATATTCTCGGTCACTTCGCGCTGCGGGAAACTCTGGCCGTGAACGGCGGCGCCGATGTCCTCGATGATCACGGTGTCCGGCCGGTTCGAGCGCAGGACCGTGACATTGTCGGAGAGTTCGAGGCGTCCGGCGAAAGGATTGGCGGCGTCGTGATTGCCGAGGATCATGACGACGCGCACGCCATGCTGGCTGAGGCGCCGCATCTGGCCCGCGAAGAAAAGCCCGGTGTGATAGCTCTTCCATTGGCCGTCGAAGATGTCGCCGGCGATGACGACGAGGCGGCATTCCTCCGCGATGGCGAGCGCGATGAGATTGTCGAAGGCCTGGCGCGAGGCGTCGTCGACGCGAGCCGAAAAATCCTCGGATTTCCGCGAGAGCCCAAGCAGCGGGCTGTCGAGATGAAGATCGGCGGCGTGGATGAAACGAAAGCGCAATCGGGATCCTTTCAGGGCCGTTCGGCTTCGCCAAAATTGTGGCCGGGGCGTGCTATTTACTGGAGCGATTTATAGGGCCTCGACGACGCGCATGCGACCCTGCGGAACCGGATATGCACCGCCGCGTTGGGCGCGAAGGCGGGCGCATAGCCCCGCCGAGCGGTCGGCTTCGGCCAAGAAAGCGGCGGCGACCGGCAGGGCGAGGATCTAGCAGAATGCAGATCGCGCTGACTCCTGCGGACTTGCATTCGAGACCCATTGCGACAAGAACGGCGTTCCCCTCACGCAACCAAATGGCCGCTTCGAATGCAACGGATGCTGGTTTCGGCGGCGCGCCTCGCCTTCGCGTCGCTTTTTGTTTCGGCCCCGCTCCTCCGCGTTCAGGCGGCGGACGGCGGCGCCCCGGATTTCGCCAATCTGCGCTATTCGCCGCTAACCGAGATCAACGCCGGCAATGTGCAAAGGCTGACGCCCGTCTGGACCTTCTCCACCGGCGTGTTGCGCGGCCATGAGGGCGCGCCTCTCGTCGTCGGCGGCGTCATTTACGTGCATACGCCGTTTCCCAACGCCGTTTATGCGCTCGATCTCGATCATGAGGGAAAAATCCTCTGGAAGTATGAGCCGCGCCAGGACTCCGGCGTCGTCGCGCTGATGTGCTGCGACGCGGTCAGCCGCGGACTGGCCTTCGCCGACGGCAAGATCTTTCTCTATCAGGCCGATGCGACCCTCGTCGCGCTCGATGCCGCGACGGGCGCGCCGATCTGGTCGGTCAGGAACGGCGATCCGAAGAAAGGCGCGACAGGGACCTCCGCGCCTTTCGTCGTCAAGGACAAGGTCCTCGTCGGCGTCTCCGGCGGCGAATTCGGCCTGCGCGGCTATCTCACCGCCTATGACATTGCGACCGGCGCCAAAGTCTGGCGCGCCTATTCGATTGGCCCCGACGCGGACACGCTGATCGATCCTTCGAAGACCACGGAACTCGGGAAGCCGGTCGGCGGCGAGGCGAGTCTCGCCAGCTGGCAGGGCGATCAATGGAAGATCGGCGGCGGCGCGCCCTGGGGCCGCATCTCCTATGACCCCGAGCTGAACCTCATCTATTACGGGACTGGCAATCCCTCGACCTGGAACCCAGTCCAAAGGCCCGGCGACAACAAATGGTCGATGGCGATTGTCGCGCGGGATGCGGATACGGGAATTGCGAGATGGGTCTATCAGATGACCCCGCACGACCAGTGGGACTATGATGGCGTCAATGAGATGATCCTGAACGACTGGGTCGTCGACGGGCGCTCGCGAAAGCTTCTGACGCATTTCGACCGCAACGGCTTCGCCTATGTGCTGGACCGCGCCGACGGCGAACTGGTCAGCGCCGACAAATATGATCCGGCGGTGAACTGGGCGCGCGCGATCGACCTGGACAAGGCCTCGAAGAGCTACGGCCGCCCCATCGTTGAGGGAAAATATTCGACCGAGCAGAATGGCGAGGAGACGCAGACCAAAGGCATTTGCCCGGCCACTGTCGGCGCGAAAAACGCTAATCCGGCCGCCTATTCCATGGCGACGGGCCTGTTCTACGTGCCGATGATCCGCCTCTGCATGGATTACGAGCCTTTCCGGATCACCTACGCCGAGGGCCAGCCCTATACGGGCGCCGACACGGCGGTCTATCCCGAGCCGGGCGAAACGGCGATGGGCGCCCTCGTCGCCTGGGACGCCGGGGCGCGCCGGATCGTCTGGTCGAACAAGGAGCGCTTCGCCGTCGCCTCCGGCGTTCTCGCGACCGCCGGCGGCCTCGTCTTCTACGGCACGCTGGAAGGCTATCTGAAGGCGGTCGACGCGGCGTCGGGCAGGGAGCTTTACCGCTTCAAGACGCCTTCGGGAATTGTCGGCGACGTGACGAGTTTCGAGCGTGGCGGCCGGCAATATGTCGCCGTGCTGTCGGGCGTCGGCGGCTGGTCGGGCGCTGGCCTCACCGCGGGGCTCACCCATTCGGACGAAGCCGCCAATTCGCCGGAGGTCTATGCGGCGCTGGCCAATTATACGGCGCTGGGCGGGCAGCTCACGGTGTTCGCCTTGCAGTGACGCTTGGCGCTCTTCGCAGCGATGGGGGCCTACCGACGGAGGCGCAAAGGGGGTAAAACAGCGTTCCGTTGATCAGGTTCAGTCAGGATTTCGCCCATGAGCGCCGACGACGAAGGCATTTTTGGCGCGCCGCCGCGCAAGGCCGCGGCGCATGAGATCGGTCAGAATCTGGACGATCTATCGATCCATCAGATCGAGGAGCGCATTGCGGCGCTCGAGGCCGAAATTGCCCGGTTGCAGGAGGCGCGAAAGGCCAAGCAGGCCTCGCTCGGCGCGGCCGCGGCGTTTTTCAAGATTTGAGATTTTTTGCCCGCCGGTTTTGCGTCCGCCCGCCTCATGGACCGGCGCTAGCTGCCATAAGCCATTGTGTTAACTGTGAAAACGCCTGCTTACGGCAAAGCCGTTCGTCGCGGGTTGACATGTCGGATGCTGGGGCCATATATGGTCTCCATTGGAAGCGGCGCTGCTGATTGCGGCGGGCGCGGATTTCGCTTCTCGGGACTTTCGTTTTTTCGGAATTTCCTCGGGGTCCTTCGCACCTGGCGAAGCCTGGCTTTCTGAGCTTGGCCGGGTTGGGGAGGGTTTTTCCGCGTTTTGAGGCCTTTGCGGGTTGAGGCCTTTGCGGGTCTGGCGTTTGCGGTCTCGCGTTTCGGTCTCTGGCCGCTTCGGTTATCTGGCCGTTTTGCGGCTTTGCTGTTTGACAATTGAATCGGAAGAAAGAGAAACGTGGACGGCGGGGTCCTTGCGGGGCGCATCCTTCTCCTTTGGGGGAAGCTGCGCCCGATGAGATACTCTGGCGGTCACGTTACTTAAGTACATCCAATCGGTCGGGCCTTTCCTTCGGGGCGGCTTGATCTTTTGCGATGCGCTTGGGAACTCGTCAAAAGAGTTGCGCCGTGAGGCGCGATCTCAAACTGGCGCATTTTCAGGACCTTTTTAGGTCTTGGGTGCGCCGCGCCGTTTTTCGCCGTCTTCACGGGGGCGCGAGAACGGGTGACCAGCCGGGCAAGCAAATTCTCATTCTGCTTCGCAAGAAGCTTCAACTTGAGAGTTTGATCCTGGCTCAGAACGAACGCTGGCGGCAGGCCTAACACATGCAAGTCGAACGCCTTAGCAATAGGGAGTGGCAGACGGGTGAGTAACGCGTGGGAACATACCCTTCGGTTCGGAATAGCTCAGGGAAACTTGGATTAATACCGGATACGTCCGTAAGGAGAAAGATTTATCGCCGAAGGATTGGCCCGCGTCTGATTAGCTAGTTGGTGAGGTAACGGCCCACCAAGGCGACGATCAGTAGCTGGTCTGAGAGGATGATCAGCCACATTGGGACTGAGACACGGCCCAAACTCCTACGGGAGGCAGCAGTGGGGAATATTGGACAATGGGCGCAAGCCTGATCCAGCCATGCCGCGTGAGTGATGAAGGCCTTAGGGTTGTAAAGCTCTTTTACCTGGGAAGATAATGACGGTACCAGGAGAATAAGCCCCGGCTAACTTCGTGCCAGCAGCCGCGGTAATACGAAGGGGGCTAGCGTTGTTCGGATTTACTGGGCGTAAAGCGCACGTAGGCGGATCTTTAAGTCAGGGGTGAAATGCCGGGGCTCAACCCCGGAACTGCCTTTGATACTGGGGATCTCGAGTCCGGGAGAGGTGAGCGGAACTGCGAGTGTAGAGGTGAAATTCGTAGATATTCGCAAGAACACCAGTGGCGAAGGCGGCTCACTGGCCCGGTACTGACGCTGAGGTGCGAAAGCGTGGGGAGCAAACAGGATTAGATACCCTGGTAGTCCACGCCGTAAACGATGGATGCTAGCCGTTAGGCAGCTTGCTGCTTAGTGGCGCAGTTAACGCTTTAAGCATCCCGCCTGGGGAGTACGGTCGCAAGATTAAAACTCAAAGGAATTGACGGGGGCCCGCACAAGCGGTGGAGCATGTGGTTTAATTCGAAGCAACGCGCAGAACCTTACCAGCTCTTGACATGTCCGGTTTGGTTTCCAGAGATGGATTCCTTCAGTTCGGCTGGCCGGAACACAGGTGCTGCATGGCTGTCGTCAGCTCGTGTCGTGAGATGTTGGGTTAAGTCCCGCAACGAGCGCAACCCTCGCCCCTAGTTGCCATCATTTAGTTGGGCACTCTAGGGGGACTGCCGGTGATAAGCCGAGAGGAAGGTGGGGATGACGTCAAGTCCTCATGGCCCTTACGGGCTGGGCTACACACGTGCTACAATGGCGGTGACAGTGGGATGCAAAGGGGCGACCCCGTGCAAATCTCAAAAAGCCGTCTCAGTTCGGATTGCGCTCTGCAACTCGAGCGCATGAAGGTGGAATTGCTAGTAATCGTAGATCAGAACGCTACGGTGAATACGTTCCCGGGCCTTGTACACACCGCCCGTCACACCATGGGAGTTGGTTCTACCCGAAGGCGTTTTCTTAACCGCAAGGAGAGAGGCGACCACGGTAGGGTCAGCGACTGGGGTGAAGTCGTAACAAGGTAGCCGTAGGGGAACCTGCGGCTGGATCACCTCCTTTCTAAGGACGATCCTTCAGTTTAGCGGACTTTCGTCCGCTTCTATTGGATCGCTTGGAACAAGGGTCCCATTCGCGCGCGCTGCGCTCACGCGCTAGCGCCGGATGCAGGACCATTATGCGGGACTTCGCCGCCTTCGTTTCTCTTTCTTCCAAGGACAGGCTCGCTTCCAGGAGAGCTCGCTTCTTCGGGGCGCGCTTTTAGGGCAAGCTTTGAGCTTAGAGTTCGGGCTTGTAGCTCAGTTGGTTAGAGCGCGCGCTTGATAAGCGTGAGGTCGGAAGTTCGAGTCTTCCCAGGCCCACCATCTTAAGCCCTAAAGAGGCCGGGCGGGCTTTCGCGGCGTCAGCCGCGGCGCCCGGTCGGGCTTGCGGCGCTTCGCGCCGGCAGCTAACTGGCTGGCTTGGTTTGGGTCGATCGACGCCGAAGGCGTCGCAAGGCCGAACGGCCGCCGCGCCTGATGGCGCGAAAAGCCAAGCGGACGCAAGTTCACGCAAACATCCGCGCCGGCGCCTGAGGCTAAGCAAAACCTTAGCCTCGCGCGCAGCGCGCGGCTAAGGGGCCATAGCTCAGTTGGGAGAGCGCGTGCTTTGCAAGCATGAGGTCGTCGGTTCGATCCCGTCTGGCTCCACCAGATTGGTTGATTGATCGGCGGTGCGCTGCTCAAATCCTGTCCTTGCAATCTTAGAGTTTCGCCCTGTGCGATCCGAGAGGTTAAGTCGGTTGACTGATCTTGACGCGCCCTGGCGGGTTATATCTCCATCGTAAAGAGGAAATGCATCCGGTTGGCTTTGGCCGACATCGGGTTTTGCCGCGTGAAAACGCGGCGGGCCGATTGTCTCCAAAAGCCGAGCAACCAGTCGTGGACGAGCTTGACCGCTTCGCCCCCGGGTGCGTTTGAAGCAAACTGGTCTTTAATAAAGATCGTGTCCGATGATCTCCTGTGTATGAGGAGGTCGCCGCGCGGATGATGCCGAAAAGTCGCCGAGGCTTTTTGGATCAGGTCATGCGTCTTTGAACGAAACTTCAAAGAAGCGGATGGGCATCGATAATGAGAGCGATCAAGTGTCTTAAGAGTATCCGGTGGATGCCTTGGCGCTGAGAGGCGAAGAAGGACGTGGTACGCTGCGATAAGTCATGGGGAGCCGCGAACAGGCTTTGATCCGTGAATTTCCGAATGGGGAAACCCACCTTCGATCTCTGTTATTCCAAAAGTTCTTTTCCGGTGCGCACGGCGCTGGAAGGGATTTCGGGCGGGCGCCTCGTAAAAGCTGGCGACATTGGCGAATGCATCGCGAAGCGATGCTAGGAGCGAATGCGACGCCGAGCTGATGCGAGGGCATCCAAAAGCCTAGCTTTTGGATTAGCAGAGATCACAAGAAGGTATTTGTTCCTGAATAGATAGGGAACAAAGGCGAACCCGGGGAACTGAAACATCTAAGTACCCGGAGGAAAGGACATCAACGAGACTCCGTTAGTAGTGGCGAGCGAACGCGGACCAGGCCAGCGCTTCTGTTTTTCTAACTGGAACCGATTGGAAAATCGGGCCTTAGTGGGTGATAGCCCCGTACGGATTTCGAAATTCAGAAGACTTGAGTAGGGCGGGACACGTGAAAT
>CAVWTQ010000002.1:0-182500 GCA_963757985.1 uncultured Alphaproteobacteria bacterium | reverse complement strand
AGAACACGAGCGCCATAGGCTATCGTTCTTCCCGGCCAGGTCAATCGCCTGACGCCGGGCCGGCGCGTATCCACCAGCACCGTGGAAAAAGTGATTATGACCCTTGGGCTGACGGCCGGCCGCCCTCAGCGCTCGCTTTTGAAATTGTTGTCAAAACCACACAGAAAAGCGCAGACTATTCAGTGATCGCGCGGGGCAGATTTTTGGCGTTGGCGAGGGCCTCTTCCTGCGCCTTGTCGATCCGGGCCGAGGCGACGTCCAATCCCGTCAGATCGGCATGATCGAGGATCGCGCCGCGCAAATCTGCGCCGCTGGCGTCGGCGCCCGCGAGCGAAGCCCCCGTGAAATTGGCGCCCGCGAGATCGGCGTATTGCAGATCGTCGCGCCCGAGATTTGCGTCTTCGAAATCAACACCGGCGAGATCGGCCGATTTCAGAATTGCGCGCATCAGCCCCATCGACTGGTTCTTCATGTCGGCGGAGAGATCGGCCCCTTTGAACTTCGCCCCGCGCAGGCTCGCATGCATCATATCGGCGGTGACGCGCGCCCCGGAAAAATCAGCGCCGTCGAATTTGGCGTTGCGCATCTGGCTCGCGAAGAGATGCGCGTTCTTCAGATTTGCGCCGGAAAAATCCGCGCCGAGATTGATGCGAGCCACG
This sequence comes from uncultured Alphaproteobacteria bacterium, assembly GCA_963757985.1. Taxonomy (GTDB): domain Bacteria; phylum Pseudomonadota; class Alphaproteobacteria; order Rhizobiales; family Beijerinckiaceae; genus Methylocapsa. Next base: position 181,841 of record CAVWTQ010000002.1, on the reverse strand, counting down.
TCGACGGCCGAAAGTCGATGATCGCGGCTTTCGCGACAGGCCGTTTGCTCGGAAAACCGCGGCGTGTGGCTGCTCCCGAGAGTCGGATTGTCCTGGCAGCGACTACGTCGCCGTCTTGACTATCACAGTGCTTGATCTCAGCTCCACGGCGAACTTGATCAAAGCCGGCGTCGTTACAATTGCGAGTTTCTGCTTGATCACCGTGACGGCATTCGCGACTGTCTTGTAGCCGAGCGCGAGTTGGACGGAGATCTCGGTCAGGCTCTTGCCGTCGCCGAGAAGCTTGACGATCTGCCGTTCCCTGTCGTTCAATTCATGCAGAGGATCGTTGGCCGGCGCCACGTTGATCATGGCAAGAGTTTGGGCAACGGCTTGACCGAGATAAATGGATCCCGAGCGCACCTTGTCGATCGCATGAAGGATCGTGTTGGGATCGTCATTCTTGGTGATATAGCCCCTCGCTCCCTTTTCCAGCGCGAAAGCCACAAAGCTCGGCGCCTCATACATGCTGAATATAATGACCTGGACCTGGAGATTGTCATCCCTCAGCTGTTGGATGATGTCGAAGCCGCTTGCGTCCGGCAGTCCTACATCCAGAAGAATGACATTGGGCATGAACTCGCGGTTCAACGCGAGACCGGCCGTCGCGGACGTCGCTTCCTGGACCACAATGTCCGTCCGGCGATTAAGAATGCGCTGACACCCGTCCGACACGATTGGATGGTCTTCGATCACAAGCACCTTGACCTGGGTGTCCATATTCTCGGATCCTCGCGCCCGCAAATCTGCAGCTTGGGGCGGATAATCTTGCGACATTTCATGCAACTCTAACAAGCAAGAAAAACTCCCGAGCTATTGTGAAATACTCCGATATCTTATTGAAAAAGCCTGCGAAGTGCAGATTACGCAATCGATCGCATTCCTCGCCGTACGCGCGCGACCCATCAACGCAACATCGCAGGCTAGAAGGTCACTTTTACGCCGGTATAGAACGATATCGGTTGCGCGACAGTGCTGGCTCTGGCATCGGGGTTCGCGGCGTTTGCGTTGTTGATCAGAGTTTGATTTACATACTGGGCGGTCGTACCGGTGTCGTAAAATGTTCCATAGGTCGCGTAATGGTTGTTGGTCACATTGTTGATCATACCAAAAATCTGGACATTATCGTTGACCTGATAGGTGCCGCGGAGATTCACAAAATAATAGGCCGGGAGCTGCTGAAACTGGTTGGATGGGTCGCCGACATAATATTGGCTGCCGACGAAGACGCCTTGAAGCATCACTTTGAACTGAGGCGTCACCGCATATTCCGCGTTGAGCTTGACGAGATTGCGCGGAATTCCGGTGATGTTATCGCCAGGTTTCACCAGGACGTTGCCGTTCGCGTCGGCATAAGGGTTTTGCGGCGAGGAGAACTCCGCGGTGAATTGATAGGTCGCATCAACGTAGGCATAATTTAGGCCCAGAGTGAGCGGGCCATTGTTGTATTGCAAGCCGACCTCGACGCCCTGGCGCAAGGTCTCTGGAGCATTGACGTAGTACCCGGAGCCGAGGATGTTGCTCGCTTCGGTTAGAATATCGTTGTAGTCCGTAATACGGAAGAATCCGACCTTATAGGAAAGCGCGCCATAGTTGTCCGGAATGGTGACAAGACCGCGCGCGCCGGCCTCGATCGTATGCGAGACGACCTGCTTGAGCGGCGGGTCGGAAACAAGATTATACTCGAGGACGCAGGGTAGGTTCGGATTCGAGCAATTGTTTTCGGACGGAGTCGGCGCCCTGTTCGCCTCGGAGTACCCGCCATATATGGTCAGGGCGGTTGGTAGAATATTGTAAGTGAGGCCAAAGACTGGATTGATCCGGCTGTAGGAGTTGTTCGTGTTGTTGCTGGGATTCTCGCCGCTCGCATCTGACAGGTCAATATTAGCGACGTTATATCGCGCTCCAGCGGTCAGCGCGAGCTCTTTAGTAATGTTGAAGGTGTCGAGTGCGAATACACCAAAATAAGTCGACTGAGAATGGACCCAGACAGATTGGTAGCCGACATCCCCTGCGGTATTCAGCTGTACCAGCGAGCCTGGAATGCCAATAAAAATATTCTGGAAGTTGGGGTCGAGAACGCCCAGCGTCGTTGTCTCCGAGTAATGCGTGTAGGTCTGATCCACGCTGCCGCCGAAGACAAAATAATTGTCATGGTCGAGAATTTTGTCCGTGCTGGTGAGCTGCACCTGCGTCCCGAATTGCTGCGAGTGCGTGGCCGTATAGGCGGTCGTCCCGTACGGAAAGGTGTAGCCGAGAAAGGGAATGGGTTGACCCGCCGCGTTTATGAACTGGTAAGCGGCGCCGGGAGAGGCACTGGGGGAATACGGGCCAGGCGGCAGACACGCGGCGCCCGGAGTGCCTGTGCTCCCGTCAGGGTTCGTTATATCGCCGCAATCCTGGATGCTGGCGTCGTTGCCGTCGACGTGGAATTGATCGAACTGGCGGAAATAGAAGTTGCTCGCGAGCGACCATTTGGGCCAGAGGTCGAAGCGGCCAGTGATCTGCGCCAGTCCGGCCTGATTGTTCGTCGTCTGCGGCGTCGTGAAGACTGCGGTGTAATCCTGATTGATGAGAACATTGGGCGTCACGCCCCCAACGCCGAGGAGCGAACGGCCGAAGGAGCCGATCGCGTGGAATTCGGAATCTGGCGTACGATAGCCTAGATCGGCGTAGACGCGCTGGAGGTTTTGAGCGCCGAAAGGCCGGTAGTTATCGTCGCGCTCCGCGTCGGTCGCGAAATAATAGCTGTAGTTGCCGACCTGCTTGCCGTACTGGAGGCTCCCGTAGACGGTACCGTAGGATCCGCCGTAGATCTGGGCTTCGCCGCCCTGATAGGTGAATCCGTTTTTCATCGTAAAGTTGATGGCGCCGCCGAGCGCGTTTAGGCCGAAGATGGGGTTGTTCGTGTAAACATCGGTGCGGTCGATCGCGATGGGCGAGATGAGGTCGAGATTGCCAGCGTCGCCAAACGCCTCGTTGATGCGCACGCCGTTTTGATAGACGGCGAGCCCCTGCGGGGTTCCAGAAACGCGTGAGATATCGAACCCCCGGTAGTAGATATCGGGCGAAAGGTTAGACCCGTCCACGCTGAGCGAGATCGCGGCTGGAACGTTGGCCGTTATCGCATCAGCGACAGAGGGGGATTTCTGCTCCTGGAATTGCTGTGACGTGACAGTCGAGACGAAGGCGGGAACCCTGTCCTTACTGAGGCCCTCGGTGCCAGGCACCGGCGTCGGCGATACGACATCCACCTCCGGAAGAGGGATCACGCCGGAACTGGCGGGGGCGGCGGTCGTGGGCGCAGCTTCCTGCGCCTGCGCGATCTGGACGAACGCGGCGGTTCCAAGCGCAGTGGCGGCCAAAAATAACCGAGCCTTTCGAGTTCTCATGAGATTTCTCCGCGAGGCGGTTTCGCCGGTCGACGGCCCGTTTCAGATGCGTATCTTGGCCGCATGCAAAGAAAGGTATGATCCCCAGCGTGGGGAGCAACAATAATTATGAATGTAGAAGAAGAAACGAGGTTAGCGTTGCGCTTATGTGACAGAGAAATAGTTGCTATAAGAGTTTTTGTACTTATATTATGAATATATCTACGTAAATCAAGACTTTATAACTTCTGATGTGCAGATAGTCGCTGATTAAGTCAACCTTTCGTTGCATCGGCGGAGCTTGCACCGAGCGAAGGCGCGCGCTGGGATCCGAACGGCGGCGCCGCGAATCCGTTTTCAAATGTCGGCGGGAGGCGTCACGCCTCGCGCAGGCGGAGAAGCAGCCGCCTGGCTTGAGAAAGGTCGGACGAACTCAAAATGTCCCCATCGAGATCGAGCGTCGCCGCGAAAGGCTCAGCCGCGAACGCGGCGATGACGGCTCTCGCCCGCGCAACCGCCGCTTCCGTCGGCGTGAAAACCGCGTTGATGATTTCGACCTGACCGCGATCGATCGCCAGCTTGCCGTCAAAGCCGTCGCGCCGCGCCGCCTCGCAGTCTAGCCGCAATCCGGCGCCGTCTGGCGCCTTCAACGAGGCGGCGTCGATCGCCAGCGCATCGGCGGCACGCGCGGCGCATAACGTCAGGCTGCGCGCGAGAACATAAGGCGCGGTGTAAACGCCGTCCGAATCACGGCTCCTTTCGGCGCCGAGAGCTGCGGACAGTTCGTCGGCGCTCCAGGAAAGCGCCATGAGGCGGCGGCTCGCGCCGGCGAAACTTCCCATGTCGAAGATCGAGGCCGCGGTCGCGGCGGCCATGGCGACGATGCGCGTAGAACCGTCGGGAAGCCCGCATTGCGCCTCTTTCACCGCGAGTTTGGCGCCAAGATGCTGCAGCGCCTGCCCATTGAGGCACTTCGGCAGCACGACGCCGTCGGGTGCGTAGGGCATGACGGCGTCGAGATCGTCGTCGATCGGCGCTGTATCGAGACCACTAACCCGAACGTAGAGCCTCGGGCGCCGAGCCTTCGCCTTGGCGGCGCACAGCAAATCGCCGGCATTTTTGCGCGCGCGCCCCCTGTCCGCCGCCGACGCGCGATCCGCGAGGTTGAGACACAGCCCATCCGCCCCGCTGTCCAGAGCCTCAATGAACTTGGCCTCGCTGGCGGTGGAAACCAACAGGAGCGAGCGCATGGGATCAGACCCGCGGGAGCGTCACAATGCCTGCTCCATTTTCGAATGCGCCTTCATGTCGCGCATAAAGATATAGGTCAGCAGGGAGATGAAGATGAGAGCGGTCGCGTACCAGAAGAATCCCGACTCGAAGCCCGCGTTCTTGAAGGCCAGCGCGACCCAGTCGATCGACCCGCCGAAAATAGCGACGGTCAGCGCATAAGGGATGCCGACGCCCATAGCGCGGATCGCGGTGGGGAAAAGCTCGGCCTTGACGATCGCCGCGATCGAGGTGTAGCCGCTGACGATGGCCCAGGCGGCGCAAATCAGCAGGAAAGCGGCGAACGGGCTTTTGGTATGCTGCAGCGTCGTCAGCAGGGGAACGGTGCCGAGCGTTCCAAGAACGCCGAAGCCGATCAGCAGCGGCTTGCGGCCGATCCTGTCGGAAAGGGCGCCATAGAGCGGCTGCAGAATGAGCGCGAAGACGAGCGAGCCCGCGGTGATCAGCGTCGTCTGCCCGTCGTCGAGGCCGACCGACAGTTTGAGGAATTTCTGCATATAGGTCGTATAGGTGTAGAAGGCCGAGGTGCCGCCGATCGTGATGCCGACGACGAGCGCCATGCTCCTCCAGTCGCGCGCGAGAATCCGCCAGGGATTTTCGCGCTCGATCACGGGTTTCGCGGCGATGAAAAGCTCCGTTTCGGGCATGTCGCGGCGCAGGATATAGGCGAAGATCGACAAAAGCGCGCCGATGACGAAGGGAATGCGCCAGCCCCACGCGCGTCAGCTGGTCCGGCGTCAGAAACAGCTTTTGCAGCGCCAGCAGCACGAGGATGGCGGCGAGCTGGCCGCCGATCAGCGTGACGTACCAGACGCCCGAATAGAAGCCGCGCCGGTCTGGATGGGCGACTTCGCTGAGATAGGTCGCGCCCGATCCATATTCGCCGCCCTGGCTAAGGCTCTGCAGCAGGCGCGCGACGGCGAGAATGATCGGCGCGGCGACGCCGATGCCAGCGTAGGGCGGAGTCGCGGCGATAAGGAGCGAGCCGAAGCACATCAGCAGCACGGCGCCGGTCAGCGCGTTTCGCCGTCCATGCCGGTCGGCGAAATAGCCGAACAGCGCGCTGCCGAGCGGGCGCACGAAAAATGCCGCGGCGAAGAGGGAGGCCGCCGCGAGCTGCTGCGCGAGCGGATCGGTCTGCGGAAAGAAGGCGCTGGCGAAATAGAGCGAAAACGCCGAATAGGCGTAAATATCATACCATTCGATCAGATTGCCGGCCGAGCCGATCAGGACCGCTTTGGTCCGCCAGCGGATGTCGGCCGCATCGAAGCCATCGGACGGCGTGCCGCGCGAGTCCCTCTTCCCCGTTTTGGCCGTATCGGCGACGGCGGCCGGGTTTGGGGATGCCGGAGACGTCGCGCATTGGCTGGCCTTCTTTATGCGCCGCCGGCGTTATTCCGCATCAGGCCCGCGAGCTTGGCGTAGTGCAACAGTAAAATCGTCTTGGCGTCGATGATTTCACCGCGCTCGACCATCGTCAAAGCCTCATCCAGCGTCGGCTCCAGAATTTCGATGTCCTCGCCCTCGTGTTCGAGGCCGCCGCCGGCGCCGACCCGGTCCGCCGCGGCGTATTCGGCGACGAAGAAGGTGAGCTTCTCGCAAAAGGCGCCGGGGCTCGTATAGCCTTCGAACAGGCGGCGCGGATGGCGCACCCTGAAGCCGGTTTCTTCCTCGGCCTCATGCACGATCCGCGTTTGCGGGTCGCTTCCCTCAAGGCGCCCGGCGCAGACCTCGATCAGGCTGTCGCGTCCCTCTTTGAGATAGGGCGGCAGCCGGAACTGGCGCACGAGGACGACGGTCGAGCGCGTCGGATCGTAAAGCAGGATCGCGGCGCCGTCGCCGGTGTCGTAGATTTCGAACGTCGTGCGTCTGCAGGCGTCCGTCGAGACGTCTCAGTTCGACGCCGAGCCGTTCGAGCAGGCCAAAGCCGCGCGCGACGAGCTCGCGGCCGAGGATGCGAATGCGTTCCTTCACGCCTCAATATCCAAATTGCTCGCGCAGGATCCGCTCGTTCAGCGAATGCCCGGGATCGTGCAGAAGAACGAGATCGGTGTCGTGATCCATCGCGACGACGACCTCGCGGACATTGCGCAGCTCGAAATGATCGGCGACGGCGGAGACCGGCCGCTTCTCGGCTTCGAGGATCTCGATCGTGACTTTGGCCTTGTCCGGCAGCAGCGCGCCGCGCCAGCCGCGCGGGCGGAAAGCGGAGATCGGCGTCAAGGCCATGATCTTGGCGTCGAGCGGCAGAATGGGGCCATGCGCCGCGAGATTATAGGCGGTCGAGCCGACGGGCGTCGCGACCATGACGCCGTCGCCGGCAAGCTCGTCCAGCCGCTCCTTGCCGTCGATGGAGATTCGCATCTTGGCCGCCTGGTAGGACTGCCGCAGCAGCGACACTTCGTTGATGGCGCGCGCTTTTGAAACCGCGCCCTCCCGGTCGGTCGCCTCCATCAGCAGGGGATGCACGGTCTTGGCTTCGGCCGCGTTGAGCCGGCCTTCGAGATTGAACACCGAAAAATCATTCATGAGGAAGCCGATGGAGCCGCGATTCATGCCGTAGATCAGCTTGTTGCTTCCCATGAATCGATGCAGCGTCTGCAGCATGAACCCGTCGCCGCCGAGCGCGACGATGATGTCGGCCTGCTCCGCGTCGACATGGCCGTAGCGCGCGATCAGCGCGTCCCGCGCCGCGATCCCTTCCGCCGATTCGTTGGAGAGGAAGGCGATTTTCTCAAAGCGAATTCCGGCCTTCGCGCCAGCGGCCATGGTCTATCGCTCCAGCGCAAGAGCGGGATGAGAAAAAGCGGGAACTGGTTTTCCGCCGCATCCGCTCTAAACTATTGGAACGAAGAGCGCCGCCGCAGCTTCGCTCGCCGGTTGGCGGGAACAAAATGCGGCGAAACAAAAAGTTGGCGCTGTTTTCCAGATTCCATCGGATCGGACAACGCTCCAGCCGCAAGCCGCGCGCGTAAAGCGAAGCCTCGGCTCCTCTACTCCTACGCCACAAAAATCAGGCGTCAAAATGGGAAATCAACGGGCCTCATGCGATCGGCTCGGCGCTGTCGCCGGCGAGCAGAAGCTGCGGGACCTGCGAAAAGGTCCAGCGCCCGCCGCGCCGGTCGAAAACCCAGACGAGATCGTAACGGCCATAGGGCCAATGCTGCGGCGCGGTGGTTGCGTCGCGCAGAATCGCATTGGCGATGAGATGCATGCCGTCGTGTTTCCAGGCGGCGAGCGCCGGTCCCTCGCGGGATTGCATGTCCTTGACGAGCGCGATCTCGTCGCCGTGGAAATGATCGCGATTGAGTTCGACCTCAAGCAGCTCGGCGAGCGGGACGAGGGTGTGCTGCGGCCGAAGGCTCGGATCCTCCGGCGCGGCCTTGCAGGCGTAGAGCGAGGCGGGCCGCGCGAGGCCCGGCTGCGCGAAATGATCGTCAAGCGGGCGCGAAAAACCGCGCCAGGGCGCCGGCGCGCTGCCAGCCGCGCACGGTCAGCGATTCCTTGTCCTTGCGCCCGTCGAAGCCGACGCCGCGCAGAGATTTGTCGGCGTTCGGCCGCTCGGCGTGGCGGATGAGCATGATCTTGTCGCAAGCCATGGGCGCCTCCGTTTAGAGGTCCTGCCTCAACGCGCGGCGCGTGGAATTCGCCGATCGCGTGCGGTTCACCAGCCGCCTCGCGCGGCCAGCAATTTCCGCAGAGTCGCGACCGTCGAGACATCCGCGCACGCCGTCGACCAGCGCCGGCCGGAAATGGCGCTGGAAGGCGCGAACGACCGCCTGCGTCCTTGCGTCGTAACGCGCGCTGATCTCGAGCCATAGCCGTAACGCGCCAGCATCGCCTGCAGTTCTTCGACCTCGGCGCCTTCGGCGCCGGGCTCGAGGCGCGGGCCATCCGTGATCGGGCAGGGCGCGACGTAATGGCCGACCCCGGCCTTGGCCAGATGCGGCCAGGGAAAGAACTCGCCGGGATCGATCTTGCGGTCGGGCGCGATGTCCGAATGGGCGAGCACCCTGTCGCGGCGCGATCCGCCACCGCGCAATGATGTCCTGGCTGAGCGCGATGACGGTGGCGATCTGCTCGGCGGGATAGGGATAGGCCGGCGCCGCCGTCCTTATGGCCCTGATGGGCGATTTCGATGCCGATCGACACGTCGTTCATGTCGGTCTCGCCGGCCCACACGCCGCGGCCGGCGTGCCAGGCCCGGCGCGCTTCGGGCACGAGCTGCAGCAGCGCCCCGTCCGGCATCACGACGTAATGGGCGGAGACCTGCATGCACCGGATCGCACAGCAGCTCGATCGCGGCTTCGCCGGTCGGCGACCCCGGTATAGTGCAGAATGAGCGAATTGGGCGTCCGCCCTCGTTTGCGCTCGCCGTGGTTCGGCGAGGCGAAAGGCGTCGCGATCAGACCAGTGTCGAGTTTAATAGCGGTAATATCCCTGGCAGAAGGCGTTTCCATAGGGATCGTAAACGATGCGCGCGCAAGCCACGCGGCGGCGGCGGCGGCGGATAATAGCCGGGCGGCGGCGGCGGCGGATTGACCGGACGCGTGTTGGCGCCGACGATTGCGCCGGTCGCCGCGCCGAGCGCGCCGCCGACAAGCGCCGCGCCGACGCCGCCGCCGGTCGCCGCGCCGATCGCCGCTCCCGTCGCGCCGCCGATCGCGCCGCCGCTGACCGCCCGCTGCTCGGGCGTATAGCCGCATCCGGCGAGCGCGATCGAAGCCGCGGCGATGGCCGCCAGAGGAAACAATGTTTTCATGCCTGATCCTAGCATCGGGTTAGCGTCGGCTCCAAACAGCCGGCATTGCGGCGCGGGGTCAAGTCAGAACCTTTTTTCGTTAAGGATTTCCTTCCGATGCGATTTTTTCGACACAGGCGTGCGGCGGGCGGCGCCAAGCGGCGCGACTGGCGCATTTCCGATTTCATCAGGCCTCGAAATTGCTTTATGCCGCGAAGGCCAGTCGGCCGGATGGCCGCCGCCTCAGGGCGGAGGAAAGTCCGGGCTCCACGGAGAAACGGTGCCGGATAACGTCCGGCGGGGGCGACCCCAGGGAAAGCGCCACAGAAAACAAACCGCCGCCGGCCTCGCGCCGGCGGCAAGGGTGAAACGGTGCGGTAAGAGCGCACCGCGCGCATGGCGACATGAGCGGCACGGCAAGCCCCACCGGGAGCAAAACCGAATAGGGGCGATGCGAGGTTTCAGGAACCTTAGATCCGTCTCTGGATCATCGCCCGGGTTGGTTGCTCGAGGCGGCCGGCGACGGCCGTCCCAGAGGAATGGCCATCACGCGTCGCGGTTCGCCGCGGCGCCGTACAGAACCCGGCTTACAGGCCGGCTGGCGGCCATCTCGCCGGAGAGCGGATCGAAGAGGGGCATGAACTCAAGCGTTCATGCCCTTTTTTCGTCTTTGCGGCGCAGGAGCCAGCTTCAGGCTCGACTAGCCGAGCCTGCCCGAGGCGTGGGCGAGCATGGTGTAAACGAGGCCCGTCTCCGAGATCAGATAATTGCGCAGGACCGACTGATCCGCGTTGTCGCGGTTCAGCTCGCGCGAGCAGGCGCTCGAACTCCTGCACATAGCGGTCGACCGTCGCATGGAACTCGGGGTTGAGCCGGTAGCGGCGGCGCACTTCTTCGGCGGTCTGTGCGCCGCGGCCGATGTAGATTCGATGCGAGAAGGCGTTCGGCTCGCCGCGCCGATAGCGCTCCCAGGCCTCGGCCGCGGCCTCGGGGTCGATCATGCGGGCGACGTCGAGAGACAGCGCGTCGAGCGGCTGGCCGCGCTGGCGCCGGCTTCGGCGCGACGCCCTTCGGTGCGATGTCCCTGCATGGTCCGCGCCGGCGCGGGCGGCTCGTCGGTCGAGGCGCGCGCCAGGAGATCGGACAGCCAGCCGCCGCGCTCCGTCGCAGGGGCGCCCTGGCGCCTGGCCGCGGCGGGGTCGTCTGGCCGCGGCGCGGCTCGGGCGTCGGCGAGCAGGCGAGGGCGGCGGCGCGGCTTCGGCCGGCGATCCGCGCCACGCGGCGCGGCGGCGGGTGCGCCCGGCGTGCGCGGCCGCGGCCGGCGGCGGCGCACGGTCGCCTGGAAGTCGCCGTCGCGATGTCGAGGGACCGCCCGGAGCGGGTCACGATGTCGCTCAGCTCCTTCAGCGCCTTGATCTCGTCGGCGACGATTTTCCGCATCGAGGCCGCCTGCTGCGCGGTCTCCTGCGGCAGATCGGAGACGCTGGCGCTCAAGGCTTCCCGGGTCGCCGCGAGTTCGTCCTGAATTTGCCGCGACATCGTCGCGCAGCTCCGAAGCCGCAGTCTGGAATCGCTGCGCGCCCTGGCTGAAAATGCCGTCGATTTCGGCGTTGGCCTGCTCATAGGCCGCCCGCATCGCCGCGGCGGTCCGCTCGCGCTCCGTCGCGATATTGGCGCGGATGTCGGCGAACTGCTGGTCGATCGTTCCGCCCGCCGATTGCGAGGTTTCGGCCATCATGGAGCCGATCTCGCGCGCCCGGCTTTCGGCGTTCTGGAACGCGTCTTCGATCAGCGTGGCGAAAGAGCCCATGACATTCTCGAAGTCGTCGCGGCGCTCGTTGACGGCGCGCAGAAGCGCGTCGAGCGAAGCCCGGCGGGCGTTGAGCATCTGGTCGAGTTCGCTTTGCGATCTGACGAGATCGCCGGCGGCGGCCGAAAGGGTTTCGCCATGGCCGGCGATCGTCTCGGCGAGCCCGCTGGCCTCGAAGACGGTCTGCCCGGCGGCCTGATTGACGCGTTCGAGTTCGCTCGAGACGGCCCCGAGGAGGCGCCTGAAATCGTCCATGCGGTCGCCCAGGGATTGCTCGACGGCGGCGAAATTGGCGCCCGCGACGCCAATCGAATTCTGCAGCGCGGCGCTGCCGCTGACGAGGCGGCTGGCGACCTCGGTCATCTCGCCCCCGAGTTTGGCGTTGGCGTCGATCAGCGCGCCGATCGATTCGGCGGCGCCGACTTCGAAGGCCTCGCGCACATGGGCGGCGGAGCGCTCGATCGCGTCGGTCAGCTCGTTCTGCGTGTCGCCGAGACGCTGCACGATGGCCATGCCGCGGCCCTCGATGGATTGCGACACGAGCGCGCCGACGTTGGTCATTTCCTCGGCGATCTCGCCGCCGCGCTGCGACAGGCTCGCGACGAGGCTGCGGCCGCGCGTCTCGAACAGCTCGCGCAACTCCTTGGCGCGTTCCGCCAGCGCGTTTTGCAGATCGGCGCCGCGACCGCCGAGCGCGCCTTCGATCTCGGACAGGCGGTTCGCCAGCGTGAGGCTGATCTCGTTGACGCGCCCGGCGAGCGCATCGCCGATTTCGCCGGCCCGCCCTGCGAGCGTCGCGTCGAGGTCTTCGGTCGCCTGCGACGACGAGATCCCGGATCTCGGCGGCGCGCCCGGCCAGCACGGCGGCGAGCTGACCCGCCTCGCGATCGAGCGCCGCATAGATGTTGCCGGCGTGCAGACCAAGCGTCTGGTCGATTTCGCCGCGTCCGCGCCGCGATATTGGCGGCGACGGTGCGCCCGCGCGCGTCGAGTTCGCCCGAAACCGCGTCGAGACGTCCGACCACCCGCTCCTCGAATTCCACGATGCGCCCGTCGAGGGTCGCCGCGATGGCGCCGGCCTTGTCGTCGAGCGCCCGGACCACCTCCTCGCCGCCTTGGCTCAACGCCTTGGCGATGGCGCTGGCCTGCGCGCTGAGGCTTTCGTTCAGCGCCGCCGCATGCGCAGTCGAGGCCCTGATCGAGGCGTGCGATAGAGCGCGTCGAGCGCCTGCCCGATCTCGCGCGTGCGCTGCGATGCGCGCGCCTCGAAGGCGTCGATCTGCGCCTCGAGGGCCTGCGTGGTTTCGCCGGCGCGCAAGGCGAGCCTGTCGTTGAGATCGCCGCCGCGCAGCGTCAGCGTGCTCTCGATGGCGCCGAGGCGGTCGGCCAGCGTCGCGGTGAAGCGTTCGGCCTGATCGCCGATGCTGCTGGCGACCGCGCCGCCCTGTCCGACGAAGGTCTGCTCGAACATCGAGAGCCGGTCGGCGAGCGCTTCGTTGATCCGGTCGCCATGCATGGCGATCGCATTGATCGCCTCGGAGGCGGTGTCGGTGAAGCGGTCGTTGAGATCGTTGGCGTGATAGCCGATCGCGGCGACCGCCTGCTGCGTGGTTGCATCGAAGCTCGGCCTGCAGCGCATCGGTCTGGCTGGCGAAAGCGATCAGGGCCTCCTGCGTGCGCGTCGGCGAGATGCTCGTGCAGCTCATGGGTGTGGCTCGCCAGCGTGTTGAAGGCCTCGCCAAGCATCAGGGTGAGGCGCTCCTCGAGGCTCGCGGTGTGGCCCGCGAAGGCGGAAAGCGCGCCGCGCCCGGCGGCGTCGAGGGTTTCGCGCATCGCCTCGGAATAGCCCGACAGCGCGCCGAGCGTCTCCCCGACGGTCGAATTGAGGCGCTGGCTGACATCGTCCGAATGGCTTGCAAGAGCGCCGAACGTCTCGCGGATCGTGGCGGAAAGCCCCGCGTTGAGCGCGTCCACGCGATCGGCGAGGGCGCCGGCCGACTGCTCGCCGCTCGCCCGCAGGCGCTCGCTCATCTCGGCAGAATGCGCGCTCAGCGCGCCGAGCGCCTCGCCGAGCGTCGCCTGCAGGCGTTCGCGCAGCGCCTCGGTCTCCGTCGTCAGCGCGCCGGCGGAGGTCGGCCGCCGTCGCCGCGAGACGCTGGTTGATGTCGGCGGCGTGGTCGCTCAAAGCGGCGAGCGTCGCGCTGATCGTCCCGGTCAGCCGCTCATGCAGCGCCTCGACAGGCAAGGTGAGGGCCTCGGCCGCCTGCCGCGCGCTTGCGTCGAGCCGCGCGCCAACCTCGTCGGAATGGCGCGTCAGAGCGGCGACGGTTTGGCCGAGCGTCGCCTCGAGGCGCCGATGCACGGCGTCGGCGTGTCCGGTGAAGGCGTCGACCGTGAGCCCGGCCGTCGATTCGAGGCGCGCGCTCATGGTTTCGGTATGATGTGTCAGGGCGGCGAGCGTCTCGGCGAGCGTCGCGTTCAGGCGTTCGTGCAGCGCCTGCGTGTGGTCGCCGAAAGCGCCGACCGCGTAATGCGCGGTCGCCTCCAGCCGCTCGCTCATCTCGTTCGAATGGTCGTCGAGGGCGCCGATCGCGGCGTCGAGGCGGTTCTGCAGCGCCTCGGTCTGGCTGGCGAGGGCGCCGGCGGACTGTTGCGCGCTCGCCGCGAGGCGGCGGCTCATCTCGTCCGAGTGTTCGTTGAGGCCGCTGATCGCGGCGTCGAGCCGCTCGCGCAGAGCCTCGGTCTGCGCGGTGAAGGCGCCGAGCGATTGCTCTCCGGCGGAGCCGAGACCTTCGCTGATTTCCGCCGCGTGGCGGCTCAGGGCTTGAAGCGTCGCGGAAAGCCGCTGCTCCAGCCCTTCGGCATATCCGGCGAGCGAGGCGACGGATTGATTGGCGGAGCTCTCGAGTCGGCCCGCAACCATCTCGGAGCGGTCTGTCAAAGCCTCGAGCGCCTCGCCGAAAGTCGCCCTCAGGCGCTCCTGGAGCGCCTCGGACCGTCCGGCGAAATCGGTCGCTGTCCGTTCGGCGGCGGCTTCGAAACCTTCGCTCATGATCGCGGAATGATCGTTGAGGCCGCGAACGTCCCGTGCACGGCGGCGTCGAGCCGTTCGCGCAGAGCCTCGGTTTGCGCGGTGAAGGCGCCGAGCGATTGCTCGCTGGCGGAGCCGAGACCTGTCGCTGATTTCCGCCGCGTGGCGGCTCAAGGCCTGAAGCGTCGAGGAAAGCCGCTGCTGCAACCCTTCAGCGTAGCCGGCGAGCGAAGCGACGGATTGACTGGCGGAACTCTCGAGCCGGTCTGCGACCGCTTCCGAGCGGTCCGTCAATGCTTCGAGCGACTCGCCGAATGTCGCCGTCAGGCGCTCGTGCAGCGCCTCGGACCGTCCGGCGAAATCGGTCGCCGTCCGGTCGGCGGCGGCTTCGAGACGTTCGCTCATGATCGCGGAATGATCGTTGAGGGCCGCGAAGGTCCCGTGCACGGCGGCGGCGAGCTGGTCGCTCAGCGCTTCGGTGCGACCGGTGAAGGCGGCGAGCATGTCCTGCGAGGCGAGGTCGAGATGCCCATGCACATGCTCGGAATGGCTGTTCAGCGCCGCGACGGTCTGTTCGAGCGAGTCCGCGAGCCGCTCCTGCAGCGTTTCGGTTTGCTGTGCAAGGGTCGTCGCCGTCGAGTCGGCGGCTGCCGCGAAGCTGCGTTGCAGCTCGCCGCCGTGACGCTCGAATTCGTTCTGGAGCCGCGCATGGCCGTCCTCGAACGAGGCGATGATGCTCCGGCTCGACTGGTCGAGCGAATCGCGGGCCGCGGCGGTGCGCGCCTCGATCAGATTGCCGAAACGCTCGCCGGTCTCCGCGATGCGGTCGGCCAGCGCGCCGCCGTGCACGGTGACGACTTCGTGCAGGCGATCGTGCGTTTCGGAAAGACGCGCCGCCACGCTCTCGCCCCGCGCCGAAATCGTCTCGGCGATCCGGCCGCCGGCGGCGTCGAGACGTTCCGCGAGGGCGTCGCCGCGCATGCCGAGGTCGGCCGGCAAGAAGCTCCCGTGCATTGGTCAGCCGCCCTTCGAGGTCGGCCAGCTGCTGATCGAGCGTTTGCGCGATTCCGGCGCTGGCCTGCGTGAGATTGGCGGCGGCGTCGCTGCCGGTCTCGGCTCAGCCGCGAGACGAGCTCGTTGCCGTGGCTCGACAGATGATCGACAAGTTCGTCGCGGCCGCGGCTCAGCGCCAGCCTGATCTCCTCGCCTTTCGCGTTGACCGAAGCGGTGACGCGGCCCGCGGCTTCGCCGACGCTGTCGGTAAAGCGGGCGGACGCCGTCTCGATATCGCGGGAGACGCTGTCGTGGGCGATCGAGATGGCGCCGCGCACGCGATCGGCGTTGGCGAGAATCGGATTCGCGCTCGCCGGCCAGTTCGTCGATCAGCGCGCGCACGCGCCGCTCATTGTCCGAAAAGGAGCGCTCCAGATTGGAGACTTCCGACCGCACGAGGGTTTCGAGTTCGCCGGCGCGCGCCAGGGCGCGTTCGATGCCGTCGCCCATCGAGGCGACCTCGCGCCGGATCGCCTGGGACAGCGTCACCATCTGTTCGGTGGCGATGGTCTCGGGTTCGGCGAGGCGCATCGCGACTTCGGTCATGGAGCGGGAGGTCACCCGCATCTCCTGGCCGCGCCGGATCATCATTGCGGTAACGAAGAAGAATACCACGGGGCCCGCGATAGTGAGGAAGTACAGCGCGGCCGTGGGCAGGATCGCGCCGTTTGAACCAGCGAAAAGCTGCTCCCGGTTGGTCGCGAGGAAGCCGACCGTCAGCGCGGTCCAGAGGACCGAGCAAAGCGCCGCGATGATTGTCGGGGTGCGGTTCGAGCGGGCCTGATAGGCGCGCAGGATCGCCCCGGCCGAATGCCGGTCGTCGTTGGCGGGAGACGCGCCGCGCCCGATCTGGCCGTCCGGCGCCGGCGCGGCCGAAGCCGGAGCGCCCTGACGCGGTGGGCCGAAGAGGGGTTCCTCGCTCGTCGAAGGCAGCCGCGGCGCCGCGCCGCCTCTGCGTCTATAATCGGTCGTCGGTTCGCTCCGGCCGCTCTCCGCGCCGCTTTTGCCCGGATCCCTGACGGGCTCCGCGCCAGCGTTCCCGATTGGATCGTCGAACCCGGCTCGGAGATTGAGCGCTTCCTCGATGGCCTGAAGCGCCTCCGCCGCGGGATCGTGGATTTTCGGGGAACTCGCCATCTCGTGCCTCTTCAAAGTCGTTCAGGAGCGCGCAGGAAGTTTTGTGAGCGCATGAAGGTCGGAGCGCATGAAGTTCTAAAGTGTAGGCATCCGCGCGGACGCAGGCCGTAGAGTTAACCAAATCTTACTTTACATCCCTCACGGCGGGATTCAAACCCGAGCGCCAAGGCCTTCTTAAAACATCGTTAATGGCGGGTGGGCGCGGGTCCGGAGACGGTGGCGGGAGATTGCGGCTGAATTGGCGCGCGGCGGGTTTCGCGCGAGGGGCCGCGGCGGGTTCGACCGCGACAAAAGGCGCCTTCGGCCCCGGCCGGGCTCTACGCTCTTGCAGGATGGTTAAACTTCGGCCATGAACTTCGCCAGAAACGCCGGCTGTTCCCGCCGGATCAATAGCGTCGGTCCGCGGCGCGGATTGCCGCGGACGGCCTTGGACCTCTATGACGCGCCCGCCACACAAAGGTAAAAGCGATATCCATGCCAAAAATCACGTTCGTCGACTCGCTCGGTGAATCCCGCACCGTCGAGGCGGAGATCGGCTCCACCGTGATGGAGGCCGCGATCCGCAACGCGATTCCCGAGATTACCGCCGAGTGCGGCGGCGGCTGCGCCTGCGCGACCTGCCACGTCTATGTCGATGAGCCGTATCTGCCTCTTGCCGGCAAAGCGTCGGACCAGGAGGAAGACATGCTGGACTTCGCCTATAAGGTGCAGCCCAATTCGCGCCTCTCCTGCCAGATCGTGGTGACGCAGGAACTGGACGGCCTCACCGTCAGGACGCCGGAGCGCCAGGGCTAGGCGGGCGCCGCGGCGTCGAAGCCGTCACAAGCTTGGCGATGGACGATGGGAATGGCGCGGGCCGTGCGAAGCGCCCTCGCGGGTGATTTTGGAGCAGAATATGCCTGAGTTGATCGAGACCGACGTGGTTATCGTCGGCGCCGGACCCGCCGGCCTTTTCGCGGTGTTCGAGCTGGGGCTTTTGGACATCAGATGCCATCTTGTCGACATCCTGCCGAAAGCGGGCGGCCAATGCAGCGAACTTTATCCCGAAAAGCCGATCTACGACATTCCGGGCTATCCGATCGTCACGGGGCAGGGCATCGTCGATCATCTCTTAAAGCAGATCGAGCCGTTTCATCCGACCTTCCACTTTGGCGACATGGTCGAGTCGCTGCAGGCGCTTGGAACCCCGGAAGCGCCGAAGTTCCTGGTTCGCGTCAGCGGCGGCCAGACCTTCGCGTGCAAGGCGGTCATCGTCGCCGCGGGCGGCGGGTCGTTCCAGCCGAAAAAGCCGCCGATCGAGGGCATCGACGCCTATGAGGGCAAGTCGGTGTTCTACGCCGTGCGCAAGATGGAGGCGTTTCGCGACAAGAACGTCGTCATCGTCGGCGGCGGCGATTCGGCGCTCGACTGGACGCTCAATCTTCAGCCGGTCGCAAAGCGCCTCGCGCTGATCCACCGCCGCGACGATTTCCGCGCCGCGCCGCATTCGGTGAATGCGATGCGCGAACACGTCGCCGCCGGGCGGATCGACCTGCGCATCGGCCAGATCACCGGGCTTACCGGCGAGGGCGGCGAACTCACCGCCGTGACGGTGAAGGGCGCCGACGGCGGCGTCGAGGACATCGCCTGCGACGCGCTCATTCCCTTCTTCGGCCTCACCATGAAGCTCGGCCCGGTCGCCGACTGGGGCCTCAATCTTCATGAAAACCTCATTCCGGTCGACACCGAGCGCTTCGAGACCAATGTGCCGGGCGTCTTCGCGATCGGCGACATCAACACCTATCCAGGCAAGCTGAAGCTGATCCTCTGCGGCTTCCATGAGGGAGCGCTGGCGGCGCAGCGCATTCACCGCTACGTCTATCCGGACAAGCGGCTGACGTTCCAGTACACGACGTCCTCATCGAGCCTGCAAAAGAAGCTCGGCGTCCATTGACGGCTTTTTGACCTGATCGAAAGCAAGGCATGACCCGCGTTGCGCTCTATCCCGGCTCTTTCGATCCGTTGACGAACGGCCACGTCGACGTGATCCTGAGCGCCGCGCGGATTTGCGACGAACTCGTCATCGGCATCGGCGCGCATCCGGGCAAGACGCCGCTGTTCACCCTTGAGGAGCGCGCCTGCCCTCATCAAAGAGGCCTGCGGCGATCTCGTGGCGGCCCGCGCCTGCAAGCTCTCCGTCACGACCTTCGCGGGCCTCACGGTCGAGGCGGCCCGTGCGGCGGGCGCAGCGATCATCGTGCGCGGCCTGCGCAACGGCTCCGATCTCGATTACGAGATGCAGATGGCCGGCATGAACGCGGCGATGGCGCCGGACATCAAAACCGCGTTTTTCGCCGCCTCGCCCGCGGTCGGACACATCACCGCGACATTGGTGCGCCAGATCGCGGGCATGGGCGGGGATGTCTCACACTTCGTGCCGGCTCCTGTCCTCCGCGCGCTGGACTCAAAGCGGCGGACCGGCGGGAAGTAATCGTCAAAAAACAATCTTCAAGGCAAGGAAAGAACCGCAATGATGCTGAACCGGTTGATCATGGCTTTCGGGCTCGCTTTCGCGCTCGCCTCGGGCGCCTGCGCAGAGCCCGCGCAAAACCTCAAGGACACCATCTATCTCGACACAAAGGACGGCCGCATCGTGATCCAGCTGCGGCCCGATCTTGCGCCAAAACATGTCGCGCAGATCGAGACTTTGACCAAGCGCGGCTTCTACGACGGGATCGTCTTCCATCGCGTCATCGACGGCTTCATGGCGCAGACCGGCGATCCGACCGGAACCGGCATGGGCAAGTCCGATCTGCCGAACATCAAGGCCGAGTTTTCGTCGGAGCCCTTCAAGCGCGGCACGGTCGGAATGGCGCGCTCGCAGGATCCGGATTCGGCCAATTCGCAGTTCTTCATCACCTTCGCCGACGCATCCTTCCTCAACAATCAATATACGGTGGTCGGCAAGGTCGTCTCGGGGATGGACGTGGTCGACAAGATCAAAAAGGGCTCCAAGGCGGATAATGGCAGCGTCACGGCCCCCGACAAGATCATCAAGATGCAGATGGCGACCGACGCCGCGCCGGCCAAGAAATAGGTTCACAGGGCGGGGCCGGCGCCCGCTCCAGTTTACCTAGCGGCGCGCATAGGATATTGCAACGCAAACATCGGCCGGCTGGAACGCCGGCCTCATTCCGACGCGAACCGCCCTTCGGTCCGCGCGGCTCTCAACGCAGGAGTTCCGCATGCCGGAAGCTGGCAACACCCTCACCCTCGAGACGACGCAAGGCCCCGTTGTGATCGAGATGCGGCCGGACCTCGCGCCGGGGCATGTCGCGCACATCAAGAAGCTCGTCGCCGAGAAATTCTACGACGGCGTCGTATTTCACCGCGTCATCGACGGCTTCATGGCGCAGACCGGCTGCCCGCACGGGACCGGCACGGGCGGGTCGAAATATCCGAACCTCAAGGCCGAGTTCAACGCCGAGCCGCATGTGCGCGGCGTCGTCTCGATGGCGCGGGCCCAGGATCCGAACTCCGCCAATTCGCAATTCTTCATCGTTTTCAGCGACGCCCGTTTCCTCGACAAGCAATATACCGTGTGGGGCAAGGTGACGTCCGGCATGGAGAATGTCGACAAGATCAAGCGCGGCGAACCAGTGCGCGATCCGGATAAGATCATCAGCGCGGTCGTAAGCTGAGCCCGCCCGGAGGCTGCTCTGGGCGCGCCTGTGATGGGCTATGCGCGTAGACCTCTTTGATTTCGACCTTCGCACTGATCGCATAGCGCTGCGCCCGGTCGAGCCGCGCGATGCGGCGCGGATGCTGGTCGTGCTCCCCGCCGCAGTTTCCGGCGCGACGTTCGAAGACCGCATCGTCCGCGACCTGCCGGATCTTCTTTCGCCGGGCGACATTCTCGTCGTCAACGATACGCGGGTTATTCCCGCGCGGCTTGAGGGTCGGCGCGTCAGGGGCGAGGCTTCGGCGCGGATCGAGGCGACCCTGCACAAGCGCGAAGGCGCCAGACCACTGGCGCGCCTTCGTGCGCCCCGTGAAGAAGCTGAAAGCTGGGGAGATCATTGCCTTTGAAGGCTTCGGGTAGTACGGAGACCCTCGACGCCGAAGTCGTCGAAAAAGGCGAAGAGGGCGAGGTTCTGCTGAGCTTCGCGCTCGCCGGCTCGGCCCTCGATGCGGCGATCGAGCGCGTCGGGCGGATGCCGCTGCCGCCCTATATTTCCGGCAAGCGCCCTGGCGGACGATCGCGATGCCGGCGATTATCAGACGCTGTTCGCGCGCCGTTCCGGAGCCGTCGCCGCGCCGACCGCAAGCCTGCATTTCACGCCCGAACTCATTGCCGCGCTGGACGCCCGCGATATCGCAATCGAAAAGGTGACGCTGCATGTCGGCGCCGGCACGTTTCTGCCGGTCAAGGCGGCGGACACGAAGGATCATAAAATGCACGCCGAATGGGGCGAGGTGAGCGCGCAAACGGCGAAGACCTTGAGCGAGGCTCGCCGCGCGGGCCGCCGCATCATCGCGGCGGGCACGACGAGCCTGCGCATTCTCGAATCCGCGGCGGAGCCTTTCCGGCATGATCGGCGCGTTTTCCGGCGAGACATCGATCTTCATCACGCCCGGCTATAAGTTCAGGGCGGTCGACGCGCTGCTCACCAATTTCCATCTGCCGCGCTCGACGCTGTTCATGCTTGTTTGCGCCTTTTCAGGCCTCGAGGCGATGCGCGCGGCCTATGCCCACGCGATCGCGGAGAACTACCGATTCTACAGCTATGGCGACGCCTGCCTGTTGTTTCCGGCGCAGCAGGCGCTCGCATGAGCGAGGACTTTTGTTTCAAGATCGCGGCCATCGACGGCGCCGCGCGCACCGGGTCCATCACCATGCCGCGCGGAAAAATCCGCACGCCGGCCTTCATGCCGGTCGGCACGGCGGCGACGGTGAAGGCGATGCACCCTGAGGCGGTGCGCGCGCTCGGCGCCGATATCGTCCTCGCCAACACCTATCATCTCATGTTGCGTCCCGGCGCAGAGCGCATCGCGGAGCTCGGCGGACTGCATCGCTTCATGAACTGGCCCGGACCGATCCTCACCGATTCCGGCGGCTTCCAGGTGATGTCGCTGGCGAAGCTCCGCAAGCTCGACGAGAACGGCGTGACCTTCCAGTCCCACATCGACGGTTCGAGTCATGTGCTGACGCCGGAGCGATCGATGGAGATTCAGGATCTGCTGGGCGCCGACATCCAGATGCAGTTCGACGAATGCGTGAAGCTCCCCTGCGCGGAGGATGAAGCGCGCCGCGCCATGCTCTTGTCGCTGCGCTGGGCGGAGCGCTCCAGGAAGGCCTTCGCGCGAAAGCCGGGCCGAGCCGCTTTCGGCATCGTGCAGGGCGGCGCCTCGAAGGCGCTGCGGCTCGAAAGCGCGCGGGCGCTCGCCGATATGGATTTCGAAGGCTATGCGCTCGGCGGCCTCGCCGTCGGCGAGCCGCAGGACGTGATGCTGGCGATGATCGAATGCACTGTTCCTGAGCTGCCCGAAACAAAGCCGCGCTATCTGATGGGCGTCGGCGCGCCGGACGATCTCGTCGAGGCCGTGCGGCGGGGCGTCGACATGTTCGATTGCGTGATGCCCACGCGCGCAGGCCGGCACGGCCTCGCCTACACAAGTGCAGGCAAACTCAATCTGCGCAACGCCTGCCACGCCGACGATCCGGCCCCGGTGGATGCGCAGTCGGCCAACGCCGTAACGCGAACCTATTCCCGCGCGTATCTCCATCACCTCGTCAAATCCGGCGAGATTCTCGGCATGATGCTGCTGACCGAAATCAACCTCGCCTATTATCAGGATCTGATGGCGGGGCTGCGGGGGGCGATCGCCGCAAGAAGGCTCGACGATTTTTGCGCCGAGACGAAAGAGGGCTGGCGCGAGGGAGCGGACCCTCATCCTGGGGAGGCCTGAAAGGCCGTCTCGAAGGATGAGCCACGCCCCCGTCCTTCGAGACGCCGCTCGCGCGGCTCCTCAGGATCAGGGCGCAAATCACTCCGCGGTCAGCCTGCGCAAAACCTCAGGCGACCCGTATCCGTCCGCCGGGCTGATCTTCACGGCGATCTGAAACGCATGGATCGCGTCGCGCGAGGCCTGGCCGAAACGCCCGTCGATGACGCCGCTGTAGAATCCGCGCCTTTGCAATTCGCGCTGGATCGTCGATTTGTCGGCGCGGCTGAGGAAGGCCTCGCCCGCTGGCCAGCGGCCTTTCAGCTCCGATCCGCCGTCGATGCGGTCGGCGAGGAGGCTGAGAGACAGCGCGTAGGAGTCCGAGTTGTTGTAGGCTTTGAGCACCCAGTAATTATCGGAGAGCAGAAAGGCGGGGCCGCTCGCGCCCGATGGCAGGAAAAGGGTGGCGTCGCCCTCCGCTCGCAGCGGACTTCCATCCGCATCGACCACGCCCTTCGCCGCGAAGGCGCCAAAACTTCCATGCAGCGAAGCAAAATCGAACCCTGGCGGCAGCTTGACCTCCATACCCCAGGGCAGCGTTGCTTGCCACCCCGACTGGTGCAGGAAATTGGCGATCGAGGCGAGGCTGTCTTGCGGCTTGTCCCAGATGTCGGCGAAGGCCGATCCGTCGAAGCTCGCCGCATATTTCAGATAGGCGGAGGGAATGAATTGCGGATCGCCCATAGCGCCCGCCCATGAGCCCTGGAGTTTC
The DNA here is from genome assembly GCA_963757985.1 of uncultured Alphaproteobacteria bacterium. Lineage (GTDB taxonomy): Bacteria > Pseudomonadota > Alphaproteobacteria > Rhizobiales > Beijerinckiaceae > Methylocapsa. The sequence continues at coordinate 158,672 of CAVWTQ010000002.1, read as the reverse complement.
GCGCGCGGAACGACGCCCTTGTCGAGAATGACCAGCGCGGCGATGAATTCATCGCGGAAGAGATCGCGGTCTTGCCGCAGCCAAGCGAGGGTTGCGAGCGTGCGGACGATGTCCTTGCCGCCCTTCGCCGCGCCGAAATCGGTCTCCATGCCCCACGCCGCGACGATGATCGCGGGCGGGACGCCAAACCGTTGCGAGATGCTGGCGAGTTCGCTTCTCCATCGCCCCAGCGCCGCGCGGCCCCGTTGCACCCGCGCGTTCGAGACTGCCTCGGCGAGATAGGCTTTCAGCGGCTTGTCGAACTCGGCCTGTTTGGCGGAGGCTGATGGCGCGGACGGGATCCGGGGTCAACCCGGCGCAGGCGGCCTCGAACGTCGCGCGGCTGACGCCCGCGGCTTCGGCGCGCGGCCACAGCGATTGCAGAAAGTCCTGAAAGCCTTGATCGGCCTCCGCGCGGCCCGGTCCGCAGAGAGCAAAGGCGAAAAGCAGGGCGGCGCAAATCCCCGCGCACCAAAGCCGCGTCATGGGCGGCGAACCTTGGGCTCGCCTTGCTTGGCGCCCTTCCATTTCCATTCACGCAACGACTCGAAGACCACATAGAGCATCGGGATCAGGAAGATGCCGAGCGCGCTCGCCGCGATCATGCCCGCAAAGACCGGCGTTCCGACGCCGCGCCGGCTGATCTGCGCCGCGCCATGGGCGATTACGAGGGGAAAAAGGCCGAGGATGAAAGCGACGGAGGTCATCATCACGGCGCGAAAGCGCATGCGCGCGCCGAGGGTCGCGGCCTCGCGAATATCCATTCCCATCACGCGCTGATCCTTGGCGAATTCGACGATAAGGATGCCGTTCTTGGCGGCGAGCGCAATCAGAACCACGAGACCGATCTGCGCGTAGAGATCGAGCGCCAGCCCCGCGATCAATATGCCGACATAGGAGCCGAGAACCGCGACCGAGACCGACATCAGGACGGGGATCGGAATGATCCAGCTCTCATAGAGCGCGACGAGGAACAGGAAGGCGAACAGCAGGGCGAGGGCGAGGATGACGCCGGTCTGGCCTGAGGCTTCGTGCTCCTGATAGGCTGTGCCGGTCCATTCATAGGTGTAGCCCTCCGGCAGCGTTCGCGCCGAGAGCGCGGCCATCGCCGCTAGCGCGCCGCCGGACGAGACGCCGGGCGCCGGCGAGCCGTTGACTGTCACCGAGCGATAATTGTTGTAGCGCGTGATGACCTGCGGCCCGACGATGGTGCGCATCGAGGCGAGCGCGGCCATCGGCACCATGGTGTTGGATTTGTTGCGCACGTAGATTTGCCAGATCGACGAAAAATCGCGGCGGTCGGCGGCCTCGGCCTGCAGATTGACCTGCCAGGTGCGCCCGTAAAGATTGAAGTCGTTGATGTAGGTTCCGCCCAGCGTCGCCTGCAGCGCCGAGAAGATGTCGGCGATGTCGACGCCGAGCGCCTGCGCCTTCTCGCGATCGATATCGAGGAAGATCGACGGATTGGTCGCCGTGAAGGTCGAGAACACCCGGGCGAGCGCCGGGTCGGCGTTGGCCGCCGCCACCAATGCCTGCATCACGCTGGCGATTGCCGATGGATCCTGCCCTTCGAGCGCTTCGAGCTGATACTCGAATCCACCCGTCGTCGAAAGGCCGATGATCGGCGGCAGGTTGAAGGCGATCACCGACGCGGTGCGGATCGAGGCCGATTCGCGCGTGATCCTGGCGATCAGGGCCTGCGCCGAATCCGCCGCCGTCGGCCGCTCTGCGAAAGGTTTCAGCTTCGCCACGATGAAGCCGGCGTTGGGCTCGCTGACGGCGTCGATCCGCGAATAGCCGATGATCGAGAAGGTGTCCTGCACCTGCGGCATGTCGAGGAGCAGAGTTTCGACCTTCCTCATCGCCTCGCTGGTGCGCTGAACGGAGGCGCCGTCCGGCAGCTGGATCGACATGAAGAAGGCGCCCTGATCTTCTTCGGGGAGAAAGCCGACGGGGGTCTTCAACGAGAGCATGTAGATCGCCGCGCCGCACGCGGCGACTGCGACAAGCGAGAACGCGGCGCGCCGCACGAGGAGCGTCACGCCGCGGCCATAGCCATCGCGCGCGCCGTCGATCACTCGCAGCACGCGTCCCATCACGCCGCTGCGATGGCCCCCCGGCCGCAGTACGAGTGCGCAGAGCGCAGGTGAGAGGGTCAGCGCGTTCAAGGCCGAGATCAGCATGGCGACGCTGATCGTGACGGCGAACTGGCGGAACAACTGGCCGGAGACGCCGGGGATGAAAGCGATCGGCACGAACACGGAGAGAAGCACAAGGGTGATCGCGATGATCGGCGCGGTGATCTGCCCCATCGCCTTCTTGGTCGCGTCGGCGGGAGACAGCTGAGGCTCCTCCTCCATCACGCGTTCGACGTTCTCGACGACGACGATCGCATCGTCGACGACGATGCCGATGGCGAGAACGAGAGCGAGCAGCGAGACCGTATTGGCGGAATAGCCGACCGCGAGCAGCACCGCGAACGTGCCGATCAGGCTGACCGGCACCGCGATGGCGGGAATGATGGTGGCGCGGGCCGTCCCGAGAAAAAGATAGACGACGACGACGACGAGGACGAACGCTTCGGCCAGCGTCTTCAGCACTTCGTTGATGGTGTCGGTGACGAAGGTCGTCGAATCATAGACGACCTTTGATTTCAGTCCCTTCGGAAAGCGCGCGCCGACCTTGGCGAGGGTCTTCTGCACAGCGCTCGCCGTTTGCACGGCATTGGCGCCGGGCGACAGATAAATTCCGATCGCGACCGCCGGCTTGCCCGATAGACGGCTCTCGTTGTCCATGTTCTGCGCGCCGATCTCGACGCGGGCGACGTCGCTGATGTGAACGATCGAGCCGTCCTTATTGGCGCGCAGGACGATCCGGCCGAATTCGGCGGGCGTCGTCAGGCGTCCCTGCGTCTGCAGATTGAGCTGGAACTGCTGGTTGTTCTCGATCGGCCGCGCGCCGATGCGCCCGATCGCGGCCTGAACATTCTGCGACTGAATGGCGGCGATGACGTCGGAGGGCGCGAGGTTGAGGCTGACCAGCCGGGTGACGTCGAACCAGATGCGCATCGAGTATTTGAGGAGGCCAAACAGCGAGGCCTGCCCGACGCCGGGCGTGCGCGACAGTTCGTCGAGCACATTGATCGTCGCGTAATTGGTGATGAAAAGGGGGTCCTGCTCGCCGTTTTCGCTGTAGAGCATCATGAACTGCAAAATCGCTGAGGAGCGCTTCTGCACGGTGAGCCCCTGATGCGTCACCGTGTCCGGCAATTGCGCCAGCGCCGTCTGCACCCTGTTGTTGACATTGACGGTGTCGATGTCCGGGTTGGTGCCGAGATCGAAGCTGACGGTCAGATTGTAGCTGCCGTCATTGCCGCTCGTCGATTTCATGTAGATCGCGCGGTCGACGCCGACCATCTGGGCTTCGAGCGGCTGGGCGACGGATGTTTCGACGACTTCCGCCGAGGCGCCGGGGTAGGTCGCGCTCACTTGCACCTGCGGCGGCACGATGTCGGGAAACTGCGACAGCGGAATGCGCGTCAGGGCGATGGCGCCGGCGATCGTGATGATGATCGCGATGACGATGGCGAGGCGGGGCCGATCGACGAAGACCGAGGAGATCATTGGCGCGCCTCCTGCATGACGGCGCGCCTATTTCGCCATGCCGGGGTCGGGCGCCTGCGGGCCGGGCGTCGCCGGCGAGGCCTCGACCGCCATCCCCGGGCGAACCCGCTGCAAGCCCTCGACGATGACGAGATCGCCGACCTTCAGGCCGCTCTCGATGGCGGCCGTCGTCGGCGTCGACTGGCCGAGCTTGACGTCGCGGCGCTCCGCTTTGCCGTCGGCGTCGACCACATAGACGAAATCGCTCTGCTGGTCGGACAGGATCGCCGCGCGGGGAACCGCGAGAAACTCGACAGGTTTGACGCCCTCGAGGTAGACGCTGACGAATTCCGCGTCCGTCAGTTCGCGCAGCGTTCCGCCGGAGGTCGACTTCACGGCCAGCGGCGGGTTAGGCATCACGGCGCGCACCAGAACCGTGTCGGTCGCGAGCTGCACGGTATTGTCGACGAAGTCCATCTTGCCGGGCTGGTCGTAGAGGCGCCCGTCTGGCAGTCCGAGCCGGATCACGATCGCATTGAAGCCGCCGATCGGCGCATAGCGCTCGCGAAGCGAAATCAGCGTGCGCACGGCGATGGGAAACACGACATACATCGGATCCTGGCTGACCACCGTGACCAGCACGCCGCTCGACGGCGTCACGACATTGCCCGGCGTCACCGCGGTGCGGCCGATCTTGCCGTCGATCGGCGAGGATATGACCGTATAGTCGAGATTGATCTGCGACTGCCTGACGTTCGCCTGCGCGCCCGCCAATTGCGCCGCAAAGCTCCGCTGGGAGGCGAGCGCCGTATCGACGGTCGCCTGCGCGCCCGATTGCGTCTGCAGCAGCTTTTGCGCCCGCTCGAGCGAGATATTGGCGTTCTGTAGCTCCGCCTCGAACTGCTGCGCGACCGCCGTCTTCGCCGCGAGATCCGCCTCGAACGGCCCGCGCTCCAGCCGGTAGAGCACGTCGCCCTTCTTGACTTCGGCGCCGTCCCTGAAGTCGACCGCATCGAGAAAGGCGGTGACGCGGGCGACGATGTCGACCCTGTCGATCGCCTGGATGCGGCCGATGAACTGGCTGGATTGCGTGATCGGCTTCAGCTCGGCGCGCACGACGCCGACGCTTGGTCGGGGCGCGGGCGCCTGGGCGGCGGCGGCGGAGACGACAAGCAGCGCCGCGAGAGTGAGGCCGCGCGAGGCCCGCTTGCGTCGGGAACCTCTTGGCTCAGCCTTGAGCGGCGGCGCGGATCGGGGCAAGGCGCGAACTTCCGATTAGAACCTTCGGCGACGGACCTGAGGATAGAATATTTTCAAACACACGGAAAAGCCAGACCGCCGTCGGCCCGGCGCAACGCTGCGCCGGCCGCGGCGAAAAACAAATCACGCGGTCGGGATGTCTGGCGGCGCTATTGCGCGCCGCTGGGCGCCGGTTCGCCGGGCGCTTTTTCGGAACTGGTCGCCGGAAGGGCGTCGGCCTCGCTCGCCGAACTTGCCGCCGCCGTCGAAATGGCGTGCGCTTTCGCCTCCTTCGTCTTGTGCGGCGGCTGCGGGGCGGCTTTCGCGCCGTCCGGCGCGGCGGCCGCTTTCTCGGCGAGCGCGATCTTCGTCGCCGCCGGCCGCGCGGCTTTTTGCAAACCAGCCTTGTCGTGGGGTTTCGCGTCGGCCGCGTGCGGCTTGGTCGCGTTGATGGACGCGGTCGCGTCTTGCGCTGGCGGCGTTTGCTCCGCAGCCGCCTGCTGCTCGCCGGCGGGCGCGGGCGTCCGCCTGCGCGGCGGTCTGCGCCTCGCGGTTTGCGTCACTTCGACCTGCACCGGCTGCACAGGGTTTTGCGCGGGGCTCTGAAGGAAGGCGAAAAGGTCCGCCATGGCGTTGCGCGGCGGTGCGGGCGCGGCGGGCGGCGGCGGCTCCGGCGCCAGCGGCGGCGAATCGGCCGTACGCAGCGAGGCCAGCAGCTGCTTCTTCTTGGCGATGTAATAATATCCGCCGGCAAAGAGCGACACCGCGCGATCCTCGTCGCCGTCCGCGACCCGATAGGCGTTGGCGAGATAGGGAATGGCGTAAGTCATGTTGACGTAAGGGTCGAACAGACCCTTCGGCGCGCCGTTATAGCCCATCGACCGCGCGGTGCCGTATTTGATCTGCATCAGGCCGTAGCAGTGATTGTGAAACACCTTCGGATCGTAGCGGCTCTCGCGCCGCAGGATGCGATGAACGAGGCTCTCCGGGACGCCATGCTTTTTGGCCTGCTGCGCGATGAAATCGTCATAAGCGTGTGACCGCTCGGCGGCTCGGCGAAAGCCGTCGAACACGCCAGCGCCGCGATCGAAATTCCTAGCAGGATGCGCAACATAAGGTTCCCCCGTCGCGGCGAACCTGCGCAGCCAGTGTGGCGGGAACGTGGCCGTTTACGTTGCGTTAAGTTTCATCCGCCGGCGTTGCGAAAAGGTCACACTAGCTTCAGCAGGATATGCCGCTTGCGGCCGAGCGAGAGCTTGATCATGCCATTCGCCGCGTCGCCCGCCGTGAGGATCGCGCGTTCGTCCGTGACGGCATCGTCATTGACCTTGAGACCGCCGCCCTTGATCTGGCGCCGCGCCTCGCTGGTCGAGGCGACGAGGCCCGCCTTGACGAAGGCGGCGAGGACGCCAAGGCCGCCCTCGACCTCCGCGGCGTCGATTTCGACCGCGGGCAGGCTCTCGGCGATGGCGCCTTCTTCGAAGGTCTGCCGTGCGGCCTCGGCGGCGGCGAGCGGCCGCCTCGCGACCGTGCACCATGGCGGTCGCCTCGCTCGCCAGCACTTTCTTGGCTTCGTTGATCTCGGCGCCGCCCAGCGCCTCCAGCCTTGCGATCTCATCGAGCGGCAGTTCGGTGAACAGCTTCAGGAATCGCCCGATGTCGCGATCCTCGCAATTGCGCCAGTATTGCCAATAGTCGAACACCGGCAGCAGGCTCTCGTCGAGCCACACGGCGCCTTGCGCGGTCTTGCCCATTTTGGCGCCGGAGGCGGTCGTCAGCAGCGGTGAGGTCAGCGCATAGAGCTGCGCCGTCGCCAAGGCGCCGGCCAAGATCGAGGCCGGTGACGATATTGCCCCACTGGTCCGAGCCGCCCATCTGCAACACGCAGCTATGGCGGCGGTAAAGCTCCACGAAATCATAGGCCTGAAGGCACATGTAGTTGAATTCGAGGAACGACAGCTCGTGCTCGCGTTCGAGCCGCGCCTTGACCGAATCCATCGCCAGCATGCGGTTGACCGAGAAATGCCGGCCGATGTCGCGCAGGAAATCGATGTAGTTGAGACTGCGCCAGCCACTCGGCGTTGTCGGGCATGATGGCGTCTTTCGCGCTATCTCCGAAAGTGAGGAACTTCGAGAAGACGCGCTTGATGCCGTTTTTGTTGTCCTCGATCTGCTCCAGCGTCAGGATCTTGCGGCTCTCGTCCTTGCCGGAGGGGTCGCCGACCCGCGTCGTGCCGCCGCCCATCAGCGCGATCGGCTTGCCGCCGGTCTTCTGCAGCCAGCGCAGCAGCATGATCTGCACGAGCGAGCCGACATGCAGCGAGGGGGCGGTGCAGTCGAAGCCGATATAGGCGGTGAGGTCGCCGGTTCTGGCCCGGTCGTCGAGGCCGGCGAAATCCGAGCATTGATGCACGTAGCCGCGCGCGATCAGCGTCTGAAGGAAGTCGGATTTGGGCGAAAAATCGTCTGACATCTATCCTGCTCGCGGCGGTCCAAGGCGAGCGCGAGGTTTAGGGGCAACGGCGGGGGAAGGCAATCTCGGGGGAGCAAACGAGAGGCTTGCCCGCAGCTGGTTTTGCGATATCTGCTATTGTCCGGCACGCTTGGTGCGCGCAATCTCAAGCCCTTTGTTTGGGACCGACTGCGAGACTGCATGACCTCCATCACAGCCATCGGCCTCATGAGCGGAACCTCGATGGACGGCGTCGACGTCGCCCTCATCGACACCGACGGCGAAACGGCAATCGCCTTTCGCGGCACCGGCTTCTTTCCCTATGAGGACGAAGACCGCGCGCTGCTCCGCGCGGCCATCGCCGACGCCGCGCGCCTCTCTGACCGCGCCGCGCGCCCCGGCGCGCTGGTCGCCGCCGAGACGATGGTCACCGCCCGCCACGCCGCCGCGGTGGAAGCTTTCATCGACCGGCACGGCCTCGACCCTGAAAAAATCGACGTCGTCGGCTTTCACGGCCAGACCGTGCTGCATCGGCCGGAGCGGCGCCTCACCATCCAGATCGGCGATGGCGCGGCGCTGGCGCAAAGCCTCGGCATCGATGTCGTTTATGATTTCCGCGCCGACGACATGGCGGCCGGCGGCCAGGGCGCGCCGCTCGTGCCGGTCTATCACGCCGCGCTCGCCGCTAGCGCCGGCTTCAAGGAGCCCGTCGCCGTGGTCAATATCGGCGGCGTCGCCAACATCACCTTCATCGCGCCGGGCGACGATCCCATCGCCTGCGACGCGGGGCCTGGCAATGCGCTGATCGACGATCTGATGCTGGCGCGCACCGGCGCGGCGCTCGACCGCGACGGCGCCGCCGCCGCCGCCGGAACCGCCGATGAGTCGATCGTCGCGGGGCTTATGTCATATCCCTTCTTCACCTTGGCGGCGCCGAAATCGCTCGACCGCAATGCGTTCTCCGCCGCCGCGACCGCTGAGCTCTCGACCGAGGACGCCGCGGCGACGCTCACCGCCTTCACCGCGGCCGGGCTCGCGCGCGCCATCGCCCATATGCCGCGGGAGCCCGCCATCGCCATCATCTGCGGCGGCGGCGCGCGGAACCCCACCCTGATGTGCGAATTAAGCCGGCGGCTGCCCTGCCGGGTCAAGGACGCCGCCGCTTTCGGCTGGTCGGTCGACGCCATGGAGGCGCAGGCCTTCGCCTACCTGGCGGTGCGGCGGCTGAAAAACCTTCCCATCACCTTCCCGCTGACGACCGGGGTCGATGCGCCGCTCACCGGCGGGCTCATCGCCTCCGGTCGCGCGAGCGCGTCGTGAAAACCGGCGCCATGGAAATGATGTGATCGCGGCTCAAGCTGCGCCTTCGGAACCTGTGACGCGAGGAAACCCGATGCGCCTTCCGCTGATCCCGCCCGCCGACCTCACCCCCGAGCAGCGCGCCCTCTACAATGACATGTGCGAGGGCATCACCCGCAATTTCAAGGGGTTCATCGCCGTCCGCGAGGATGGCGCCCTGGTCGGGCCGTGGAACCCCTGGCTCCATGAGCCCGCCTTCGGCAAGCCGAGCTGGGAGCTGGTCAAGGCGCTGGCGGACAACCCCTCCCTGCCGAAGCCGGTGCGCGAGGTGGCGATCCTCGTCACCGGCGCGCATTTCAATTCGGCCTATGAGCTTTACGCGCATGTTTGCGTCGGCGAACTGCGGGGGCTGTCGGACGAGAAGCTCGCCACCATCGTCGCCGGCCAGCGCCCGGGCGATCTAACGCGGCAGGAGGCGATCGCCTATGATTTCGCGAGCGCGCTGGTCAAGGGCGGCACTTTGCCGGAACTGACCTGGAGAACGGCGGTCGAGGCGTTCGGCCAGCACGGCGCCGCCGAACTCTCCTATCTCGTCGGGCTCTATTGTCTCGTGTCGGTGACGCTGAACACCTATGACGTGCCGGTCCCAGAAATGAAAGGCTGAGAGTCTACCGCTTCTCCGCCGGCTCGCTGCGGGTCGGCGTCGGCAGGCGCGGCGGATTGCCGAGGCGCCGGTCGAGATAGATGCCGACCTCCTCGATCAGCGGCTCGACGCAGTTTTCGAAGAAATGATTGGCGCCCGGAATCACCGCGTGCTCGATCTGGATGCCCTTTTGCGTCTTGAGCTTCTCGATGAGGCCGGTGACTTCCTTCAAGGGCGCGACGCGGTCGAGGTCGCCATGCACGAATAGGCCGGAGGACGGGCAGGGGGCGAGGAAGGAGAAATCGAAGCGGTTGGCGGGCGGCGCGATCGAGACGAAGCCTTCGATCTCAGGCCGGCGCATCAGAAGCTGCATGCCGATCCACGAGCCGAAGGAGATGCCGGCGATCCAGCAGGCGCGCGCCTCCGGGTTCACCGCCTGCGCCCAGTCGAGCGCCGCGGCGGCGTCCGACAATTCGCCCTGGCCATGGTCGAAGCCGCCCTGGCTGCGCCCGACGCCGCGGAAATTGAAGCGCAGCACGGCGAAGCCGCGCTCGGCGAAGGCGTAATAGAGATTGTAGACGATCTGATTATTCATCGTCCCGCCGAATTGCGGGTGCGGGTGCAGGATGATGGCGATTGGCGCGCCGCGCACCGTCGAGGGATGAAACCGGCCCTCGATGCGGCCGGCCGGACCATTGAACATGACTTCGGGCATCTTTACTCCATCATCAGCCGCCGAATTCAAAACGCGCGAGCCACACCCCTGGCCGCCGCCTTGACTTGCGAAACGGGCGCATCCTAAATAAAAAAGCTGCGTTAATCTGTCGACATTTGGGGTTGCTCGCGCGGCCACGCGAACGTCCTTACGGATTATCTCTTTAAGAAAGCTTCTCCGCTGGCCGCCTGGCGACCGGAGCCTGAGGCGGATCGACCGCATCGCCACGGCTGTTCACTTTAGCACGCCCGTCCCAACGAATTGCAAGCATTTTGGTTGAGGGCCGGCATTCTATCCTTCTGAACGAGGCCCATAGCCGTGCAGGGACCACGCGCGTATCTCGACCATAACGCCACGACTCCCCTGCATCCGGCGGCGCGGGACGCGATGTGCGCAGCTTTGGCGCGGCCGGGCAACGCCTCGTCCGTCCACGCGGAAGGGCGCGCCGCCCGCGCCGCGATCGAGACCGCGCGCATCGAACTTGGCGCCTTCGTCGGCGCGCCCGCCAAAGCGATCGTCTTCACCTCCGGCGGCACGGAGGCGCTCAATCTGGCGCTGACGCCGCATCTCGTCGTCGGCGCGGCCAAACAACCTTTCGAGCGGCTTCTGATCGGCGCAGGCGAACATGCGGCCGCGCTCGCCGGCCATCGCTTTCCAGCCGATAGCGTCGAGATCATTCCGTTGACCCCGCAGGGCGTCCTCGATCTAGAAGCGCTCGAAGTCCGCTCTCGCCCGCAACGCCGGGCGGCGCGTCATGCTGGCGCTGCAGGCGGCCAATAACGAGACCGGCGTCATTCAGCCGGTGGCCGCCGCGGCGCGGCTCGCTCACGCGGCGGGCGCGGTCCTCGTCTGCGACGCGGTCCAGGCCGCGGGCAAGACCGATTGCGACATCGGGCGCCTTGAGGCCGACGCGCTCATCGTCTCGGGGCATAAATTCGGCGGCCCCCAGGGCGTCGGCGCGCTTTGTTTCGCCGACCCGGCCTCCCATATAGGAGAGGCGATGATTCGCGGCGGCGGACAGGAGCGCGGCGCCCGCGCCGGAACCGAGAACGTCGCCGCGATCGCCGGCATGGCCGGCGTGCTTCGCGCGGCGGGGGAGAGGCTGGAGCTTGACCGGAAGCTTCTGGCCCGGTGGCGGGATGGCCTCGAAAGCGAGATCGCGCGCATCGCCGGGGACGCGGTTTTCTTCGGGGCCGGGCAGGCGCGGCTGGCGAATACGTCCTATTTCGCGGTTCCGGGCGTCGAGGCCCAGCTTTTGCTAATGTTCCTCGATATCGAGGGCGTGGCGGTCTCTTCCGGGTCAGCCTGCTCGTCCGGAAAGGTGAAGCGCTCTCATGTGCTGACGGCGATGGGTGTCGCGCCCGAGCTGGCCGGCGGCGCGATCCGGGTCAGTCTGGGGTGGGATTCGTCCGAAGAGGACTGCGCCCTGTTCCTGAGGGCCCTGGAAAAGGCGGTCCGGACGAATAAGGGGAGGCCGAGGGGCGCGGCGTTTGAAGCGGCGTGAGAGATAAAGCTTTGAAGATGGCGCGCTTGGCCCGATATATGATTGCGGTCTGAACCGGCGGTCCTTGAAACCGGCTGGGTGAGGAGAAATAGTATGGCAGCGGTCCAGGAGACCGTCGACCGCGTCAAGTCGGTCGACGTCAGCGAGTACAAATACGGTTTCTTTTCCGACATCGAGTCCGACAAAGCCCCAAAAGGTCTGAATGAGGACATTGTCAGATTCATTTCATCAAAAAAGAACGAACCGGACTGGCTGACCGAATGGCGTCTCGGCGCCTTCCGCCGCTGGCTGACCATGCGCGAGCCGGAATGGGCGCGGGTCGAGTTTCCCAAAATCGACTATCAGGATCTCTACTATTATTCGGCGCCGAAGACGGCGGCGGGTCCGAAATCGCTGGATGAGGTCGACCCCGAGCTTTTGAAGGTTTACGCCAAGCTCGGCATTCCGCTCCAGGAGCAGGCAGATTCTGGCCGGCGTCGTCAACCCCGAGCGCCGCGTCGCCGTCGACGCCGTGTTCGAACTCGGTGTCCGTCGTCACCACTTTCAAGGATGAGCTGGCGAAGGCCGGCGTCATCTTCTGCCCGATCTCGGAAGCGGTGCAGACCCATCCGGAGCTGGTCAGGAAATATCTCGGCTCGGTCGTGCCGACGACCGACAATTATTATGCGACGCTGAACAGCGCCGTCTTCTCGGACGGCTCCTTCGTCTATGTGCCGCCGGGCGTGCGCTGCCCGATGGAGCTCTCGACCTATTTCCGCATCAACGAGCAGAACACCGGCCAGTTCGAGCGCACGCTGATCATCGCCGACAAAGGCTCCTACGTCTCCTATCTCGAGGGCTGCACGGCGCCGAAGCGCGACGAGAACCAGCTTCACGCCGCCGTCGTCGAACTCATCGCGCATGAGGACGCCGAGATCAAATATTCGACCGTGCAGAACTGGTATCCGGGCGATTCCGAGGGCAAGGGCGGCATCTACAATTTCGTGACGAAGCGCGGCGATTGCCGCGGCGCGCGCTCGAAAATCTCCTGGACGCAGGTCGAGACGGGCTCGGCGATCACCTGGAAATATCCGTCCTGCATCCTGCGCGGCGATGAATCGCGCGGCGAATTCTATTCCATCGCCATTTCGAATGGCCGCCAGCAGGTCGATTCCGGCACCAAAATGATCCATCTCGGCAAGAACACGACGAGCCGGGTCATTTCGAAGGGGATCGCGGCGGGCCGCTCGCAAAACACCTACCGCGGGACAAATCTCGTCGCACCGCAAGGCGACGGGCGCGCGCAACTTTACGAATTGCGATTCGCTGCTGATCGGCAATTCCTGCGGCGCGCATACGGTGCCCTATATCGAATCGCGCAATCCCTCGACGCAGTTCGAGCATGAAGCGACGACCTCGAAAATCTCCGACGATCAGCTGTTCTACTGCATGCAGCGCGGGCTTTCGGGCGAGGAGGCGACGGCGCTGATCGTCAACGGCTTCGTGCGCGATGTGCTGCAGCAATTGCCGATGGAGTTCGCGGTCGAGGCGCAAAAGCTGATCGCGATCTCGCTTGAAGGCAGCGTCGGCTGACCCCGAAAGGCGCGCGCGGCCGAACGAAACGAATTTGAAGGATTGGATGCAATGCTCGAAGTGAAAAATCTGACCGTTTCGGTCGCGGGGCGGACCATTCTCGAAGACCTCAACCTGACTGTCGAGGACGGCGAGGTCGCGGCCATCATGGGGCCGAACGGCACCGGCAAGTCGACGCTCTCCTATGTGATCGCCGGCCGCAAGGATTACACGGTCGAATCCGGCTCGATCCTTCTCGACGGCGTCGAACTCCTCGGGCTTGAGCCCGATGTTCGCGCCGCGCGCGGCGTCTTCCTCGCGTTCCAGTACCCGATCGAGATCCCGGGCGTCGCGACGATGACCTTCCTCAAGGCGGCGCTCAACGCGCAGCGCAAGCAGCGCGGCGAGTCGGAGCTGACGACGCCGGAATTGATGAAGCGCGTCAAAGTCGCGGCCGAAAAGCTCGACATCAAGCAGGACATGCTGAAGCGCGCGCTCAACGTCGGCTTTTCCGGCGGCGAGAAGAAGCGCATGGACATTCTGCAGATGGCGCTGCTTGAGCCGACCTTCGCCATTCTCGATGAAACCGATTCCGGCCTCGACATCGACGCGCTGCGGATCGTCGCCGGCGGCGTCAACGCGCTGCGCTCGCCAAAGCGCAGCTTTCTCATCATCACCCATTATCAGCGCCTGCTCGACTATATCGTGCCGGACACGCGTGCATGTCATGGCGCAGGGCCGGATCGTCAAAAGCGGCGGCGCGGACCTTGCGATCGAACTCGAAAAGAGCGGCTATCGCGACTATGTGGCCGATCAGGCGGCGGTTTGAGGGACAGGCAATGAACGCTCCAGTCGCAACCCCGCGCACGCCGGCCGAAACCGCCCTCGCTGAGACCTTCGACGCCGCGCTTGCGGGCCTGCCCGGCGGCGCTGGCGTCCGACAATTGCGCGAGGCGGCGTTCGGCGCATTCCGCGCCGCCGGCCTGCCGCATCGCCGCGTCGAGGCCTGGCATTACACGGATCTGCGCGCGCTGATGCGCGAGGTCCCGCCGCTCGCGCCGGCCCCGGACGCGGCCGCGATCGAGCGCCTGCGTCACGAGTTCGCGGCGGCCGCGTCCGCGCGTCGCCTCGTCATGGTCGATGGGGTATTCGTCCCCGAACTGTCCGATTCCCCGCCGCTCGGCGTCTCGGTGCGTTCGCTCGCCGCCGTGCTGGCGGAGGCGCGGCGCCGACCTGATCGCGCTGCTCGCCGCGCAGGATTTCGGCGGCACGGATACGATCGTCGCGCTCAACGCCGCGCTGATGCAGGATGGCGTCGTGATCGAGGTCGCGCCGGGCGCCGCCGTCGCGGAGCCGATCCGCATCGTTTATGCGAGCGCGTCGGGTGCGCCCGCCGCGCGGTTCTCGCGCTCGGCGGTTATCGTCGGCGCCGGCGCCTCCTTGCTGCTCGCCGAAGAAAGCCATGGCTCTTACGCGGGCCAGACCCACAATTGCCTCGTCGTTTCCGTCGGCGACGAGGCGAAATTCGCCCATGCCGCGATGCTGACCGGCATGGCGCCGGGCGCCCTGCGGATCGAAAGCCTGATCGCACGGGTCGGCGCCCGCGCGGGGCTCCACAGCTTCGCGCTGATCGCGGGCGCCGGCGGCCTCGTGCGCCGGCAGATTTTCGCGCGTTTCGAGGGCGCCGACGCGGAAGGCGTCCTCAGCGGCGTCTCGCTGCTGCGCGGGCGCGAGCACGCCGATACGACGCTGAACGTCCAGCATATCGCGCCGGGCTGCAAGGCCCTCGAGAATTTCAGATATATTCTCGACGAGGAGGCGACCGGCGTCTTCCAGGGCAAGATCACCGTCGAGAAAGATGCGCAAAAGACCGACGCCAGGATGCTGAGCAAGGCTCTGCTTCTGTCCGACGACGTTGCGATGAACAACAAGCCGGAGCTTGAAATCTTCGCCGACGACGTCGCCTGCGGCCATGGCGCGACCTGCGGCGGCCTCAGCGCGGATCAGCTCTTCTACATGCAGACGCGCGGCCTTCCCTACGCCGAGGCCGAGGCGCTGCTGCTGGAGGCCTTCGCCGCCGAGCTCGTGGACGAGATCGGCGATGAGCGCCTCGTTGCTCTCTTTCGCGCCGAGATCGCGCGCTGGCTTCTGGCGCGCGGGAGGAAACCATGAACAAGCATATCGGCGCCCCGGCGCCCTATGATGTCGCGCGCGTGCGGGAGGATTTCCCGATCCTTTCGACGGAAGTCTACGGCAAGCCGCTCGTCTATCTCGATAACGGGGCCTCGGCGCAAAAGCCGAAGGCGGTGGTCGATCGCATGGTCGAGGCGACCTACCACGAATACGCCAATGTCCATCGCGGGCTGCATTTCCTCGCCAACGCCGCGACCGACGCCTTCGAGGTCGCGCGGGAAAGCGTGCGCTCCTTCCTCAATGCGGAGAGCGTGAACGAGATCGTCTTCACCAAATCCGCCACCGAAGCCATCAATCTCGTCGCCGCCTCGTTCGGCCAGGCCTTCATCGAGCCCGGCGACGAGATCGTGCTCTCGATCATGGAGCACCACGCCAATATCGTGCCGTGGCACTTCCTGCGCGAGCGCAAGGGCGCGGTGTTGAAATGGGTCGATGTCGACGACGAAGGCGAATTCTCGCTGAAGCGCTTCGAGGAGGCGCTGACGCCGAAGACCAAGATCGTCGCCATCACCCAGATGTCGAACGTGCTCGGCACGGTGACGCCGATCAAGGAAATCGTGCGCATCGCGCATGCGCATGGCGTTCCGGTGCTGGTCGATGGCGCGCAGGGCGCGGTGCATCTTCCCGTCGATGTGCGCGACCTCGACGTCGATTTCTATGTCGTGACCGGCCACAAGCTTTATGGGCCGACCGGCGTCGGCGCACTGTACGGCAAGGCCAAATGGCTGGAGCAGCTGCCGCCCTTCCTCGGCGGCGGCGAGATGATCAAGGAGGTCACGCTCGACCGCGTCACCTACAATGATCCGCCGCACCGCTTCGAGGCGGGGACTCCGCCGATCATCCAGGCGATCGGGCTGGGCGCGGCCCTCGATTACATGCAGCGGCTCGGCCGCGATCGCATTCACGCGCATGAGATGGCGCTCGGCGATTACGCGCATGAGCGCCTGTCGCAGATGAATTCGCTGCGCATCTTCGGACGCGCCAGGGGCAAGGGCGCGATCATTTCATTCGAGATGAACAACGCCCACGCGCATGACGTCGCGACCATCCTCGATCGCGCCGGAGTCGCTGTGCGCGCGGGCACGCATTGCGCCCAGCCGCTGCTCGCCCGCTTTGGCGTCACCTCAACGTGCCGCGCTTCTTTCGCGCTCTATAATACCTTCGAGGAGGTGGACAAGCTCGCGGAAGCCCTAATCAAGGCCGAGCGGCTGTTCGCCTAGAGCGGGATGTGAAAAGGACGCAGACTTTTTGGACAAGATCATGCGGTAGAAATGAGAGCTGAAGAGGATGGTCGATCAAGGAACTGGAGCTTTTTCTGATTCCGTGCAATCGGAAAAGGCTGAAGCGCAAGGAACGAGGAGCCCCATGGCCGACGCGCAGACCAGCGACGCCGCGGATATCCGGCCGCACGAGCCGCAATGGATCTTCGACGGCTCGATTCCGCAAGCCGACCGGGCGCGTTTCGTCGATGAGGCGGTAACGGCCTTCAAGACCGTGTTCGACCCAGAGATCCCCTGCGACATCTACGAACTCGGACTAATCTACAAGGTCGAGGTCGAGGCCGAACGGCTGGTCAAGGTCGAAATGACGCTGACGGCGCCCGGCTGTCCGGTCGCGGGCGAACTCGCCCGCTCGGTCGAGGCCGCAATCGGCGCCGTCAACGGAACGATGGGCGCGAAAGTCGACGTCGTTTTCGATCCGCCCTGGAACCAGAGCCGGATGTCGGACGAGGCGCGCGTCGCCCTCGACATGTTTTAAGGTTCGCCCGCTTGATTTCGCGCGACGCGAAGACCACGGGCCGCGTCGCGCGCTGATCCGCCTGCCACTCACAAGGCCGTCTTGGTCGATTCGCCGGGCGTTCCGCCCGTCTGCAGCCGGGCGATCTCCTGCCCGATTCTCTTGATTTCGGTGAGGTCCTTCGCCGTCTGGGCGCCCGCGCCCCAGCGCAGCTTGTTTTGAATAGCGGCTTGAAGTTTCTGCAGCCGGGCGATCTGGCGCTCTGCGTTCTGGTGGTTGCGAGCGATTCCGCGTTCGGCCTTCTGGCTGCGAACGGCGTCGCGGGCGCCTGCCTGCGCGGGAGCGCCGAGAGCCTGGCGAGTCGTCATTTGAGTGGCGGCGCCGCCGCCCATCGAATGACCTATGCCGCCGCCGCTGGCGCCGCCGCCGTGGGCGAAGGCGGGCGAACCGGCGACGATGCAGGCGGCGAGGACAATGGCGGGAAAGGTTTTCATGGCTTTGCTCCTTAAGGTTGGGGTTCGCTGAACACCGCCTTTGTGCGCTGTCGCGCCGCGCCCTCTCGTGGGATTTCCCACACGCCGAATCGACCCCGGTCAAATCGCGGGACCCGCGGCGGAGCTTTTCGCGCCGTTGGGCGAGCGCCTCGCGCTAGTCGGCGGCGAGAATGACGTGGGAAGCGTTGAAGAAGGCGGCGAGCCTGTCGCCCGGAGCGATGCGCAGATCTTCGGCGCTCTCCTTTGACACGACGGCGGTGAGGATCTTGCCGTCGCCGATGTCGAGTTTGACCTCGCTGTTGTTGGCCCCATCGACGCGACGCGTCGCGTGTCCCAAAAGCTTGTTGCGGCCTTGAACGCTGATCGCTTCCTCGGGCGGCGCGAGAATCACGAAAGAGGATTTGACCAGGGCGACGACGTTGCGTCCCGGCGTGAGGCGCAAGTCCTCCGCGGCGCCATGGGTGATGATGGCGCAAATATCATTCGCCGCCGACACCCGTAAGGTCACGGTCGCATCGACGGGATCTTCGTCGATTCTGACGACCGTGCAGCGGAATGCGTTGCGGACGCTGATCTTGACGGCGAGGCCCCATAGCAGAAGATCGTCGAAATTGTCGAGACCTTCGGCCGCGATCGCGCCGGAGATGCGGGCAAGTTTCTCCTCGAGTCGGTGGAAGGCGGCGATAAGCTTGCGGCCTTCTTCGGTGACTTCGGCGCCGCCGCCGCGCTTCCCGCCCGTACGGGTTACGAAGGCCGGCCGGGGCAACAGATTGTTGATCGCCTGGACGGCGTCCCATGCCGCTTTATAGCTGAAGCCGGCGACTTTCGCGGCCTTGGTCATGCTGCCGTGCTCGATCACAGCTTCGAGCAGCGCGATGCGGTCTCGCCCGACCAGCAGCCGCCCGTCGCTTCGCAAGCTTAACAGAGCGTCGATCTGATTGGCCGGCATCAAAAGTCTTTCTGGGCCGTGACTTGGCCGCGAGAGGGTCCGAACAGGCGGGGTTCGCGGGCGATGCTAGGGCGCTTGACGCGCGAGGCCAAGGGCGCCGTCCGGGTTTCGATCAATAGAATTCATCGCGCCGGCGTTGACTCGTTATATAGCTTGGATATATCAAATATCCCGTCGAGGGCCGGGGCCTAGAGGACCAACGGGGAGAGTTCGAATGATTTCGGAAGTTGAGGGAAATTGCGCGCTCGCGGACGATGTCGACGCGCCGGTTGAAATTCGGTCCGAGGCGAAGATCAGCGACGCCGAAGGGAAACGCGACGAGGTGAGCATCAATGTGCGCTTTCATCCCGATGGCGCCGTCAATACGATCGATGCCCGTCCTCAGCGGTTCAGCCCGCAAGAATGGTTTTATCGACTGTGCCGCGCCGACGGTTCGAAGTATCAGGTCTTTGCTGGCGGGCGCGGCCGCTTTCGCATTCAGCGCGGCGCCTTCGAAGCCCTTTTGAACCAATATCCGAACTAGGGCGCGCTATTCTGTCCAGCCGCGTTAGTTGCGATAGGGTCGCCCGAACGGACTTTCCGGCGCGCTGGGATCGCCCGGGACCGTACCAGCCCGCGAAAAACGGCGTGCCGTAGCCGTCATACGGGTTGAAGACGCCGGGGCGATTGTCGTTGTAGGGGAAGGCGTAGCTATAGATCGCCTGGCTCATGATGGCGAAGCGGATGTCGTTGTAGGCGTTGATCGCCTGCCGCTGACGCGCGCGCCAGGCGCCGACGCGATAGACCCAGGGCAACGGGTAAAAGCCCATGCCGCTGTCCGGATCGCCGACGAGCTCGGCGAAATGACCGCCTCGGGCGCCCCCATGCAGGATGCGCCCGTGCGCATAGACGACCTTGGAGCCCCTTATAGCTGCGTGGCGATGGGCCGTCCGATGTTCCGACGCGTGCAGGGGCGCTGCGCTGAAGACGACGAGCGCGGCGATGATCGCCAGAGCCGGGTTGGGTTTTAGAGAGCGCATTTTTTGTTGTCCATGCCGATCGCGAAAATGCGCCTGACAAGACAACGCCGGATCCCGGCTCTGGTTCCGCGCCTGCGTCAAGGCGCCTCGCCGATCGGCCGGAATGGGCGCGGCAGCCGTCCCTTGTCCAGCAGCTTCGAAAACAGCCGCAGACCCGCGGGCTCGTTGCCGTTGGCGTGAACGAGCAGGATCGCGCCGGGCCGCAGCGGCGGCGCGAAGACCAGCCAGCCGTCGGCGCCGAGCGTGACGAGATGATCGCGCCGCACGGTCTCCGTCAGCGCCTCGTCGGAGACGAGATCGGGAAAGCGGAAGAATACCGAGGGCGTCTCCCCATTGGCGATCAGCAGCCGCTCGGTCTCCAGAATTTCGGCCTGCATATCGACCCCCGGCGTCAGCAGATAATTGTCGCCGGGCGGACGGCCGGGGACATAGGGGTGATGGTAGGAATGATCGACCCAGGCGATCTCCAGCGCGCCCGCGCGGGCCTGCTGCCGCAGCCATTGGAAATCGGCCCAGTGATGCATGAGCCAAAGACCGGAGATCGAAAGCGCGACGGGCGTATGCGGCCCCAGCGTCTCCAGCTTTTCGAGGAAAGCGCGGTCGAGCGGCCGCCGGCTCGGGCAGAGATCGCCGGTGATGAAGGAGCCCTCGCCCTGCCCGTGCGAGAGGCCGGCGTTCATCGTGACGCCCGGCTCCTTCGTCGAGTTGATCGCGTGCTGCGACGGCGCCTCCACCGCGCGGATGAATCGCGTATCCTTCTGCGCCGCCTCGTCCGTCTCCGCGCAAGTCCAGCACTGCGCATGTTCGAGACTTGTCGCGAGCGTCGCCGGATCGACCGTGAGCATAAGGCTCGATCCATCGACGCTGAAGCGGCGGATGGCGAGCCGCGTCGCGCCCGCCCCGTTTCGGCACTGCTCAAAGACCGGACGATAGTTTTCCACGCGCGTGCGCGGCGCCGGCGCCGCGCCTTCCGCATCGATCTGCGCCGGCGCCTGACAGACGGCGTCCTCAGCTCGCGCCGCCCCGATTGCGGCGAGCATCGCGATCGCACATGATGCCAGCCTTGTCGCGATCGCCTTCATGCGCGGAACATGACCGTAAACCCCAAAAACCCAAAAAACCCAGAGCCTCGAAAGCCGCCGGTCCTCGTCAGTTACGACAGCCTTGACGAAAAAGCATCGGCCTTCGTCTCACAATCCCTGGAGGCGGAGGTCGCCGCGCGCTTCGGCCCGCGCGACGAAGCGCCGTTTTCGATTCTCGCCTAT
The DNA here is from genome assembly GCA_963757985.1 of uncultured Alphaproteobacteria bacterium. Lineage (GTDB taxonomy): Bacteria > Pseudomonadota > Alphaproteobacteria > Rhizobiales > Beijerinckiaceae > Methylocapsa. The sequence goes on along the minus strand of CAVWTQ010000002.1, from coordinate 137,971 downwards.
GGCGGCGCGGACCTCGTCGTCGGCGGATTGAACGGCGCGACCCATTGGCGCTGGCGCCATATCCGCCATTTCTGGGTCGCGGCGAGCTGGCGGGGCCGGGGCGTCGGGCGGAGCCTCATGCAAAGGGCCGAGGCGGACGCCCTCGCGCGCGGCTGCGTCGGCCTCTACCTCGACACCTTCGATCCGGGCGCCGCGCAATTCTATGCGCGTTGCGGCTTCGCGCCATTTGGCCGGATCGACGATTTTCCGCCCGGCCACGCGCGGACATTTTTGTACAAAAAGTGTTTCGCGCCGTGAAGGCGAGGGATGTTATCGTCGCCACGATCCGGGGCGCCGCGACGCTATGGCTCCATTGCGTCGAAGCAATAGTGTAAGGACAACTCCATGCAATCCGACTATGACGACGCAAGGGCCGTGGCGCAGCTGCCGAATCTGGATATCGAGATTCTGCATCGCCGCCCCTGGCGCGGCGACGGAGAGATGCTCTCGATCACGCTGCGCGCGAAGCCGTCGTTCGATGCTTTCTTCAATTTTCTCGAAGCCGCCAATCCCGCCGTCTTCTGGATGCGCGCGTTCGAGACGGCCTGGTCGCCTTGGCTCCAGCTGAACAGCGACCCCGCGCAGCCGTCACGCGAAGAGAAATAGGTCTCGAGCGCGCCGGCGCCGCTGATCCACATCACTGCATCCGGCTCTTTTCAGTCTTTTTGGCGAAGCGGCGCAGCGCTATAATGGCGCGCATCGCAAAGAGCCCGGGTGCGGCGCGCAAAGCCGTGCGCAATAAGCCACAGCGAAGCAATATAGGTTCGCCGCCATCAAACAAGCGGCCGAGGGAACGCCTCCAGGAGAAATCCAATGAAAGCGCATTCGAAATTCGCGAAGTTTGCGTGCGGACTTGCGGCTGGCGCATCGCTATCGGCGATCCCGCTCATGAGCCCAGCCGCGCAGGCGCAGCAGAAGCGGCCGAATATCGTCATGCTGATGACCGACGACACGGGTTGGAACGATTTCGGCGCCTACTCCAACGGCGGCAAGGCCCTCGGCCATCCGACGCCGAACGTCGATCAGATCGCCGAGGAAGGCGCGGTGTTCACCAGCTGGTATGGTCAGGCGAGCTGCACGGCTGGCCGCGCGTCCTTCATCACCGGACGCATCCCGATCCGTTCGGCGCTCTCGATCGTCGTGGCGCCGGGCGATCAGAACTTCCTCCGCAAGGAGACGCCGACCATCGCCGAGTTCTTCAAGAAGAACGGCTACACGACCTATTTCTCCGGCAAATGGCATCTTGGCGACAAGCCGGAATCCTATCCGATCGAGCATGGCTTCGACGAGATGAAGAACTTCGCCGCCTATTACGCCGGCGTCTACACCTATGACTACACCAACAAGTGGTTCCATCCCTGGTTCCCGTCGTACAATCCTCAATTCGAGAAATATTACAGCGAAAATGTGAACCTGGCCGAATGGGAGGGCGTCGCCGGCCAGCCCGCCAAAAGCCTCGGCACAATCACCTACGACCGGTTCGCCACCTTTGACGAGGATCAGGCCGCCAACGCCGTCGCCTACATCAAGGCGCACGCCAACGCCGACAAGCCGTTCTTCATGGACGTCAACTACCTCAAGATGCACAACCCCACCAACGCTGCGCCGGACTTCGCCGGAAAGTCGCATCTTGGCGACTATTCGGACTCGCTGATGGAGCTCGACGCCGACATCGGCAAGGTCATGGACGAAATTCGCAAGGACGCGCCCAACACCATCGTCATCGTGACCGCTGACAACGGCGCCTGGCTCGACGCCTATCCCGACGCCGGCACGACGCCGTTCCGCGGCGAGAAGGGCTCGCCTTTCGAAGGCGGCTGGCGCGTGCCGGGCATCATGTGGTGGCCGGGCCACATCCCCGCGCGCGCCAAGTACGACGAGATGATGTCGCATATAGACGCTTGGGCGACCCTCGCCGCCATGGTCGGCCTGACGCCTCCTCCGCATGAATGGGTCGGCAATGACGGCAAACCGATCTATTTCGACAGCATCGACAACAGCGCCTACATCCTCGGCAGGGATCAACATTCGGCGCGCAAGTCCTGGATCTATATCGATGGCGAGACGTTCAACGGCGCGCGCGCCGACATCGGCGGCGATCCGAACGAGCCCTGGGTGAACATCGCCTGGAAGTACCTCTACACCGCCAAGGATTCCTGGCTGGGTTCCGACGCCAATCTGGGGGCGATCGGCGCGACCTATAACCTGACTATGGATCCGTACGAGAAATACGACATGACATTCAACGGCGCGGCGCCGGCGCGGGTGCTGACGACGTCGCCGGGCCGGTATGCGGGTCAGGACAACGGGTGGGTGCTGGCGCTGATCGAACCGGTCATGGTCGACTTCGACAAGACGCTTCTGAAGTTCCCGAACATCAAGCGCTTTGTCGGCGGCGCCTCGACCGACCTGAAACCGGATCTCCAGCATCCCGACAACCCCGTCCCGCTGCTGAAGGAGCAGATCGAGAACAACATGGAGCCGCACGCCCAGGGCGGCGGCGGCTAGCGGCGGCGACGCAGGGCGCCAGATTTAGGGGCGGCTCCGGCCGCCCCTTTCCAGCATTTCCGGCGAGGCGCAGACGCGATGAAGGCTCCTAGAACACTCTGGTGGGGCGCGGCGTGGCCGCGCCGGATCGGCGGGCTCATCCTGCTCTTCGCGCTGGCGATCGCTCCTGTCGTCTCCGCAAGCGCCGACGCGGGGCCGGGCGCGACGCCTACGGACGCGGCCCCGACGGCATGGGCGATGCGATGGTTCACCGAGATACAGGCTGGCCGGACAGACCGCGCGCAATACGCGCCCGGCTTCGTCGCCGAAGTGACCGACGAAGCGGTGAAGACGATGTCGCACGACCTCAACACCTATGGCGCGGCGCCGCTGCGCGCCGAAATCATGCAAACCGGCAAAATCGGCGACCAGACATTCTACGTGGTGAAGTATGTCTTCCCGCGCGGCGATGCGACCAGCCTGTTGTTCGGCTTCGACGCGGCGGGCAAGATCACCGGCGTCCGCCTCGAGAGCCTCGCGGGAGACTGACGAGTCGTCGCCTCGGCGCCCGCGCCTTTAGCTCTTCAGCAGCGGCTCCAGAATTTTGTCGAGCGATTCGGGCGTCATCTCGCCGCTCTGCTTCTGCCCGTTGAAGAAGAAGGTCGGCGTCGCGCTGACGCCGAATTTCTCCGAGGCGCGATCGCGCACCTTGTTGATGTTGTCGTAGAGGTCCTGATCCTTGAGGCAGGTCTCGAATTTATCCTGTCCGATGCCCGCCTGCTTGACCAGCACGGCGAGCGATTCCACCGGCTTGTCGGTGAACGCCCAGTTCTTCTGCTGCGCGAAAAGGAGGTCGATGATCGCCTCGCGCTTGTCGTCGCCGGCGCAGCGGGCCAGCATGAACCCGGCCGTCGCGAGCGGATCCAGCGGAAACTCGCGCAGGATGAAGCGCACCTTGCCGGTGTCGATATATTTGGCCTTCAGCGTCGGATAGGTCGTCGCGTAGAAGGCGGCGCAATGAGAGCAGGTCATCGAGGCGTATTCGACGACCGTCACCGGCGCGTCGGCCTTGCCGACCGGCACATCCGGCAGCGCCTCGGGGGCCATCAGCTGATCGACCGGAATGGTCGTTCCCTCGGCCCGCGCGGTGCGTCCGGCGAGGCCCGCCAGCGAGGCGCCGCATGCGAGCGCGGCGAAGGCGGCGGCGATCCGCAAAAAGGCGCGGCGGCTCCGGGCGGGTATTCTGATCGGCGTCTTCATGCGTTCATCCATGCGGGGCCGGGGACCGGCCGGTTTTCCAAGGCGCAGACAAAACCATCGCCGCGCGGCGGAAAAAGGGCGCCGGCGCGTCGGGGTCAGGTTTTACCCGCGCCGCCCGGCCGCGGCTGGCTTAGCACACCAGCGCCAAGCCGCGTCAAGGCCGCGCGCAGGGCTTCATCGTCGATTTGCCCGACGGCGGCCTCCGCGGCCTTCAAAATCGCGGGATCAGGCGGCGCCTGGCGGCCGCGCGCTTGGCCGCGCCGCTCGACCGGCCCCTGCTTAAGCACAAGCCTATCGACGCAGCGCCAGCCAAGATGGGCGTTGACGCGCGCGATGACCGCGCCCGCAAGATGCTGCAGCTCCAGCGCAAATCCCGTCTCGACCCGCACGATGAGCGCCGCCGGTGCAAAGCCGTCCGCTCCGGCGCGGCGCGGCGGCCATTGCAGGCGCAGCGGCTGCGACATGGCGGCGAGGCGCTCGCCGACGATCTCGTCCCAGTAAAGAATGATATCGGACTGGCCGAAGCCGCGCTTCGCCAGCACCGGATCGATGATCGGTCCGACGAGATCGGCAAGCGGTCGCGACCAGGGTTCCTTGCGGGGACGCATAGGGTTTTGTAGCGCTTTTGCGGGAAGAGCGCAAAACGCCTCGATGGATGTCGGCGCTGGTCGATTGCCGCCTCTGTTCATCCGCTGAGATTGGGAAATAGCGTCGGATCGGTCGGCTGTCCCTCCCGACGATGCGCATTCGGCCAGCCCAACTATGGCCTCGGCTGACCCTATGCGCTAACGTTGATCCTGGGTCACCCTCCGGGCAAACCGCTCCCGAGAACGAGGCAGGCGATGGCCAGTCGGATCTTGGTGTTCTACGGATCCTATCGGTCCGACCGCATGGGCATCCGGCTCGCCGACTATATCGTGGCCGGTCTTAGGCGGCGCGGCGAGGAAGTCGAACTCATCGACGCCAAGGCGATCGGTCTGCCGATGCTCGATCGCATGTACAAGGAATATCCGCAAGGCGAAGCGCCGCCCGCGATGGAGGCCCTGGCGAAGAAGATTCGGGCCGCGGACGCCTTCGTGTTCGTCGCCGGCGAATATAATTGGGCGATTCAGCCGGGCCTGAAAAACCTCACCGATCATTTTCTTGAGGAATGGTTCTGGCGACCCGCGGCGATCGCAAGCTATTCGGCGGGCCGGCTCGCCGGAGCGCGGTCGAATTCGGCCTGGCATCCGATTCTCGCGGAGATGGGCATGGTCGTGATCTCGAGCACGCTCACCGTGGGTGCGATCGCGCAGGCGCTGAGCCCCGGAAGCGAGCCGATCGGCGACGGCGGTAAGGCGCTGGAGCAGGCCTTTCCGCGCTTCGCCGACGACCTCGCGTGGTGGACCGAGGCCGCGAAGGCCCAGCGCGACCGCAAGACGCCGCCCTACTGATCAAATGGCGTTGCGGTGATTAGCGGCGCCTTCGGCTGTTTCAGGCGCCGCTCAGCGGCAGACCGTAAACGGCATATTCACCAAGGTGTTTCCGTTTGCAACGGTCGCGTATCGCGTCCAGCAATAGGGCGTATACGCGGGCGGAGCGGCGGGCGTTTCCGCCGACGAGCCAAATAGGCGGACGCCATCGTCGGGCTGCACCCGTCCCGCGGCGCCAAGACCCTGAAGGCCATATTGGGCGAAAGCAGATGCGGCGTTGTCGGGCCCAAAATTGTCGAAAGCAACGGCGGATGCGAATGTCAGGGGCATGGCGACGAGCGCCGTGAGCGCAACCTTAAACATTGCTGGCCTCGAGTTTCTCATCGTGCTCCAACCGCGCGCATTCGGGATAAACACGCGCCGGAAACCCGCATCGCGGGCGGGTGCATATATGCATCGCACGCGGCGGAATTCTATACATGTGTGTTTTAACACGTGATGTCCACTGTCAACCCGTAAGATCGCTTCATCGCAAAATGGGTAAAGGCAAGTTCTTCAGTCGAGGCCACGCTTGCCGGCGTTATCGCGTCGCCCGGCGAGCGCGCTCTTCAATAGCCGCTGCCATCGATGCGACCAGGACCTTCAATTCTACGATTCCCGCGGACCTCGTTCGAGCCGCGGCGGGCTGGCGCCGGATCAGCGCTGTCGCCACGAATTGATTGCGGCGCGGCGGCCGGTTGTTCGCCGCCGCGCCGCGGCGTCAGGCCGCTGACTTCATGGCGATAGCTGCGCCAAGGCCGGCGTTGTCACATGCGACGCCTGCGATGCCCCACGCGCCTTCGACGGCATGCACGACGTTGGCGAAAATTCGCTCACTGCCAATACGGCCCTCCGCGGCCTCCTCGATGATCGCGGTTCCTTCCAAGACCCATGCGTCCTTCAGGTCCTTCGTTGGCAGGACAAAGGACGGAACCTTCAACTCGAAAATGGCGATGTCGGCAGGTTCGCCGCCAACAAAGGTTCGCCCCTTCGGCGGGGATCGTGGGTCGACAAACTAATGGATTTAGACCTGGAACGTCCGGCCCGAGACTAGAGTTCGACTTCCGCTATCGGTTCGCGATCTGAAACCACCCGACCCCTACCCCCCCTGGTTCGGCGGGGCGCTGCTGTAGAGGGCGGCGGCGCGGCGGTGGATCTCTTCGGCGGAGACATCCTCGACGTGGCTGGCGATCCACCAGCGATGGCCGAACGGATCCTCGAACTTGCCGCCGCGGTCGCCATAGAACTGGTCGGCCACGGGACGCAGCACTTTCAGCCCCTCGTTCTCGGCGCGGCGGGTGAAATTATCGACGTCGGCGACATAGAGATGGATCAGCACGGCGGTGCCGCCGATGCTGTGCGGCGACAGCGCCTCATTGTCGGGAAATTCGTCGGAGAGCATGATGCGGGCGTCGCCGATTTCGAGTTCGGCGTGGCCGATGCGCCCGTCATGCTCGATGCGCAGCACTTCCGCCGCCCCGAAAGCGCGTTTGTAGAAGTCGATGGCGCGGCCGGCGGCGCGCACGCTGAGATAGGGTATCGCCGCCTGGCGTCCACCCGGAACGGGGCTGACCCTTGCGGGCGAGGAATCTTGCATCTTTTCGCTCCCCCCGAGCGTGATCTGAAGACTTTGCTGGGACAAGCAGAACGGCTAAACGAGGCGCATGTATGACGTTTCGCTCAAGTCGTCACACGGGCGTCCGCTGCTCGCCTGGTACGATCGCCATGCCCGCGCCCTGCCGTGGCGCGCGCCGCCCGGGCGCGCGAGCGATCCTTACGCCGTCTGGCTCTCCGAAATCATGCTGCAGCAGACGACCGTCGCGGCGGTGATCCCCTATTTTTCCGCCTTCCTCGCGCGCTGGCCGGACGTCGAGGCGCTGGCGGCGGCGGCGCCCGAGGAGGTGATGCGGCAATGGGCGGGGCTTGGCTATTACGCGAGAGCGCGCAATCTCCACGCCTGCGCGCGCGTCGTCGCCGAGCGCTATGGCGGACGTTTTCCCGAGGAGGAGGCGGCGCTGCGCGCCCTGCCGGGCCTCGGCCCCTATACGGCGGCGGCGGTCGCGGCGATCGCCTTCGGCCGCCGCGCGGTGGTGGTCGACGGCAATGTCGAGCGTGTCGATCGCGCGCGCTCTTCGCCATCGAGACGCCGCTGCCCGCCGCAAAGCCCCTCATCCGCGCGCGCGCGGCGGCGCTGACCCCGCCGCGAGCGCCCCGGCGATCACGCGCAGGCGATGATGGATCTCGGCGCGACGATCTGCACGCCGAAAAATCCGGCCTGCGCCATCTGTCCGCTGAGCCCCGCCTGCGCCGGGCGGCGGAGACCCATTGCGCTTTCCTGTCAAGGGGCAAAAGCCGGTCCGGCCGCAGCGGCGCGGCGCGGCGTTCTTCATCTTACGCGGCGACGGCGCGGTTCTGGTGCGAACGCGGCCGCAAAAGGGCCTCCTTGGCGGCATGACGGAAATCCCCGGCACGCCCTGGAGCGCCGATTTCGACGCAGGCGCCGCCCGCCGTCTCGCGCCGATGAAGGCGCGCTATCGCAAACTCGACGGATTTGTGAAGCACGGGTTTACACATTTCGAATTGCAGCTATCGATATATGTGGCCGAAGTCGAAGCCGGCCGGCCGGCGCCCGACGACTGCCGCTGGGCGGCGGCCGCAAGCCTCGACGCGGAAGCTCTGCCGAGCCTGATGCGCAAGGTCGATCGAGGCGGCGCGTTCGGCAGGTGTTTCACGTGAAACACCCCCCTGTTTCACGTGAAACAGGGCTGTGGGGGATGGGCGGAGCATGGCGAGGCGAGCGGGGCCGCAGATCGTTCTGACCGAAGGCGCGATCCGCGTTCATTGGGGAGAGCGCGTATTGACGATTTTACCGGCGCCCGCTCTGCAAAATGTAGAAGAGCGCGCCGACTTCGTGGTTGACATGGACCAGATTTTGAGTTTCGACCCGCCGCACGAGGCCGAAGAGATCAGCGTCGAGCAATTGCAGGCGATCGCGCAGGCGATCGAGGCGGAATTCGACAGGCTCGGCCTCGTCGTCGCGTTTGAGTGAAGCAAAGGCCGGGTAAAGGCATCGCGGAGATGGGTCCAAACCAGCCGCCGCCCTTCGAGAACGTCAATCTTTTCACCAGCGACCTTCCGCTGCGCGAGGCGGTCTCTCGCGCCGGCGTCGACGCCAGCGATCTCGCCGCCTTCGGCGCGGAATACGGCTCCGCCGAGACGATGGAGCTGGGCCGCCTCGCCAATGAAAACCCGCCGCGCCTGCGCGTGTTCGAGCCGAATGGCGAGCGCGCCGACCGCGTCGAGTTCCACCCGGCCTGGCACGCCCTGATGCGCAAGAGCATGGCCGCGGGCTTGCATGATTCTACAGGCGATGTTGTAGAACGCGCCGCGCGGCTCTACATGGCGACGCAGATCGAGGCCGGCCACATCTGCCCGCTGACCATGACCAGCGCCGCCGGCGCCGCGCTCAAAGCCGCGCCAGAAATCCTTGACGCCTGGCGTCCCTACACAACAGCGCGCGACTATGACGGCGCCTTCAGGCCCTGGTTTACAAAAAAATCCGCGACGCTCGGCATGGGCATGACCGAGCGCCAGTCCGGCACGGACGTGCGCGCCACCATCTCAGAGGCGAGGCCTATCAACGGCCGCTATGAGATCACCGGCCACAAATGGTTTTTGTCGGCGCCGATGTCGGATGGTTTTCTCGTGCTGGCGCAGGCGCCTTCGGGCCTCACCTGCTTTCTTCTGCCCCGTTTCCGGCCGGATGGCGGCGTCAATGCGCTGCGCCTGCAACGCCTCAAGGACAAGCTCGGCAACCGCTCCAACGCCTCGGCCGAGGTCGAGTTCATCGGCGCCTACGCCGAGCGAATCGGCGCCGAGGGCGAGCGGCGTTCGCACCATCCTCAACATGGTGCAGCTGACGCGGCTCGATTGCGCCATCGCGGCGGCGGGGCAGATGCGTTTCGGATTGGCGCTGGCGGTCCATCACGCGCGCCATCGTTTGGTCTTCGGGCGTCCCCTGATCGAGCAGCCGCTGATGCGCGCAGTGCTCGCAGCGCTCGCGCTTGCGAGCGAAGCCAACACAGCGCTCGTGTTCCGCCTCGCCCGCGCCTATGCGCAGCCCGCTTGAGGGCGCCTACGCAAGGCTCATGACGCCGGCGGTCAAATATCTCGTGACGAAAATGGCGCCCGCTTTCATTTACGAGACGCTCGAATGCCTCGGCGGCAACGGCTATGTCGAGGATTTCCCGATGGCGCGGCTTTATCGCGAGGCGCCGCTCAACGCCATCTGGGAGGGCTCGGGCAATGTCATGGCGCTCGACGTGCTGCGGGTGCTTGCGCAAGGGCGACGCCGGGCGTCATCGACGCGCTAGCGGGCGCCTGCGGCGCGCCCGGCAAAGCGGCGGCGGATGAGATCAGGCGGCTTTCTTCCGGCGAAGACGCCGAAGCCCATGCGCGCATCATCGCGGAGAGGCTGGCGCGGCTCGGCGCGCTCGCCGCGCTGCATGAGGCGGATGGCGTCTTGCGGAGGCCTATGCCGCGCGGGGCGCGCGCGAGACATGGGGCGCGTGCGATCTGGGGGCGTCGCAGGGGTTGGTTCTCGACCGGATGCTGGCGCTCTGAAGTTTCGGCGCCGCGCATGGGTTTCAGCCGGGGCGTCCGTCCGTGACTTTTAAGGCACACCGGTCCGGAATTGCGCGCGAATTCGCCCATTTTCAAGCCGCGCCCCTGTGTCGAGCAATCGGAACAGCGTAATTTGAGATGAGAGGCAACGTTTGAAGGGAAAGCATTATGTTTCGTAAATTTTTGTTGGCGTCGGCCGGCGCGATCGCGCTCGCCGGATCCGCTTTCGCCGCCGACCTTCCCTCCCGCGCGCCGCCGCCGGTCTATGTCCCGCCAGCCCCGGTCTTCACCTGGACCGGCTTCTATATCGGCGGCCAGGTCGGCTACGGCTGGGGCCAGAACAACGTCAGCTTCGGCGATAATTTCGGCGATTATGGCGCGTTCAACTATAACACCAGCGGCGTCATCGGCGGCGCCCATGTCGGCTATAATCTGCAGCTCAGCCAGTTCGTCATCGGCCTCGAAGGCGATGTCGACGGCACCAGCCTCAGCAAGTCCTACTCCGGGAACCTGCCGTTCGGGACAAGCCTCGTCGGCGGCGGCTTCCTCACCGCGCCGCTCGGCGGCACCGTCAACGTCAATGTCAATCATGACATCGAAGGCTCGATCCGCGGCCGGATTGGCTATGCCTGGGACCGCGTCCTCATCTACGCCACCGGCGGCGTCGCCTTCGGCGGCTTCAACGGCAATGTCTCCGGCAACTTCCCCGGCGGCGTTTACGGCGTTGCGCCAATTCCGGTTGGTATTGCGGCTGCGGCGATCCCCCTCGGCACCCCCTTCGGTCCGTTCGGCGGCTCGACCAGCGCCTCGACCACGCGGGTCGGCTGGACGGTTGGCGGCGGCCTCGAATACGCCGTCACCAACAACTGGTCGATCCGGGCCGAATATCGCTACACCGATTTCGGACATTCGACCGTTTACGCCACCTCCTTCTATTCGCCGGTCCTCGGCGCATCCGGCGCCTATTTCAACCGCAACTTCAACGAGAACCGGGTCCAGGTCGGCTTCAGCTACAAATTCGACACCGCCGCCCCGGCCCCCGTCGTCGCGAAGTATTGAGGCTAAGCCTTTCGGCCTCGCTTTCAAGGGCGCCAGGCAAAAAACCCCGGCCAGCAATGGCCGGGGTTTTTGCTTTTTCAAAGCGGGAGGAGAAGGAAGCGGCGAGACGCCCTTTACGTCAGCGGCGCATCGGAATTGCCCGAGAGCAGGCGCGGGAAGAGCGGTTTGAACGACCAGGGCGCGCCGGGCGCGGCGCGATCGAGGCGCAGCACGACGTCGTAGCGCGTCCCGTCCCATTTCTTCGGCAGACCGGGAATGTGCTGGCCGCCGGCGAGCGCCGGCAGCATAGGGGTCGATGATCGCGGTGTGCTCCCAGCACACCAGAACGACGCCGGAGAGGGCCGTGATTTCGGCGACGAGGGCGTCTTCCTGCCCGACCGCGTAGGTGAACGCCGGCTTGAGATTCAGCCGCGCGGCGAGCGGAGCGATCGTCTCGTAAGGGCGCTGGCTTGGCTCCTTGACGGTCTCGGAGTTTGGATTGGCGGCGTAGATTACGGCGGGGCGGGGGTAATCGGCGCCCCCCAAGCCCGCGCCGAACAGCGCCGCCCACGCGCCGGCGCGTTGCCAGCCGCGGATGACGAGGGATTTTTTCTTGTCGAGGACTCCGTCCAGCGTGTAGCCGGGTCCGGGCCAGCCCTCGTCCGGCTTCTCGGCGTGGCGGATGATGAGAAGGGTGAGGGCGCCATCCTGCGCCAGCGCCGGCGCCGCGAGGGCCGCGCCGGCGAGATAAAGGAATTGGCGACGGGCAAGCTGCATGCTCTCCTCCATCAATCTATCGTTCAGTCCTGTTGCTTCGGGGCCATTCTTGGTGGGCCAGCATTCGCGCTCCTCACCGCAGCGTCGCCTTCAGCGCGCGCATAAGCACCAACGGGTCTCGCCAACCCTTGTAGACCGGCGGAATCGGTGCGCCCAGTCCGAGCAGCGATTTTACCGCCATGCGCGCCGTGCGCACGGAATATTCGACCGTGAACACCGTATCGTCCGGCGCCTCGGCGTACTGGCCGACAAAGGCGAGATTTTCCGAGCCTTCGGGCAGGACCTCAGGCCGGTCGCCCTTTACGCGGGGCATGAACTGGCTGGTGATGTAGGGCATCATGCAGGGAATGGCGTGCGAATGCGCGATCAGCGCGGCCATATTTTCTTCGAAATGAAGATGCGAAAAAGCCTCGCGCAAAAACGCCTCGCCCGTGCAATCGGCCATTTTCTTTTTGACGTAGTCGCCTTCGCTGTCGGGATTGAGCCCATAGGCCCACCACACGACGGCGTCCTCGGGCTGGCCGGGGTAGGCGGGATAGTAATGCGGATGGATCGTCATCAGCCAGCTTGATTCCTTGAAGGTGATCAATCCCTCCCGCCCAAGCGTGTTGTGGGTCAGATTTTCGAAGAGCCGCCGCAGCAGGGGAAGCCGCGTCGTCACCGTGAACGACAGCCATTTCGACTTGTCGATGTCGCTGATGAACGCCTCGGGACGTCCGAAACCCTGGCGCCCGGCGGCGAGCCGTTTCCAGAGCGCCCAGGCGCTGCCGGGTTCGCCGCGATCGAGAATGGCGGGCGCCGTCATGGAGCCCAGCGTCGAGGCGTCCGTCATCGACCCATTGGTGACGATGACGAGATCATTCTCGTCAAGCGCGATCTCGCTTTCCTCTGCTTTTCGCAGAACTTTCAAGCTCGCGACCCGATATCGATCCGAGGAGGCGCGAAACGCCATGTCAGTAATGCGCGTCTCGTTCTCGAACTTGACGCCGCGCTCGCGCAACCATTTTTGAATTGGCAAGACCATCGAGTGATATTGATTATAGCGCGTGTGGTAGATGCTTGATAAATCCGCGATTGTTGGAAAGAGATGGATGAAGCGCAAGAGATAGCGCCGCATCTCCGCCGCGCTGTGCCACGGCTGGAACGAGAACATCGTCGCCCACATCAGCCAGAAATTCGTCGTGAAGAAATGCGGCGCAAATACTTCGTCGATGCGGCGCGCGCCAAGCGAATCCTCGCTGCGCAACAGCAGCCGCAGGAGGGCGAGGCGGTCGCCGTTGTCGAAGCCCATCGAGGAGACGTCGAGCACCCTGGCGTCGCGATCGACGAGCCGCGCCGTCGCGCGCCAGCTCGCCTCCCGCGTGAAGTTGAAAATGTCGTCGCGCGCCGAAATGTCGGGGTTGTCATAGGACGGTATGCCCGACAGCAGATCATAGGTGCAAACATAGTGCGCCTCGAACATGCGCCCGCCGCGCATGACATAGCCCGATTGCGCGGCGCCGGAGGCGTCGAGGGAGCCGCCGGCGACTTTCAAATCCTCGAAAATGCAAATCCGCTCGCCGGAGAGGCCTCCGTCGCGGATCAGATAGACGGCGCTGGCGAGCCCGGCGATGCCGCCGCCAACGATGTAGGCCGTTCCATCGCCTGCTCGAACTCATGAACGCTCTCCGGGAGATTGGTTCGAGGCGCCTCAACTACTGCCGCCGCGCGCGCCTTGCCGGCTGGCGCCTCGGGAGCAATCTATTGTTGCTTCGGCGGATTCTTGGCGGACCACTCCTTGTAGACTGCGAAGCAATCGCTCTCCTTGACGGGAATGCTGTAGGTCTGCGGCCCGATCTGAAAGAATGAGCCGAGGCTGAGCTCCGTGTCGAGGCCGCTGGCGCATGGCGACGGCGCGCTCCAGGATGACGCATCGAAGCGCGTCGTTGATGTAATAGATGTTCGACAAGCGAAAATAGGATTGGTCGATCAGTCGTTTGCGCGCGGTCTGGTCGCCCGCCGTCTTGCCAAGATCTTCGATGCCCGATTTCACGAGATCGTGGCAATGGTTGATCACCGTCAGGATGGTGTGAGCCGAATCCGGGTCGATGCCCCCTTTGCCGTCGAAGGGGAAGGCGTTGCATTGAAACAGCCACACGGCGTCCGGCATGCGCTTCGAGTCGACGCCGAACGGCCGATCGACGTTGAATTCAACCGAGGCGTCGATATTGGCGTATTGCAGCTCCCAATCATTGTTGACGGAAACGAAGGCATCCCTGATCGCTTTCGCCTCGTCTCCTTGCTTGTTGTTTTCAATCGCCTGAACCATCTGGAAGGTCGCGGACCAACGCTTGTCCAGAAGGTCCGAGGCTGGAGCGAAGCGAGTCCAGCGCGCTCGTGGTATCCTTTTCAACCTGCGCCACCTTGCTCTGCCAGGCCCAGCCGCGCTGCTGAAACCAGGTCGCCACCATCGTGCCGACGACGCCGGTCAACAGGAATCCGAGTATGGCGGGGCCGATCTTGTCGCGCAGGCTTTCGCCCTTGGCCGGCGGGGCGCCTGCTCGGCGCGTCTTTGGCGTCATGCTGAGGCATCGGAAAAGCTCCGCTTGCGGGCGGCTTTCAGCTTAACCGATATTTACCGGATGACGAGATCCTGAATCGCGACGCACTCCGAGTGCGCCGGCCGGTTACGCTCCCGCCTCGCGCAACCGCTCTCTCGCCGTGGCGCGAAGCGAATCAATCGGCGCCGGTCCTCCATCCGCACGGTAATGCCAGTAGGTCCAGCCGTTGCAGGCGGGCAGGCCCTGGGCCAGCGCCCCGATCTTGTGGATCGAGCCGACGACGGCGCCGAGCGCGATGGTTCCATCCGCGCGGACGGTGGCCGTATGACGCGCTTTCTCGTCGAACAGCGCGGCGCCGGGCGCGATGAGGCCCGCTTCGACAATGGCCGCGAAGGCGACGCGCGGCTCGGAGCGCCGGCTTGGCGTGAAGGCGATCGCCTCTGGCGGCAGCGGCTCGACGGCGGCGATTCTCGCTCCGCGCGGCGGCGGCGTAACCTTCGTCGCGTTCGATGCCGATGAAGTCGCGCCCGAGCCGTTTCGCCGCGGCGCCGGTTGTGCCCGAGCCGAAGAAGGGGTCGAGCACGACATCGCCCGCGTTGGTGGCCGAAAGTAGAATGCGGGCGAGCAGGGCCTCGGGCTTTTGCGTCGGGTGGGTCTTCCGGCCCGCCGCATCCTTCAGGCGCTCGCCGCCGGTGCAGATCGGAAACAGCCAGTCGGAGCGCAGCTGGCAATCCTCGTTGCCGGCTTTGAGCAACTCATAGTTGAAGCGGTAGTTTTTGGCGTTCTGGTCCTTCGCCGCCCAGATCAGCGTCTCATGCGCGTTGGTGAAGCGCCGGCCGCGAAAATTCGGCATCGGATTGGTCTTGCGCCAGACGATGTCGTTCAAGATCCAGAAACCCTGATCCTGCAGCAGCGAGCCGACGCGGAAGATGTTGTGATAGGAGCCGATGACGAACAGCGTGGCGTCTGGCTTCATCACGCGGCGGACGGCTTCGAGCCACGACGCTGTGAAGCAATCATAGTGGGCGAAGCTGGCGAATTTGTCCCAGTCATCGTCGACGGCGTCGACGAGGCTCTGGTCCGGGCGCGACAGCGTCGATTCGAGCTGCAGATTATAGGGCGGATCGGCGAAGACGAGATCGACGCAGGCGGCGGGCAGGCGCGCCAGCTCTTTGAGGCAATCGCCGACGAGGATCTGGTTTAGCGGGAGAGGAGTCCCGACAGCCGCCGGAAAGGTCGCCCGCTTTGGCGACATCCCCGTACGCAGAACCTTGATCGGGGATGTGGCGCCGTCTGCGAGCGTTGCCGCTCCGGCGGATGCTGGACGCATGATTAAAAACCGCTACGCAAGTGACGGTCTTTGTTTACCTTGACCAAAATGAAGGGCGCGTTACGTGGGGCTCGATGGACGTGTCCCGTTTTCGGACGGGGCGAGCGCGCTAGACCGTCGCCAGCATGCGGGTCCGCCGCCACGCGCCGAAGGCGAACACGCCGACGCCGAGCCAGATGAAGGCGAACGACAGGGCGCGCATCGGCGTGAAAGGTTCGCCGAAGGCGAGGCCGACAAGAAACTGGAGGGTCGGTGCGATGAACTGCAGAAAGCCGACCGCGCTCAGCGGCAGCCGCCGCGCCGACCAGGCGAAGAGGGCGAGCGGAACCACCGTCGCCGGGCCGGCCAGCATCAGCAGGATGGTCACCGCCGCGCCGGCGCCGAAGTGTCCCGCCCCGCTCGCCTGCAAATGCAGCACGTAAAGCAGGGCGGGGATCGTGAGATAGACGCATTCGATGAAGAGGCCGGTCTGGGCGTCCGCCTTCGCCCGCTTGCGCAAGATGGCGTAGATGCAGAAGGTGGTCGCAAGGCTGAGCGAAATCGCGGGGATCTGGCCTAGCGCCGCGGTCTGGATGGCGACGCCGACGGCCGCGAGGCCAACGGCGATCTTGCTGCCGCGGCTCATCCGCTCCCGAAACAAAAGGGCGCCGGCGGCCATGTTCATCAGGGGGTTGATGTAATAGCCAAGGCTCGCCTCGATCACGTGGCCCGTGTCCACCGCCACGACATAGATGGTCCAGTTGCTAAGGATGGCGAGCGTCGAGAGCGCGAGAACGCCGAGCGTTTTCGGCCGGCGCAGCACCGCCGCCACCTGGCCGCCCTGCCGCGCCAGCAGGACGAGCGCGCCCGCCCATGGCGCCGACCATAGGGCGCGGGTCGCGATCAATTCGAACGATCCGACGCCGAGCGTCGCCAAAAGGTGAATGTAGAGCGGCAGAAGTCCCCAGAGGACGTAGCAGGCGATGCCGGCCAGATAGGCCGGACGGCCGTCCGGCGCGGGGTTCGATGTCATCGGGGGCGCTTTCGAGGCCGGAATCTCGGGATAAGGTTACGCCGCCGCTTCACTATGTCCGCCGTCGCCCCGGGCCAAATCACGTGATCGGGAGATATGGAGGATTTGCGAGAATAGTTCGGCTCTTTGTCCATTGCAAAGAGGCCCCGGCGCCCGGCCGCGCGCGGAAGCCTGCTTGCGACGGCGATGCTGCGCCATTAACCCGACGTCACCGCGCAGCGAAGACCTGGCTCGCGGCGGGCATCTCGCGTCGAGGCGTCGACCCGGCGCTATATAGAGGTCATTGGAGCTTTGTCGCAGGCGCGCCTTGGGCGAACGCGGCGAGGCAAAAATCAACCATGTCATCGAGCGTCGGCTCTCGATTTTGAGCGTCTTCCACCATCCGGCAGGGATGCCAGAATCGGATGCTGGCGCTGCGAACGAGAATCGCCGCGAGTTCGCAATCGCCGACGGCGAATTCTCCATCACGATTGCCTTGCGAAATGATTTCGCCGAGGAGCTCCGTTATTCTTCCGATGTGGTCGCGTGCGACGGGCCAGTTGTCGCTGAAAGCCGTCTCAAGCAAATCATGCAATTTGCGATTGGAGAGGAAGCGCTCTTCGTTGGCCAATTCAATCGTTGCCAGCAACGCTCGCAATTTCTCGCGGGCCGACGCCGAATTCTTGACGATGCCGTCGCCGGTGGCCTCAGTTGCGGCAAGGAGGCGACGTCCCACCGCTCCGCTGATATCGGCTTTTGCAGAGAAAAACCGGTAGATGTTGGCGGGGGACATCCGTAATTCGCGGGCGATATCGGAGACCGTCGTCTTTTCAAAGCCCATCTCGGAGAACAAGCGCTCGGCAACCGCGAGGATTTTGAGGCGGGTGTCCGGCGCGTCTTTCATGCGAACTCCTCGCGGACCAGCCAATGAAAACGCGGATTTGCGTCGCCGATCGGTTCGTTCTCACCTTCATTCGCAAGCGTGAGAATTTGTTCCGCCCGCGCTTTTCGGGCGGGAAACTGCGCTTCGCGCTTTAGCTAAGCGGAGGCGCTGTTTCACTGCCCCCGGCCTTTCGGCGTCGTTAAAATGTCGCCGGTACCTGTAAGTTGCCCGACCGTCGCTTTTCATAACTCAAATGACGGTATGTCATAATTATCAGACTCGCCGCTGCTTTCATTGATCTCAATCAATACTTAACGCCCTCCAGGTTGTTTATGTCGCTGACATATAGCAGCGGTTGTGAGTACAATCCAAAGCGCACATCTTTCAGCGAGCTCGAGCCGCGCCGGTAGCGTTGCCAAGTCCGCGATATCATCAGCGCCAACACTAAAGCGATTGCTTAATCTTCGGCGCCATGATAGTTAAGTGTATGCTTAACCAATCGGCCGCCCTCGACCTCACCTTCCAGGCCCTCGCCGATCCGGCGCGGCGGGCGATGGTGGAGCGCCTGTCGAAAAGCCCCGCCTCGGTCAGCGAGCTCGCGCGGCCACTTGCGATGTCGCTCCCGGCGGTGATGCAGCATTTGGCGGTGCTGGAGAGTTCGGGGCTGGTGGTCTCGCAGAAGATCGGGCGGGTCCGCACCTGCCGGATCGAGCCGAAGGCGATCAGCCTCGCCGAGCAATGGATCAACGCGCGCCGCGGCGAGTGGGAGCGAAGGCTCGACCGGCTCGGCGACTATCTCGAAGAACTGAAAGCCAAAGGAGATGGCGATGGCGGCTGAGTTGAAGCGCGGCGAAAAGCCGGAACTGACGATCTCGCGCAGCTTTGCGGCCCCGCGCGAACTGGTGTTCAAGGCGTGGAGCAGCGCGGAACATATAAAGCGCTGGTTCAGCCCGGAAGGATGCAGCGTGCCGCAGGCGTCGGTCGATTTCCGGCCGGGCGGGGTCTTCGAAGTCTGCATGCGCCTGCCGGACGGGCAGGATTTCTGGTCGAAGGGCGAATTTACCGAGATGGCGCCGCCGGAGCGGCTGGCGTTTACGTTCGGCGTCTTCGACGGCGGGGAGCGAAAGTTCACCGCCCACACCACGGTCACCTTCGAAAATGAAGGCGTCGGAACGCGCATGACGCGTGCATCAGGCCTATGACATTCACGATCCGGCTGCCGCATTCCATATTGAGGGCGCGCCCGAGGGCTGGCGCACCACGCTCGACAAGCTGGAGCGCGAGGTGGCGCGCATCAAGACCGCGGAGAACCGCTCCGTCGTGCATGCCTCCTTTACGCTGGAGCGCACCTACGACGCGACGCCGGCGCAGGTGTTTCGCGCGCTAACCGACAAGGCGGCCAAGGCGCGCTGGTTCTCGGGCGGCGAGGGCTATGAGATTGTGGAGCGCGAGATGGACGTGCGCCCGGGCGGACGCGAACGCGTCAAGGGGCGCTGGACGAGCGGCGTCATCGACGCATTTCGAAGCGGTCTATTTCGACGTGATCCCGAACGAGCGGCTCGTCTACGCCTATGAGATGCACCTACGACGAGCGCAAGCTCTCGGTCTCGCTCGCGACCGTCGAACTCGAGCCGGTCGGCGCCGGAACAAGGCTTTCGATCACCGAACAGGGCGCCTATCTCGACGGCCTCGACGACGGCTCGCGCAAGCACGGCACGGCCTTCCTGATGGACAGGCTCGGCGCGTCGCTCAAGGGCTGACTCACCGCAGCAGGCGCGACAGCACGACGTCGGCGACGCGCCCGAACGGCGGGCGCAGCAGCGCGGCGGGGCTCCATTTCGCCTGTTCGAAAACGCCTTTGGCGTGCGACAGGGCCTTAAAACCTTCTTCGCCGTGATAGGCGCCGATGCCGCTGGCGCCGACGCCGCCGAAGGGCAGGTCGTCGATGGCGTAGTGCATCACCGTGTCGTTGATGGTGACGTTGCCGCTCGTCGTGCGCTCCAGGATCTTGCGCCGCGCAGGACCATCCTCGCCGAAGAAATAGAGCGCCAGCGGGCGCGGGCGGGCGTTGACATAGGCGATGGCCTCGTCGATGTCGCGATAGGGGAGGATTGGCAGGACGGGGCCGAAGATCTCCTCCTGCATGATGCGCATATCGGGCGTCGCGCCCAGCACGAGCGCCGGGGCGAGCGTGTGCGCGTCGGGAGCGGGCCGCCGCGCCGAGAGGCTCGATGATGCGCGCGCCTTTTTTCTTCGCGTCTTCGATGAGGCCCTTGAGCCTTTCGTAATGATGGGCGTTGACGATCGCGGCGAAGGCGCCGTCCGATGCGCCGCCGGGATAGAGCTTGCCGGCAGCCGCGGTGAAAGCTGCGACGAAGGGCTCTATGTCGGCTTCGGGCAGCAGTGCGTAGTCTGGCGCGATGCAGGTCTGCCCGGCGTTGGCGAGCTTGCCGAAGGCGATCGAGGCCGCCGCGCGCGCCAGGGAAAATCCCCCCTCGACGATGACCGGCGATTTGCCGCCGAGTTCAAGGGTGACCGGCACGAGATGATCGCTCGCCGCGCGCATCACCGCGCGGCCGACGTTCGTGCTGCCGGTGAAGATCAGATGATCGAAGGGGAGCGCCGAAAAGGCGGCGCCGACCTCCGGCCCGCCGGTGACTACGGCGACCTGCTCCTCGGTAAAAATCTCGCCGAGCATGGCGCCCAGAAGTTCGGTCGTCTTCGGCGTGAATTCGGAGGGCTTGATGATGGCCCGGTTCCCCGCCGCGATGGCGGTCGCCAGCGGCATGAGGGTCAGCGACAGCGGATAGTTCCAGGGCGACATAATGCCGACGACCCCGAGCGGCTGATACAGCACCCGCGCGTTGCCCGGCAGGAAATTGACGCCGACGCGGCGGCGGCGCGGCCGCATCCAGGCTCTAAGATTGCGCTTCAGGTAATCGATGCCCTGAACCAAAGGGACGATCTCCATGATCGCCGTCTCATAGCTGGAGCGGTGGCCGAAGTCCGCGTCGACCGCCGCGGCGAAGGCCTCGCGCCGCGCGAGAAGGGCGGCTTTCAGCTTTGTGAGATCGGCGGTCCTTTGCGCCAGAATCGGCGGACCCTCGCGCAGGAAAGCCGCGCGCTGCTTTTCGAGAATTGCGGACAACAGGACGTCGTCAGGCATGCCGGCTGGAGCGTTCATGCGAATCTCCGAAGGTTGACGCGCGCTTGACAGGTGGGGGCCGCGGAAGGCGCGTCAAGGCGCGCGGAACGGGCTGAAGCTCAGGCGATGATAAGGGCAGGGGCCGTGCGCCTCGATCGCGGCGAGATGCGCCTCGGTCGCATAGCCGACATGCCGGCTGAAGCCATAGACGGGGTGGATGGCGCAGAGGCGCCGCATCAGCCGGTCGCGGGCGACCTTGGCGACGATCGAGGCGGCGGCGATGGAGAGGATCGCGCCGTCGCCCTTGACGATGGTCTCGCCCATCGCAGCAAAGGTTTGGCGCAAGGTCGTTGCCGTCGACGAGGACATAGGCGGGGCTCGCGGCCAGCGCGGCGAGCGCGCGGCGCATGGCGATGAAGGTCGCCTGCCTGATGTTGACGGCGTCGATCTCGGCCGCGGTGGAAAAGCCGACGGCGACGGCGAGCGCGCGGGCCATGATCGCCTCAAACAGTTTTTCGCGCGCGTCGGGCGTCAAGAGCTTCGAATCATTGAGGCCGCGCGGCAGATTTTGCGGATCGAGGATGACCGCGGCGGCGGCGACGGGCCCGGCGAGCGGCCCGCGCCCGGCCTCGTCGACCCCGGCGACGGGCCAGACGCCGCGCTTCAAGAGCCGGCGCTCCATGCGGAAATCGGGTCTGTCCATCCCTTGGCTCAACTGCCCCTGGCTCACTTGCCTTCGCCTCTCCCGCCCGCGATTCCTGCAGCTTCGGCCGGGCGAATCTGGGCCATGGGGCAGGCGCCGTCAACGACAGGCGGCGGGCGCGCGTGCGGCCAATCGCCCAAGCGCCCAAGCGCCGGCAGGGGCGACTTTTCGGCCGCGCCCGTGTATAATCTGCGACGCGGCCGTTCGCGGCGAGCGCGCTCCCCCGAGAAGAGCGTTACCGACACAGCGGTTTAGCCATTCTGGCCGCATCGTGCGCCGCGGGGCTGGCCAGGTCGCGACCGTTTATGGCAAGCGCCGTATATTGCATCAAAGGATCAAAAGATTGCGACTTCGGAATCCGTCGATTTGCTCGCGAGGTATTTGAAGAATGGCGAAAATCCTTCCAGTCATCATGTGCGGCGGCTCGGGACGCGGGTCTGGCCGGAATCGCGCGAAAGTCTGCCGAAGCAATTTATTTCGCTCGTCGGCGCGCGCTCGACGTTCCAGATGGCGGCGGAAATGCTCGACGACGGCGTGTTCGAGACGCCGGTCGTCATCTCCAATCACGAATACAGGTTCCTCGTCGCCGAACAGCTGGCCGAGATCGGCCGCGAGGCGCGCATCGTTCTCGAACCCGTCCGCCGCGATTCCGGCCCCGCCGTCGCGGTCGCCGCCGAAATCGCCGCCGAGGCCGGCCCCGAAACGATCGTCGCGGTGCTCGCCGCCGACCATGTGGTGCAGAACAAGGCGGGCTTCGTCGCGCTCTGCAAGCAGGCGGCGGAGGCGGCCGCGCTCGGCTATATCGTGACGCTCGGCGTCAAGCCGACTGCGCCGGCGACGGGCTATGGCTACATCAAGACCGGCAAGCCGGTGACGCGCGACGGCGCGGTGCTGAAGGTGGCCGGCTTCGTCGAAAAGCCGGACGCCGCCACGGCGGAGAGATATATCGCCGAGGACTATCTCTGGAATTCCGGCAATTTCTTTTTCCGCGCCGACGTGATGCAGGCCGAGCTGCAGAAATTCGCCCCCGCCATCGCGGAGGCGGCGGCCGAGGCGGTCGCGAAGGCGAAGCTCGACCTCAATTTCGTCGTGCTCGACAAGGACGCGTTCAGCCGCGCGCCGAAAATCTCGATCGACTATGCGCTGATGGAGCGCACCGACAAGGCGGCGGTCGTTCCCGCCGACATCGGCTGGTCGGACGTCGGCAACTGGGGCGCGGTCTGGGAGTTGTCGGACCGCGATGAAAACGGCAATTCGACGCGCGGCCATGGCGTCGTCATGAACGCCTCGAACGTGCTTGTGCGCTCGCCCGAGCATCTCACCACGGTCGTCGGCGTCGACAACGTCATCGTCGTCACCACGCAGGACGCCGTGCTGGTGCTGAACCGGGCGCATGGCGACCAGGTGAAGCAGCTGGTCGACCGGCTGAAGGCGGAGAACCGCTCCGAGGCGCTCCACCACAAGCGCTCCTATCGGCCCTGGGGCTATTATCAATCGGTCGATCAGGGCGCGCGCCATCAGGTCAAGCGCATCGTCGTCAAGCCCGGCCAGCGGCTGTCGCTGCAAAAGCATTTCCACCGCGCCGAACACTGGATCGTGGTGAAAGGCACCGCCGAGGTCACGCGCAACGATGAGGTCATTCTCGTGCATGAGAATGAATCGATCTATCTGCCGATCGGCTGCGTCCACCGCATGGCCAATCCCGGCCGCATCGATCTCGAACTGATCGAGGTGCAGACCGGCTCCTATCTCGGCGAGGACGACATCGTCCGGCTGGAGGACATCTATAACCGGGGCTGAGAGAGAGCGGTGGCGGACGCGCTCGCAACGGCTCTCTTGACGGCCTGGGCCTTTGCGACGCATCGTCGCCGGAAATTTGGGCGGGTGCGCGCCCGATCGTGGCGAACGGCGGAGCTTTTTTCATGGCGCACAGGATTTCCGGATTGGCCGCGGCCCTGGCGATGGCCGCGCTGTTCGCCGCGAGCCCTTGCGCTATTCCCGCAACCGCGCGTCCGCTGGTGCCCGCGGAGCACCGCTACGCGCCTTTCGACAGCGTGATGCCCGGCTGCGCCGACGCGGCGCCGCTCAACGAGATCATTGCGCGCTTTCACGAGCGCGAAAGCGAATTCTGGCGCACCGGCCTCGAAATCGTCGCCTTCGAGGACGTGCGCGAGATTGGCTTTCGATCGAATGGTCTGGATTATATCCCGCGGCGCTATTGCGCGGCCTACGCCCATATGAACGACGCCAAGGTGCGCGCGGTGTCCTATTCGATCTCCGACCTATTCGCCCGGCATTGCCGATCAACTCGCGGTCGAATGGTGCGTGCAGGGTCTCGACCGCTTCGACGCCAATGCGCCGAACTGCAAGATGGCGCGGCCCTGACGAAGGCTCTGGCCAATGTTGCGCGCGCGCTTTGATCGCGCCTCGCTGTGGCCGCTGATCGCGGCCGGGCTCGCCCTGATTCTCGTCTTGATTCTCGCGCCTAGGGTTCGCGCGGCCGCCGATTCCGACTGTGTTCTCGATGAATGCGCCGACAAGGCCGCGCCAGCGGCGCCCGATGACGCGGGCTCCGCGCCGCCCTCCTTCCAGCCGTCCTATCGGCCACGCCGCGCGGGCGGCGGATCCGGCGTTTCGGGCGATTTCGACTTCTATGTTCTTTCGCTGTCCTGGTCGCCCGGCTTTTGCCGCACGGCGGCGGCCGCCCGCGCGGGCGGCCAATGCAGTGCTGGCGCGGGCCTCGGCTTCGTCGTCCACGGCCTCTGGCCGCAATATGAGCATGGCTACCCGCAGGACTGCCCGTTCGGCGCGCAATCCCCCTCGCGCATCGCCCTTCAGGGGGCGGCGGGCCTCTACCCCAGCGAGGGCCTCGCCCGCTACGAGTGGCGCAAGCACGGCGTCTGCGCCGGCAAGAGCCCGACGGATTATTTCGCGGACGTCCGCCGCGCGCATGATGCGATCGTCATCCCGCCGCCCTTCCAGAACGCGACGGCGAACCAGAACTGGACCGGGGTCGACATCGAACGCGCGTTCATCGCCGCCAATAACCGGCTGAGGCCGGGCATGCTGGGCGTCGCCTGCGCGCGCGGCGCGCTGCAGGAGGTCAGGATCTGCTTTTCGAAGGATCTGCGCGATTTTCACAACTGCCCGGAGGTCGCCCGGCGCGGCTGTCCCTTTGGCCAGATTTCCGTGCCGCCGGCGCTGTGACTCTTGAATTACGCGCATGATTTTCACGCCGGCAATTTCGCCGATGTCTTCAAGCATATTTTCCTCACGCGAATCCTGCTTTATCTCGCGCTGAAGCCCGCGCCGCTCCGCTTTATCGAGACCCATGCGGGAAGCGGGCTCTATGATCTTTCAGGCGGGCAGGCCTCCCGCGCGCGGCGAATGGCGGGGCGGCGTCCAGCGTCTTCTCGCCGCCCCGCTGGATGGCGCGGCCGAGGCTCTGATCCAGCCTTACGCCGACATCGTCGCGCCGCTCCTTGGCGCCGATCCGCCGCGCTACCCTGGATCGCCCCTGATCGCGTCGGCGTTGCTGCGGCGGCAGGATCGCCTGATCGCCTGCGAACTCCATCCCGACGCCTTCGCGCGTCTGAAGGACAATCTGCGGCCGGACCGCCGCGCCAAAGCGATTAGCATCGACGGCTATCATGGCCTCAAGGCCTTCATCCCGCCGGTCGAGCGACGCGGCCTTGTCCTGGTCGATCCGCCCTTCGAGGACGCGAACGAATTCGCGCGTCTCGCGGAGGCTCTGCCGGCGGCGGCGCGCAAATGGGCGAGCGGCGTTTTCATGCTCTGGCATCCGGTGAAGGACCGTCCCGCCGCCGACGCCTTCGCCGCCGCGCTCGGGCGCGGTTTCGCGGCCAGCGGGATAGCGCGCGTTCTGCGGTTGGAGCTTGGCGTCGGGTCAGTCGAGGCGCGAGGGCCCCTCGCGCGATGCGGCCTCATCATCGCCAATCCGCCGTTCCCGCTCGAAGCGGAGGCGGAGCGCATCCTGCCGCACCTTGCGCGCCGCCTCGGCGCAACAGGCGCCGATCATCTGATCGCCCGGCTCGGCGGATAATGGGATTCGCGGTGAAATCGCCAATCCAACCTTGGCCGTTGGATCCAAACGGGACTTTCGCACGTATATGCCGATGACCGACGCGCGGCGGCGGGACGGAACGAGGTGAACTATGGCCAAAGCGATGCTGGTCCTTGGCGTTTGCGCGGGCGCGCTGATCGCGGCGACGGCGCCGGGCCGCGCCTCCGAGACCTGCTTCCACGTCTGCCTCAAGGACAAGATGACCGATACCGACATCGACGATCAGGGCATTCGCGATCTCATGGCGGATTGCCGCGACGATTGCGAAGAGCAGGCCGTGGCGCGTCTCAAGGCGAAGGGGCTTGACGAAAAGGTCGACGCCTGCGCGCCGCAGCCCGTCGACGACGCCGATCTGAAGAAGATCCGCTCGGCGAGCTCCTCCGTCGTCGCCTTCGCCAACGCCTTCACGTGGGACGTCAACAATGTGCTGCCCGGCAAGATCATTCGCCGCGTCGAGATCGGCACCCAGAGCCTTTCGCTGCAGGAAGTGACGCTGACCGCCTCCGGCATCGTCGAGCCCGGCGAAACCGGCACCTTCCTCATGAACAACGTCGCCGACGGCTATCCGAGCCTGCGCGCGGCCTCCCGCATCAAGGCGATCTACGCCTGTCCGGTCGATTGACGTGTGAAACGGGGAAATCCCCGCCCATCCGATCGCCTATGAAGCCGGAAATGCGCTTTCCGCGGCGGTTCCGATGGCGGAGTTCGTCGCCGAATTGCCTGGCGGCTTTGGGGGTTCATCGCTTTGAGCAAGCGCCCTCTCGTCAAAGCCGCTGGTCATCGCGCCGGCCTGTAGCTATGTTGACGACGGAACCCGCAATGTTGACGGAATACACAATGTTGAAAATCGCCAGCGCCGCGCTTCTCGTCCTCACGCTGACCCCCGCCCGCGCCGCCGACGTCAACGATTATCCGACCGAGGCGCGGGCCGATTACGTCTATGTCTGCATGAAGACGAACGGCGAGACGCGCGAGGCTCTCAAGCGCTGCTCATGCTCGATCGACGTCATCGCCTCGCTCTTGCCTTACGAGCGCTATGAAGCCGCCGAAACGGTCGCGAGCATGGATCTGGCCCTAGGCGCGGTAGGCAACATGTTTCGCAACAGCCCGCAAGCGAAGGCGATGTCGGATGATCTGCGCCGCGCCGAGGCGGAGGCGGAAATCCGCTGCTTCTGACTACGCCGACGCGATCGATCGAGCGGCGCACTTCGCTTTTTCCGCGGCGCATGGGGAGAACCGGCGGCGGCCGGGAATTGGCGCGCCGGCGTGGCTTCGACTCGGCCGGGCGGGAACTTTGGCCTGGCGGTTGCGAGACAATTTGCCCATTTGTCATGAGATAATTTGCTGATTTGTAATGTGAGATTTCGCCTGTGGGCGGACCGGCGCAAAGGCGTCTGAGACCATCTCATGTTTAATTATGTTTGTTAAATCAGCAAGTTAGCTGATCATGGCGTCATTGGAAGACTCTCCCGGAGGGAGGAAATCGGGTCGCGCGATGACTATTGTGTCAACTCGCCGCACAATGTATAGGTGCGCGGTACTTTTCCGGCTTCATGAGCCAACGGTCGGGGGCCGCGGCTCTATTCGAAGACGGGAGCGGGACGAAAGCGGCAATTGCATAGCCCCGCTGAGGTGGTGACACGCTGCCGGAAAGACATGAGAGACCGCGCTGTAGAAGCACCATAAGCTTCGCAGCAGTTATGAATATAGTCCGGAGGAAATACATGCGCAAACTTCTGCTACTCTCCTGTGTCGCCGCACCCGCGCTCATCGCGAGCGGCGCGGCCTTCGCCAACGACGAACTCGTCACCCTGCAAAAAGACGCAAAAAATTGGGTGATGCCGGCCGGCAACTACAACAACCAGCGCTACTCAGCCCTCAACCAAATCACCAACAAGAACGTCAAGGATCTGGTTCCGGCGTGGAGCTTCTCGACCGGCGTTCTGCGCGGCCACGAAGGCGGCCCGCTCGTCATCGGCGACGTGATGTATTTCTCGACGCCGTTCCCGAACATCGTCTACGCTCTCGACCTCAACAATGACGGCAAGATCCTCTGGAAGTATGAGCCCAAGCAGGATCCGAGCGTCATTCCGGTGATGTGCTGCGATACGGTCAACCGCGGCGTCGCCTATGGCGATGGCAAGATCTTCCTGCACCAGGCCGATACGACGCTCGTCGCGCTCGACGCCAAGACCGGCGCGCCGGTATGGCAGGTCAAGGATGGCGATCCGTCCAAGGGCTCGACCGGAACCTCGGCGCCGCTCGTCGTCAAGGACAAGGTCCTGATCGGCGTGTCCGGCGGCGAATTCGGCGTTCGCGGCTGGGTGTCGGCCTACAACATCGTCGGACGGCAAGCTCGCCTGGCGCGGCTACTCGATGGGTCCGGATGCGGACACCCTGATCGATCCCGAAAAGACCACCGCCCTCGGCAAGCCGGTCGGCGAGAACTCCTCCACCAGCACCTGGGAAGGCGATCAGTGGAAGATCGGCGGCGGCGCGACCTGGGGCTGGATCTCCTACGATCCCGAGCTGAACCTCGTTTACTACGGGTCCGGCAACCCCTCGACCTGGAACCCGGTGCAGCGTCCCGGCGACAACAAATGGTCGATGTCGATCTGGGCGCGTAACGCCGATACGGGCGAGGTCAAATGGATCTACCAGATGACCCCGCACGATCAGTGGGACTATGACGGCATCAACGAAATGGTTCTCCAGAACCAGGGTTCGAAGAAGGTCCTCGTGCATTTCGATCGTAACGGCTACGGCTATACGCTCGATCGCGTGACCGGCGAGCTTCTCGTCGCCGAAAAATACGATCCGGCCGTCAACTGGTCGACCAAGGTCGATCATGGACAAGTCCTCGAAGAACTATGGCCGTCCGGAAGTGGTCGCGAAATTCGCGCCCGGCTCCGCCGGCGAGGACGTGAACTACAAGGGCATCTGCCCGGCGGCGCTCGGCTCGAAGGACGAACAGCCTTCGGCTTACTCGCCGATCACGGAGCTGAACTACGTCCCGACCAATCACGTCTGCATGGACTATGAGCCGTTCCGCGTGAGCTACACCGCCGGTCAGCCTTACGTCGGCGCGACCCTGTCCATGTATCCGCCTCCGGGCCAGACCAACATGGGCAACTTCATCGCGTGGGACGCCAAGACCGGCAAGATCGTGTGGTCGGACAAGGAGCAGTTCTCGGCGTGGTCGGGCGCTCTCGCGACCGCCGGCAACGTCGTGTTCTACGGCACGCTCGAAGGCTACCTCAAGGCCGTCGACGCCAAGACCGGCGAAGAGCTGTGGAAGTACAAGACTCCGTCGGGCATCATCGGCAACGTCAACACCTATGAGCATGACGGCAAGCAGTATGTCGCGGTGCTCTCGGGCGTCGGCGGCTGGGCCGGCATCGGCCTCGCGGCTGGCCTCACCGATCCGACGGCCGGTCTCGGCGCGGTCGGCGGTTACGCCGCCCTGTCGAACTACACGGCTCTCGGCGGCACGCTCACCGTGTTCGCCCTGCATAAATAAGCAGTCCTGTAGTCCTGGCGATAATCGGACCTCGGCGCAATCGCGCCGAGGTCTATCGTTGTAGAACCCTGTCTCAAAGGAAATTCACGTGCATCTCAGCTCCCTGGCGCGGGCCTTGTGCGCCGCCACTCTCTTTTCGTGCGCAGGCGCCGCCATGGCCGAAGCTCCCGGCGATCCGACAGCCGTCAAACAGGATGACCTCGGCAAATGGACGGACGCGAAGGGCGATCCGACCTACAAGATCGAGCCCGACGGCAACCTCGACTGGTTCGCCTATTCCGGATTTCGCCGCTATCACTCCGAATGCCACGTCTGCCACGGCCCGGACGCCGAAGGCTCGTCCTATGCGCCAGCTCTGAAAAACTCGCTGAAGACGATGAGCTATGCGGAATTCGTCGGAACCGTCGTCGGCGGCCGACAGAACGTCACGACGAGCCAGACAAACGTGATGCCGGCGTTCGGCGATAACAAAAATGTCATGTGCTATCTTGATGATATCTATATTTATATTCGCGGGCGCTCGACCGGCGCCATCCCGCGCGGACGCCCCGCCGGTCGCGTCGACAAAACAGACAAGGCGACCGCGGCGGAAAAAGCATGTCTTGGCCTCGACAAATGAAACCGTTCTGGTCGCTTGCTCTCGCCTTCGCCGTTCTCGCGTCTTTCGGGTCGCGATTCGCGGCGCGGGCGCAGGAGCAGGGCGAAGCGGAAGCGGCGATCGAACTGGTCGATCCCGATGTGTTTCGCGTCTGCGCCGACCCGCGCGACCTGCCTTTCTCCAACAAGGAAGGCCAGGGTTTCGAAAACAAGATCGCGGAACTGCTGGCGCAAAAGCTCGGCAGGCCGGTCGCCTACACCTATTATCCGAACTCGACCGGCTTCGTCCGCAACACGCTGAACGCGCATCGCTGCGACGTCGTGATGGATATGCCGCAGGGCGATGACTTCGTTCAGGTGACGAACCCCTATTACCGCGCCTCCTACGCGCTGGTCACGAAAAAGGGCGGCGACCTCGAAAGCGTCACGACGCTTGAGGATGCGCGGCTGAAGGGCAAGCGCATCGGCATCGTCGCCGGAACGCCGCCGGCGACGAACCTCGCCGTCAACGGATTGCTGACCAACGTCAAATCCTATCCGCTGGTGATCGATACGCGCTTCGACGCGCCGACCGCCGACATGATCAAGGATCTCGAAGACGGCGTGATCGACGTCGGCATCCTCTGGGGGCCGATCGCCGGCAATTTCGCGAAGAGCTCCAAGGCCGAATTGCTGGTGACGCCGCTGGTGAACGAAACCACTGGCCCGAAGATGGTCTATCGCATGGGGCTTGGCGTGCGCCATTCCGATCAGGAGTGGAAACGCACGCTGAACAAGCTCATCGCCGAGAACCAGGGCGAGATCGACAAGATCCTCGCCAGCTATGGCGTGCCTCTGCTTGACGACAACGACAAGCCCAAGGCGGCGAACTGACTGCGGGTTCGGTCAGGCGCTCTCAAGCATTCATGAGAACATCTGAATCGGCCGGGCCGCGCCGATTCGGCGTTCAATCCAGGCTATTCTGGATGCTGCGGGCGAGTGCGAACAACCGTTGCTCGACCTGCGTCGGAGCCTCGCACACGAAGCTGATCGAACGGCGCCCCTCGTCGAAAGAGCGCAGGTCGAGTTCGAGCTTTTTGGACAGGGGATTATCGGCCGACACGCCTTCGGGCGCCGTGGCGTCGGGGCTTTTCTGAAGCTCGGCGTTTTCGGCCCGAATCTTGGCGGCGAGCGCTTTCTGCTTGCGTCCGAAGCGCGTCAATCCGTCGATGATGTCGCTGCGCTCATTGTTGAGCGTTTCGAAAAGGCCGGCGAAGAGGGCGGTGAGCTTCTGGGTCTTGTCCGCCCCGGCCGCCGCGGCGAAGCTTTCAATGGCTTTGTCCGCCGTCTCCATCGGCGTCTTGCGCGCCGCGAGCAGGGCGACGAGATCGGCCGTGGCGGCGTCCTTGCGCCAGTCGACGTCATCGATCGAGGGTCCCGACCAGACCGCTGGCAGGGAAATTTTGTCGACGAGAATCTGGTGACACGGCCAGTCCTTGCTGTCGTCGTTCGGCTTGGCCTCGTCCGCGAATGCGCTGGAGCCTGGGAGCGATGCGATCAGCGCGATCGCTGCGAGGACTGGCGCAAATTTGCGTGAAGCCGCGTTGGCGCCTGGCCGGCCTTGTGCTGCGCGTTTCGGAGTTTGCATCCCGATTGATCCCGTTTGCGTCGGCGGAACACCGCCGCGCGAGGCTTTACATGGCACAAACGGGAAGGCGCGCCAATCCTCGGCTTCGCCTCTGCGATCAGCGGTCCGCGAGACGGCGCGCGCAAAACGGCGGCGCAACTTGTGCTTTCGCGGCGAATTCTCCATTCTCAAGGTTCGCCGTTCGTCACGACCCATCGGGATATGGCCGAAGAGGAACCAACGTCATGGGACTGATGGAATTGATCCTCACCGTTTGCGCGCTCGCCCAGCCCGCCTCCTGCGAAGAGACCAAGCTCGCCTTCGTCGATCAGGGCGAGAGCCTGATGCAATGCGCGATGTCGGCGCCGCCGACGATCGCCGAATGGGTCAATCACCACCCGACGCACTTCGTCGCGAGATGGCGCTGCGGCTATCCCGACAAGGAAAGCCACGATCTTTGAGGCGACGGAGCAGTGGGGCGGCGGAGCAGTGGGGAAAGCGGAGAATTGAGCGCGGGCGAAGCATTGAAGGGGGAGGCGGGCGTCGCGTCCATGCCTGAGAAGCGCGACCGGTTTCTCGGCCGCATAGGCTCGGGTTCGCTGATCATGGGGATCGTCAACGCGACCCCCGATTCGTTTTCCGACGGCGGCCGGTTTCAGACCTCGGCCGCCGCCGTGGCGCAGGCGCGAAGGCTGGCGGCGGAGGGCGCCGACATCATCGACGTCGGCGCCGAATCGACAAGGCCGGGTCACCAGCCGGTTCCGGCCGACGTCGAACAGGCGCGGCTTGCGCCGCTTCTCGCCGATGTGGTCGAGAGCGTCGACCAGCCGGTCTCGATCGATACGTCGAAGGCGTCCGTAGCGCGTTTTGCGGCGGCGCAGGGCGTCGCCTTCATCAACGATGTCTGGGGCCTGCAGCGCGATCCCGCGATGGCCGATGTCGTCGCGGAGACGCGAGACCGGCGTCGTCATCATGCATAATCGCGACGCGGCCGACCCCGCTTGCGACATCATCAGCGACATGCGCCGGTTCTTCGACCGCTCGCTGAAGCTGGCGCAGGCGGCCGGCATTCCGGCGGGGCGCATCATCCTCGATCCCGGCATCGGCTTCGCCAAGTCGGGGCGGCAGAATCTGCAGGCGCTCAACGGCCTCGGCGCTTTCAAGGATTATGGCCTGCCGATCCTCGTCGGCCTGTCGCGCAAATCGCTGCTCGGCGCCGTCGTGGGCGATGAGCCGATCGGCGCGATGAAAATCGAGCCGCGCCTCGTCGCGACGCTCGCCGCGAATCTCGTCGCCGCGGCGAACGGCGCCTCGATCTTCCGGGTTCACGACGCGGCCGAACATCTGGCGGCGTTCAAGGTGTTCGATGCCATCCGCCGGGCCTGATCGCCGCGACGCGAGAACCGTCGAAATCGGCCTCGGCCTTGGCAGCAACATCGGCGACAAGCCGGCCAATATCGCGCGCGCGCTGGCGCATCTTGCGGCGCGCGGCGCCGTCGCCGTGACCGCCGTCTCCTCGATCTATCGCACGGCGCCCTGGGGCTATCTCGACCAGGAGGATTTCGCCAACGCCTGCGCGCTGGCGACGACGGCGCTTGAGCCGGCCGCGCTTGCTCGCCGAGGTCAAGGCGGTCGAGGCGGAAATGGGACGCACCGGCGGCGTAAGGTGGGGCCCGCGCCTGATCGACATCGACATCCTGTTCTTTGGCGACGAAGTTTTCCACTCGCCCGAGCTCGTGCTGCCGCATAAGGAGTTGTTCAACCGCGCCTTCGTGCTCGCGCCGCTGGCCGAAATTGCGCCGGACCTCTGGCTCGGCGGGCGCAGCGTCGCCGCTGCGGCGGCGGAGGCGCGGGAGGGCGTCGAGAAATGGTTCAAGAGTTGAGTTTGGGCGGGCTTTCAGCGGCCTCGCCGAGATTTGCGATTTCCACGCGCTCGCTCAAATTCGGCGCCGTGAAGCCGAAGACGCGGCCGTAGAAATCGAGTTCGAGTTCGAGCACGCGGCGCAGCGTCTCGGCCTTGCGGAAACCATGGCCCTCGCCGGCGAAGAGATAATAGGCGACGGGCAGGGACCGCGCGTTCATCGCCGCGACCATGGTCTCGCGCCTGATTCGGCGGCACGGTCTTGTCGTCCTCGCCCTGAAAGAAGATCGACCGGGCAGGCGAGGCGGTCGAGATGATGGATCGGCGAGCGCTCGGCGTAGAGCGCCTCGGCCTTCGGCAGCGGGCCGATCAGCCGGTCGAGATAGCGCGATTTGAATTTATGCGTGTCGCTCGCGAGCAGCTTCAGATCGGCGACGCCGTAAAGGCTTGCGCCCGCCTTGAATGTCGGTCCCCGTCGGTCAGCGCCGCGAGCGTCGTGAAGCCGCCGGCGCTGCCGCCGCGAATGGCGAGGCGGGCGCCGTCGACGAGGCCGCGGCCGACGAGATAATCCGCCGCGGCGCGGCAGTCCTCGACGTCGACGATCCCCCAGCTGTCCGTCGAGCAGGCGCCGGAACGGGCGGCCATAGCCGGTCGAGCCGCCGTAATTGACGTCGACGACGCCGATGCCGCGGCTGGTCCACCATTGCACGTTGAGGTTGAAATGATTGGTCGTCATGCTGGTCGGGCCGCCATGCGAGAGGACCACCAGCGGCGGCAGGGCGCCCGCCGGCCCCTCGAAATCGCGGTTCTTCGGCGCATACCAGAACGCGTGTCCGGCCCCATGCGAGGTTGGGAATTCGATCGGCTCGCCGATCGAAATGGTCTCCGGCGGCAGGACGGAGGGCGCCGCCGCCCTGACGAGGAGGGGCTCGCTGCCGAGCGCTGGCTTGATCATGGATCGCGGGCGGCGCGGTCGGCGGCGTCGCGATATAGGCGAGGCCGTCGCCGAGCGGCTGCGGCGATTCGGCGACCTGGCCGATGTCGAGCGGCGTCAGCCTGCCGTCCGCGATCAGCGCCGCGCGGCGCACGCCATCCTTGACGAAGGAGGCGACGATGCGGCCGTCCTTCAGAAACGCGTAATAGCGCTGGCGGAACACCCAATGCGGGCCGCCGATCTCGGCCTCGATCGGGCATAGGGGCAAATCCCGGCCGCCCTCGCGTGCGTAGAGATTCCACCAGCCGCTGCGGTCCGAGGAGAAGTGCAGGATATTTTGCGCCGACCACGCCGGCTGCACGATGGCCTCTTCGGGCTCGGCCCCCGCGATCAGCTCCGGCGCCTCCAGCGCGCCGTCCCCGGCGAGCGCGGCGCAATAAAGCCGTGTGCGATCCCAGGGCATGTCGGGATGGTCCCAGGCGATCCAGGCGAGGTTGCGACCGTCCGGCGAGAGGCGCGGCGAACTCAGAAAATCGGGGCCTTTGACGAGGACGATCTCGGGCGCGTCGCCATCGAGGGGCAGGGCGACGATCGCCGCTTCCGGATTGGTCGGCGGACGGTCGCGATGATCTTCGCGCACCGCGAGGACGCGGCGGCGCGCCGAATCGAACTCGAAATCGGCGTAGCGGCAGCCCTCCGGCGTCGCGACCCGGCGCGGCGGCGCGCCGGGCTCGATGATCCAGACGGAGCCGTCCTTGCGCTCGCTATAGACGATGACGCCGTCTTCGACGCCGAAGGCGCCGCCGCCATATTCATGCACGCGGCTGCCGACGTTGATCGGCGCGGGCGTGAGTTCCTCGATGGCGCCATCGGCGCCGCGCCGGCAGAGAACGCTGCGCCCGCTCTCGCTCGGGCGCCCTTCGAGCCAATAGAGGATATCGCCGTCGACCGTCAGGGCGCCGAGGCTGATCGCGGCGGCGGTCATGAGATCGGTCGTGACGGGCGAAACCCAGGCGCCGAAGGGCGCGACGGTCTTCATTGCGGGGGCGAGCGGAAGGGATGGGTATTCATGGTCTCAATATGGGCCGGGGCCCGGTTCAGACGCAAGCGGGGCAAGCGCGGGGCTATTGCCGCGCAATTTTGCCTTTTGCGATATAAAAAGCTATATTGTTTATGAAGCGGCGCCGGTTCGCGCGGCTTCTCGCACCCAATGCGTCCTCGCAACGGAGCGTCCATGCCGGAAAGCAAGCGCAAGACCGCCGCGGTTTCGATTGAGCTGCAGTTTCCGAATGGCGGCGCGCTGGGGCCGGAAGAAATCGCCATGATCGACATGATCCGCAAGGAGCGCTCGATCATCGGGGCGAGCCGCGCGATTGGGCTTTCCTACCGCAAATGCTGGCTTACCGTCGATGCGCTCAACCGCTGCTTCGAATCGCCGGTCGTCGCGACCTTTCCGGGGCGGCGCGCCGGCGGCGCCGAAATCACGCAATTCGGCGAACGCCTCGTCGCGCTCTATCGCTCGATCGAGCGCCACGCCGCGGCCTCGTCCCGGAAGTCGCTCGAAGAGCTCAATGCTTCGCTGGATTGGTCGTTCGATCCGAAGGCCAGGGGCGCGGCCGCGGAGCGCGATCTGGCTTGAGGCTTTGCCCCGCGATGGCGACGGCCTTGATCATCACCCAGGCGCGAAGGCCGGGCGCAAGGGCGAGCCGCTCGACCGATTCGCCCGTCACCAGCGCATAAAGCCGCGTCTTGCCGAGATTGAAGGCGACGCGCACATAGGGCGGATCGAGAGGCGCGATTTCGATGATTTCACCCGGCAGCCGGTTGGTGATCGATACGTCCATCGGCCGCGACAGCGCGATCGACACATCGCTCGCCTCGATCCGGACAATGACGCCGGCGCCGGCCGGATGATCGACCAGCGGCGCGCGCAATTCGCCGTCCTCGAAGTGGAGCGTGGTCATCGCCGCCGAGAGATCGTGGCGCAGCACGCGCGCGGCGATGTCCGTCCGGAGGGTCGGGCGAATTGTCGTGCGTCGTGGTTTCTCCAACATGCTCATTGTCCGGAAAACGCCGCGCAGACGGCGGCGGGATCGCCGCCATGCAAATTGCACGCAACTTACCGCTCCGCGCCGTAAATTCAAACGAAGCCGCGATCGCGCCTTTCATTACTAGCCGCAGAGGTTTAAATCCCGGTCATCCAAAGCCGCCAAGGCTTGGAGATCCCGCCGCGTCGCGAGCGGGGTCAGCCCGCAGAGGAGACGACCATGAAGATTTCCGCCCGCAATTCACTCGAAGGCGTCATCAAGAACGTCGTCAAGGGCGCGACGACGGCGCATGTCGAAATCGAACTCAGCGGCGGCCAGATCGTCACCGCCTCCATCACCAATGAGTCAGTCGACGAACTCGCCCTCGCCAAGGGCAAGAAGGCCTACGCCATCATCAAATCATCCGACGTAATGGTCGCCGTGCACTGACGGCTTTTTTGTCGGCGCCGCGCGTTCAGCTTTTCGGCGGCGTGTAGCCGATCTTCAGCGATTCTTGCGCGTTGCTGGTCAAGAACCCCTTGGCCTTGTCGCCAAGGGCCGCAAGCAGCCACGGCAGCTGCGCTTCGATGCGCACGCTGTCGGGCATCACGTCGATCTGCGCGGTCATGCTCTGGCCCAGCGCCTGGACGCGCAGATCCGCCCTGTTGCCCGTCCACTTGACCTCGGATTGGGCCAATTTGTCGACATAGGCCGTGCGCAACGCTTCGATGCGCTCGGCGATGCGCTTTTTGGCTGCGTCGGCGCCAAGATTATGCGGCACGGTGATGACGATCGATTGCGGCATGAGGGTCTCCGGTCACAATCATTGACGAGACTTCCATTTAGGGTTTCGCAGCGCCGTCCGAAAGGGCGCGACGAATCATCGCCTTAATCCTCGAGGGCGAGGCGGCGCCTTCTGCACTTGATTTCCCGCCTCAGCCGATCATTTTTAACTATGATGCGCGTCGCTTGCATGTCGATTGCCTCAGCTTTCCGAAAGGAAAGCGCGCGGACCGCCAAAGGATGGAACGATGTCGTCTGGTCCCGCCAAGCCCGCCGCCAGTCCTACTTCCGCCCCCGTCAGCCTCCCCGTCAAGGGCATGCATTGCGCCTCCTGCGTCGGGCGCGTCGAGAAGGCGATCGGCGCGGTTCCCGGCGTCGGCTCGGTCGCGGTCAATCTGGCGACCGAGCAGGCGAGCGTCAGCTTTCTCGGGCCGGCGAACCTCGAAGGCGTGATCGAGGCGATCAACAAGGCGGGCTACGCGTCCGTTCTGACGACGGCGCAGTTTTCGATCGACAAAATGAGTTGCGACGCGTGCGTCAAGACCGTCGAGGAGGCCTTCCGGAGCGTCGAAGGCGTCGTCGAGGCGAGGGTCAATCTCGCGACAGGCGCGGGCTCCGTGCGCTTCGTCAGCGGCGCGACGACGGCGGCGGCGATCGCGCGGGCGGCGACCGAGGCCGGTTATCCGACGCGGGAGATCAAGCCCGACGCGGGCGCCGGCGCGCACGAGCACGAGCATGACCACGGCGATGGGGGCGATCTGATCCCGCGCGACTCTTCTGGCTCTGGTCCTGACGGCGCCGGTCGTGGCGCTGGAAATGGGCTCGCATCTGTTTCCGGCGGTCCACATGTTCGTCATGGACCGCATCGGCGTTGAGACCGGCAGGATCATAGAATTCGCGCTGACCGCGCTCATTCTGTTCGGTCCGGGCTGGCGCTTCTTCAAGAGCGGCATTCCCGCGCTGTTGCGCGGCGCGCCCGAGATGAACGCACTGGTGGCGCTCGGCTCCGGCGCCGCTTTCGCCTATTCGACGCTCGCGACCTTCGCGCCTTCGCTGTTCCCCGCCGGGACGAACGACGTTTATTTCGAATCCGCCGCCGTGATCGTGACGCTAATTCTGGTCGGGCGCACTTTGGAGGCGCGCGCCAAGGGGCGCGCCGGGGCGGCGATCCAGCGTCTGATTGGGCTCAAGGCGCAATCGGCCTTCGTGCTGCGCGATGGCGCGGCCGCCCTGACGCCCCTCGACGATGTCGTCGTCGGCGACATCGTGCTTGTTAAACCCGGCGAAAAAATCCCCGTCGACGGGGAGGTGGTCGAGGGCTCCTCCTTCGTCGATGAATCGATGCTGACCGGGGAGCCGCTGCCCGTCGCGAAGGGCGTCGGCGCCGATGTCGTCGGCGCGACGATCAATACGACGGGAAGCTTTTCTTTCAAGGTGACGAAGACGGGCGCCGACACGGCTCTCGCGCGGATCATCCGCATGGTCGAGCAGGCGCAGGGCGCGAAACTGCCGATCCAGGCCCTCGTCGACAAGGTGACGGGCTGGTTCGTGCCGGCGGTGATCGCCGTCGCGCTCCTTACCTTCGCGCTGTGGCTCCTCTTTGGCCCAGCGCCCGCATTGAGCCATGCGCTGGTCGCCATGGTCGCGGTGCTGATCATCGCCTGCCCCTGCGCCATGGGCCTTGCGACGCCGATCTCGATCCTGGTCGGTACGGGCCGGGGCGCCGAGCTCGGCGTCCTGTTCCGCAAGGGCGCCGCGCTGCAGGAGCTCGCAAGCGTCAAGGCGATGGCGCTCGACAAGACCGGGACGATTACGCGGGGCGTTCCCGAACTTGTCGATTTTCTGCCGGCGCCGGGTTTCTCGCGCGCTGAGGCGTTGGCGCTGGTCGCCGCCGTCGAGGCGCGCTCCGAGCATCCGGTCGCAGCCGCCATCGCGGCGGCGGCGGCGAAGGAGGGCTTGCGCGTTCCGCCGGCGGAAGGGTTTTCCGCGCGGCCCGGCCTTGGCGTCGAAGCCAATGTCGACGGGCGCCATGTGGCGATCGGGGCGGACCGCTTCATGGCGGCGCTTGGCGTCGATGCAGGCCCCTTCGCAGAGGCGGCCGCGCGGTTCGGGGCTGAGGCGCAATCGCCGCTTTACGCCGCGATCGACGGCAAGCTCGCAGCCCTCATCGTCGTCGCCGATCCGGTCGCCGATGGCGCGCGCGCGGCCGTCGCTGCGCTGCATGCGGAGGGCCTCAAGCTCGTGATGGTCACGGGCGACAACAAGAAGACGGCGGCGGCGATCGCAAAGACCGTCGGCGTCGAGGACGTGATCGCGGAAGTCTTGCCCGAGGGCAAGGTGGAGGCCGTGCGCGAGATAAAGGCCAGATATGGCGCCACCGGTTTCGTCGGCGACGGAATCAATGATGCGCCGGCGTTGGCCGCCGCCGATGTCGGCCTCGCCATCGGCGCCGGCACGGATGTCGCCATCGAGGCGGCCGACGTCGTTCTCAGCGGACGCGATCTCGGCGCGGCGGCGAGCGCGGTTGCGCTGAGCCGGGCGACGATGCGCAACATCAAGCAGAATTTGTTCTGGGCGTTCGCCTATAACGTCGTGCTGATCCCGGTCGCGGCGGGCGCGCTCTATCCGGCCTTCGGCATCCTTTTGTCGCCGATGCTGGCGGCGGGCGCGATGGCGTTTTCGTCCATTTTCGTCGTCCTCAACGCGCTGCGGCTGCGGCGATTCGCGCCGCCCGTACTGCGCTGAGCGCCTGCGAAAGATAGGATCGCCGCCCGCTTCATGCTAACAGCCTGTCCTTGAGCAGGAAGCAGATGGACGCCCAAATGCCGATCGAGTTCCGCCGCGCCGCGCGGGCGCTGATTTCCGTCTCCGACAAGACCGGCCTCATCGATTTCGCCCGCGGCCTCGCCGGGCTCGGCATTGAGCTGATTTCGACCGGCGGCACGCGTCAGGCCCTTGTCGAGGCGGGGCTGGAGGTCCGCGATGTGGCCGATCTCACCGGCTTCCCCGAGCTTATGGACGGGCGGGTCAAAACCCTGCATCCAAAGGTCCATGGCGGCCTTCTCGCGATCCGCGAGAACCCGGAGCATGAAGCGGCGATGCTCGCCCATGGCATCAGCCCGATCGATCTTCTGGTCGTGAACCTCTATCCGTTCCAGGCGACGATCGACGCCGGCGCCGATTTCGACGCGTGCATCGAGAATATCGACATCGGCGGCCCGGCGATGATCCGCGCCGCCTCGAAAAATTTCAATGATGTCGCCGTCGTCGTCGCGGTCGAGGATTACGCGCCGGTGCTCGCCGAATTGCAGGCGAACGGCGCGGCGACGACGCTCGCCCTGCGGCAGCGGCTCGCGCAAAAGGCGTTCGCGCGCACGGCGGTGTATGACGCCGCGATCTCGAACTGGCTCGCCGAGCAGATCGGCGTCGATGCGCCGGCCTTCCGCGCGTTCGGCGGCGCGCTCGCCGAGGTTCTGCGCTATGGCGAGAACCCGCACCAGAGCGCTTCCTTTTACAGGACGCCGGAGCGCCGCTTCGGCGTCGCGACGGCGCGCCAGCTGCAGGGCAAGCAACTCTCCTACAATAATATCGGCGATACCGACGCGGCCTTCGAGCTGTCGCCGAATTCGACCCCGAACGCACCGCCGCCGTCGCGATCATCAAGCATTCGAACCCGTGCGGCGTCGCAGAGGCGCAGACCATCGAGGCCGCCTACAGGCTGGCGCTGCGCTGCGATCCGGTCTCGGCCTATGGCGGCATCGTCGCGCTCAATCGCCGCCTCGACGCAAAGGCCGCGGCGGAGATCGTCCAGATTTTCACCGAGGTCATCATCGCGCCGGACGCCGATGAAGAGGCCGTCGCGATCGTCGGCGCGAAGAAAAACCTGCGCCTGCTGATCACCGGCGGGCTGCCTGACCCCCGCGCGCCGGGCCTCACGATCCGCCCGGTCGCCGGCGGCCTTCTGGTGCAATCGCGCGACAACGCCGTCGTCGACGACATGGAGCTGCGCGTCGTCACCAGACGCGCGCCGAGCGAGGCCGAATGGCGCGATCTCGCCTTCGCCTTCCGCGTCGCCAAGCATGTGAAGTCGAATGCGATCGTCTACGCAAAGGACGGCGCGACGGCGGGCATCGGCGCGGGGCAGATGAGCCGCGTCGACTTCGACGCGAATCGCGGCGATCAAGGCCGCCGAAGCTGCAAAGGCCGCCGGTTTGCCGGAGAGCCTCGCGGTCGGCTCGGTCGTCGCGTCGGACGCCTTCTTTCCCTTCCCCGACGGCGTGCTGACGGCGATCGAGGCCGGGGCCACCGCGCTGATCCAGCCGGGCGGCTCGGTGCGCGACGACGCGGTGATCGCCGCCGCGGACGAAAGGGGCGTCGCCATGGCGTTCACGGGCATCCGCCATTTCCGTCACTAAAGTGTGACCGATTTGCCGAGGCATCTGGCGCCGCAGCAGGCGGTCCGGAACGCCGGATCTTGGCCATATGTCGCTGTTTTAATTCATTTAAGTCATCAGCAATTTTTATTGAATATTGCAGTGCAGCAAGGTGTGATAGTACACCTTCGGTTCAGATTGATTGAGCCATAGTCGATCGTGGTCGAGGCCAAAGGCCATTGTCATCGTAACGCCAGGGTTGCGGCGTCCGAATTAAGTGAAGCGAAACGCCCCATGGGCTATCGCCAAAGAATGTACCGGAGAAGAAGATGCGTATCAGTTCAACGGACTCGATCGAGGGGGGCCGTGTTCTTTACCCCATCGGCAAGATCAAGGCGGCCTCCGCCTGGCACGCCACCGAGGTCGACTCCCACCAGCTCGACGCCCATCAGGGCGATTGGCGCGAAATGGCGCTGCGCGAGCTGATCCAGCGCGCCGAAGACATTGACGCCGATGCGATCATCGACGTGAATTACGAAATGGATCGCGTCGTTCCCGCCGAGCATGCGGGCGTCAGCCTCCGCCGCGTCCTCGCGACCGGCACCGCCGTCAGGCTGGCCGTAGCGGCCTAAGTCGCTTCAAAAAATCCCGACAGCTTTCGCAAGATCCCGGGCGTTCGCGCGAGAACATTTGCGCGAACGCGCCCAAACGACGGCTCACGGCTCTTTTTGCGGCCCGATATGCGCAACCGAGTCGGTGAGCTCGTCGACCTGGTCGCCAAGGTGTTCGCGCGTCTCGGGATCGACGATGGCGACCGGCGCCGAGATGGCGAGGCCGGCGGCGTGACCGACCGAGGTCGCGGCGCTCGCCGTGGTCTCCATGATCTTTTCGCCGAAGCCGACCTGCGAGTTGGTCAAGGCCTGGCCGTTGGCGAGGCTGCGGCCGATCAGTTCGACGACTTTCGGGTCCTCGGCGAATTTGCCGTGGTTGAATGCGTCGTGCGAAGGCAAATGCGTGAGATTGATCACGGAGATGTTCTCGCGCTCGAGCATGGACTTGTAAGGCTCGATATCGGGGTTGATCGCGCCAAGGCGAGGCGCGCCCCACAATTGTTTCGACGCCGCGAGCGCCCGATCGTCCTCGGATACGAATAGCGCGATATGCGGACGGTTCGGTCCCATCGCCGCGATCTGCTCGCGGGAGACGTCGACATCGACGTCGGGATCGGCGAGCAGC
Source organism: uncultured Alphaproteobacteria bacterium (assembly GCA_963757985.1). GTDB lineage: Bacteria > Pseudomonadota > Alphaproteobacteria > Rhizobiales > Beijerinckiaceae > Methylocapsa. The sequence goes on along the minus strand of CAVWTQ010000002.1, from coordinate 95,683 downwards.
ACGAGGGCGATCTTGGGGTCGATTCTCTTGTCGCGAATGGCCATCTGCCGCAAGGCCTCGAGCGTCACCCAATTTCCCATCGAATGGGCGAGGATCGTGATTTTTTTGACCTTCGGCTCCTTGACCAGATATTGCAGCAGCCTTTCGAGGGCGTCACGCGAATAATTCGCGCTTTCGCGGTCGTAGCCATAGGCGAAGACATTGCCTTTCGAGGGCCATGTGAACAGCACCGGCGCGACTTCGCCGAGGGCGCCCGAATCGTGCAGGATCTGCGCGAAGCCGTAGACCGTATTTTCGTAGCGCTCATTGAAGCCATGCACATAGACCATGGCTTCGCTCTTGTTCGATTCGCGCAGCAAACGGTCGAAGGTGGCGATGGCCTGATCTTTGTTGACGACGTCGGCCTTGAGGGTCACGAAATCAGTTTCCGGATTGCCGGGCAGCTGTTGCGGCCATTGCACCTGGCCGATTTTGCGATTGGCGTCCGGCGGGATCGATACGATCATATCGGCGAAAGCAGGTTCGGGAGCCCGACCGCCTGCGAACAGCAGGGCAGGGTTCTCGGAGCGCGTGCGCGTCGTCGCCACCACCATTTCGACATGGGTGGTCCCCGGCGCGCCTTCGAAGGCGGGAACGGGCTCGAGATAACCGTTGATCGTGGAGCAGCCGCAAAGCGCCAAAGCAGCGGCGAGGCCCAGCCATTTTGCAGGCGCGACCGCCTCTTTCCACATAAACTGACGCATCTCACCAACCAGGGCCCGCCGCCCGCCTCAATGAAGGGCGGCGCGAAACGAACCGTGGCCGTGGCGGAGGCGCCCGTCAAGCCGGGAACCCGCAAACAGCGGGCGTGACATCGAAAAACGCGCTGATGTGCTGCCCCGGCGCCACAGTCGAGGGTTCGCTCAGGGGAGAATGGCGGTCAGGCGCTGCGCCGCTCGAGGTCGCGCACGAGCGATTCGTCGACCTCGTCGGTCCAGACCCGGAAGCCTTTGAGGATGTGAGGCCCGAACGACGTCGCGAGCGGAATGTCGGTGGCGTCGCGTCCCCGCGCGACGGTGATGCGGCCGATTCGAGGCATATTGTGGCGGGCGTCGAAGGTGATCCAGCGCCCGTCGAGATAAGCCTCGAACCATGCGTTGTAGTCCATCGGGGCGGGATCGGGCGGCACGCCGATGTCGCCGAGGAACCCGTTCGCGTAGCGCGCCGGAATGTTCATGCAGCGGCAGAACGCGACCGCAAGATGCGCGAAGTCGCGGCAAACGCCGATGCGCTCGTGATAGGCCTCATAGGCGGTGCGGGTCGCCCTGGCGTACTCATAGCCGAAGGTCAGGTGGCCGCAGACGAAATCGCAGATCGCCTTGACCCGGCTCCAGCCGCGCGGCGTCGACCCGAACAATTGCCACGCGATATCGCCAAGCTTGTCGGTTTCGCAATACCGGCTGGCGAGCAGATAGACCAGCGTCTCGCTCGGCAGGAACTCCAGCGGAACTTCCTGAGCGTGTTGCTCGAAGCCGTCAGGCTGGCCGCTGTCCTCGATGACGAAATCGCGCGATATGGTCAGGTCGCCGACCGGCGCAACGAACCGCCGCACCTTGTTGCCGAAAGAGTCGGCATAGCTATGCGTCCCGATCGACGGACTGGTCATGAACGGGCTCTTGTAGCGAATTCGATTGTCGTATTCGGGATGCGAGTCGAGCAGGCAGACCATGAGCGTCGGCTGAGCGCAATTGAAGGCAAGTTCATATCCGTAGCGAATCAGCATGGCTTGGCCCCGGTCTGTCGCGCTGGTCTGTCGCGCGCCGTCTCGAAAAAAGCGGCCGGCCGGCCGCTTCCACTCTCGAAGATATGTCATAAAGTTCTTGCCGGGGCGTCTGGTTCCGCCAGCGCGCGCCCATATCTTAGGCAACTCGCTCGTAAATGCCGCTGACGCAGCCTTTGGCCAGCGCGTGATCGCGCAAAACGCCAAGGATCTCTCGCCTGTCTGGAGCGGCGGCGAACTCCGGCCGGCGATCGATCGCGTACACCTGGAACACGTAGCGATGCGGACCGGTTCCAGGCGGCGGATCCGGCGGCGTCCACGACGCCTCGCCAAGGGAGTTGAGGCCGAGCAGGAGACCTTCTGTCGCCGCGGCTTCGCGGGTCAGCGCCCCCGGAATGAGATCATCGTCTGTCCCGGGCGTCTTGACCGCCAGGGCGTGGACGAAAGGCGCCGGCGTCGGGCTATCCGCATCCTCGACCACGAGCACGATGGCCGCGGCGCCATCCGGCACGCCGCGCCAACGCAAAGGCGGCGAGTCCCTCTCGCCATCGGCGGCGAAAAGCGCTGGAATCGGCTCGCCATCCTCGAAAGCGACGCTCTCGACCCTGATGATTTCTGGGACATCGAGAGCGGCGTCGGAATAGATCAGCTTGCGCAGCCACGGCCGCGGGCCTTCGTGCGAGCCCGCGTGCGATTTTTCGAACATGCCGGCGACCTTTACAGGTGGTAAGAGACACAACGCCGCAAACGCGCAATTGGTTGCAAGGCTGGCGTTTCCGGGCACCGCCTATTTTTTGTATCTCTTTGTTTTATAGCGTTATTTCACGCGGTGGCCATTTCGCGTGGCGAATTCGCGCGGCGCGGTTTCAGCCCTTATAGGCGACGAGCAGGGCGCCGCAGCCGATGAGGATGACGCCGAGCCAGTTCGGCGCCGACAGGCGCTCGCCCAAAAAAGCGACCCCGAAAATCGCGACAAGCACTGTCGAGAGCTTGTCGATCGGGGCGACGCGCGCGGCGTCGCCGAGCTTCAGGGCGCGGAAATAGCAAATCCAGGAGGCGCCTGTGGCGAGCCCTGAAAGGGTGAGAAAGAGGTAGGTGCGGGGCGCGATCGAAGCCAAAGGCTGAAACTCGCCCGTCGCTGCGAGGATCGCCGCGAGGACCGCGACGATGATGACGGTGCGGATCAGCGTCGCGAAATCGGAATTGACGTTGGCGACCCCGACTTTGGCGAAAATGGCAGTGAGCGCGGCGAAGGCCGCCGACAGAAGCGCGAAGACCAGCCAGGGCGCGCCAAACGCTTTCACGGGCCTTGCCTCTCGCTGTCGGCGAGGAGCGCCGCCTGATGATGGGTGAGGAGCGCGTCAATCACTTCGTCGAGGGCCTCGCCGGTCATGACCTTGTCCAGCTTGTAGAGCGTCAGATTGATGCGGTGATCGGTGACGCGCCCTTGCGGAAAGTTATAGGTGCGGATGCGCTCCGAGCGATCGCCCGAGCCCACCTGAGAGCGCCGGTCGGCGGCGCGCTCGGCGTCGAGCTTCTGGCGCTCCGCGTCGTAGATGCGCGCGCGCAGCAGCGCCATCGCCCGCGCGCGGTTCTTGTGCTGCGAGCGCTCATCCTGCACGAAGATGATCGTGCCGGTCGGAAGATGAGTGATGCGGATCGCCGATTCCGTCTTGTTGACGTGCTGGCCGCCGGCGCCCTGCGCGCGCATGGTGTCGATCTTGAGGTCCGCTTCGTTGATCGCGACGTCGACTTCCTCGGCTTGCGGCAGCACTGCAACGGTCGCCGCCGAGGTGTGGATGCGCCCCTGCGTCTCCGTGTCCGGCACGCGCTGCACGCGATGCGCGCCCGATTCGAACTTGAGCCGGGCGAAAACGCCGCGGCCGGCGATCTCGGCGATGATCTCCTTGTAGCCGCCGCTCGCGCCTTCGCTCGCCGAGACGATCTCGACGGTCCAGCCTTTCAATTCGGCGTAGCGCTGGTACATTCGGAAAAGGTCGCCGGCGAACAACGCCGCCTCGTCGCCGCCGGTTCCGGCGCGCACTTCCAGAATGGCGCTTTTTTCATCCGCCGAATCCTTCGGCAGGAGCGCGATCTTCAACTGTTGTTCGAGCGTTTCGAGACGCAGCTCGGCCCCGCGCAGCTCCTCTTCGACGAGGCTCTTCATCTCGGGGTCCGTCGCGGGATCGTCCAGCATGGCCGCGAGGCCGGCGGCTTCCGCGCTCTGCGTGCGGTAGTCGCGGATCGCTGCTGCGACCTCTTCGAGACCGGCGAGTTCGCGCGAGAGCGCTACGTAAAGCGCCGGCTCGGGCGCCTCGTTGAGGCGGGCGGAGATTTCCGCGTGGCGGCGTAAAATGAGATCGAGCTTTTCTTGCGGCAGCATCGGACGACTGAAATGGGACGGCGGGGAACGCGATTTCGGGCGCGGGAGGCGTTGTTTATCGTTCTATATAGGGATGCCTTGGCCTTCCGCGAATTTCCGTAATCCCTCGCGCAGTTTTGGGCCGGACGTCGTCTCGGCGATGAGATTGGCGACGAAGGCTCTGGCGAGACGCAAATCGGTCGCGAGCACCATCGCCTTCACAGGCCCGATCGCCGCGGCCGACATGGAGAGGCCGCGGTAGCCGATCGCCAGCAACGCCAGCGCTTCGAGAGGCTTGCCGCCGATCTCGCCGCACAGCGTCAGGGGCGTCGATGCGGCGCGCGCCGTGTCGGCGATATGCTTCAGGGCGGCGAGGAAGGGCGGCGACAATGGATCGAAGCGCTGGAAAACGCGCTTGTTCTCGCGGTCCGCCGCGTAAAAATATTGCATGAGATCATTCGAGCCGACCGACAGAAAATCGACGCGGCGGCAGATGTCCCCGAGTTCGAACAAGAGCGAGGGCACTTCGACCATGATGCCAACCTTGAGATCGGACGGCGGTTCGCGCCCATGGCGAAGCAGATGGGCGACCTCGAGATCGACCATGGCTCTCGCCGATTCGAATTCACCGATGCTCGCGATCATCGGGAACATGATGCGCAGCTCGCGCCCGGCGCCGGCGCGCAGCATGGCGCGCAGCTGACTGCGCAGGAGCGCCGGCCGGTCGAGGCCGATGCGAATGGCGCGCCACCCGAGCGCCGGATTTTCTTCCTTCAGCTGGGTCATATAGGGCAGCACCTTGTCGGAGCCGATGTCCAGCGTGCGGAAGGTAATCAGTTTGCCGGGCGCGAGATCCAGCGCCGTGCGGTAGAGTTGCTCCTGCTCGCTCATCCGCGGGAAACGCGCGGCGAGCATGAACTGCAGCTCGGTGCGGAACAGGCCGACCGAGATAGCGCCGGTCTCGTCGACATGGTGGAGATCGACGAGAAGGCCGGCGTTCATATGCAGATCGATTGCGACGCCGTCTTTCGTCACGGCGGGAACGTCGCGCAGCTTGCGATATTGCGCCTGCCGCTTGGCGCGCAGCCGCGCCATCTCGGCGTAGGCGTGTTCAACGTCGGGGGTCGGCCGGACGTGCACGTCGCCGAGCGCGCCGTCGACGATGATGGCGTCGCCCGGCTCGACGAAATCGAGAATATTTGCGACGTCGCCGGCCGCCGGGATGCCGAGCGCGCGCGCGACGATGGCGACATGGCTGCCGCCGCCGGCGTCTTCGAGCACGAGGCCGCGCAATTTGGAGCGGTCATATTCGAGCAGCGCGGCCGGCCCCATGGTGCGTGCGACGATGATCGCATTTTCCGGCAATTCGTCATGCGCGGCGACGAAGCTTTGTCCGGTCAGCTGATGCAGCAGTCGGTTGGCGAGATCGTCGAGATCATGCAGACGTTCGCGCATGGAGGGTTCGGTACGCCGCTGCAGCTTGGCGCGGGCGTCGTTTTGCACGCGCTCGACCGCCGCCTCGGCGGTGAGGCCGGTGTTCACGGCCTCGCGCAGACGGCGCAGCCAGCCGCGGTCGTGGGCGACCATGCGGAAGGTCTCCAGCACGTCGCGATGTTCCCCCGGCCCCATGTTGCCGCGTTCGATCAGGCTGTCGATCGAATCGCGCATCGCGGCGATCGCCCTGTCGAGGCGCCCCATCTCCTGCTTGGCGTCTTCGGCGACAAGTTGCTTGATGATGATGCGCGGCTCATGCAGGACGACGTGGCCGAGGCCGACGCCTTCGGCGAGCGGGGCGCCCTTGAGGGCGAGCGCGCGGCGGATCGCGATGTCGGCGCCGCCCGGCTCAACCAGAGATTGCAACTCGCCCGAGGCGATCATCTCGGCGAGCAGCATGGCCGTCGTCTGCAACGCCTCGATTTCTTCCTCGGTATAGACGCGCCGGGCTCTGTTCTGGATGTCGAGGACGCCGAGCGTGTTGCCGCCGCGCAGGATGGGCACGCCGAGGAAGGAGGAATAGATCTCCTCGCCGGTCTCGGGGCGGTACGAGAAGGCCGGATGGGCCTGCGCGTCGGCGAGGGCGAGCGGTTCGGCGGTCTCGGCGATCAGCCCAACGAGGCCTTCGCTCGCGCGCATGGTGGTGAGGTGGACCGCCTCCCGGTTCAGGCCCTCCGTCGCGTAGAGTTCGAGACGGCCGTCGGCGCGCAGCACATAGACCGAGCAGACCTCGGCCACCATATTGGCCGCGATATGCACGACGATCTTGTCGAGCCGCGCCTGCGGACTGACCGGCTCCGCCATGACCTCGCGAAGCCGGCGCAGCAGCAGACGCGGTCCGCCGAGGGCGCCATACATGTCATTATCCTGTCCAGGCCTTAGGGCCTCTTGATCGTGGGTCAAGGGCGCGAAAAGAGCGCCGTCCAGCTCTCTGACATCGCTTCCTCCCCCGTTGGTCCCGTTTAACCAGTGCAAACCTTGGACCGCAAGGGATTGTAGGGCGTTCGGCCCCGAATGGCCGGAAATTTGCGGCTCAGGCTTGGTCGAGGCCATAAAGCGAATGAAGCGTCCGAACCGCCAGTTCCGTATAGGCGGCCTCAATCAGCACCGAAAACTTGATTTCGGACGTCGTGATCGCCCGGATGTTGATGCCTTTGTCCGAAAGCGCCTTGAACGCCCGCGCGGCGACGCCAGCGTGGCTGCGCATGCCGACCCCGATGGCGGAGATTTTAACGACATCGCTCGCTCCGTGCAGGCTGGCGAAACCGATCTGCGATTGCGCCTTGTGCAGAATCGCCTTGGTCCGTTCGAACTCGGCTGCGGGAACCGTAAAGGTCATGTCGGTCGTCACCGAATCTTCCGAGGCGACCTGAATGATCATATCGACATTGATATTAGCCTCCGCGAGCGGCATGAATATGGCCGCCGCGACGCCCGGGCGGTCGGCGACCTGCCGCAGGGTGACCTGCGCTTCGTCCCGCGAAAACGCGATGCCGGTGACGACTTGCTGCTCCACGATATCCTCCTCGTCGCAAATCAAGGTGCCGGGCTGCGGATTGTCCGGATCGTCGAAGGACGAACGCACGAAGGTCTTGATCTTGTGCCGCATGGCGAGTTCGACCGAGCGCACCTGCAAGACCTTGGCGCCGAGCGAGGCCATCTCCAGCATCTCCTCGAAGGCGACGCGATCGAGGCGCCGCGCCTTCGGGACGATGCGCGGATCAGTTGTATAGACGCCGTCGACGTCCGTATAGATGTCGCAGCGGCTGGCGCCGATCGCTGCGGCGATCGCGACGGCGCTGGTGTCCGAGCCGCCCCGGCCGAGCGTGGTGATGCGCCGGTCTTCCTTGCTCAGCCCCTGAAACCCGGCGATGACCGCGACTTCGCCCCGCGCGTCAAAACCTTCGATAAGCGGCGCGCCGTCGATGTCGAGGATGCGCGCCGACCCGTGCGAACCGGAGGTCAGGATCGGCACCTGCCAGCCTTGCCACGAACGCGCCGGAATGCCGCAATCCTGCAAAACGAGGGCCAAAAGCCCGGCGGTGACCTGTTCGCCCGACGAGACGACGGCGTCATATTCGCGCGCATCGTAGAGCTTGGAGGCTTCCTTGCACCAGCCGACGAGTTGATTGGTCTTGCCCGACATGGCCGAGACTACGACGGCGACGTCGAAGCCGGCCTTGCGCTCGCGCGCGACGTGCCGCGCCACATTGCGGATGCGTTCCATGTTTGCGACCGACGTGCCGCCGAACTTCATGACTAGACGGGACATCGGGACGAAAAGCGCTCCTTGGCTATTGGCGAATTCGCGGTGATTTGCCTTGACGGGGCCCTCGAGCCTATCAAGGAGGCGGCGCTCGGATTCTTGCAGATTCTTGCGCCTTCCCGCGGGTTCGCGGCGAAGCCGCGCATACATGCAAAGGCCGGCGCGTCAAGTCAATGCAATAAACCCCAGCGGATTGCAAACCATGGCTGAAGCGGAACAGATTCGGCGGAAATCGACGATCGATCCGGAGGATGTCGCGCGATTCGACCGGCTCGGCGACGAATGGTGGAGCGAGCACGGCCCGATGGCCGCGCTGCACAAGTTGAACCCCGTCCGGGTCGCCTATCTGCGCGACGTCATCTGCCGCCATTTTCCGGTCGAGGGGCGTCCGCGCGAGCGCTACGGGGCGCGGCCCTTGCGCGAACTCAGCGTGCTTGATGTCGGCTGCGGCGCGGGGCTTCTCGCTGAGCCGCTGGCGCGTCTCGGCGCGAGCGTCACGGGGATCGACCCCGCGCCGCGCAACATCCAGGTTGCGAAGGCCCATGCAACGCTGTCCGGCCTCGCCATAGACTATCGCTGCGCAGACGGCGGAGGCGGTTGAGGCCGAAGGCGCTCGGTTCGACATCGTGCTGGCGATGGAGGTGGTCGAGCACGTGCGCGACCCCTCGGGCTTTCTGCGCCTCGCCGGCGCGATGGTGCGTCCGGGCGGCCTCCTCTTCGCCTCGACGCTGAACCGGACGCTGAAAAGCTTCGCTCTCGCGATCGTCGGCGCCGAATATGTGCTTGGCTGGACGGCGCCCGGGACGCATGACTGGCGCCAGTTCATGACGCCGCGTGAACTCAAGACCGCGCTCGCAGGGGCGGATTTAAGGGTTTTCGGCGAGACCGGCGTCGTCTTCGATCCGCTGGGCGGCAAATGGCGCCTCGCCCATGATATGAGCGTCAATTACATTCTGGCGGCGACCAAGCGCGGCTGAGGTTTTTGCGGCTGAGGTTTCGAATCGCCTCGGCGGCCCGCGACATGGGTTCGCTCCAGTCGCCGCGCTGCCTCTGCCGGATCAGGCGCATCGAGGGATACCAGGGGCAATCCTCCCGATCGAGCAGCCAGCGCCAGTCCGGAACCTGTTGCAGCAGCACGAAAACCGGTCGCCCCAGCGCCCCGGCGAGGTGAGCGATCGAGGTATCGCAGGTGACGATCAGGTCAAGGCTCTGCATCAGCGCCGCCGTATCGACGAAACTATCGGCGCCGGCGTCGAAATCGGCTCCCATGTGCTCCAGCCAGGCGGCGCCGTCGCGATCGCCGGGCGGTAAATCGTCGGGTTTTTGCAGGCTGACGAGCCGCACGCCGTCCAAGGCCAGCGCCTCGAATGCCGCGCGGGGCAGCGCGCGGCCGGGGTCGGCCTTCGGATTGGCGCTGCCGCGCCAGCAAACGCCGACCTTGAAGGAATTGTCGGTTCTTTGCGGCCCGAGCCGCGCCGCCCATTTCGCGACGAGAGGCGGCTCGGCGCCAAGATAGGGCGTCTTCGCGGGGATCGTGTCGGCGCGCGTGCGCAGTGCGCGCGGCAGGCTGCAAAGCGCGATCTGATAGTCGAAATGCTCGCCGGGCGCGATGTCGTCGACGAGGCGCAGCGGCCGCGTCAGCCGGTTGAAAAGCCGATGCAGCCCCTTGCGGCAGAAGAAAGAGACATCCGCGCCGAGGCCGGCGAGTTCGAGACAGAAGCGGACGAATTGAATGGCGTCGCCAAAGCCCTGCTCGTCGAAAACGAGGATGCTTTTGCCCTCGAGCGCCTGCCCCTCCCATTCCGGCACGGGGAGTTTCAGGGCGCGCTTGGCGGTCCGGCTGAGGATCCAGCGCGATTCGTAAAGGTCCCAGCCCGCTTCGAAATCGCCGCGCTGGAGCAGGAGGACCGCCTTGTTGTTCCGCGCATGGTCGGACCGCGGCTCCAGCGCAAGGGCGGCATCGAGGCCGGCCAGGGCTTCGTCGAAGCATTGAAGCTGCTTTTTCGCGCCCGCGCGCCCGATCAACGCGTCGAGATAATCGGGGCGAAGCGCCAGAGCCCGCTCATAGCAGGCGATCGCGGCCTCGGGGCGTTGCGTCGCCAGCATCAGATTGCCGCGATTGTTCCAGGCCTGAGGCGAGCGGGAATCGGCGCGAAGGGCGGCCTCGAACGCCGCGCCCGCGTCCTCATAACGGGCGAGCGTCAGCAGGGCCGCGCCGCGATTGTTCAAGGCGCGGGCATGGTCCGGCTCGCGCTTCAGCGCGCTGTCATAGGCGGCGATGGCCTCCTCCAATCGATCGAGGCTTTGCAGAAGATCGCCGCGATCGATGTGGGCGTCGCCAAAAAAGCGATCGAGCCGGATCGCCTCGTCGAGGAATTCGAGCGCGCTGTCGCGATGGCCGAGATCGCGCAGGACGAGGGCGCCCGCCCGGAGCGCTTGCGGATAGGCCGGATTGAGGCGCAGCGCGGCGTCATAGGAGGCGATCGCCTCATCGAGCCGTCCGGACGCGCGCAGCAGATTGCCGCGATTATAGAACAGCGTCGGCTCTTCAAGGCCGAGGCGCAGGGCTTCGTCGAAGCAGGCGAGCGCCTCAGGACGGCCGAGCTCCTGCAAGGCCGCGCCGCGATTGGACCAAGCCTGCGCGTGGCCGGGATCGAGGGCGATGGCGCGGTCGAACCAGGGGAGCGCCGACCCGGCGTCGTTCGCGGCGAGACAAATCAATCCGGCGAGGTTGGCTCGCTCCGGCCTTTCCTCTTCATGCGCCGCCAAAGGGCGGAGGCAGGCGAGGGCGGCTGCGTTCCGGCCCGTCTTCAGATGTTCGATGGCGCGATTGAGGGCGGCGTCGATGGAGGCTTCCGACAAAATGCGCTTCGCGCCGCCGCTCCGATGCGGGGGCGAGGCTCCACCTCGATCCTGTTTCGTCTCAAGGGTGCGGTTCATGGAGCGATTTCGAGCGAAATGGAAAAGTGTTTGCGCTCAGACGACCGACCGCGAGGCGTAGCGGAGCCGGGCGTTCGCAGCGAGTAAAGCCCCCCAAGGCTTGCGCCACGCTGACGCAGCGAGCATCGGTGGTCGGAGGGGAGTGCGCGCCGCGTTCGTCCGCCGCGCCCGCGTGACAGGCAAAAGATTCGATCGTAGACTATTCTTTTATGCTGCATTGCGGTAAAAGCATTGAGGTTCCATCGGGTCAGAAAACGCTCGAGATGGAGGTCCCGCTACGCGCCGCGACAAATATCGCCAATCGTCCGCGCCGACGATCGAGGCGGCCGTTCAGGCGCCTGCATGGACCAGCGAACGCTTAATACTTTGCATTCTCCGCGCAGCCGATGATTGAACAACCGATGATTGAAATGGAGAGGTGAATGTCAGCCGGGGCCGTCACTTCTTTTCTGCCGGAGGCGCAGCTTGGCGACAAGCTTCCGCTCGTCGTCGACCTCGACGGGACGCTGATCAAATCCGATCTGCTGCTTGAATCCCTGTTCAGACGAGTCGGGAGCGACCCCACGTCGCTGTTTGGCCTCATCATCGCTTTGCGGTACGGCAAGGCCCATGTGAAGGACCTTCTAGCGCAGCGGGTCGATCTCGATATCGCCACACTGCCCTATGACGAGGCGATCCTTGGCCTCGTCAAGGAGGCGCGCGCCGCCGGGCGCTCGGTCTACCTCGCCTCCGCGAGCAATGAGAAATTCGTCGCCGCGGTCGCCGCCCATGTCGGCCTGTTCGACGGCTGGTTCGCCTCCGACGCTCGCACCAATGTGTCCGCCGGGAACAAGGCCGCCCGCCTCGTCGAGGCTTTCGGCGAAGGCGGCTTCGACTACATCGGCAATGACAAGGCCGATTTGCCTGTCTGGGCCGCCGCGGCGCGGCGGATCGGCGTAAGGACATCGCCGCAACTCAGCGGCAAGCTCGCCGCGCTCGGCGTCGAGGTCGTCGATTCGCCGAAAGCCAGCCTGAAACAATGGGTGAAGCTGATCAGGGTGCATCAATACGCGAAAAACGCGCTGGTGTTCCTGCCGCTGCTGACCGCGCATAAATTCAACCTGATCTCGCTGTTCGACACCGTTCTCGCGGCGATCGCCTTTTCGCTCTGCGCTTCGAGCGTCTATATCTTCAACGACCTCGTCGATCTCGCCGCCGACCGCGATCACCCGACCAAGCAGAACCGGCCGCTGGCGTCCGGCGCCATCCCGATCAAGGACGGCGTCATCGCCATGGCGCTTCTGTTTCTGGCCGCCGTCGCCATCGCGGCCTGCGTGTCATGGCCGTTCCTCGGCGTGCTCCTGTTCTATTTCGCGCTGACCAACGCCTATACATGCTGGCTCAAGACGAAGATGCTGATCGACGTCGTTGCGCTCGCCATGCTCTACTCGTTGCGAGTCATCGGCGGCGCCGCCGCGATCGGCGTTCCGGTATCGGAATGGCTGATCGGCTTTTCGATGTTCATTTTCGCCTCGCTTGCGCTGGTCAAGCGCTACATCGAACTTGCGACCCGCCTCGACAAGGAGTTGCCCGATCCCTCGAACCGCAATTATCGTCTCGGCGACATGCAGATCGTCGCGGCGCTCGCCGCCGCCTCCGGTTTCAACGCGGTCACGGTTTTTGCGCTTTACGTCTCGTCGGACGCGGTCAAGCCGCTCTATCGGCATCCCCATTTGCTCTGGCTCGTCTGTCCGGTTCTGATGTACTGGATAAGCCGGATGTTGATGATGGCGCATCGCCGCCTCGTGCATGACGATCCGATCGTTTTCGCGCTGCGGGATCCCGTCAGCATCATCGCCGGCGTCTTGATCGCGGCCATCATGCTGGCCGCGATCTGAGTTCGAATATGACGAACGCGCCTCCTCTGACCCCGCTATCGGGCAGGCCGCGGCCGGCGGCCATCGCGGTGCGCTATCTCCTCTTCGCCGTGATCGCCGGCGCGATGAATCTCGGCGTTCAGGCCATCGCATTCCCGTTTCTTCCGGTGTGGCCTCTCGAACTTTCGATCCTCGCTGGCACCGGCGTCGGATTCGCCGTCAAATTTCTGCTCGACAAGCGCTGGATATTTTTCGACGGCTATCATGGGCCGACTCATGAGGCGCGGAAGATCTTCCTCTATGGCTCCTTCAGCGTCGCCATGACGCTCATCTTCTGGGGCTTCGAGGTTGGCTTCTTCGCCGCCTTCGGCACCAATGCGGCGAAATACGCCGGCGGAGCCATTGGCCTCGCCATAGGCAATTTCCTCAAATATTGGCTCGATCGCACCTACACCTTCGGTCAGAATCCGGGCGCTGTCAGCGAGGACGCCGCGAAGGCGTTGGACGAGACGGCGCGCACGCAAAAGGCGCGGTCATGGAGCTGACCGGCTGGAGCCGCTATCCGCGTTTCGAGACGCGCGTTTTCGAGCCGTCATCGCCGCTCGACGCGGCCCGCCTGCAACGCGATCTCGACGGCGCCATCGCGCGCGGCAACGGCAGATCCTATGGCGACGCCGCGATCGGCGCGGCGAGTTGCCTTTGCCGTCCGGGGTCTCGATCGCTTTCATCATTTTGACGAAAACGATGGGCGCCTGACCGTCGAGGCGGGCGCGCTGCTGAGCGACATCATCGCCGCCTTTCTGCCGCGCGGTTTTTTTCCGCCCGTCGTTCCGGGGACGAAATTCGTCTCGGTCGGCGGCATGATCGCCGCCGATATCCATGGCAAGAACCACCATGGCGCGGGCAGCTTCGGCGACCATGTCGAATCCTTCGACCTCGCCCTTCCGAGCGGCGAGGTGAAGACCTGTTCGCGACAGGAAAACATCGATCTCTTCGTCGCGACGATCGGCGGGATGGGGCTGACCGGAACCATCCTCAAGGCCACATTCACGATGTTGCCCGTCGAGACCGCCTGGATCGCGCAGGAAACCGTCGTCGCCCGCGACCTCGCCGAGTTAATCGCCGCGCTGACCGCGCGGGAGGACGCGCCCTATTCCGCGGCCTGGATCGATTGTCTCGCGAGCGGCGCGGCGCTTGGCCGCTCGCTGATCTATCTCGGCCGCCACGCCTCGAAGCTTGACGTCGAGACGCTCGCTTCGGAGTCGCAGCGCGGCGGGGCGGCTAAACCCGCGCGGCGCCTCAGCGTGCCGATCGACCTGCCGGGCTTCACCCTGAATCGGTGGAGCGTCGCCGCCTTTAATGAAGTCTATTTCCGCAAGGGCGCCGCGAGCGCCGGGACGCCATTCCTCAACGGGATTGATCCCTTCTTCTTTCCGCTCGACGGCGTCCTGAACTGGAACCGCATCTATGGGCGGCAGGGGTTTCTTCAGCACCAAAGCGTGATCGACGCCGAACATGCCGAGGCGGCGATCGGCGAAATCCTGACCCGCTTCGCGCGCCGCGGCAACGCCTCCTTCCTTGCCGTCCTGAAGAAGCTTGGACCCGCCGGCCGCGGCCTTCTGTCGTTTCCGAGCCCCGGCTTCACGCTGGCCCTTGATCTCGCGATCGATCGCGGCGTGTTCGATTTCCTCGACGAGATCGACAAGATCGTCACAGCCGCGGGGGGCCGGATTTATCTCGCCAAGGACGCGCGGCAATCGCGCGCGACCTTCGCCGCGGGCTACCCCAATCTCGAAAAGTTTCGCGCAATCAGGCGGCGGATCGGAGCGGAGCGCCATGTCGCCTCGCGCCTGTCGGATCGTCTCGGAATTTGAACGGAAAGCGCAACGCATGGCGAACGACAAATTTCTTCTGGTCCTTGGCGGCGCCTCCGACATCGGCCGTGCGACGGCGCGGCGTTTCGCCGAGGCGGGCTGGCGCATCGCCATCGCCGGCCGCGATCTTTCCGCCCTGCAGCGCGAGGCGGACGACATCGCGACGCGAACCGGCGTCAAGGTTGCGACGCCCGCGCTCGACATATTGGAGAGCGGAGCGTTTGAGGGCTTTATCGCGGGCCTCGACGGGCTACCCGATGCGGTGGTCAGCGTCATCGGGCTTCTCGGCGAACAGGCGAAGGCCGAAGTGGACATTGCGCATGCGAGCCTCATCCTGCGCTCGAATTTCGAGGGGCCGGCCTTGCTCCTTGGGCTCTTCGCCGAGCGTTTCCGGGCGAGAGGGGAGGGCGTTCTCGTCGGCGTCAGCTCCGTCGCCGGCGATCGCGGCCGCGCCTCGAATTATGTCTACGGCGCGGCCAAAGCGGGCCTTAGCGCCTTTCTGTCTGGCCTGCGCAATCGCCTCGCCGCGACGGGCGTCCGCGTCGTCACCGTAAAGCCCGGCTTCGTGCGCACGAAGATGACCGCGGGCATGAAGCTGCCCCCGCTTCTGACGGCGGAGCCCGAAGAGGTCGCGGAGGCGATTTATCGCGCGAGCGTGGTTCGCCCCCGCGACGTCATCTATGTCAAGCCGATCTGGCTCATCGTCATGACGATCATCGGCTTGATCCCCGAGCCGATTTTCAAACGCCTCAGACTCTGAGCGCACGCGCTCCGGCGGCCTTCCGAGCGCCCTGCGCCAGTCGCGCTCCGAATGTGTTTGCCATGGCCCGGCCTTTAGTCCCCGCCCGAACCGGGAAGGTCCTTTGGCGCGCGACGCAGATCCTCTGCGCTCCAGGACGGAAGAGTGATGTGATCGAGAACGTCATAATCGCGCAACTCGATCAGGTAATCTGGAAATTGCTCGTGGCCGATCTTTGATTTTATAGCCGCGTTGGGATCCTTGCTGAACTCGAGCACGGCCTGTTGCTTCAACGCGGGATTGTCCATCGCCCGATAGTATGCGGCGATCGCGCCGGAGCTGAAAATGCCGCGATAGGTTTTAACCAGAACGGCGCAGTCGCCCGGACTCAGGGTCACGGGGACAGTTGACGCAGCGAATGGCGATGAAGTGGCGATTGAATTCTGCTCCAGTATGTAGTTCAGCGTCACGTCGTGATTGAACACGGTCAACGCGCCTTTGCACTGTTGTTTCCAGCCCTCGATCGTTGCGAGGGAGGATTTGTAGTCCGCATCGAAACTGCTCTTGATGGTATCTCGATGTGCGATCACATCGACGACGCCGATCAGCTGGAAGATCGCAACGGCTGCGATGGCGCCCGGGCCCAGAGTGGCGGCAGGCCGGCGATGGCTGATGCGATCAACAGAAAAACCAGCGGCAGAAGGAACACGGAATTGCGCGGCTTGACGGCGATGCCGGTTACCACCATGGCCAACGTTCCGACGAGCAAGGCCGTGAAGACGATCCAGTCGAGCCTCGATTTCTGCTTCACGAACAAGAAGTAAGCGCCGAGACCGACCACGAGGGCGGCGTAAAGGCCGGGCGCGATGGCCACAGGGAAAACCGCGTTGCCGACAAGCAGCGTCATGGCGATTTGCGACAGCGCGGAGAAGAAGGAGCCGGTTTGGTGCGTGTCGGCGCCGAGGAATCCCGCGAAAACGCGCAGCTGAGGTGCGCAGACCGCGAGGCCGAGCAACCCGACGACGAGGAGGATTATGATATCGGACCGCTTGAGATTGTCCTTTTCTCTCCACAGATGAACGACAAGCAGGACAGGCGCCGCGCACAGCGCCGCATAGCTCAGATGAAACAGGATGACGCAGGCGACGCCAAGAATGATGCTGCGTTTCGTGAGGCTGATGCTGGAGAATAGGAGAATGCCGAGGGCGATGGCGAAGACGGGATTGAAATAGGCGTACCAGCGAACGGATGCGCCCCACAGCACCGTGGTGGCGCTCAGCATGAGCAAAATCGCGAGCGGAAGCCGCGCGCTCGAGGCGACTTTTGGAAATGCGAGGAAGCCGAAAACGGCCAGCGCGAACGCGTTGAAGGCGCCGCTGAAAAACTTGACGGCTTCCCAGGATCCGAATGCGGCGAAAAGAAATTTGGCGATCAGATAGGAGCCTGGCGGGTGCACATCATTTTGGTTGATGTAGCGCCAAAGGGAAATATAGCTGTTCGATGACGCGGTCCTTATCGTGTAGATTTCATCATCGTAGAAATAGCCGTTTTTCAATGAGACCAAAGATATAGCCGCAATCGAAAGGAAGATAAGAAAGGCAAAACGCATTCGCGGTGAAAAGAACCCGTCGATTCCGCCCATAAACCTTTCCCTCGTCAAACCGCGGAAGACAGGCCGGTCGGCCGCGTGCATCCGGGCGCCCGCATGTAGGCGCTCTTCCTTAGGCTAAGCTGTCGGACCCGGTTTGTCACGCGATAATCGGGTGGCAGCTCGACACGCGAAACCGCGTCCCGCAACGCGTCGGCCTGCCCGAGGACCGCCACGGCTTTGGCCGCGCCACCGCCGGCACGCGGGCGAATCCGGCTCTAGGGGACGTGCCAGTCAGGCCGGGCTGGGCCGTCGCGCCGGATCCTTTAAAGGACCCGGAGCGGCGGACTTTCAATCAGGGGCCTATAAGGGTCCCGACCGATTTCACCGTTGTGGTGCCGGCGAAATTATAGTCATCCACGAGGATTGATGAGACGCCCGGCGAGTTCAATGTGTTGGTGTGCCAGATGACCGTATCGAGATCGCCTGTGGTGAGCAGGAATTCGTCAGGGCTGCAATTTTTGCAGGTGTTGTTCTGGAATATGTTTCCGACCAGGGCCGACGCCCCCTGCTCGACATAGGGGGCGCTATTCTGGTAGACGATGAAATTATGATATCCCTCCATCCACGGCCAGGGATAGGTGCCGGGATGCCCTGTGATCGTATTCCAGCGAACCTCCACGCCGAGCATGTTGTAGCCCCAGAACTCATTATGCTGCACCATGGCCAGCGACAGATCGATGTAGGCGGGGGTGAAGCCCTGGGTGTTCGTGATCGTATTGCTGTCTATTTCAATATTCCGGGAGACGCTGAAGCTGCCGCTGGCGTCGAACGGCTGGAGATAAATCCCGCCATTGTCGGTCAGCGTATTAAATGAAATCCGCGTGTTGAGGAAGGCGCCCTTGTACAAGCCGATCCCGATCGGATTGCCGGTCATCGTATTGCTGTCGATGAGCGCATTTTCGAACGACGGAACGGAGATCACGAAATGATCTCCCGCCGAAGGAATGACAAGCCAGGGCTGATCCACCGTGAAGGTGTTGTTGCTGTTCTGGGTGATATGCCGCCATTGCCCGGCGCCCTTGCCGCTGACGATGATGATCATCGAATTGGAGAAATAGTTCCAGCTTCCGGCGCTTTTGGGCTGCGCCGTCGCGCTTGACGCATTGGCGCTCGCCAGCACGCCCATATCGTCATAGCCGACCGCTTCATTCAGGATGGTCTCTCCGTCGTTCCAGTTGTAATAGAGCGGGCCGTTCGCGACATCGAAGATATTGTGCGTTACATTGATGTTCCTGCCGATATTGATCGTCAGCGGCCGCCCCTGCGTCCGCTGAATCTTTTGACCGACGACGATGGGCTTGCCGATATAGGGCCATGACGTCTGCGCCTGACCGGCGACGATCGTATCGGCGTTTCGCGTGAAATGATTGCTGTCGATAAACGCGCCATCGACCTGGTTGAACAGATTTTCGCCGGTCCACCAGGAGATAATGTTGTTGGTGAAGACGAGGTTGCTCACCGGCACCCAGTAAATCGGACCGACCGACCCGCTGCCGTCGGGCTGAACATCCTGATTGTTGTTGGCTTGCGTGATCGTCGAATTCTCGACGGCGATGCGGTCGCCGTTCACATAGATGGCGCGGCCGGTCCCCAGATCCCAGTTGACGCGTTGAATGAAGAATTTGCTGAGGGAGCCGCCCCGCGTGCTCATATTGTTGACGTACTGGCTGAGCGCATCGACGTTCTGGATCGACAGGTCGGCTATTCCCGTCAATGCCGCATTGTCGGGAATGGTGATGCCCGTCATGGCGAACGAGGATGGCTGCTGCGTCGTCGGTCCGAAGATGATTTTGGCGTCGCTCGCGCTGTGGCCCTGGAGGACGACGCCGGGCCGGATATTGATGCCGGTGGTTGCGAGATTATAGGTTCCGGCGGGAAGATAGACGACGCCGCCGCCGTTCGCCCCCGCCTTGTCGAGGGCGGCCTGGATCGCCGGCGCGTCGTTGGCGACGCCGTTGCCCGTGGCGTGCAGGGTCAGCTCCGGATCGGCCGTGACGTCGAAGACATGATGGTCGCTTTCGACCGAGCCCGCCGCGCCGGGCCTGTAGCCGGGGCCGTTGGCGGTGATGTAGTCCAGGGCCCAGGCCTGCCCGATCCTGAAATGATCGGTTCCGGCGGCGTGCGCGAGCGCCGTATTTTGCGTGACCGAGCTGGCGTATCCATTCGACACGATGGCCTGATACGTGTGGCCGGGGATGATGCCTGCGGGAACGTGGTATGCGACGGAAATGCTCGGCCCGCAGGCCGAGCGTGGACGCCGGGAGCTGGGCGTTGGTCTGCGTGTCGACGAGGGTGACGGCGGCGGTCTGTCCCTTCATGCACACATTGCGGCCGAAAATCTGCGGGGTCTGGCCGGGATAGATGTCGGCGAACTGGAAATTGGCGATCTGCGGCGCGTTGATGGCGATCTTGTTGCTGGTCGACGAAACATTGTCGGAGATCCAGATCGTATAGAGGCCGGTCGCCCATGACGCAGGAATCTGGACGACGACGGCATTGTCCTGGGCCTTCAGCGGCGCGACCTGGACCGCGGCCGAAGCGCCCGCCTGGATGTAGACGGTTGGCTACGACCCGAAGCCCGATCCCTCAAGCGTGATGACGTCATTCGGGCTGGCCGAATAGGGGTAGTTGATGATCGCCGCCGTGGCGAAAGCGGCGTTCGCTCCCATGAGGCAGAACAGCGCCGTCGGGAGCAGGAGACCAGCGCCGCCGATCAGAGGCCGGGAGCTCCGCGTTCCTGCTGAATCAACGGCTTTTCTTGGACGAGGCATGATTGCTCCTGCTGAAGGAAATCGGATAGGAAAGCGAGGGAGGATGTCGGGGGCGGCAAGCTTAACCGGGAGGCTAGTCGTGAAATATGACAACAAAATGTAAATATTAGGGCGGATCAGTTGTCAGAGCAGAGCTTATGGTTATCATCATTCGCCGGATTTATGATATAATGCAATTATATAACTATGCATATGTTAGCGGTGTTGCAAAATATACGATTCAAAACCATACAAAATACGAAAATATAAATCGCTATTTTTAGCTAAGTAATTTAACTAAATGAGCCGAAATAACGCGCGCCAAGTCGAGAAAGTTTGATATAGTAAACTAGCCGGCTATTCATATTTCGGATCATCAAACATATCCGAAAACGATGTCCGCGTCTTGTTAACCGATAGACGCTCTGGCCCCCTGTCAAGTTGTCAATTTTTCGTTCACGCAAATTTTGTAACCAGCCGCGCGCGGACCGTTGTCCGTCAGCCGGACATATCGGCGCGAAGCAGGTGATTCGCCGCCAATCGGCTTTCTCATCGGGGCGTTCGCCATCCTGCCATGCGCGGCGAGTTGTCGATGCCGATGTCGCCTTGAGAATCCTGCCTCGCGGGCTCGAGACAGGCGACGCGTCGATGCGGGGAAGGGGCGCCGGGAAGGCCGCTTCAGCGTTGCGAGCGGGACTTTGTTGCTTTACAAGGAGCGGGACTTTGGGAGCGACCATGGCTGACGATAAAGACGACCCTTTTGGAAAGTCGCATGCCGGCGAAACGGCGGCGGAGCCCGGGGCCGAGGAAAAGATCGACGGCGCCTCCCGGTCCGCTGCGCAAGAGCCCGATGAAGCGGCGGGCGCCTTGGCCGGCGCGGCTTCGCCCGGCCCTCAGAATACAGAGAGAGTCAAAAAGCCCTCGCGAGCGCTTGGTCTGGCCGCCGCCCTGATTGTCGGAGCCATCGGCGGGTTCGGCGGGGCTTTTGCGCTGCGCTACATCGATGCGTTGCAAGGTCCAGATCCCGTCGACCGCATCGCGGAGCTCAATGCGCGCGACGATGCGCTGGCGCGCAAGAGCGAGGCCTCCGCCGCCGCGCTCGCGGCGCTGGAGAGCCGGGTCGCCGCGGTCCAAAGCGGCGCCGCGAAGGCCGCCGCCGCCACCGACGCGGCCTTGAGCGACCTCCGCGCGGCCGTCGCGGCGCCCCCGGTTGCAACCGGTGCGGACGGCCAGGCCGGAGCCGCGGATCTCGGACCGATCGAGGAAAAGATCGACGCACTGGAAAAGAAGCTCGGATCGCTCGACGCGGTCCAGCAAAAGGTCGGCGAGATAGAGACGTCCCTCGCGGCGCCGAAAGTGGACGCCAAAGCCGAGCAGGAGCGCGCGCTCGCCGACCAGCGCGCCAAAACGCTGTCCGCCGCCCACTCGAAAGGCCTCGTCGCCGCCAGTTTGGTGCAACTCGTCAGCCGCGGCGAGCCTTTCTCCAATGAAGTCGACGCGTTGGAGAATCTTGGCGTCGATCCGGCGAAGCTCGCGCCCTTACGGGCGGCGGCGAACACGGGAGTCGCCAGCGTCAGTGACCTCGCCGACCAGTTCGCCGCGCTCGCGCCATCGCTCGAGACGCCTGAGGCGCCGGCCCCCGATACCGGCCTGCTGGAGCGCCTCGCGCGCGATGCCTCGAACCTGGTTCGCATCCGCCGCGCGGGGGACCCGCATGATTTGGATCTTCCCGGCCGAATCGCCGCGATCGAGGGCGCGCTTGCGCGGCTCGACGTCGCCAAGGCCTACGCCGTCTGGTCGCAGTTGCCGGATGCCGCGAGGGCGAAATCGGCGAACTGGGCGCCGCCGCGAAAGCGCGGCTCGACGCCCTGACCGCTGCGGCCACGATCGAAGCCGATGCAGTCACGGCGCTGGGCAAAGTGAAGTCGTAGCGCGCGATCTCAAAAGAAGCTCGGACTTTTTGATCGGGACGATGCCGTTAATCAAAGAGGCAAAAAAGCGTGAACAAGGTGAATTTTGAATCTTGCGCTTCAAAGCCTGCTCCGAAGATGTTGCGGATTTTTTGCATGAGGCCATGCGGTAAGGCTTAAGAGATCAAAGAGCATGAGGATGCGAATTTTGAATCGTCATGCG
Source organism: uncultured Alphaproteobacteria bacterium (assembly GCA_963757985.1). Classification (GTDB taxonomy): domain Bacteria; phylum Pseudomonadota; class Alphaproteobacteria; order Rhizobiales; family Beijerinckiaceae; genus Methylocapsa. Next base: position 73,859 of record CAVWTQ010000002.1, on the reverse strand, counting down.
CCGCGGACACGCCGAAAATCGAAACCAACTTTTCCGATGCGACCTCACCGAAACGCTCTTTTTTTGACAGGAAACACATGATCCGCGTCCTCCTGTTCTTCGGCATTCTGATCGTTTTGGCCTTCGCCGAGAGCTGGCTGGTCGACAGGCCGGGCGAACTCGTGCTCAACTGGCAGGGTTATCGCATCGAGACCTCCGTGCTCGTCGCGATAGGCGCGGTGTTCGTGGCGGCGGCGGCGCTTCTCGCCTTATGGAGCCTGATCCGCTTCGTTTTCAAGATACCGTCCTTGATGGCCATCGCGACGCGCGGCCAGCGGCATGAAAAAGGTTACGCCGCCCTTTCGCGCGGGATGATCGCGGTCGGCGCCGGCGACGCGCGGCAGGCGCGCAAATCCGCGGTCGAGGCGCATAGGCTGCTCCGCAACGAGCCTCTGGCGCTGCTCCTCAAGGCGCAGGCCGCCCAGCTTTCCGGCGAGACGGGGGAGGCCGAGGCGGCGTTTCAGGAAATGGCCAAGCGCAACGATACGCGCCTTCTTGGCCTGCGCGGGCTGCATGTCGAGGCGCAGCGCCAGGGCGACGCAGAGCGGGCGCAGGAATATGCGGCGAAGGCGCGCGAGATCGCGCCTCTGCCATGGGCGGCGAAGGCGGACTTCGACCATAAGGTCGCGAGCGGCGACTGGAAGAGCGCGCTGGCGCTGCTCGACAGCGCAGCCGGCGCGAAGTTCCTCGAGAAGACGACGCGCGAGCGCCAGCGCGCCGTGCTGGAGACGGCGCTTGCGCTCGACAGGGCGGAGACGGACCCGGCCGGGGCGCTTGCGCTAGCCCGCGCCGCGCTGAAGCGCGCGCCGGCCTTGGCGCCCGCGGTCGCGCTCGGCGCCCGTCTCCTCGCCGACGCGGGCGATGCGCGCAAGGCGGCGAAATTGATCGAAGCCGCATGGCCTGAATCGCCTCATCCGGATCTCGCGAAGATTTATCTTGGCCTCTACCCCGGCGAATCGAGCGCTGCGCGCCTCGGCCGGGCGCTGGGCCTCGCCCGGCTTGCGCCGCGCGAGGCGGAGAGCAAGATCGCGGTGGCGGAGGCGGCGATCGCGGCCGGCGACTTCAAGGCCGCGCGGGAGGCCGTGCAGCCGCTGATCGACGGGCCTGAGCGGCCGACCGCGCGCATCTGCCGGCTGATGGCGGAGCTTGAAGAGAAGCAGCACGGCGCCGGCGGTTACATTCGCGAGTGGCTGACGAGGGCCTCGCACGCGCCGCGCGACCCGACATGGGTGGCCGATGGCGTCGCCTCCGACCGCTGGCGTCCAATCTCGCCCGTCACCGGCAGGCTCGACGCATTCGTGTGGCAAAAGCCGGTCGAGCGCCTGAGTTCGGGCGATGAGGCGGAAGACGCGGTCTTCGCGCAGGTTCTTCCGCCCGCGCCGCCGTTGCTGATCGAAGAGGCGCAAACCGCGCCCGCGGCGCCGGCGCCGGAAACCCAATCCTCCGCGGATGCAGCCTTGGGTCCGGCGCCCGCGCCTTCCGAACTCCAGGCGTCGGGGGCGGACGCCGAGGACGCGGGCTCAGCCGGGCCGGATGCGGCGGCGATCAAGCCAAAGGCCTGGGGGATTGACTACATTCTCGGGCGTAAATGAAACCGCTTGTTTCAGGCGCTCGGCAGCGCAACGGGAGCCCGGTTGCGAAGCGCGGCGGTTGCCGGTAAGAAGCAAATCAGCTCCGGCGGGATCGATCGCCGCCGGACTGCGCCGCAATAGCTCAGCTGGTAGAGCACCTCATTCGTAATGAGGGGGTCGGGGGTTCGAATCCCTCTTGCGGCACCAATGAAATCAATATGTTAGTTGAAATTTTCAAAATGAGCGGCATGATAGCTAGCCGATTGTCGCCACCGTGTCGCCACCGCAAAAGACAAATTACGACGCTCTATCATTTCCACGGAAATGATTTCGAACGCCCGCCAGGCCCATTGCCGGACCTTCGAGGTTATCGATGCGACAAAGCTGCGGGAATGTTATTTTGATTCCGCCATGAGGAGGTTCGAATCCCCCCTCTCGGCCATCCCGCCGATGCTGCCAGATTGCGCGATATTCTGTGACGTAGCCGCCGATTGCCGAATTGGATCTATAGATACTATGGCCCCAGCCGCACTTCCGACACGGGATTACCCAATGACCCTTCTCGGACGGTCGAATTGCGTCGGGCAACAAGCAGATCCTCGCTCAGCGGGCGATGGACTCAAATAGCCCATGGAGTCCTCGGCTGAACGGATCGAGCGCGTCGATCTTCTCCTGCGCCCATGCGATCCATTCGGCCAGCTGACGGTCGCCCACCTTTGTGTCGCCCTCGACCTCCAAACGCCTTTGAAGCTCTGCGACGAACGCAAGGAGTCCGGCGCGTTCTTCCCAGTCGGCGGCCCCCGCCCGAAATTGGGTCCAACGCCGCTCGTCAATCTCCTTCAGGCGCTGTCGCTCGTACCGGCGAGCTTCTTCCTCCCGATATCGGCGAGCGCTTTCTTCCTGCTCGCGCAGTCGTTCAACAAGGATCGGCCCCGCACCGATGATCGCGCCGACGATCTCCGGGATCCAGTCGGCGATTTTTTTCTCCGGCGTCTCGATCCATTGGGGCTGCTTACCCGGGAGATAGGTTGTGATCGTCACGCGGAGGAAGCCGGAGGACTGAAGCCCCGACTGGTGATGCTCGGGATAGGCGGTCCATTTCGCCGCGTCTCCCTCCGGACGCTTGAGCGGCTTCAGCATCTTCTCGACGATCGAGCATTCGATCTTCTGGCCACTGACCAGGAAGGTCACCTTCCCGGTGATCGGAGCTTCCCCGATCTCGCCGCCGGCCTTCTCGACGGCTTTGAAAACCGCGCTGGTTACCCTGAACCGATAGAGATCGCGCTCCGTAAGGTCGTCGAGCAGCGGTCGCGTCCATCCCCAGAGATCGCGTCTGCGCCGCTTGTTCTCCTGCTCGCGCTCCTTCTGCTCTCGCTTGTGCTGGGCGATCCACGCCTTCACCTTCGGGTGAAGGTCGTCGAGCGTTTCGGGAACGGCGATCTTGCCGACCGCGGCGGTCGCCGCTTCGACCGAAGCTTGGACCCAGGGCAGGGGCTCAGGTCTGGGAGGCGTCGGATGAATATCCACCCACTCGGGTATTCCGTCCGATCGCGGCGGAAGCTTGAAGGTGACAACCGGCTTCCCGGCCTCTTTCTTGGCCCAGTAACCGCGCGGCGGATAAGGCACTTCGAGCCTGTCGCACATCTTGGCGAGACCGTTGCCAGTGATGCCGAACTCAGCCCCAAGGCGGCTCATCGGCGTCTTCCAGACGAGGACGTAAAGCTCGTCCCGAGAGACGCGGCGCGACCGCGCGGCCGGTTGTCCATCCATTCTTTACACGTTTCTTTGACAGCGCGGGAACGCTATAGCGAAATGACATGCGTCAGCTCGTGGCGCAACGCCATGCCACCTAGGCCGATCGAATTTAGCGGGCCGCAGCGACGACGTAATGCTCGTTTCCATCTTAATCTTTCGAGGGCCTGCCACGGTAATCAATAAGTCAGGCCAAGGAAGACGGCTTTGACAAAAGTCGGGCCACGACGCGGATTCAGCCGGCTCCGGAAAAAGGCGATTTGAGCGATTCCCACTGCTCGCGCACCCGATGTGGTCGAAGATGACGCGTTCGGGATCGAGGATGCGGCGCGAGGGCAAGACGCCGCATTGCAGCCCCTGCGATCACCAATGCAATGCCCCGCCAGAAGGCGAGGCGTGGGGATGGGTAACGCTTCCCATGATGCAAAGCGCGGCTTATCGAGCTCTCGCCCGCGGCGCGTCGCGTCCTTGATCGGATCAAGCAGGAACACACGGAGCAGGGTGGCAATAGTTCCCCGCCACCGCCGAGTTGGTCGGGCGCAAGACGATCGCTGCCGCCACCGCGTTCTTCGCCAGGCATCTTGCCCGGGCGCCCAAGTGCTCAAGATGGTGTAGTTAGACGTCGCGGGATTGGAGGCGACAGCCGAAGGCTGAACGATCGTGCCGCCAAGCCCGGGTTCGCAGAGACTTGCCGCTCTCGTCCATTCGGAATTAGAATAACGCCGTCTTCACAGGAAGAGCGTTTATCGAGCTCCCGGAAGAACGCCCCTTCTTCGAAGAAGACGGATATGAGCGCTATCTTTGCCTCTGATTCGTAGCAGGCAGGGCGTCGATCAAGGGGCCGCGGCTATGCCCATTGAGGAAAATCATAGTTCGGATAGAGCCGAGTCAAATTCAATTCCGGCAAGCGTCGGCGCGCCAGTCGTTGACGCCAATAAACCGCAGACCCGCGTTCCTTCCGAGGCGAGCACTCCGAGCGGCCATAAGCCTACCAGCAAGCGGCGCTTGATCATGGGGGCGGCCGCCGTTTTGGGGCTCGCCATTGCCGTCGTGTTTGGCATTCCTTCGATCAAGCTGATGCTCACGACAGTCTCGACCGACGATGCCTACGTCAACGGTCATGTGACGTTCGTGGCGGCCCGGGTGCCTGGCCAGGTGTCGAAGGTTCTGGTGGACGACAATAACCGCGTCCGTAAAGGAGATGTGCTCGTTGAACTCGACCCGGAGCCCTATGAGGTCATCGTCGCCGTCAAGAAAGCGGCTGTCGACACGGCAAAGGCGGACCTGGCGGCGGCTAAAGCCAATGTGCGTGGTGTTGAAGCAAGGGCAAACAGCCAACGCTGGAATCTCCAGCACGCCATGGAGGACGTTGAAAACCAGATCGCACTCCTTCAATCGAAGGTTGCCGGTCTTGATAAGAGCGAGGCCTCGCGGAAATTGGCGGAAGCAGAATTCGAACGGGCGAAGCAATTGGTCGCCAAAGAATTCACAAGCCGCGAAGAGTACGACCAGCGGCAAGCAACCTTATCAGTCACCAACGCGGAGGTTACCCAGGCCCTGGATAATATACACCAAATCCGTGTCTCCCTGGGGCTGCCGCCGGAGCCCGAAAATGGCGGAGACCTTGGCCAGGTGCCGCCCGATCTCGATCAGACTTTTTCCGCTGTGCGCCAGGCACAGGCGGAACTGATCCAGAGTGCAGCCGAGCTTGGCGTTGCGCATTCGTTCAACCAGACGCCGAAACAGATGCTCGATGAGTTCTATAAGCTTGCCCCGCACGGCGACGTCGACAAGATATTTGCCGCGTTCGTGCCGGAGGCGCCAGCCGTCAAACAGGCCGAGGCGAAACTGCAGTCCGCCGGACGCGATCTCGATCAGGCGGAATTAAACCTTCGCTATTGTAAGATCATCGCGGAAATTGACGGCGTCGTCACGCGCCGCAATGTCAATCCCGGCAACAATGTGCTGGCCGGACAAGGTCTGATGGCGATCCGCTCGCTCACCGAAATCTGGATCGACGCCAACTTCAAGGAGACCCAACTGAGCGATCTGCGCATCGGTCAGTCGGTCGACGTGTACGCCGACATGTATGGCGACCGGCCGCCTCTTCTCAGGCCGGATCACGGGTTTTACGTTCGGCACTGGGTCGACATTAGCGCTGCTCCCGCCCGAGAATGCGACCGGCAATTTCGTCAAAGTGGTGCAACGATTGCCGGTGCGCATCGAGCTTCAAAACTATGACCCGAACAAGGATCCTCTGTTCATCGGCCTTTCGGTTGTCCCCTACGTCTATCTTAATAGGCCGGCGACAGGACCCGATGCTGGGAAAATTCTGCAACCCTACGTGCCTCAATCGCCTGCGGCCGCTCTGGCTGCCGACCCCGGAGGGCGCAATAAATGACAGAGGCGGCGATTGCGCTTCGTGCCCCAGGCGTGGCGATGAACCCTTGGTTGGTCGCCGCCGCCGTGGTGGTGCCGACCTTTATGGAGGTGCTCGACACCACGATCGCTGTGGTCGCGCTGCGCTATATCGCCGGCGGGCTGTCGGCGACGGTCAACGACGGCGAATGGGTTCTCACGAGTTACCTCGCCGCCAACGCTATTGTCCTGCCGATTACCGGCTGGTTGAGCAACCGCTTCGGCCGCCGCAACTACTTCCTCGCGTCGATCGCTGTATTTACGCTAGCTTCGGGGCTGTGCGGGATGGCGACGAGCCTTGCCCAGCTGATTCTGTTCCGCGTAATCCAAGGCCTGGCAGGGGGCGGGCTGCAGCCGAACAGCCAGGCAATTCTGCTCGATGCGTTCCCGCGCGAGAAGCAAGGGGTCGCAATGACCCTGTTTGGCTTGGCCGCCCTGCTCGCGCCGGTCGTCGGGCCGACCCTCGGCGGATGGATTACGGACAACTATTCGTGGCGGTGGGTCTTTTACATCAACGTCCCGGTCGGCCTTCTGGCATTGGCGGCCTGCTACGCCGTAGTCAGGGATCCGGAGTATCTGACGACAGAGCGCGCGGAGCTGAGAAGGCGACCGTCCCGTTTTGACACGATCGGTTTGTCGCTCCTCGTAATCACCATGGTTAGTTGGGAAGTCATGCTCAGCAAGGGCGAGGAGTGGAATTGGCTGGGCGACGCATTCGGGCGGATCCAGATACTGTTGATGCTCTTTATTGCTGGACTGGCGGCGCTGATCTTCTGGGAGATGCGCCACAAGAACCCCATCGTTAATTTCCGCGTGCTGGGGGAGCGCAATTTCGGTGCGTGCTGCATCATCATTTTCGGCGCCTACGCGGTGCTTTACGGTAACAGCACCTTATTGCCGGGCCTGCTTCAATCCCTGTTTGGGTACAATGCGCTGCAATCGGGACTGGTCATGTCTCCGGCGGGCTTTTTTGCCCTCCTTACGATGCCCATTGTGGCCCGTGCGCTGGGCCGGCAGACAGATGCGCGGCGGATCATTTTGGTCGGCCTGTTGGTCATGGCGGCCGGCAATTATTGGATGTCACAGCTCAATCTCGACATCAGCCCTGGGCAGGTTGTGTGGCCCCGGGTCTTCGTGATCGTAGGATTGGCCATATGTTTCGCCCCCGCAAATGTCGCCGCCTACCTCTATACGCCGATGGAGTTGCGCGGAGCCGCCGTCGGCTTGCTCAGTCTGCTCCGCAACGAGGGCGGGAGCGTCGGAACGTCACTGAGCCAGGCCCTGCAGGATCACCGCGAGCAATTCCATACCCTTCGGCTCGGCGAGTATCTCGATCCATTTAACCCGGCCGTGCATTCCTTTGCCGAACAAACCAAGGCATTTTTACTCCAGCAGACTGGCGATCCGGTCGCGTCGCAGGAGCTCGCCTGGCAGGCGCTCGAGAACTCTGCGCCAGCAGCAAGCCTCGGCCCTTGCCTATTTCGACTGCTTTTGGGTGTTCGCCATGGTGATGCTTGCGCTGACGCCAGTCGTCTTCTTGATGAAGCGCTCCGTGGCCGAGAAGGGCGCGCGCATCGGAGGCGAATAAGATTGAGGCGTTTGCAATGATAGCGCGAGTTCGATTTGATGCCCGGCGTGCAAAGAAAACGATTTGCAACTGAGGGGGTCTATCGCTTCCCCACGTCAATCGATGCCATCGCGTCTAAGATCGAAGGGAGCGATGGCGGCGCTTATCTGATGGACGAAACCGCGTGCAATATCAGCTCTCGCCATAAGCGAGCCCAGTGCGTCACCCATAAGGTCGAAAGGACGGTTGGTGATGCCCGCTCTTCGCATCGCCTCTTGGCGGCGACAAGACGGGGCGCGGCCTCCGCGAGTCGGTCCACGTCTGCGATCCGACGCGGTCTGCCCGTCGTACAAAAGCGGAAGCGGTGCGGCACGAGAATTGAATGGTTGCCTGTGCAGCGAGGCAGCTACAGGAACAGGTTCATGTCGCTCGAAGTACCGATTGTATTCAAATACCACGTCTTTGCCTGCTTCACGAAGCGGCCGCCAGGGCATCCGCGCGGGAGCTGCGTGGAAAGCGGCGCGCAGCCGCTCTGGGAGCGGCTGCAGCAAAAGCTCGAGGCGAAACAGCTGCCAGATGTCAACTTTACCGCGTCCGGTTGTCTCAGCTTCTGCCGCGCCGGTCCGTTAATGGTCGTCTACCCCGAAGGAATTTGGTATCGCCCCGAGAAGATCGAGGACATCGACGAGATCATCCAGTCGCATTTCGTCGAAGGAAATCCGGTCGAACGTCTGATCATCGTGCCGAAGGTGTGAGGTCCTGGCTCATCGCCGCATCCGTCTTTCGTCCGGATAGGGTGGCAGGGTTAGAACCCGCGCATCCTCGATCGGCGCTCCGACCGTGAAGTGATAGACATCCTCAAATCCCATGTCTTCGCCAGCAAGCCCGAGCAGCGCGCGAACCTCGTCGTCGAAGAAGCAACCGATGCCGGTTCCGGCCAATCCCGCGGCCGTGGCGAAGAGATAAAGCGCCTGGCCGATGAGCCCGGCCTCCCAGTGAATCCGCCGGTAGGCGAAGGCGCCCTCCGCGTCGATCGAGCCGTCGAAATCGGCGATCATGGCGAGGCTGAAACAACCCTTGCCGGAAATCGGTTGCAAACAGGCAAGACGCGTGGCTTCCCGCTCGACCGGGCCGCCGCGCAGGCGAAACAGCGGCAATCCATCGAGATCGACCGGCGTCCAGTCGAAGGCGCTGGTTGAGGCCGCGCGCAACCGCGCGGCCTGCTTCGCGTCGCGCTGGAGTGCGTAAAGTCCTGGCTCCAGACCCTCGACGCGATGCACGAACAAGATGAGCGTCAAAGCGGGAGCCCATGGAAACGCGGCGAGCAACGGCGGGGCGCCGGGCATTGTCGCGCGCAGCATGTCGCTGAAGGAGGCGCGGGGCAGGATCGCCTGTCCGTCGAAGCGTTGCGCGCTACGGCGCCGGCGAACGATATCGGCGATGGATGCGCTAGAGGTGGCTGCGTAGTCGATGTGATCGGTTGGCGACGAGGCGGACGACCGCGCGGGCCCCGTGCGCTGCTTGCGGCAGAAGGCGACCGCGAGATCGACCAGTGGCCAGCCGTCGTGGTCCTCGCTCAAACGATTGGCCGTTCCCATCCACTCGCGCGGCGCCTCGATCAGTGCACGCGTATCAAGGGCGGCGATTGGCCTCGCATCGGTCGCGATCCACACCAGAAGATCGGGATGTTCGGCTTCGCGCCGGTGCGCGGCGTCCGCGCGGGTCAGGCCGAGAAGGGCGGCGATGTCGTCGTCTGACGGCTCCGGTAAGACGCAAGCGCGCCAGCCGAGGGCCGCGGCCGCCTGGGCGATGGCGCCGATGGCGTGCCCGGCGTCGAGCTGGCAATAGCGGAAGGCGCGTTCGCCATACTTCCAGGCCTCCCGCCAGGGAATTGAACTCAAACCAAGTGGAAATCCGCTGGAGGGGAGATGGCGGCCCTTGGAATAGATCGCGCGCTCCTCCAGCGCGTGGGGGAGCGGCGCGTAATGATAGAGCGCGGTTTTGTCGCCGACGCCGGAGAGAGCGTCGAGGATGAGATAGGCTTCGGTCGGATGCAGATTGCCGCTCGAAGGATTGTTGCGCAGCGCCCAGGTCGATCCTTCAAAATTCTTCCAAGCGCTGATCCCGAAGGCGAGCTCCAGAAACAAGCCGAGGGAGTCCTGCTCCAGCGCTGCGGGCTGCGCCGCGCCGCCGGGAAAGGGCGCCGTCCCGACACGCGTCGAGCAGCGGCAATGCGATCTGGCGGCTGCCTTCGAACAGCCGATAGGGCGACGGTTGCGAGGTCCAGTCGAGAAACGCCGGCCCAAGCGCGTAGCGGTTCGGCGCATGTTTGGTGCGCCTGTGATAACCGCGAATATCGGCCGGCAGGCTATCGTCCGGGCGATTTTGGAGAGGAGAGTTCATTTAGACCCGAACCGGGAGAGAGTCCGACAAAGCAGGCCTTAACGGACATGGCCGGACCCGGGAGCGGACCGCCCTGCGACGCTCGCCGCCGCCTCAACGATACCCCTCCTCGGCAAGGACCTGACGCACGGCGGGGCGCTCCAGCATGCGTCGATAATGAGCGAGGCAATGTGGCGGCAACGCCATTTTCGTCTTGTCAGCCCAGAACTCCACATAGAAGAGCGCCGCATCGGCGATCGAAAATGCGCCTGCGACGTAATCCTTGCCAGCCAGTTCATCGTTGACGGCGTCAAACGCCTTGACGACGATCTCCCGACCTTGGGCCTTGACCAGGTCGACGGGGTTCTTTTCCGTGGCGTATCGCTCCGGGGTGAAGACCCGCCGGAAGCCTTCGCCGTGAATATGTCGCGTGCAAAATTGCAAGGTCGCCTGCGCCGATTCGGCCAGCTGCGGATCTTGCGGCGACAATCGCCGGCGCGGGTACGCTTCCGCGAGCCATGTCGCAATAGCGACAAAATCGGTCAACGCCACGCCGTCGTCGCGCACCAATGTCGGAATCGTTCCATTGGGATTGATGGCGAGATAGTCCGGCCTCAGGTGATCGCCCTTCACAAGGTTCACAATGTAGGCCTCGAAAACGAGGCCGATCTCCTCAAGGAGGATATGGATGCCGGTGGAGCAGGATCCCGGCGTCATATAGAATTTCATTGGCGTTGCGTTCGGTGAGGGCGTGCGGCGATGCTCCGACGTGGCAATTCCGGCGCCAGCGATTTTGCGGCCGCTCCGGCGCCTGGAGCGCGCCGGCAGACCGCGCTCTTGCCCCTCATCGGCACGCTTCGTGCTACGCAAGACCAAGGGCCTGCGATGGGCTGCCGGCGGAGGCTCCGGGGCCGTTCCAGGCGTCGCGGCGCCTGCCTTGAGGCGGATGCGTTATGATCCAGGAAGCGCTGGACCCTCGGGTTCAAGCGCTTGGCCAAGCCCGGAAAGCGGAGGTGAAGAGTTGCCAGAGAACATCGATGTCTTCGTCATTTGCTCTGCCGGGACTATCGCGCCCGGCCAGGCCAAGGCGTTCATGCTGGCGCGAATTGACGAGGCCGGAGAGAGCAGCCCCTTTCCGATCTTCGTCATGCACACCGCTGCGAACGGCTACCTCGGTTACCTCAATGCCTGTCCTCATAAAGGGAGCCTCCTCAACAGCGCCGCCGGGGGCTTTCTCAGTCAGGACCGAAAATTTCTCGAATGCGGTCTGCATGGCGCGAAGTTCGAGATCGACACAGGTCTATGCGTTGACGGACCTTGCGCGGCCAAAAGCCTTGAGCCGATCGCGATCGCGGTGATCGACGGGGACATCTGCCTCTGCGGGGTCAAACTGGCCGAGGATGACGGGATTCCCGATCCCTTCACCTATGTGGAAGAAGACAATATTCCCGAAGTCTTGATTCAATCGGACTATTAGCGGCCTGCTTGACTATTAACGGCCCGCGTCGGCGCATCCGGGCGCACGACCCAGGCGGGTCACTCGCGCGAACTCGTTGACGCCCCTGAGCCGCGCCTATGATTTCCCCAGCTCGGCGGAAAAGTCGGAAGCCGGTTTTCCTCCGGCATCCGGCCGCAAATTCCTGCAATCCATTCCAAAATCAAACCTGTTCCAACGCGGCGCCAGAACCTCGACCGGCGACGCATCGCCACTGGCGAAAAGAGCCGACGCCGGATGCTATATTTGTGACAATATAGCACAAAACCCGAAGGCGGATTTCCGACAATCGCGGATCGAATCCAAAGCGCAATTGCGACAGCGCCCGCGATGACGCGCATAACTATCTGATTATACGATAGTTCAGCCGTATAGTTCGGCGTGGCTCGAAGCTTGCTGAAAGGGGGCGAGCCATGAGGAGGCCGACAATGGATGACGTCCTGTTCGCACCGTTTTTTTCGACCGAGGCGCGGCCGCTCGCCGTTATTCTGGGGACGAACGAAATCGCGTCGGCGACCGCCGTAAGACTGAGCTGGGAAGGCAATCTCGTCATTTTGAGCCATGATCCCTTCCCACCGGTGATCCGTCGCGGGATGGCCTTCCACGACGCCCTTTTCGAGGATCGCGCGGAAGTCGACGGCATCGCCGGCGAGCGGGCGGAGAGTTTGGTGGAGATCGCCGACGTGCTGGCCAAACCTGGACATGTCGTCGTCACGCCGCTGCAATTGACGGACCTGATCGCGCTGCGCTCGCCCGATGCGCTGATCGACGCCCGCATGCAGAAATATCGCGTCACTCCCGATCTGCGTGGGATCTCCCGGCTGACGGTTGGTTTTGGACCGAACTTCGAGGTCGGGATCAACTGCGACATCGCTATCGAGACGCATCCGACCAAGACCGGAAGACTGGTCGAGCAAGGAGCGACGGAACCGGCGGATGGCGTGGCGCGCGATCTCGGCGGAGTCGGCAAAGACCGTTTCGTTTACTCGAATCGCGAGGGAATCTGGCGTACCGCGGTCGATATTGGCATGCGCATCTTCAAAGGCATGGCGCTCGGCAATCATGACGGCGCGCCGATTGTCGCGCCGATGGACGGCTATCTTCGCGGCGTTGCGCGCGACGCGACCTTTGTGCCTCAAGGCGTCAAGCTTCTGGAGATTGACCCGCGCGGGCGCGCCGCCAACTGGACGGGATCTGACCAGAGAGGGCGCGCGATCGCCGAGGCGACGGTCAAGGCGATCCGCATCCGCGCAGCGCATCAGGCATTGGGGCGGCGCGCACGCGTTGGGAAAATTGTGAGCTAAACAAAGCCGCCGTGACTCCTGCCCGTCCTCTATCCGGCTTGGCGGGCCGCGCGTGGCCTGATCGATTCTGCGAAGGTTTCGAGATCGGCGCGCCTTTTCGCGACGTCGGGACTGATCGGCTTCAGGATCAGGCTACGCGGCTGAAGATCAGCTTCGATCCGCATCGCCTTCTCGCGGACTTCGGCGGCAGTCCCGATCAGCGAATCCGCGATCACGCGATTCAATTCGAACCACGGAGTCCACGCCGGCTGCATGCTCGCCGTCGTCTTCTTCATACGCTCGATAAAGGGCTGCAGAAGTACGGCCGCCTCGTCGATAGCCTGCGCCTGCGTCGGGGCCAGGTGATAGAAGCGAATCAAAACGAGCTTTGGATCATGTTGCGGGGCGACGTCGCGGTAGAGGCGAACAGTGTCGCGAACGTTCTCCAGCGGAAAAGGCGGGCCGGCCATGACGCCATAATCGCGCTCGGCCGCCAGTTTCACCATATCAGGGGTCGATGTCGCGATGAACGTCGGCAGCGGATTTTGCAGCGGCTTCGGCGTCAGGCTCACATCGTCGGCGTGAAAGAATTCGCCTTTGAAATGTACATTGTCCTCAGTCAGAAGCTTTTCGATGAGGTTCAGGGCCTCAAGAGTCTTCGCGCGGCTATCCTCCCCGCCGATGCCGAAATGTTTGTTCTGGGTCGGGAACGGACCGCCCTTCGCGACGCCGAAATCGAACCTGCCGTCAGACAGGATGTCGAGAGTCGCGACGTCTTCGGCGATTTGAATTGGATTGTGAAACGGCAACAGCGACGCGGCGGAGCCAAGCCTGATGCGCGCCGTGCGCGCCGCGAGATAGGCCAGAATGGCGAGGCACGAAGCGCTGGCGGCGTCAGGGTTGAAATGATGTTCGGCGACCCAGGCGTCGTCGAAGCCGAGCGTCTCGGCAAGCCGCACAAGCGCGATCTGGTCGGCGTAGGCCGAACGATAATCGCGCTGTGGGTTCTCGAACGTGCAGAAAAGTCCGATGCGCATCGTCGCTGCTTTCGGGTCGTGGCCGGCTGACGTCGGCCGTATTACAAGCTGTATATATCATTATATAGTAAGGTTTGCGCGTCGCAATGACGAGATTTTCTTATGCGGCGCGGGACGGGGCGAGGCATGAATGACGCCGAAACCGCGTATGCATTCCACCGCTGAGGGAGCGTTGCCTTCCGGCGCATTCCTGCCCATTCTTGCTGGCGCCGTGTCAACGTTGGAGATTGATCGCAATGGCGACGATTCTGTTCTGGGAAAAGCCCGGCTGTAGCGGCAACGCGCGGCAAAAGACGCTGCTCGCCGCCTCAGGCCATACCGTGGTCGCGCGCAATCTGCTGGCGGAGCCCTGGACCGCGGAGCGATTGCGCGCGTTCTTCGGCGCCCGTCCGGTCGCCGAGTGGTTCAATCGCGCCGCGCCGCGCGTGAAGTCCGGCGAAGTGCGGCCAGAGTCGCTCGATGAAAGAGCCGCGCTCGCCCTGATGCTGGAAGACAGGCTGTTGATCCGCCGTCCGCTGATGCAGGTCGGCGAGCGCTGCGAGGCCGGTTTCGACATGGCGCTGGTGGACGACTGGATCGGCCTCACTCCGGCCAATGGCGAGGTGGTGGACGATTCCTGCCGGAGGCGTCCCACCGCCCAGCGCTCGCCGTGACCGCGTAGACGATCGACCAGCCGTTCGGTCATGAGGCGGCCGCGTCGCTCACATCCATGCCTCGAAAAATCGAGCATCGCCTGAAGGCCTCGAGCGACGGCTTTTCCTTCTTCTGGTGGCAGAACTTGCCGACCAGCTTGGCTAATCCCTTGATGTCGCGTCCTGTCGCCGCAGGAAAGAGATCGACAAGCCGGCCAATCAAATCCTCATCCACGTCCAGCCCGAACTGTTCGACCATCACCTTCCAAATCTTGCGGCGCGCCACGCTGTCGGGCGGATAATACTTTATCAGGGCGATGCAGCGCGAGATGATCGCCTCGTCGATATCGTCGACGCGGTTCGTGGTGAGAAACAGGAGACCATTGAAATATTCGAGAACCCTGAGAAACACGCCGACCACCGCGTTCATGGTCATGTCATCGTCGCGCCTTTTGATGTAGACATCGGCTTCGTCGATCAACATGACGGCGCCCCACCGTTGCGCGCGGGTGAGGATCTCCTTCAGGGCATTCTCCATCGCCGCCACATTGAGGCCCGAGCTGACCCGAATGAACCCTGTAGAGCGGCCGCTTGATGATCTCCGAATAAACCTCGGCGGTGAGGGTCTTGCCGACGCCGGGCGGCCCAGCGCAAAGCACTGTCGTGCCGCCCGATTTTCCGGCGACGATGTCATCCATCAACAGATCCATCTCGGCGGTGAGAATGTCGATCAGATCCGTTTGCTCCGCTGGCAAAACAAGCTTTTGCTTCAGCGCCGGCTTGTATTGATAGGGCTCGACGTCGTCGACATGGACCCAGAGATAATGATGCAGTTCGAGATGGAACATCAAAATGAAGGCATGGATCGGGACTTTGGTAAACAACCCCTCCGGCAGCGTCCCCTGCAACTCCTTGACCTCGTCCTCCGCGTCGAATTTGCTGCTTTTTGACGCGCGGCGGAGATAGGGCGCGAGAATTTCGCCCGGCACGTCGAGGGTGAGGGCTCGGGATGTCAAAATGCTCTCATCATTGACGAGACGGGCCGCCCCGCCGGTGGTGGAAAGCACCACGATATCCTTGCGCGACCAATCCATGTCGCGGTGAGACGAATTCGGATCCTCGGCGTAGAAGCCCGTGCCGCGGCCCGAGAATTGTCCGCCATATTGGGCGCGCCAGCTGAAGTAACGCTCGATCGTTTCGTCATAGGCGGCGATCAGCTCCGGCGTCTCCTTCAAAAATCCCTTCGCCGCGAAAATTTCGCCGATGGTTTTGCCGTCGATATCGGGGCCGGTCACCTTGACCGTATTGACCGCCACCGCGCCCTTGGCGTTGGCTTTCAGCTCGATGAACAGCCGGGGCGCCTCCTCGTTCGAGGCGGGCGTGAAGTCGAGGCGCGTGATGACATAGGGCAGGGGCTTTGTGGCGACATTCGCCGTGAAAACCCACCCCCTTATGGCGTCGGTCAGCAGATAGCGGACGATGGCCGGCAACACCATTTCGAGGTCGTTAGCGCCGAAACGGACACCTTTGTCTTTCAAGGCTTGTCGCAAAGTTGACAATTGCGCGGCGCGAACCTGCATTCCGGGGCCGGCCTGCCGGTAAAGATCGCCGAGCAAGCCTAGCTGCGCGTCGGACAATTGGCTGAACGCCACCTCAACCTTGTCGCCGAACCGCAGTTGCTCCTTCAAAGCGGCGAGATCCGGGAACTCCTCGATCATCGCCTCGATATAGGGGCGCTCAATCTGCACTTTGATCATGCTCGAGACCTTCGCGTTGATCCTTCGGCGCGAGGCGACCCGGCCCGCGCGGGTATGGATCGTCCCGCCAGTCTCGAGCAAGCGGCGGGCCACGCGGGCGCACTTGGCGTTGTGGGAGGAGGGATGTCGGAAACGAGACGCCGCGGCGAAACCGCGCCGTTAGCAGGACGCCAGGAACGGCGAAGCCCGCGCTCGATCCGCCGAACGTCGCGAGAGAGGGCTAAACAACCAAAAGCGTGGAGGGCGCACCTCCACGCCCATGCTGATCGAAAATCGCTCAGCGGCCTTTGTGGCCTTGTTCGCCCGGCTTGGCGTGCTGCTCGCGCGCGCCGCCTTGAGGTGGTGAACCGCCCGAGCCGCCCTTATGGCTCTGTTCGCCAGCCTTGACCTGCTGCTCTTGCCCGCCCCGAGATGAACCTCCGCCTTTATGGCTCTGCTCGCCGGCCTTCGGCTGTTGTTCGCGCGCGCCGCGGCGCTGTTCGTTCGCCATCGCATCGTCCCTTCCTGCTTGCCACCCAGCCTTCCGCTGGACTGTCGTGCGGAACGGCTCATCTTGAAATCGGTTCCTTCAAAAAAGCGCCGTCCATCGCTCATCGTCCATCGCTTCTGGAACGGCGGGTGCAAGCGGGCTGATGATTGCTACGGAACGGATCGCGCGGCATCCGGTTGAGGAGCGCAAACGGCGGCGGAGGCGAGCATGCCACGACGATACAAACCCGGCCGCAAATGGACGGCCAAGGTCACGCAAGATAGCGATGCGCTCGATATCGAAAAGGGCATTTTCAACAGCGACGATCCCGCTCGGATCGCTCGATCCCTGAAACGTTCCGCCGAGCAAAGCAACCGGCGCAAATCCTCGCCATTCCGCTCGGCGATGTCGATGTTGACATTTTATGCCAACAGAGCGGGCAGGAATTCGGCGCCGCCCGAAGGCGAACGCTTGAAGCGGCCAAGGCCAAATTGCGGGCGACGTTCGGTCGGAAGGCGGATTAAAGACGCGGCGACGCCTGCATGCGGGTAGGCATCAATATTTCCAACCGCTCGAACCTTATGGCCTGTTTTGCGTTACGGCCGCATCCGTCCAATACGTTCAGGAGTGGCGCTGATGTGTGACTTTTCGCTTGAAATGTATGCCTCGCGTCCGGCGCGGGAATCGGAAAAATATGTGACCACCCGCTTCCCCTCCGGAAGCATCGGCGTCGCCGCGCCCGGCGATTGCTCGACCGCCGTCTGCATTCTTTATGACACCAAGCTCACCCTCGAAGGCATTTCGAGAGAGTTGCAATTAGGTCTTGGCGTGCGGGAGGCCGAGCAGGTGACGTTCGCGCGGCTTCAGCACGGCGCCTATCGCGATGGCGTCAGATTCGGCAACGGCAGGGAGCTCTCTCTGCAGCTGCTCGGCCCCGGTGTCCGCCTCTCGCTGGTTAGCGCCGAGGTCGCGCCCAAGCCGACGGCGCCCGCGGCTACTCGGCAGCGGATCCTTGAGCCAGCCGAATAAAGCGCAAGCTTCGAAAATCGACCGCCCGCGCGAGTTGCGCGGGCCGGGGGCTTGACGTTTTGAGGTCGCATTGTGCGGAACCAACTCGCGGTCCGTGCACGCACGGTATCGCCAAGCCGCAATGAATCCGGTTCGCGTGTCGGTCAGTGAAGCAATTGCGGCGCCGCCGCGGAGCCTGCGCCAATTGACCCATGGATGACGAAATCGAAACCGCGCGCCATCAAGTCGTCAGGCTCGGCGATCGAGAATGGTGCGCCTTTCTGCATGGCGTTTTGGTCACCGATCTGAAGGGCCGAATGATCGTGTTCGATAGCGAGGCGGACGCCATGGCGTTTCTGGAAGAGTGCGACGCCCGCGCAGTCAGCGTGGACAGCTAGCGCTCTCTGCGCATGTCGCGCGGCGGTCTCACACGCAAACGCGTCAATCGCCTCTACTCGAAATGTCGTATCGGGTCACCGCGTCGACCAGGCGATCGGGCGCGAGCGCGCGGCCAAACGGCCCAAATCTGGCGATGAAGCCCACGCTGTAGCGGGTGCGCGGCCGCGACGTTGTGGCGGCTTTGAGAACGACCCGCGCCACATGCTCCGCGGTCATGACGTCGAAGCCGCCCGGCGTCAGGAACGCGTGCATGCGGCGCGCGAGATTCTTCTTGAAGGACGCATAGGGGTTACCGTCCGCGGCGGCGTCAAGCTGCGGAATGGTCTTCATCAGCACAGCCTCGAAGTGCGTGGCAATTGGCCCGGGCAGCACGTTGACGACGTCGACGCCGAAGGGCTCGACTTCGGGGCGCAGCGCATCGGCGATGGCCTCGAGGGCGAATTTGGCGGCGTGATAGGCGCCGCCGCCCATGACGCTGACGCGCCCCGCGACCGAACTGACATTGACGATGCGCCCCTTTCCCGCGCGCCGCATCGCCGGCAACACGAGCTGCGAGAGCCGCATTGCGCCAAAGACGTTGGTCTCAAACTGGCGGCGCATGGCGTCGAGCGTTATTTCCTCGATCGGGCCGTACTGGCCATAGCCTGCGTTGTTGACGAGAATGCCGACCGCGCCGAAGCGCCTCTCGACGGCTTCGACGGCGGCTCGCCGCGCCGCCTCATCGGTGACGTCGAGCGCGAGGGTCTCGCAGCCGATGGCTGCAAGCTCGTCGAGCGTGGCGGGATTTCGCGCCGTCGCAAATGTCGCGTAGCCCGCGGCGTGGAACGCACGTGCGGCGGCGCGGCCGACGCCGCTCGAGCAGCCGGTGATGAGGACGGGACCATTATTGGACATGTTGGGACTCAGTCGCGTAAACTGGACGAACAATGCGCCTGATGGGGCCATGAAGCCAACGCCGAATGTCCTCGGGTCCGCCTTGGGCCATGTCCAAGTTCTCGCCCGTTGTCCTGGCGCAAGGCGGAAGCGGCGCCAGGCGGTATCCTCGCCTTCCTTCGAACGTAGTCGTTAAAGAGAGCGAACCCATGCCAGGACCTTGGCGGAACCTTCTTCCCACCCTGTTCGGCGAGCATCGCCAAAGGCGTCGCCATAGGCGCCTCGTCGGCGGCGTGTTGACGATGCTTGCGTTCGCTGCGTCGTCTCCCGGCGCTTTCGCGGACGACGCGGCGAAGGGCGAAATTATCGCCAGGCGCTGGTGCGCCGCCTGCCATGTCGTGGCCGCCGATCAGGTGCTGGCGAGTTCGGATGCGCCAACTTTCGCCTCGATCGCGCATCGGAAAGAGGGTTCGAAAAAGCTGAAGGCTTTCCTCATGGATCCGCATCCAAAAATGCCGGACATAAATCTTTCGCGCAGCGAAATCGCCGATATCGTGGCCTATATCGGCAGCCTTGATCGGTGAAATCAGCGGCGTTCGTTCCCTCGCCGGAGAAATCGGGCGGCCGCTCCGATTCTATTGGAGCGCCGCCGCTCTATCCCGCCAACGCCGGCAAATCTCAGTGAAGAAGGGATTTCAGATCGGCGATGCCCTTCGACACGAGCTCGTCGCCGAATGACCCTTTCGCCTCGCCCTGCAGCACCGTCGCGGCGGCTTTGGTCGCCGCATCGGCGGCGGCGGCGCGCACGTCGGCGGTCGCCTGCTCTTCGGCCGCGGCGATTTTATCTTCGGCCTGTTTGGTGCGGCGCTTGATGAAATCGGCGAGGCGCTCGGCCGCCTCGGTGGCCAGCAGTTCGGCGTCCGCATGGGCCTGTCTGACGACCGCGGCGGCCTCGGCTTCAGCCTCCTCCAGGCGCTTGCCGAAGGAAGCCAGAACGGCTTCGGCTTCGGCGCGCAGCCTTTCGGCCTCGGCGAGCTCGGCCTTGATCCGGTCGGCGCGCTTGTCGAGGGCGGCGTTGAGCGTCTTGTGAACGCCAAGATAGGCGAGCAGGCCGACAAAAAGGATAAAGCCGAAGGCGACGAAGGTTTCAGCGTTCAACATCGTCCTGCTCCTGACTTCAGCTTTTGGACTTGGCGAGCGCTGCGGCGACGGCTTTTGGATCGGCCGGGCGGCCCGTCAAGCGTTCGATAATGGCGGCCGCGGCGTCCTTGGCGATGGTCTCGACGCTCGCCATCGCTGTCGTCTTGGTCTCGACGATTTGCTTTTCGGCGCCGGCCAGCTTGGCGTTGAGTTCGGCCTCCAGCGCATGATGCTTGGCGTCCGTTTCGGCGTTGATCTGCGCCTGCGTCGTCTGGGCCAGGGCCTGCGCCTTCGCTCTTGCGTCGGCGATCGTCTTGTCGTGATCTGCGGCCGCTTTTTCGGATTTTTCGCGGGCTGCGTGCGCGCCCTTCAGGTCCGAAGCGATTTTGTCCGCGCGGGCTTTGAGAATATTTTCGACGCGCGGCAGCGCGATTTTCGACATCAGATAATAGAGAAGCCCGAAACTGATCGCGAGCCAGATCGAGCGTCGAGGCGAAATGGGCGGAATCGAACGGCGGAAAGGCGTGCGCCCCATGGCCGATGTCACCCGGCTCGACTGTGCCGCTGGTGTGACCTTCGGGAGTTGGGCTAGCCATGGTCAAATCCTGCGCGGTGGATGATTGCGAAAACGATGCGCCCGCAATTCTCGGGCGCATCGCAGGTTGCGTCAAAGAACGAATAGCAGAAGAATCGCGACGAGGAACGCGAAGATGCCGAGGCCTTCCGCAAGCGCCGCGCCGATAAAGGCGCGTCCGAACTGTGCGTCGGAAGCGGTTGGATTGCGCAGGGCGCCGGAAAGGAAGTTGCCGAAAATCAGGCCGACGCCGATGGCGGCGGCGCCCATGCCGATGGCGGCGAGACCGGCGCCGATGAATTTAGCTGCAGCGGGATCCATATTTTACTCCTAGACTTGCGGAAGTGGGCACCGATCTGTTGTTGATATTTATTCAGTGGCCCGGATGAATTGCGTCGTTCAGATAGACGCAAGTTAGAATGGCGAAGACATAGGCCTGCAGCACGGCCACCAGCAGCTCGAAGCCGGTGAGAGCGACGGTCGCGGCGAGCGGGAGCGGCGCGATAATGGCGAAGGCGCCGGCGCCAAGCAAGGCCGCGACGAAGCCGCCCATGACTTTCAAGGTGATGTGGCCCGGCCAGCATGTTCGCGAACAGACGTACCGAAAGGCTGATCGGCCGCGACATGAATGAGATGATTTCGATCAGAACGATGAAGGGCAGCAGAACCGGCGCCACGCCCGAGGGAACGAACAGCCGAAGAAAATGCGTTCCGTGGCGGAGGAAGCCATAGGCGATGACGAGGCCGATGACGAGGGCGGCGAGGGCGAAGGTCACGATGATCTGGCTCGTGACCGAGAAAGTGTAGGGGATGAGGCCGATCAGATTGGCGAACAGGACGAACAGGAAAAGGGTGAAGATGAAGGGAAAGAATTTCATCCCTTCTCGCCCCGCCGACATGCGGACGGTGTTGGCGACGAATTCATAGGCCATCTCGGCCGCGGACTGAAGCCGGCCCGGAACGATCGAACGCGCCGACGTGCCAAAGATCATCAGCGCCGAGGCGGCGAGAACGATGAACGCCATGAACAGCGATGCGTTGGTGAAAGACGTATCGACGCCGAACGGATGCAGCTTTACGATCGGTTCGATGTTGAACTGATGGATCGGATCCATTGCTTCCGCCACGCGTCGTCCCTCTCTCTCGCCTCAGAGCCAAAGCCTTCGCCGCCGTCGAGCCTTCAGGATTTCGGACCCGAAGGTTTGACGGCGATGCGATACACGTTCCAAAATCCCGCCGCCGTCCCGAGGAGGAGGAGGACGAGAAGAAACAGCGGCGACGTCCCGAACCATTTGTCGAGTTGCCACCCAAGCAGCGCGCCGACGACGACCGCCGACACGAATTCCGCCAGCACGCGGAACCCGAGGTTCATCGCACCCCCGAAGGAGCTGGCCGAAAGGCCAGGATCCTTCTCGCCGTTTCCGGCGCTCAAATCCCTATTCGCGTCGAGATCCGCCGACAATCTGTCGAGCCGTGACCGCAACGCCGCGCTTTCGCGCCGATCCGCTTCGCCCGAAACATCGGCGCGCTTTTGTTCCTCGCCAAGAGGTCGCTGCCTCTCGGGCTTTTCGCGCTCGCCCACCTGGCCCGCTCCCCGTCGTCCCTGCGCCTATACGGCGCGGAAGCGATTTATAGGTCGCCTCCGCGCGAAAAGCGAGAAAAGGCGTCGGCTTCGAGGTGGGCTGCGAGGAATTAAGGCGTCGGCGCGGCAAGCGCTTGGAAGCCGGCGCAACATATGAGCGCCAGCGGTCCCTGTCAAGACTTAGACAGAAACAGTTAAGCGCCTGAAATAAATGCCGAAACTATCTTCCAGAAAACCGCGGACATGATGTCGCGCGCGGTTCAGCCCGCGTCGAGAAGGCGCTCCGCGTCTTCGAGGTCGACGCTGACCAGTTGACTGACGCCGCGTTCGGCCATGGTGACGCCGAAAAGCCTGTTCATCCGCGCCATGGTGATCGGATTATGCGTGATCGCGATGAAGCGCGTCTCTGTTTTCTGGCGCATCCCGTCGAGCAGATCGCAAAAGCGTTCGACATTGGCGTCGTCGAGCGGCGCATCGACCTCGTCGAGGACGCAGATCGGCGATGGATTGGTGAGAAAGATCGCAAAGATCAGCGACAAAGCGGTGAGCGCCTGTTCGCCGCCCGAGAGCAGCGTCATTACTTGCGGCTTCTTGCCCGGAGGACGCGCGATGATCTCGAGACCCGCCTCCAGCGGGTCTTCGGATTCGACGAGCTGCAGTTCGGCCGAACCGCCGCCAAAGAGGGTGGTGAACAGCTCCGTGAAATGCGCGTTGACTTTGTCGAAGGCGGAAAGAAGACGTTCGCGGCCTTCCTTGTTCAAGCTCTGGATGGCTTGGCGCAAGCGCCGGATGGCCTCCGTCAGATCCGCATGTTCGGCGGCGAGATTTGCCTTCGCCGTCTCGGCTTCATTGAGCTCCTCCTCGGCGCGGAGATTGACGGCGCCAAGGCGTTCGCGGTCCTGCTTCAGGCCCTCAAGACGCCTTTCGACGTCGGCTGCTGGGGGAAGTTCGTCGTTCGGGCCGACGCCGAGCGAGCGCCGGAAGTTCGTTGGCCGCGCAATCGAGCTCGGCGCCGATCTGACGCAGGATCGTCGTCGCGGCGCGCCCGCGCCGCCTCGATCCGCGCTTCGGCGCGCGCCTTTTGCTCCCGTGCGGCGCTCATCGCGTCGAGGGCGGCGCGCGCCGCGCGATCGGCCTCGATCGAGGGCTGTCTCCGCGGCGGCGCGCCGATCGGCGGCTTCCTTGCGGGCGGCTTCCGCCGCGTCCGAGCTGATTCATCAGCGCGCGCCGGGTCTCGAGGAAAGCGCCCGGCGCATCGGCCAGGCTTTCATGCTCCGCCGTCGCCTCCGCGATACGCGCCTCGAAGGCGCTGATCTGGCCGCCAGCGCCGTCGCTGCGCGTCAGCCAGGACGCGCGCTCGCCGGCGATCGCGTCCAGCCTTTTGGCGCGCGCCTGCGCCTCGCGCAAATGGGCCTGCAATTCGGCGCGTGCCTCGCCGGCGACGGCGCGCTCGCGGCCCGCGCGGGCGCGGCAGACTTCAAGCCGCTCCATCAGATCGGCGGGGTCGGCGAGAACGTCGAGTCCGGCTTGCGCCGCTGCGAATTTCTCTTTCGCCTCGTCGCGGGCGCCGGTCAGGCGTTGCATAGCTTCGTCGAGCGCCGAGAGCCGCGCGGCGGCGGCGGCCTCGGCGCGTTCCGCCGCGCCATGTTTTTCGCGCGCCGTCTCAACCTCGCGCAAGCGCGCCCTTATGGCAGCGGCGGGCTTCGCTCTCCGCGGCGGCGCAAGCAGCCGCGTGATTCTGCGCCGCTTCCGCCTCGGTTTTCAGGGCAGTCGGCGGCGGCGCGGGCGGCCTCCGCCTCGACGATGAGGTCGCCGAGGCGGTTCTTCTCGGCGAGGCGGCGCGCAGCTGGGGTCGGCGCTTCGGCGGCCTGATTGAACCCGTCCCAGCGCCAGAGGTCGCCCTCTTTGGAGACCAGTCTTTGCCCCGGCTTCAGCAGCAGCGAGAGCGCGCGGCCTTCGGCGCGGGCAACGAGGCCGATCTGGTTGAGGCGGCGGGCGAGGGCGGCGGGCGCGGTAACGAGATTGGCCAGCGGCTCGATGCCAGGCGGGAGCGGCGGATCGCCGCGCCGGTCCGTCTCCGCCCAATGGGCCGGCGCCGACGGATTGGTGGAGGCGTCGAGATCGTCGCCGAGCGCCGCGCCGAGCGCCGCCTCGAAGCCTTTGGCGACCGTGATCTCCTCGGTGACGGCTGGCCAGAAGCCGCCGCTCGCCGCGTTGAGCAGCTTCGACAGGGTCTGCGCTTCCGTGCCGAGTTTTTGCGCCCGGCGCTCGGATTCCGTCAGCTTTCCGCGCGCATCGGCTTCGGCCGATCGAGCCTCCGCATGCGCCGCTTCGAGATCGGTGATTTCGGTTTCGAACGCGGCGGCGGCCGCGATGGCCTGCGCCAGCGCCTCTTGCAGCAAGGCGCGATCCTCGCCCGCGCCGCAACGGGCCAGAAGCGCGTCCCGTTCGCCGGCGACCTTGGCGAGTTCCGCCTCGGTCCGGGCGAGTCTTGCGCGTTCGTCGCGCAGCGCGCTTTCGCAAGCCGCGCGGCGCGCCTCGACGCCCGCGCGGGATTCCTGAGCTTCGGACAGTTCTGCTTCCGCCGCTGCGAGGGCGGCTTCCGCCTCGGCGAGACGCGCGCGCGCCTCGGTCTCGAACGCCGCCTTCCGCCGCTCGCGGCGTCGCGGAGTTCGTTCGCCTCGGCGTCGAGGCGTTCGAGAACGCCGGCGGCGTCGGCGACCAGCGCGCGTTCATGGGCGAGATCGCTGGTCATCTGGGCGATCCGCTGCGCCAGCTCGCTGCTTCGCGCCGCGGCGCGCTTTTCCTCGCCGTCGAGCGCCTCGCGCGCGATGATGAGCCGTTGCAGATCGCCGCCGCGCGCGAGCTCAGCGTCGCGAAGCGGCGGCAGGGCGTAGGCGGCGACCCCTTGGGCTCGCGCAGTCTCCGCCTGAAGCTTGGTGCGCTCCTCGACCTCGCGCGCGAGGCGTTCGAGTTGCGCCTCGGCCTCAGCCAACGCCTGCGCGGCCTCCCGATGATCGATCAGAGCGCGCAGCGCCTCGGTGCGTCGGATGGCGCCGGCGAGGTCGCGATAGCGCGCCGCCTGCCGCGCCTGCCGCTCGAGGCCCTTGGACTGCGTGTCGAGCTGCTGCAGAATGTCGTCGAGGCGCGTCAGATTGTCGGCGGCGGCCTTGAGGCGCAATTCGGCCTCGTGGCGGCGCGAATGCAGCCCGGCGACGCCGGCGGCCTCCTCGAGGATGCGGCGGCGCTCCTGCGGCTTCGCGGAGATCAATTCGCCGATCTGACCCTGCCGCACCATCGCCGGCGAGCGCGAGCCCGGAGGAGGCGTCGGCGAACAGAAGCTGCACGTCCTTGGCGCGCACCTCGCGTCCGTTGACGCGATAGGCGGAGCCCGCCTCGCGCTCGATGCGGCGCGAGACTTCGATCGTATCGGCGTCGTTGAAGGCGGCGGGCGCGGCGCGCGCGCCATTGTCGAGTATCAGCGTGACTTCGGCCATGTTGCGCGCGGGCCTGCCGCCGCCGCCGGAGAAAATCACGTCGTCCATGCCGGACGCGCGCATGTTCTTCGACGAACTTTCGCCCATCACCCAGCGCATCGCCTCGACGAGATTGGACTTGCCGCAGCCGTTCGGCCCGACGATCCCGGTGAGGCCCGGCTCGATCAGGAAATCGGTCGGCTCGACGAAAGTTTTGAAGCCCGCGATGCGGAGTTTGGTGAATTTCATGGGACCAGGGTCATGGCGCGGCCTGCGCCGCCCGCGGAAAATCCGCCTGAGATTGAATGTTTACGCAATGCGTTAGCTTTTCGTTAACCGAAAACAGCGGCGCGCGCGATTCGCAGCCAAAAGATTACGGCGCAGGCGGCGCGGCGGGCGCAAGGCGCCGCCCTCGATAAGCTGTGCACATCGGGATTTTAATTCGCAGCCTGCTCGCGCCGTCGGTCATCGCCCGACGCAAATGTCGCGCCGGTTCGATCCGGTGCATCCCTTGACGAGCTAAGGATCGGAGCGTCCAGCGGCTTAAGCGAGCGACGCGACGATCGCGCGATAGGCGGCCTCAGGGAACGCCTTGAGCGTCTGCGTGCTGACATTGCCGAGCATGCCGAGCTGCATGGTAAATCTCGCCGCTACGGCATCGTCCGGCGCCTCATAGACGGCGATCAGGTCATACCGGCCCATTGTGAGGAAAACCTGCTTGAACTCGCCTCCCTCGTCCTTCAGCGCCTTTTTCGCGGCGTCGAGACGCTTGGTTAAATCCTTCACCTGGCGAATGCCTTGATCCGTCCAATTCATCAAGAGGATATAAGTGGACATGACGCAACCTCCCTGCCGTCGGTCCTCCGGATCCGCGCGCCCAAAGGTCGCGGCCCGCGCCGGGCCGAACGGCCGACAATTCGCTTCCAGCGCTCATGAAACGTCGACAGGGACGCCTCAGCCCCTGTCGCTTCGGTCAGGCATGCGCCGAGGTCTCGTGACGCACCGCCCACAGTTCCCAAGCTGAGAACAGGGCGATCAGCACGCCGAGCGCGACATGCGTGCGCATCGCCGCCACGACGCCTGCGAAACCGACGATCCATGGCGCAAAGATCAGCCATACGCCAAGGAGCAGGTTGAGCCATTCCTCCCATTCCGCGAATTGAACGATCGCGGCGAGGGCGATGAAGCCGATGACGATCCCGCTGGCCCAGGCCGTTCGCGCTGCATGTATATGTTCGGTATAGCCAAGCGCCCACGGCGATATGAATAACAGCACTGCGAGGACCAGGTTCACCCAGTCCTGAGGCTTAGCCATTTCTCGACTGCTAAGGTTTACCATGTTTATCTCCCTGCACCCGGTCAGTGTTCCGAATGCAGAACACAGACACGTTTTGATTTAATTCGTGTTATGCAGGTTTCAAGACTTGGAGGCCCGGCGCCCCTACTTAAATCCGCGCGTCGGACGGTGCGACTGTTGACGCCCGGCAGGTTTTTCACTCTTCCTCGATAGAGCCGAACAGCGCGTCGGCGAAATCCTCCGCCGGGATGATCCCGCTGATGGTGTTTTTGCCGGCGATTATGAAGCGCGGCACATGCTCGACGCCGAGCGCGCGGAATCCGGTCAACTCCTGTCGCAATGCATCGATATCCTCGGCGCCGGCGAGGAAATCCGCAACGAGGCGGGGATCGAGGCCGGTCTTGGCGGCCAGCGCGACGAGGACGCGGCGATCGCCGATGTCCTGGCCGTCGTGGAAGAAGGCGCCGAACAAGGCCTCGACCATCTTGATCTCGGCGTCGAAATTGCGGGCGAGGCGGACGACCCGGTGCGCCTCCAGCGTATTGGGTTGCCGCCCAATCTTGTCGAAAGCGAAGGCGAGGCTGAATTCGCGCGCGATTTCGGCGAGGCTCGCGAGCGCCTCGCGAGCCTCCTGCGCAGTACCGTATTTTTCCTCCAGAAAGGCGGCGCGGTCCTGCCCCTCGGGCGGCAACTCGGGATTGATCTCGAAGGGATGCCAGCGGATGTCGACGGCAAGCCCCGGCGCCGACGCGACGACAGCCCGGATCAGACGCAAGCCGATGAAACATTCGGCGCTCGCGACGTCGCCGATTACATCGATCGGAATCTGCAGCGGCTCTGCTGCGCTCATGCAAGGCTCCTATTGGGCTCGCGTCCAACCTTGCGCGCTTCAATCCGTGACCTTTGGCGAAGCTTTAAGACCCGGCGTCAAAAAATGTGACAATCGCCCCACCGACCAGCGCAACACTTGGCCGGGACGAAAATTTACGAACGATCTTTGGAATTATACAAGGTTGGGCGTCAACCAATCAAGCGCTGTCTGAGGCGCACCGCAACTTTAAGCTGCAAAAAGCGCCCGTTGGCCCGCGCAGCGAAGCCTCAGTCCGCCTTCCGCGCCACGGATCGCGCCATCTCGACGAATTCGCTCGGCATCATAATAATCGTCATGGTGTTCTGCTCGGCTCCGACTTCTGTGATCATCTGCATCCGCCGCAATTCGAGGCCGGCGGGGCTGTGCATGATGATTTCCGACGCCTCCCGCAGCAAGGCCGCGGCCTCGACCTCGGCTTCCGCCTTGATCTTGCGGGCGCGTTTTTCGCGCAACGCCTCGGCCTCCTGCGCCATCGCGCGCTGCATCGATTCGGGGATCTCGACATTGCGCATCTGCACGCGCTCGACCTTGACGCCCCAGGGCTCGGTCACGCGATCGATCGAGGCCTGCAGCGCCGCCGATATCGTCTCCTGCTCCTTCAGAACGTCGTCGAGCGTGTGCTGGCCGATGACGCCGCGCAGCGAAGTGACGGCGACCTGAATGACCGCCTCGCCGACATTCATGACCTCGATGACCGCGCTTCGCGGATCGATCGTGCGCCGCCAGATTACGGCGTTGATCTTGACCGGCACATTGTCCTTGGTGATCGCCTCCTGCTGGGCGACCTCGGTCGTCATCGTGCGCAGATCGACGGTCTGTCCCCGATCGATGAAGGGAATGAGGTAATAGAGCCCGGGCCCGGCGGTGCGCTGATATTTCCCAAGTCGGAAAACCACCGCCCGCTCATATTGGTTGGCGATGCGCAGACCCGAAAGAAGGATGAGAGCCGGCGACGGCCAAGAAAATCATCGATGTGAAATCGGTTGGCATCATCCTCAAAAACCCTCTCCCGCGGCCTCAGGGTTGCTTGCGCCACCACGTATCCAGCGTCGAACTGCCGGACGGCGAGCCGTAATGCGGCAGCTCTTTCGGCCGCGCCAGCGCCGCCGAGGCCGCGATCCACTGGTCCGGCGCATGGAATAGCGGCACAATGTAAAAGCCGGACAACAGGACGCGATCGTAGGCGCGCACGGCGGTGACGAACTCCTCCTGCGTGCGCGCAGAAAGAAGCGCGGCGATCAGAGCGTCGACCGCCGGCGACTGAACGCCCGCGAGATTGAACGAGGCTTCCTGGTCGGCGCTCTTCGAACCCCAGCGCGAGCGCTGCTCATTGCCGGGGGACGCGGAGGCGAGCCAGCTTCCGATCATCATGTCGAAATCGAATTTCTGCCGCCGCCGCTGGTACTGGACTTCATCGACGAGCCTGACCTTGGCCGTGACGCCGATCCGCGCCAGTGAATCCGCGTAATTGAGGGCGAGTCGCTCCTGGCTGCGATCCTTCACCATGATCTCGAAGGCGAGCGGTTCGCCGTCCTTGCTCAGGCGGCCGTTCTCGAGCGCATATCCCGCCTCGCCGAGCAATTCGAGGGCGCGCTTCGGCATCGTCCGGTCATTGCCCGAGCCGTCGCTCGCGGGCGGGCGCCAGCGTCCTTCAAGGATGTCCTCGCGAACGGCGCCCGGGAACGGCGCGAGCAGCGCCCGCTCGGCGTCGCTCGCCGGCCGCCCCGTGGAGGCGAGTTCGGATTCGTCGAAAAAGCTCTGGGTTCGCCTGTAAAGGCCGCCGTAAAGGTTGGCGTTGATCCATTCGAAATCGAACATCAGGCCGAGCGCCTCGCGCACCCTGACGTCGGAAAAGAGCGGCCGGCGCAAATTGAAGACGAACCCCTCCATGCCCTTGGGGCCGCCGATCGGCAGGGCCTCGCGCATGTCCCGGTGATCGCGCATGGCCGGAAAATCATAGGCGGTGAGCCACCGCACGGGATTCGTCTCCTCGCGAAAATCAAGCAGACCCGCGGCGAAAGCCTCGAACAGGCTGTTGGCGTCGCGAAAATATTCGATGTCGATCTCATCGAAATTGAACAAGCCGCGGCGGGCCGGCAGATCCTTGCCCCAATAATTGGGGTCGCGCTTCAGGATGAGGCGCTCGCCTGGCTTGACCTCGGCGATTTTGTAGGGTCCCGAGCCGATCGGGACATCGAGGCTCGCATCGTCCCATTTGGCGACGTCGACCGCGCCGCGCGGCAGCACCGGCATCAGGGCGAGCGTCAGCGGCATTTCCCGGTCGCCGCCGGCGTCGATTTCATAGCGGACGGTGAGCGGATCCGGCGTTTCGATCGATTTCACCAGCGAAAAAGCGGCGCGATGCTGCGGGCGCCCGCGCGCCTTGAGTAGTTCGAAGGTGAAGCGAACGTCATCCGAGGTGATCGGCGCGCCATTGGAGAAATGCGCGCGCGGATCGAGCCTGAACGTCACGACATTGCGATCGGCGTCGGTCTCGATGGTCTTTGCGATCAGCCCGTAGAGCGTGAACGGCTCGTCGAGCGAGCGGGTCATCAGCGTCTCGAAAACATTGCCGTTCAACCCTTGCGCGGTCGATCCGGCCTTGAGGTTGAAGGGATTGAGGCTGTCGAAGGCGCCGAGAAAGCCGATCGAGACGCGTCCGCCCTTGACGGCGCCGGGATCGGCGTAGGGAAGGTGATCGAAGCCTTCCGGAAGCATGGGCTCGCCATGCATGGCGATGGCGGGCTTTGGCCGCCCGTCGTCGGCGCGAGCGCCCGGCGGCTGCGCCGAAAGGGCGCCGACAAGCGCGCAGACGAGCGCCGCGATCGCGATGATTCGGGCCGGAGTCTTCTTCATCGCTGCGGTTCTGGACCATTCGATCATGCGTGGCCGGCTGATCTCTAAAGTACGAAGGGGGCGCAGGCTGAAGCGCCTCAAGATTGCAACGCGGACTCGCCAGAAGCGGGCTTGCCAGACGGACGCATGTTGGTTAACCCCAGCGGCGCAGCAAAAATAAGACATAAGGGCCGGCGCTTGCCGGCGCCATCCTTGACGGCGCGCGCAATGTCGGTTTTGTCTTCGCCGGGACAATTCGACGTCGCGGATGCAGATTGCCGCTCCGGCGGGGATGTTTTTCCGGGAAGCCTGAACTATAAGAGCCGATCATTTGAAAGGAATTCTGATGTCTTTCTCGTTGAAACGCTTCGGCGCGGCTGGTTTGGCTGGCTTGTTCTTGCTGGCCGGTGCGGAAGCTTTCGCGCAAGCAAAAAAGCCGGCGCCCGCAAAACCCGCCGCCGCGCCAGCGGCCGCCCCGGCGCCCGCGCCCGCCCAACAAGCGCCCGCCGACCAGCCCGCCGCCGGATCGCCAGCGCCGCAGCCTGCGCCGCAGCAAGGACCGTTCAGGGTCGAACTGTCGCCGACGCAGAATGACTGGACCAAAGTCTGCGGCAAGGATCAGACGGCCAATAAGGAAATCTGCTACACGACCCGCGATTTCAGCGCGGAGAAAGACAAGCCGCCGGTGCTCGCGCTCGCCGTCTATGACGTCAAGGGCGACGATACCCGCGTCGTGCGCCTGCTGATGCCGGTCGGGCTCATGCTGCGGCCGGGGTTCCGCTTCTCGGTGGACAACGGCGCAGCCGACGGAAGGCGCTTTTGAAATCTGCTTCCCGAACGGCTGCTTCGCGGAAGCCCGCGTTAAGGGAACGACCATCGCCGAGCTGAAGAAGGGCACGGTGATGAACGTCGACGTCAAGAATCAGGCGAATAACCTCGTCACCTTCGGGGTTCCGCTCTCCGGCTTCGACAAGGCGTTCGATGGGCCGCCGATCGATCCGAAGGTGCTCGAGGAGCAGCAGAAGAAATTGCAGGCGGAGCTGCAAAAGCGCGCGGAAGACGAGCGCAAGAAACTCGAAGCCGCGAAGCCCGACGCCACGGGCGGCGCCGCCCCGCCGACAGCGGCCCCGCGCCGGCTCCCGCTGCCCCAGCGGCTCCCGCCGCTCCGGCCAAGCAGTAAACATCGGCTGCGAGCCGCGGCTGATTTCTCCTGGAGCATGATCCCGAAGCCTTTGGGGATCATGCTCTTATCTTCTTGTTTTGGTGCCCGATCTTACCCAAAAAGTCCGCGACTTTTTAGGTCTGCGCGCTAGCGCCTTGCCCTTCAATTCGACGGCGAATTTGATCAGGGCCGGGCTTGTCCCGATGCCCAGTTTCTGCTTGACCGCTGAGACGATATTCGCCGCCGTCTTGTAGCCGATCGCGAGAGCCGCTGCGATTTCAGTGAGGTTCTTGCCTTCGCCAAGCAGGGTCACGACCTGCCGCTCCCTTTCGCTCAAGTTTTGCAGCGGATCCGCGGCTGGCTCCAGATTGGCCAGAGCAAGGTTTTGCGCCACCGATTGGCACAGAAACACGGCGCCGGACAAAACCTTGTCGATCGCGTGCAAAATCGTATTGGGATCATCGTTCTTGGTCACATAGCCGCGCGCGCCGCGCTCGAGCGCGCGGGTGACGAAGGTCGCCGCTTCATACATGCTGAAAATGACGATGCGCGTCGTAGGATTGTCGCGCAGCAGCTCTTCGATCACCTCGAGGCCGCCAACGTCGGGCAATTCGAGGTCGAGGATGATGACGTCCGGGGAAAAGCTGCGGTTCGCGCGAGCCCAGCCGTCGCCGAACTCGCCTCTATCGCGTCGAAGTCGGGCCGCCGCGCGAGAATGCGCAAACAACCGTCGCGAACGATCGGATGATCTTCGATCAGCAGGATTTTGATGCGCTCAGTCATGAATGGCTGTCGCCTCCGCTCGCGTTGCGTCCGTTCTCTGGTCCATGATCTTTCGGGTCTCTCCCGCGGCTATCGGAATGCGAGCCTCGATCAAGGCGCCGCCCAGCGCCGAGGCGCCGATATTGAGCCTGCCGTCGAGTTTGCGCACCCTTTCGCTCATGCCGAGGAAGCCGAAGCCAAATCTGAAATCGGGCGGCAGGCCGACGCCGTCGTCCTCGACGCGCAGGCGCATTTCCAAGCCACCGCCGTCCAAGCCTCGCGGCGCCGCGCAAACCTCCATCCGGACTCGAACGGCGCCCGCCTTCGAATGCCGAGCGACATTGGTGAGGCATTCCTGCACGATGCGATAGCCTGTCAGGCTGACTTCTTCGCTGAATGTCTTGCCCCCGGCGATCTGGCCTTCGCCGGCGATCTCGATCGTGCAGGAGAAATCGCGGTGCTGCGCCCGCCATTGCTCGACCAGCTGGCGCAAAGCGTCGGCGAGGCCCATCTGGTGCAGAATGACCGGCCGGATGCGGTCGAGGATGCGGTAGTTCTGCTTCTGGATCGCATCGGCGAGAGCCGAAATCCTGTTCGCCCGCTCGATGATCTCGCGCCGTTGCCCCGCTCCGTCGGGGATCGACGACGCAGCCTCGACGATGCAGGAGGCGGCGGCCCTGATGCCGAACAGCGAAGCGCCGAACTCGTCATGCAGTTCGCGGGCGAGCTCCTTGCGTTCCGCATCCTGGATCGAGAGCAGGCGGTCGATCAGCAGATGGTTGTCGGCCTCGGATCGCGCGAGCGTCGCGGCGAGCATGTTGAAGCGCTCGCCGACGCGGCGCAATTCGGCGATCCTGATCTCGCCGACGCCGCCGAACTGGCCGCGCCCCAGCCGGTCAAGTCCCTCGACCACCTGGCGCAAGGGCGCGAGGGTATGGCGCGCGGTCAGCAGAATGAGGGTGACGATGGCGATCGAAATCGCGGTCAGCAGCGCGGTCAGAAACAAAAGGCTTGACCAGATCTCGGCGATTTCGTCGGCGCGACTCGCTCGTCATCACGATTTCGCCCCGCTCGGCGCCGCCGATCCGGACTGGGTAGGTTTTGACGATCGGCGGCTGCTGCAGCAGCTTCTCGAACCAGGCGGGCGCAGCCCCGCGCCGCGCCGGCTGGGCCGCTTCAAGCTTCGCCCGCGGTCCGCCTCGCGCGGCTCCGAGTCCGCCGTCCCTGCGGGAAAGAAGACCTTGATGTGGCGGACATGCGCGAGGCCCTCGCGAAGACCGCGCAGCGCGCTGGCTTCCGATTGCGCCGTCGGAGTTCTGGGCGTTGGCGAGATCGTCCAGCGCGTAGCGGATGAAATGGTCGCCAAGCGTCAGCCCGGATGCGATTTCGGACGCGATCCGGCTCTTTGCGTCGTAAAAGGCGGCGCCGATCGCCGTGGCGATGCCGATCGCCAGAATGCAGGACGGGATGAGAATCAGCCGCAGTCTGATCGAGTTTTGCGCGGTTTGGTGCGGCATGGCGTCGTTTTCGGTCCGCTCGAATTCCGGCTCGAGGTCGCAGCGAACATGTGTCGGCGGCGCCGAGGTCCCGCCACCTATGCCCGCTTAACGGTTTTGTCGCAATAAAATGCATATCACTTGACGGCGCCAAGCGGCATGCGCGAAGTAGCGGCGTTTTTTCAATAGCGGCAGTTTTGACGCTGGCGTCTCCGATACTGGCCGGGCGTCCGGATCCCCTTTTGAAGATGGCGGCGCCATGACCGAAACCGGCCAAACGGAATCCGCGCCCGAGCGCGCGTCCAATCGCGAAGCCAGCCCTTCGCCGTGGCGGCGGGTCGTCGTCAAGCTTTCCGGCGAGGCGCTGATGGGCGCGGGAGAGCCACGGCCTCGACATGGGGACCCTGACGCGGATCGCCGCCGATCTTTCGGGCGCCGCGGCGCTTGGCGTCGAGGTCGCGGTGGTTGTCGGCGGCGGCAATTTCTTTCGCGGCATCGCGGGGGCGGACAAGGGAATCGAGCGCGCGCGCGCCGATTCGATCGGCATGCTCGCGACCGTCATGAACGCGCTCGCGCTCGAATACGCCATCGAGAAGCAGGGCAAGAGCGCGCGGGCGCTCTCCGCCGTGCCGATGCCTTCGCTGTGCGAACCGTTTTCCCGGCAGGCGGCATTGCACCACCTCGGCAAGGGGCGCATCGTCGTTCTGGCCGGGGGCACCGGCAATCCTTTCTTCACCACCGACACCGGGGCGGCGCTGCGCGGGGCCGAGCTGTCCTGCGATCTCATCATGAAAGCGACGCAGGTGGATGGCGTCTATTCGGCCGATCCGAAGCGGGATCCGTCCGCAACCCGCTACGAGACGACTGACCCACGATGAGGCGATCGCGAAAAACCTCGCCGTCATGGATACCGCCGCTTTCGCGCTTGCGCGGGAGAACCGGATTCCCATAATCGTTTTCTCGATCCGCGAGTCCGGCGCGATTTGCCGGGCGCTGCAGGGGCAGGGCAAATTCAGTCTCGTCTCGCCCTGACCGGCCACAAGCGATCGTCGGCGACCAGCAACAAGCGGTCATGTGCGGCGCTTGCCGATCGGCTGAAGGCGCGCTATCTCGTTCGGCCATTTCCGCGCGCGCCTTCGTTTCCCCTGGACGCCTTCGATCGCGTCCGAGGGCGCGGCGCGCGTTCGCGAAGGACCATGCGCAGACAGGCATCAGGGTTTCAGGGATGAACGCAGAATTCGATGTTTCGGACCTCAGACGGCGTATGCAGGGCGCGATCGCGACCTTGAAGCATGAATTGGGCGGCCTGCGCACGGGGCGCGCTTCGGCGAGCCTCATCGAACCCGTGCAGGTCGAGGCCTATGGACAGGCGATGCCGCTGAACCAGGTCGCGACGATCAGCGTGCCCGAGGCCCGCATGCTCTCGGTTCAGGTTTGGGACAAGGGCATGGTCGGCGCCGTCGACAAGGCCATCCGCAATTCCAATCTCGGTCTTTCGCCGACGGTCGAAGGGCAGATTTTGCGCATCCGCATCCCGGAGCTCAACGAGCAGAGACGCCGGGAAATGGTCAAGGTGGCGCATAAATACGCCGAAGACGCCCGCATCGCGGTCCGCCACGTGCGCCGCGACGGCCTCGATACGCTGAAGAAACTGCTGAAGGACAAGGCGATCAGCGAGGACGACGAAAAAAGGCACGAGAGCGAAGTGCAGAAAACGACCGACCAGTGCGTCAGCGAGGTCGACACTGCGCTCGCCGCCAAAGAGCGCGAAATCATGCAGGTTTGAGTGGCGCCTTTTTGGTATAGGACGTTGCGCCGGGGCGAGAGCCTCCCTTTTCGGAATCGGAAGGACGCCGCCTTTTCGGGACAAATAACAAAGCTCTTCCGAACCAAATAACGAAGCAGAAAACCGAGGATATTTTCGGTTTCCGCGACATCTCAAAATACGCTCGTCGCGGTCACAGTCGCGATTTATTGTCTTAAGGCGGTCGAGATTGGGACTTTCCGTGAAATTCTGCTTAAAGGAGTTGGGCCGCCGGCGAAGCCGCCGCGGACCGTTCACGACCAGGGCATCGTCATGCGGAGCATGATTTCGAACAAGCCGATCCTCGCGGCGGACCCGCGCCCGCGCGGCGTCCCGGCGCATGTCGGCGTCATCATGGACGGCAACGGACGCTGGGCGGCGAGCCGCGGGCTGCCGCGCATCGAGGGCCACCGGCGCGGTCTTGAAGCGTTGCGCGGCGCCGTCCGGGCGGCGATCGATTTCGGTCTCGACTATCTGACGGTCTACAGCTTCTCGATGGAGAACTGGAGCCGGCCGCTGGAAGAGGTCGCCGACCTGATGGGGTTGCTGAAGCGCTTCATCCGCAACGATCTCCACGATCTGCATGACGCGAACGTTAAGGTGAAGGTGATCGGCCGGCGCGACGACCTGCAGCCTGACATTCGCGGCCTTCTCGTCGAGGCCGAGGAGCTGACGCGCGCCAATACGGGGCTGAACCTGATCGTCGCCTTCAATTACGGCGCGCGGCAGGAGATCGCCGCGGCGGCGCGCGCGCTGGCCGAGGACGTCGCGGCGGGCCGCATCAAGCCTTCCGACATCGACGAGGCCTTTTTCGCCCAGCGGCTCGACACCGCGGGCATTCCCGATCCCGACCTCATCATTCGCACCTCGGGCGAAAAGCGGCTCTCCAATTTCCTGATGTGGCAGGCCGCCTATTCCGAATTTGTCTTCCTGCCGATGCACTGGCCCGACTTCGACCGCAAAGCCTTCGCCGCCGCGCTCGCTGAATTCGGCTCCCGCGAGCGCCGCTTCGGCGGCGTGACCGGCGGCGGACGAAGACGGCAAAGCGAGGACATGAGCCGCTTTCTCCAGACGCCGGGTCCCTTTGCGATGCTGAACGACAGCGCCGCCCATCCGCCCGGCGACGACCCGCCTCCCTTGGGCGCTGGCGCCGAAACGCGCCAACGCGGGCGCCGCCTCGCCGATCTTCTGCCGCGGGTCGTCTCCGGGCTAGTCCTCGCGGCGGTGGCGCTCACTTCCGTTTGGCGGGGCGGCGTCATTTTCGCTCTCGCCTGGTTGGCCGCGGCGCTCGCCGTCGGTCTCGAATGGCAAAATCTGATCGGCGCCAGCCGGCCGCGCCTGCGCTTTCTGGTCGCAGCGGCGGCGCTGGCGACGACGGCTTCTTTAGCCGCGCGTGGCGAGCTGGCCGCGGCGTGCGGCATCCTTGGCCTCGGCGGCGTCGCGCTGGCTCTCGCAGCGGGGCCAGGACGGCGGCTCTGGGCCTTCGGCGGCCTTGTCTACGCCGGATCGCTGATCGTCTCTGTCAACGCCGTCTATGCCGCTCCGGGGTTCGGCCCGCGGGCGATTTTCTGGCTTTTCGCCACGGTCTGGGGCGCCGATGTGTTCGCCTATTTCGGCGGCCGTCTGATCGGCGGCCCCAAGCTCTGGCCGCAGGTTTCGCCGTCGAAGACCTGGTCGGGGACGCTCAGCGGCGTGTTCGCCGGGGCCTTGATCGGCGCTTTGATCGGCGTGCAGGGGCTGGACGGCGCGCGATTTGCCGCGCCGATTTTCGTGCTGGGGCTCGTCGCGGCGTTGGTGTCGCAGGCTGGCGACATTTTCGAATCGATCGTCAAGCGCCGCTTCGGCGCCAAGGATTCGAGCGCCCTGATCCCCGGCCATGGCGGCTTCATGGACCGCCTCGACGGTTTTGTCGCGGCCGCCGCTTTCACCGCCGTGGTCGCAGCGCTACATGGGCTGCCGTCAGCGGGGCCGGGTCTGTTCGATTGGTTCTGAATTTTCGTTTCGCCGCGTTTTCTCGACGCGAGGCGGCGGCGCGCTGGCGCGCAAAAGGAGCGGGCGCCGCAGAAAAGCCCCGGGTCGTCGGTAGATTGCGAGGATCGGGGTCGTTTCGGCGCCGCAGCCTGTGATCGCCACGGCGCGCGGAAAAGATATATAGTTGCCTTTTTAGCGAATGACCCTTGTAAAACAACGCGAGACGGGACGGCATTGGAGCAGGTCACTCAATTGCGAAAGGCGGCGGTCGCCAAAGTCCGCCCGCGCAGCGTCGTCGTGCTCGGCGCGACGGGCTCGATCGGCCAATCGACCGCCGAGATCATCGCCGGATCGGATGGCGCGTTCACGGTCCAGGCGGTCGCCGGCGGCCGCGATGGCGCGGCGCTCGCCCGCATCGCGCGGCGCCTTGGCGCGAAATTCGCCGCGCTCGCCGACCCTGACGGCTACGCCGAACTGAAAGAGGGGCTGGCAGGAACCGCGATCGAGGCGGCGGCGGGCCCGGAGGCCGTCATCGCCGCGGCTTTGCAGCCCTCCGACATCGTCATGGGCGCCATCGCCGGAACGGCGGGCGTCGCGCCGACCTTCGCCGCGCTCGCCGCCGGCCGCACCATCGCCCTCGCCAACAAGGAGTGCCTCGTCTGCGCCGGGCCCGCGTTCATGCGCCAGGCGGCGGCCTCTGGAACAAGGCTGCTGCCGGTCGACAGCGAGCACAATGCGATTTTCCAGGCGATGGGCGACGCCGAACCCGCCGCCATCGAGATGATCACGCTGACGGCTTCCGGCGGCCCGTTCCGGACCTGGACGCGCGAGGCCATCGCCGCAGCGACGCCCGA
Organism: uncultured Alphaproteobacteria bacterium; assembly: GCA_963757985.1. GTDB lineage: Bacteria > Pseudomonadota > Alphaproteobacteria > Rhizobiales > Beijerinckiaceae > Methylocapsa. The sequence continues at coordinate 35,353 of CAVWTQ010000002.1, read as the reverse complement.
GCAGGCGCTGAACCATCCGAACTGGTCGATGGGGCCGAAGGTCACGATCGATTCGGCCGGGCTGATGAACAAGGGCCTCGAAATCATCGAGGCGCATTATCTTTTCGGCATCGAGGCGGCGCGGCTCGACGTGCTGGTGCACGCCCAGTCCGTGGTTCATGGCCTCGTCGCTTTCACGGACGGTTCGGTGACGGCGGGCCTCGCCGCTCCCGACATGAAAGTCCCGATCGCCCATTGCCTGTCGCATCCAAACCGCATCGTCACCAAAGCGCGCCGCCTCGACCTCGCAAGCCTTGGCCAATTGACTTTCGAGCGCCCCGATTTCGACCGTTTTCCCGCCTTGCGCGTCGCGCTCGACGCCTTGCGGACCGGCCGCGGCCTCCCCACTGTCTTGAATGCCGCCAATGAGATCGCCGTCGAGGCGTTCCTGAAAAGGCTCATCTCTTTTCACGAGATCGCCCAAATGGTGGAACAAGCTTGCGAGGCGGCGCTGTCCGATGGCGTCGCGCGCGAGCCCGGACTCGATCGCCGAGGCGCTGGCGATCGATGGGGCGGTGCGCGAACGGACGCGCGCCGCGCTGCGGCGGCATTGATCCCGTGGCGGCGGGAGAACAGAGATGACGGGCGCGATCGCCTCGAGTGCGAAGCGGGCGCGTCCAAGGAGCTGAAATGACGATTCTCACGCATATCTGGTCGGCCGGCGCCTATATCGTCCCTTTCATTTTCGTGCTGAGCCTTGTCGTGTTCTTCCACGAATTGGGGCATTTCCTCGTCGGCCGCTGGTGCGGCGTGAAGGTCGACGCCTTTTCGCTCGGCTTCGGGCCGGAGATTTTCCATTTTCACGACCGGCGCGGCACCCGCTGGCGCATCGGCGCGCTGCCGCTCGGCGGCTATGTCAAGTTTCATGGCGACGCTAACGGCGCCTCGATGACCGACGTCAACGCCGCCGCCGCCATGTCGAAGGAGGATCGCGCGGTCAGTTTCTTCGCGCAGGGCGTCGCAAAGCGCGCGGCGATCGTCGCCGCCGGTCCGATCGCCAATTTTCTTCTCGCAATCGTGATTTTCACCGGCATCTTCTACATCAGTGGGCGCGGCATGCTCGCGCCTCTGGTCGATAATGTCACGGCCGGAAGCGCGGCCGAAGCGGCCGGATTTCTGCCGGGCGACCTCATCGTCTCGATCGACGGCAAGAAGATCGAGAGCTTCGAGGACATGCAGCGCGTCGTGCAGACGGCGAGCGATACGGCCCTGACCTTCGATGTCGATCGCCAGGGCAAGATGGTCGAACTTGTCGCGACGCCGCGCCGGCGGGAGATCACGACGCCGTTCGGGACGACGCGGGTCGGCGTTCTCGGCGTCGAGACGCGCGGCAAGCCCGAAAACTGGCGCGTACAGCGTTACGGCCTCGTCGAATCGTTTACGCGCGCGACCTCCGAGACCTGGTATGTCGTGGCGCGCACGGGCTCTTATCTCGGCGGTCTCGTGACTGGCCAGGAATTGGCCGATCAGCTGTCGGGACCCATCCGGATCGCCGAGGTTTCCGGCGAAATGGCCAAGATCGGCATCGCGGCTCTGCTCAACCTCGCCGCCGTCCTGTCGATCTCGGTCGGGCTGTTGAACCTCATGCCCATTCCCCTCCTCGATGGCGGACACCTTTTCTACTACGCGGTTGAGGCTGTGCGCGGCAGGGCCATGGGCGAAAAAGCGCAGGAATTCGGTTTCAAGATCGGCCTCACGCTCGTCGCGGGCCTGATGATTTTCGCGACCTACAACGACATTTTGCGTCTGACGCGGCAATTGATGCGCTGGGGTTGAAGGGGCGCGCCCGCATTTGATGTAAAACATTAACTTTAACGCTTAACCTTCTAATCACCGCAAAGCGTGTCTTGATCGCCACGCCTGCTGCAAAACCGAGAATTTGAGCGAATCTTGATTTGCAGGCGGGGTCAAACCTTGTAGAAGCAGAGCTTAAGGGTTTGCGCGCCATCCGCTGTCATTCCCGATAAGCCAGTGGGAACAATTATCTGGCGTCCGGACAGCGGCCGGCGGCAAAGCACGTGGAGACCGGTCCTAAATGCAAGCAATGCGTCGCCAACTGAACCGGCTCTTCCTCGCAGCCCTGGTTTTCGCCTCTTTGATCGGCGCCGTGTCGGGAGCCTCCGCCGCGGGCGTTTCCGTCAGCGGCAACCATCGCGTCGACACCGAAACGATCGAATCCTATTTCACCGGCTCCGATGAGGACGCTGTCAACAAGGGCGTGAAGGCCCTCTACGCCACCGGGCTGTTCTCTAACATCCGGGTCAGCCGCGAAGGCGGCCGCGTCGTCATCGTCGTCACCGAAAACAACATCATCAATCGCGTCGCCTTCGAGGGCAACAGCAAGATCAAGACGGAAACCCTGACGACCGAGGTGCAATCCAAATCGCGCGGACCCTATAGTCAGGCGACCGTCGATGCGGACATCGAGCGGATCAAGGACGCCTATCGCCGCTCCGGTCACGCCGCGGCCAAGGTGACGTCAAGGATCGTCGATTTGCCCAACGGCAAGGTCGACGTCGTGTTCACCATCGACGAGGGCGAAAAGACCGGCATCAAAACCATCAATTTCGTCGGCAATCAAGTTTACTCCTCCGACAAGCTGCGCGATCTCATGCAGACGACGGAGATGAATTTCATGTCGTTTTTCAAGACGTCGGACGTTTATGATCCGGACAAGATCGCGTCGGATCTCGAGCTCATCCGGCGCTTCTATCTGAAAAACGGCTATGCCGACTTTCGGGTGACCGGTTCGGACGCGCAATTCAGCCCGGAGGCGGGCGGCTACATCATCACCATCACCGTCGAGGAAGGACCGCAATATACGGTCTCGTCCGTCGACGTCGAATCGCATCTGCCGAGCCTCGACGCCGCCGCGCTGCGTCCGCTCCTGCGGCTGTCGGCGGGCGAAATCTATAATGGCGATCAGGTCCAGAAGACCACCGACGCCCTGACGCGGGAAATCGCCAAGCACGGCTTCGCTTTTTCGCAGGTGCGCCCGCGCGGCGACCGCGATCCCGCCAACCGCACCGTCGCCATCGTGTTCGTCGTCGAGGAAGGCCCGCGCGTCTATATCGAGCGCATCGTCATCCGCGGCAATACCAGGACGCGCGATTATGTGATCCGGCGCGAATTCGAGATCGGCGAGGGCGACGCCTACAACAAGGCCTTGATCGATCGCGCCGAACGGCGTCTCAACAGTCTCGGCTACTTCAAGAAAGTGAAGATCACCAACGAGCAGGGCTCGACGCCCGATCGCGTCATCGTGGTCGTCGACGTCGAGGATCAGCCGACCGGCTCTTTGTCGGTGTCAGGCGGCTATTCGACCGCGGACGGATTTATCGCCGAAGTCGCGGTCTCGGAATCGAACTTCATGGGACGCGGTCAATATGTGCGGCTCTCGGTGTCCGAGGGGCAATATTCGCGCGGCGTCGAGTTCAGCTTCACCGAACCCTATTTCCTCGGCAACCGCATGGCCGCCGGCTTCGACGTCTATGCGAAGCAGAGCAGCGTCAGCCAGTATTCCTACTACAGCAACTTCGTCACCGGCGGCACGCTGCGCCTTGGCCTGCCCGTCACCGACGAGATCACCTTCTCGCCGCGTTATTCGCTCTACAATACGGATATTACGATCCCGAATAATTCAGCCCATCCTTACGACGACTGCGCCTTTCCGATCTGGGGCACGACGCCGGGCTTCAACGGGACCAGCGTCTATTATGGGAACAGCTGCTTGAGCAATGGCGAGGCGTCTCTGGCGCTGAAGCAGGCCCAGGGCAATACGCTGACCTCGATGTTCGGCTATACGCTCTCCTATAACACGCTTGACAACGGCAAGAGTCCGACCAGCGGCATCTTCGCCGAACTGCGGCAGGACCTCGCGGGCGCCGGCGGCAATTCCCAATTCGTGCGCACGACCGGCAGATCTGCGCTATTATCACGAAATCATCGACCAGGTGGTCGGCATCGTCCATCTGCAGGGCGGCGAGATTTTCGGCTTTGGCAACGATGGCGGGAGCAACCTGCCGATCGTCGACAACTTCAACCTCGGGCCGAGCCTCGTGCGCGGCTTCGCGCCAAACGGCATTGGTCCGCGCGACACCTCGACCGGTTATTATGGCAACCAGGGCAACCCGCTTGGCGGCACCACCTATTTTGGCGGCAGCCTCGAAGTGCAATTCCCGATCTGGGGGCTGCCGCGGGATATCGGCCTCAAAGGCGCCCTCTTCACCGACGCCGGCAGCCTGTTCAACTACAGCGGCAAGACCAACTTCAGCTATAATGGCGTGTGCACGCCGAACAACGTCTATCCGCTCTACACGCAGGGCACCTGCATCACCCTCGGCGGCGCCGCGATGACGATCCGCTCCTCGGTCGGCGCCTCGCTCATCTGGGCCTCGCCGCTCGGGCCGATCCGGTTCGACTTCGCCAAGGACATCACCAAGAGCAGCGCGGATCAGACCCAGTTCTTCCGCTTCACTGGCGGCACAACCTTCTGATGAGCTCGCGCGGCGCGTATCGGAATCGCGCCGCGGGATTTACCCCGCGCGGGGGCGCCGGATTGCGTGTCCAGGCGATTTGGAGCCTCAAAGCGCGCCCGTTCGCAATGCGATGAAGCGTGGGCGCGCGTCGGACGCGCGTTTCGTACTTCACGGTTTAGGATTGGCGGACTTGCCAGATTTGGCGAATGGCCCGATTTTCCGTTTGATGTCCGATCTGGCCTGCGCTGAATGAGCGATCCGATCTTCTTCCTGCGCGACATGCAACTTTCGCTCGCGGACCTCGTCGCCCTGACGGGGGCGAGGGCTCCCTACGGCGTCGATCTCTCGCCCTGCATCTATGGCGGCGCTCCCTTCGATGAAGCCGAGCCCGGCGATCTCGCCTATTTCGCCCATCCGGAGCGGCTTGATCTCCTTGAGTCGACTAACGCCACCGCCTGTTTCGTGGCCGAGCGCTTCGCGTCCCGGCTCCCAACGCGGACCACCGCGCTGGTGACGGAAAGCCCTTGGCGCGCGTTCGCCCTCGCCATCGCGCGGATGTATCCTTCCGCGCTGCGGCCGGGGTCGCTTTTCGCGGCGACGGGCGTCAACCCCGGCGCGACGATCCATCCCGAGGCGCGTCTTGAGCCTGGCGTCGTCATCGATCCGGGAGTTGTGATCGGGCCTCGCGTCGAAATCGGTTCGGGCTCCATCATCGGCGCCAACAGCGTGATCGGCCCCGGCGTCAGGATCGGGCGAGAGTGCGCGGTCGGGGCGCAGACGACGATCGTCAATGCGCTGATCGGCAACCGCGTTCTGCTGCATCCGGGCGTGCGCATCGGCCACGCGGGCCTTTGCGGCGGGGCCGATCCGGCGGGACGAGGCGGCGTCAGCGCCGCACATCGGACGCGTCATCATCCAGGACGATGTAGAGATCGGGGCCAATTCGACTCTCGATCGGGGCTTTAGTCGCGACACCGTGATTGGGGAGGGGACCAGGATCGGCAATCTCGTTCAGATCGGCTGCGATGTGACGGTCGGGCGCAAGTGCAGGATCCTGTCGCAGGCTTGGATCGACCCGTCAATCCGCCTTGGCGATTTCGTCTGCATCGAGGCGCGGGCGGGCGCCGGCGATTGACTTTTTCTCGCCCATGATCTTGATCCGCTTCGTTAAAGGAGAAAGACAATCATGAAGGCGCGAAGATGAACGAGGCCGCGGCGACGGTCGAATCATTCGATATTCTGCAATTGCTGAAATATCTGCCGCATCGCTATCCATTCCTGATGGTCGACCGGATCGTCGAGGCGAGAGGCGACTCGTTCGGCATCGGGATCAAGAACGTCAGCGTCAACGAGCCGCAGTTTCAGGGCCATTTTCCGGGCCGCCCGGTCATGCCGGGCGTGCTTCTGATCGAGGGAATGGCGCAGACGGCGGGCGCCCTCTGCATCCGGGCGCATTCCGCCGAACGGCCGGTTCCGCTCGTTTATTTCATGAGCATTGACAAGGCGAAGTTTCGCAAGCCCGTGCTGCCTGGCGACCGGGTCGAATTTCACATGACGCGAACCAATCGCCGCCGCAATATGTGGTGGTTCTCCGGGAGGGCCCTTGTCGACGGCGCGCTGGTCTGCGAGGCCGACATCGGCGCCATGGTCGTCGAAGAGGCTCCGACGCTGATTGCGCGCGCGGCGAAAAAGAGGCGGCTCCTCGGAGCCGCCTGAGAGAAGGAAGGATTGCCAGTCAAATGATTAGGGCGCAAAGGCTGCCCAACCACAATCCACTATTATACTAGAAAAATAGACTTATCAAGAGGTGCGCCTGACGCGCAGACCGGATTCGAGGGGCAGAAGACATGGTCAAGGCTGTTCGCGTTCACGAAACAGGCGGCCCCGAGGTGATGCGGATTGAGGACGATCGAACTGCCGCCGCCGGGGCGTGGCGAGGTTCTGGTCCGCAATCACGCGATCGGCGTCAATTTCATTGACGTCTATTTTCGCAAGGGCCTCTATCCCGCGCCGCCGCCGTTCACGCCCGGCAATGAAGGCGCGGGCGAGGTGATCGAGGTCGGCAAGGGCGTCAAGGACTTCGAGGTCGGCGACCGCGTGGCCTATCTCGCGAGCCTTGGCGCCTATGCGCAGGAAAGGGTGGTCGCCGAGGACCGGCTGATCAAGCTGCCGAAGCGCTTTCCCTACGACGTCGCGGCGGCGATGCTGCTGAAGGGCCTCACCGCGCAATATCTGCTGCGCCAGACCCACAAGGTGAAGGCGGGCGACGTGATCCTCGTCCATGCGGCCGCGGGCGGCGTCGGCCTGATCCTCTGCCAATGGGCGAAGGCGCTCGGCGCCCATGTGATCGGGACGGTGGGCTCGCCGGAGAAGGCGAAGCTCGCCAAAAAGGCCGGCGCCAAGCATGTGATCCTCTATCGCGAGGAGGATTTCGCCGCCCGCGTCAAGGAGATCACCAAGGGCGAGCTCTGCGACGTCGTCTATGACGGCGTCGGCAAGGCGACCTTTCCGGCCTCGCTCGATTGCCTGAAGCCGCTTGGCCTCTTCGTCAGTTTCGGTTCGGCTTCCGGACCGATCGAGGCGTTCGATATCGGGCTCCTGTCGGCCAAGGGTTCGCTGTTCGCGACGCGTCCGTCGCTGAACACCTATGCCGCCAGGCACAAGGATTTCGCCAAAATGGCGCGCGACCTGCTGCGCGTCGTCTCAAGCGGCGAGGTCACGATTCCGCTGCACGGGACCTATCCGCTGGAGGATGTCGTCAGCGTCCACCGCGCGCTCGAAGACCGCGAGACGACCGGTTCGATGGTGCTCATTCCGTGACGCCTGTTTCACGTGAAACAGATTTTTGACCGATTCGGGCCTCGAACCGGACGCCTTGAGGCCTGGATCTCGCTTGCGCGGGGCGAGAGCGGTCCGATCGCCTTCTCGTCGCGATGCGCACGGGTTCCTATCGCCGCGAAAATGGGCGAAAATCGCCGCGGGAATTCAAGCATGGAATGGCGCGACGAAGGCCTCATCATCGGGGTCAGGAAATATGGCGAGACAAGCGTCATCGTCGAGGCGATGACGCGCGCGCACGGCCGTCATCTCGGCCTCGTCAAAGGCGGCCGCTCGCGCCGGATGCAGCCTTTCCTGCAGGCGGGCAACAGCGCGGAACTCGTCTGGCGCGCCCGGCTCGACGAGCATCTTGGCGCATTCGCCATCGAGCCGACGCGGCTCCGCACCGCGCGCCTGATGGCGAGCGCGGAGGCGCTGCACGCCATCGGCCTCATCGGCGCGCTGCTGCGGGTGATCGCCGAGCGCGACCCGCATCCTGAGCTTTACGAGGCGGCGAATCTCATCGCCGACCACATCGAGGACGAGCGGCTGCCGGCGCTGATGGTAAAGCTCGAGGTCGAAATTCTGAGCGAGGCGGGGTTCCGGCTCGATCTGTCGCGCTGCGCCGCGACCGGCGACACGCGTGATCTTGCCTATGTGTCGCCGAAATCGGGCCGCGCGGTCTCGTCAGCGGCCGGAGCGCCCTATCGGGGCCGGCTGCTGCCGCTGCCGGCGTTCCTGCGCGCATGAGGAATTGCGCGGGGAAGCCTTGAACGAGGAGTTGGAACGCAAAAACCCGCCCCCTTGCGATATAAGGGACGGGTTCAGGCTGACAGAATTCTTTCTCAATCGCGATGTGTTCGCCCCGCGCGGGCAGAGGCTGCCGGAGGCGCGGAGCGCCTATCTCGCGGAGCTCGCCAAGCGCGCCGGCTGGGCTACTTGATCTTGGTTTCCTTGAACTCGACGTGCTTGCGCACGACAGGATCGTATTTCTTGAACGACAGCTTCTCGGTCTTGGTCCGCGCGTTCTTCTTGGTGACGTAGAAATAGCCCGTGTCCGCCGTGGACAGAAGCTTGATCTTGAGCATAGCGGCCTTGGCCATTCCAGCAGTCCTTTAACGCGACGAACGCCCAACGCCCGGGCCGAGGAGCCCGGGGGGCGAAGATGTTTGGAAGCCGGGACCATACGGATCGCGGCCCGCGTTGTCAAGAAGCGGCGGAACAGGCTCGAAGCTGCTAAGCTGTCCCCTGCGAATTGCACGCCGCGCGGCCGTCCCGCCGCCCCGAAGATGAGCCGCCTTGGAACACGCCGCCGACTTTGCCGAGCTGGAAGCCGCCGCCGCCCATTGGATCCGCCTTGTCGGCGCCGCGATCGACGTCTTCGGCGTGATCGTCATCGTCCTCGGCATCTTGTGGGCGACGATCGCCCTCCTCGGCGGGTCGCAGGGCGACCGCTACCAAACTTATCGGAGCCGCATCGGCCGCACATTGCTGCTCGGCCTCGAAATCCTCGTCGCCGCCGACATCGTCAAGACCGTCGCGCTGGAGCCGACCTTCTCGAGCCTTGGAGTCCTCGCCGGCCTTGTCCTCGTGCGCACCTTCCTCAGCTGGACCTTGATGCTGGAGATCGAAGGCCGGTGGCCGTGGCGCGCCGCGGCGGCGCCGGACATCGAGACCCCTTCCCGTCAGGCATGAGGGCGCGCGACGGGGTCATCGCGCCGGGCGGCGCCCGAGCCTTGCCGCGACCACGCCAACATAGAGCGCGAGCAGCACGGCGATGGTGAAGAAGAAGCCGCGCGGCCCGAAGGCGTCCATGCCAAGGCCCATGATCGGCGGTCCGGCGAGCATCCCGATCGAATAGAGCATGACAAAAGCGGCGTTGGCGCCGGCGAGATCCGCGCCGGCGTAGCGCGAGCCGAGATAGCCGAGCGCGACGGCGTAGAGGCTGCCGACGATGCCGCCCCAGACCAGCAGCAGGCGCGCCGAAGGCGACCCCGCCGCCCGCGACGGAAAATCCCAGCGCCAGCGCGCCAAGAATGCTGATGAGCGCGATCAGCATCAGCAATTTGCCGCGCTCCATCATGATCGGCGACATAGCCGACCGGAAACTGGAACGCGACATTGCCGAGCGCGAACAGGGTGACGAAGGCGGCGCCCATCTCGGCGGTGAGGCCGGAGCGCAGGGCGTAGACGGGCAGCAAACCCATGCTCGCGGTCTCGATCGCGCCATGCAGCAGGCCGGCGAGGGTGGCGACCGGCGCGATCAGCATGAAGCCGAGGACGGAGACGGAGGAGGCCGCCTTGAGTTCTGGGCGCGGCGCCGCTGCCGAGGATGATCGGGACGCCCGCCGCCGCGAAGAGCGCGATGGCGACGAGGAAACCGCTCGGGCCCGCGGTCCCGAGGGTGGTGAGAATGAGCGGACCGGCGGCGAAGCCCAAGGCGACGCTCGCGGCGTAAAAACCGAGGATGGAGCCGCGCCGATGCGGCGGGGCGACGGCGTTGATCCAATATTCGCTCAACACGAAAAGGACGGTGAGGCCGACGCCGAAGATCGCCCGCAACGCGAGCCAGGCCCAGTAATCGCCGGTCGCGGCCATGCCGGCGAGGCAGGCGACGCACAAGAGCAGCGCGGCGACCAGCAACGGCCGCACGCCCATGCGCCGCGCCAGCCGCGGAATGAAGCCGGCGCTGAGCAGCGTCGAAATTCCCGCCGCCGCCGTATTGAAGCCGATCGCGCGCGCGGAATAACCCTGCTCGCCAAGGCGCACGGCGATCAGCGTGATGGTCAGCGAAAGGCCGACGCCGACGATCGACACGGTGGCGATGGCGCAGGCGATGGCGGCGAAAGGAAAGAGTTTTGCCGCCGCCGGAACGGTCAGGCCGGTTGGGCACGGCGATATTTCCAAATGAGATGAGTTCAAAGCATGATCTGTGAAAAGTCGCGGATTTTCCCGCACGGACCATGCGCTAAACCAGATATATAAGAGGCCGCCGCCTGTCGACCAAGCAACTCGCGCTCTATGGCGTGCGCTCTGTGCGGCGGGGGCGATTGCGCGGTCTCGAAACCATGCATGCGCAGGGCCCATTGATAGGCGATGAGGGCGCCCTTGACGCGCGGCAGGAACCACAGCGAAAGCATGGCGACGAGGGTCGGCCAGACCAGCGCGTGCAGCCAGATCGGCGCATCCGGCCAGAACGTCTCGACCAGCAGCATCAGGGAGCCGACGATATGGCCGACGATGAAAATCGTCGCATAGGGCGGCGCGTCGTCGGCGCGGTGATGGTGCAACTCCTCGCCGCATTGCGGGCAGGCGGCGTTGACCTTGAGATAGCGGCCGAAAATCCGGCCCTCGCCGCAGGCGGGGCAGCGCCCCATGAAACCCCGGCGGATGGAGAGCCAGACATCGCGCTTTGGAGGCGCGCCCGCGTGTCGGCGCGAAAATGGGCAAATCCAGCGCGGGGGTCGGCATGGCGCGTCCTCACTCGATCGTTGCAGCATGCAATCGCCTTTCCGGGATCAATTGATACGGCTTTTGGCGCCGCCGGGTAAGCGGCTGCCGACGAATGCGCGGTTTTGACGCGCGGAATGACCTCGCCGCGCCTTAGCCGGCGTCGCGTCTTGCGCCGAGCGTCGCGAGGCCCTTTTCGAGCGCGGCCACGGTCTCGGCTACGGCGCTCGCCGAGCCGGTGCCGGGCCGCGAGCCAGGCCGGATCATTATAGGTCAGCCAAACCTTTTCGTCGGCGTCCTGCCAGACCAGCGCCTTCAAGGGAAGGTCGATGCCGATCCGCTGGTTCGCCTGCATCAGGGGCGTTCCGGCGCGGGCGTTGCCGAAAATCAGCAAGAAAGTCGGCCGCAGGGTCAGCCCCGCCTCGACGGCGCCGGCGCTGTGATCGATCTTGGCGAAAAGCGTCACGCCCTTGGCCTGCAGCGCCGCCTCGAACCGGCTGATCGTATCGTCGACCGAATAAGCGCTTGGAACGGTGAACAATCCATCATCGAGCATGTCTGCCTCCCCTTGCTCCGCCTCTGCGCTCGCCGTCAGCGCCGCGCGCCGGTTTCGGCCGGTCGCCCGGTCTTCGGGCCCGGCTTCGGCCTCGCAGCTCCCGTCCGCGCTTTCATGCTGGGCTTGGCCGGGCGGCCCTCGCCCAGAAGTTCGAAGCGCAGGGCGCCGGCCAGCGGCGCGGCCTCGACCAGCTTCACCGTCACCATGTCGCCGAGCCGGTGCATCTTGCCGGTGCGCGAGCCGATCAGCGCATGCAGGCTCTCGTCATGGCGGAAATAATCGTCGCCGAGCATGGAGGCCGGGATAAAGCCGTCGGCGCCGGTATCGCTTAAACGGATAAACAGCCCGGCGCGGGTCGCCCCGGAAATGCGCCCCTCGAAGCTCGCGCCGATCTTGTCGGAAAGATGCGCCGCGATCAGCCTTTCGATTGTCTCGCGCTCGGCCGCCATGGCGCGCCGTTCGGCGGCGGAGATGCGCGCCGCGATCTCCGGCAATTCCGCGCGAGCCGCGGGCGGCAGGCCGTCCGTCGCCAAGATCGCAGCGCGGCGATCAGGGCGCGATGCACGATGAGATCGGCGTAGCGGCGGATCGGCGAGGTGAAATGCGCGTAGCGGCGCAGGTTCAGGCCGAAATGGCCGTAGTTCTCGACGACATATTCGGCCTGCGCCTGCGTGCGCAGCACGATCTCATTGACGAGATGCTCGTTGTCGGTGTCCTTCACCTGGGCGAGGATGCCGTTGAACTGCTCGGGCCGCAGCACCTGGCCCTTGGCCAGCTTGATGCCGATCGAGGACAGGAATTCGGCGAGGTTATTCAGCTTTTCGAGCGTCGGCTCGTCATGGGCGCGATAGATCAGCGCCTGATGCTTGGCTTCGAGCGTCTCGGCCGCCGCGACATTGGCGAGGATCATGAATTCCTCGATCAGCCGATGCGCGTCGAGCCGCGACGGGATGATGACGCGATCGACCGCCGCCTTTGCTCGTCGAGGATGATCTTGCGCTCGGGCAGGTCGAGTTCGAGCGGCCCGCGCGCGTCCCGCGCGCGCTTCAGCGCGGCGTAGGCGGCGTAGAGCGGCGCCAGCACCGGCTGGAGCAGGGGCGCCGTCGTCTCGTCCGGCGCGCCGTCGATCGCGGCCTGGGCCTGCGCGTAGGCGAGCTTGGCGGCCGAGCGCATCATGATGCGATGGAAGCCATGCGAGAGCTTGCGCCCGTCGGCGGCGATGACCATGCGCACGGCGAGCGCCGGCCTGTCCTCATGCGGGCGCAGCGAGCAGAGATCGTTCGAGATGCGCTCCGGCAGCATCGGCACGACGCGGTCGGGGAAATAGACCGAATTGCCGCGATCGAGCGCTTCGCGGTCGAGCGGCGATTCCGGGCCGCACATAGGCGGCGACATCGGCGATGGCGACGATGAGGATGAAGCCGCCGCTGTTGCCGGGATCGGGATCCGGCTTCGGCGTGGACGGCGTCGTCGTGATCCTTGGCGTCGGCCGGATCGATGGTGATCAGCGGGAGCTCTGCGCCAGTCCTCGCGCCCCGCCATGCGTCGCCGGCCGGGCGCGCTCGGCCTCGGCGATGGTCGCGGGGCTGAAGACATTCGGGATCTTGTGGGTGTGGATGGCGATGAGGCTCACCGCCTTCTCGCTGTCGAAGGCGCCGAGCCGCTCGCGCACGCGGGCGGAGGGAAGGCCAAGCCGGCCCGGTGCGCAGCATCTCGACGGCGACGAGATCGCCGTCGCGGGCCTCGCCCTCCTGGCCGGGCAGCACGTCGAGTTCGCCGCGATTGACGTTTTTCTTGTCGATCGGCGCGATGCGCCCGCCGCCGCCGGGGTTCGCGCGGAAAATGCCGAGGATTTGCGAGCGCGCGCGCTCCAGCAGCTTGACGACGCGCCCGCTATAGGCGGGCTCGCCCGCCTTGGCGTCAGGCAGCGGCTCGACCCGCAAAAGGGCGCGGTCGCCGACGCCGGGCGCCGGCGTTCCCGGCTTTTGCCGTGCGCGGGATGGCGACGACGATTTTCGGCGCTGGCCCCTGCGCCAGATCCCAGTCGACCGGCGCGGCGAGAAAATCGCCGTCGCGGTCGCGGCTGAAGAAATCGGCGAGCACGGTCGCCGGCAGAAGGCCCGGCTTGTGCAGGGCTTTGCGGCGGCGCTCGATGGCGCCTTCGGCTTCGAGTTCTTTGAGGAGGCGCTTCAGGGCGATGCGGTCATCGCCCTTGATGTCGAAGGCGCGGGCGATTTCGCGCTTGCTGATTTTCGCCGGCGCTTTGCCGGCCGGTTGGACGGCCTCCCGCTCGCGGGCGATGAAGGCGACGATCTCTTCCCGCGTCGGCGCGGGGCGGGCGTATCTTGCTGCGCGGTCCGCGCAGATTGGTGGCCGGACTTGTCTGTCCCGGCGGCTTTGTTCACGCTTGTTTGGCCTTTTTCTGTTTCGTCCGCCGCTGGTTTGGCGGCGGGTTTTTTGGCGCCCGCCGGCTTTCGCGCGGGGGCTGATTTTCGTTTCGCGGCGGTCTCGAACGGCGGACTGTCATCGTCCGCCGGCGCTTTCTTCTTGGCCGGACGCCTTGGCGCGAGGCCTTCGGCGCGCTCTTTTTCGGCGCCGGGGCTTTCTTTCTCGCCGCCGCCGGCGGCTTCCTTGTCCTCGATCAGGCGGATCGCCTCTTCGAGCGTGATCGTTTCCGGCGAGGCGTTCGCTTTCAGCGTCGCATTGGTCTTGCCATGGTTGACATAGGCGCCGAAGCGCCCGGCCCGCACGGTGATCGGGCCGCCTGAGGGATGTTCGCCGAGCAGGCGCCCCTGCGTCGGAGCCGCCGCCGCCCGCGGCTTTCGCCGCCAGCAGCGCCAGCGCCCCTTCGAGGTTCAATGTGGTGGGGTCGGCGTCCTTCGGCAAGGTCGCGTTGACCTTGCCATGGTTGACATAGGGGCCGTAGCGCCCAGCCCTGAGCGTCACCGGGCCGCCGGACGGGATGCTCGCCGAGCGCTGCGGGCGGGCGCGCTCGCCGAATCGCCGAAGCGCCGCCCCGAGAGGCCGCTCTCCTTGGCGACGATGAGGTCGATCGCGCGATTGGCGCCGATGCCAAGGATATCGTCGTCCTTGCCGATATTCGCATAGGTCTTGCCGTGCTGGACATAAGGCCCATAGCGGCCGATCGCCGCCAGGATCGGCTCTTTCGTCTCGGGGTGCCTCGCCACCTCGCGCGGCAGCGAGAGCAGCGCGATCGCCTGATCGAGCGTCAGATCGGCGGCGGGAATCGTCTTCGGCAGGGAGGAGCGCTTCGGCTTCTCGCCTTCGCCCTGCTGCACATAGACGCCGAAGCGCCCGTCGCGCAGCGAGACCTCGTCGCCCGTATCGGGGTCGACGCCGAGCACCCTGACGCCGGGGCGCTCGCCCGGCGCCGTCGTCCTCGCCATTGGCGGCGACGAGGGTCCGCGTGAACTTGCATTCGGGGTAATTGGAGCAGCCGACGAAAGCGCCGAACTTGCCGAGTTTCAGCGAGAGCTGGCCGTCGCCGCAGGAAGGGCAGGCGCGCGGGTTCGAACCATCGGGTTTCGGCGGGAAGATATGCGGGCGCGAGGATGTCGTTCAGGGCGTCGAGCACCTGCGTCGTGCGCAGATCCTTGGTGCCGGCGAGCGCCGCGGAAAAATCGAGCCAGAAATCGCGCAGGACCTGCTTCCAGTCGATCTCGTGATTGGAGATGCGGTCGAGCTTTTCCTCAAGATCGGCGGTGAAGTCATATTCGACGTAGCGGGTGAAAAAGCTCTCCAGAAAGGCGGTGACGAGACGGCCCTTGTCCTCGGGATAGAGCCGCTTCTTGTCGATGCGCACATAATCGCGCTCGCGCAGCACGGCGAGGGTCGAGGCGTAGGTCGAAGGCCGGCCGATGCCGAGCTCCTCCATGCGCTTCACCAGCGTCGCCTCGGTGAAGCGCGGCGGCGGCTCGGTGAAATGCTGGGTCGAGTCGATGCGCTCTTTCTTCAGCCGCTCGTCCTTCGCCATAAAAGGCAGACGGCCGCCGTCCTCGTCCTCTTCGTCGTCGCGGCCCTCCTGATAGAGCTTTAGAAAGCCGTCGAAGCGGATGACCTGGCCGGTGGCGCGCAGATCGAGCTTGCGGGCGCCGGCTTCGGCGAGAATATCGACGGTGGTGCGCTCAAGCTCGGCCGATTCCATCTGGCTCGCGATGGTGCGGGTCCAGATCAGCTCGTAGAGCTTCGCCTGGTCGGGGTCCAGCGCGCGGGCGACGCGCTTCGGCAGCCGGGCGAGATCGGTCGGGCGGATCGCCTCATGCGCTTCCTGCGCGTTCTTGGCCTTCACCGTATATTTGCGCGGCGCCTTCGGCACATAGGCGTCGCCGAATTCGCGGGCGATGACGGATCGTGCGCTTGAAATGGCCTCGGGGGCGAGATCGACGCCATCGGTTCGCATATAGGTAATGAGGCCGACGGTCTCGCCGTCGATGTCGGCGCCCTCATAGAGGCGCTGGGCGAGCTGCATGGTGCGCGCGGGCGCAAAGCCGAGCTTGCGGGAGGCCTCCTGCTGCAGCGTCGAGGTGGTGAAGGGCGCGGCCGGATGGCGCTTGGCGGGCTTGCGCCTCGATCTCGGCGACCTTGAAGGCGGCGTTGTCGAGCGCGACCTTGAAGGCTTCGGCCTCGGCGCCGGCGCCGATATCGAGCCGCGTGATCTTCTTGCCGTCGGCGCCGACGAGGCGGGCGGTGAAGGGCGCGCCGGCGGCGGTTTTGAGATGGGCGACGAGCGACCAGTATTCGCGCGCAACGAAGGCTTCGATCTCAAGCTCGCGGTCGCAGACGAGCCGCAGGGCGACGGATTGAACCCGGCCGGCCGAGCGCGCGCCGGGCAGTTTGCGCCACAAAACGGGCGAGAGGTTGAAGCCGACGAGATAGTCGAGCGCGCGGCGGGCGAGATAGGCGTCGACGAGGGCCTCGTCGATTTCGCGCGGATTCTGCATGGCCTCGAGCACGGCGCTGCGCGTGATGGCATTGAAGACGACGCGCTGGACGCGCTTGTCCTTGAGGACCCGCTTCGCCTTCAGGACTTCGAGCACGTGCCAGGAGATGGCCTCGCCTTCGCGGTCCGGATCGGTCGCCAGAATGACCGTGTCGGCGTCCTTGACGGCGCGGGCGATCTCGGCCAGGCGCTTCGCCGATTTGACGTCGACGTCCCACAGCATGGCGAAATCGGCGTCGGGATCGACCGATCCGTCCTTCGCCGGCAGATCGCGGACATGGCCATAGGACGGATAGACCTCATAGTCCTTGCCAAGATATTTATTGATGGTCTTGGCCTTCGCCGGCAATTCGACGATGACGACATTCATTAACGATAATCCCCGGTTCGCCCACGCGGACCGGAATGGTCCGCGGCGGTTGCAAGGCAATGGCTAAGCGGCAATAGTCAAGCCCGCGCCAGTTGCGCGGCTGGCCACCGCCCGCAAAGGTTGCAGCGCAATAGAATTTTTCGAGGCGGAAGATGGGGGAGGGCGCTCCCTTAGTCAAATCGGGGCGCCGCTGCGCTCGGCCGAGGCTCTACAAATCGCGGCGAATTCCGCGAAATCTGTGCGCAGATTCGGTCAAGCCCGCCAAAGCTTTGCGCCAAAGCTTTGTGATGGCGTCCGCACTCCTGTAAGACAATGGCTTTATGCTCGACTCAGCCCCAGAGTTCAAATTCCCGCACCGGCACCTGCTCGGGATCGAGGGGCTTTCGGCGCAGGACATCCTTGTCCTGCTGGATCTCGCGGAAGAAGCGATCGAAGTCTCGCGCCAGGTCGAAAAGAAGCGCTCGACGCTTGCGCGGGCGCACCCTGATCAATCTTTTTTTCGAGGCCTCGACCCGCACGCAATCCTCGTTCGAACTCGCCGGCAAACGGCTTGGCGCCGACGTCATGAACATGTCGGTCGCGACCTCGAGCGTCAAAAAGGGCGAGACGCTGCTCGACACGGCGATGACCCTCAACGCCATGCGCCCGGACATCATCGTCGTGCGCCACGCGCAGGCCGGCGCCGTGCATCTCCTCGCGCGGAAGGTCGACTGCTCGGTCGTCAACGCCGGCGACGGCGCGCATGAGCATCCGACGCAGGCCCTGCTCGACGCCCTGACGATCAAGCGCAACAAGGGCCGGATCGCAGGGCTGACCGTTGCGATCTGCGGCGATATCCTGCATTCGCGCGTGGCGCGCTCCAATATTCTGCTGCTTACGGCGCTGGGCGCGCGGGTTCGCGCGGTCGGGCCCTCGACGCTGCTGCCCGCGGGGATCGAGCGCATGGGCGTCGAGGTTTTCCGCGACATGAAAAGCGGCCTCAAGGGCGCCGATATCGTCATGATGCTGCGCCTCCAGCGCGAGCGCATGCAGGGCGGCTTCATTCCCTCGCCGAAGGAATATTTCCGCTTCTTCGGCCTCGACGAGGAAAAACTCAGCCACGCCAAGCTCGACGCGCTGGTGCTGCATCCGGGTCCCATGAACAGAGGCGTCGAGATCGATTCGGCGGTCGCCGACGGGCCGCAAAGCCGCATTCGCGAGCAGGTCGAAATGGGCGTCGCCGTGCGCATGGCGGTGCTTGACGCGCTGGCGCAGCATCTCCCGAATGGCTGAACGGTCGGCGCTGGTTTTAGGCGAAGCGGCGCCGCCCGGCGTGAGGAACAGGCGCGAGGAAAATGCGGCACGATAAATGGTCTTTCCTGGAGGCGGCGCCTTGAAAATCCCGTCGTCGCGCGCGATCGCGCATCAGCCCCTGGCGCTTGTCCATGGCCGCCTCGTCGACGGCGAGACGTTCAGCGGCGAGGCTGGCGGCGTCCTTATCATCGACGGCGCGATTCGCGATCTTGGCCCCGAGATCGCCCCCCAAAATCTGCCCTCGCATTCCCGCGTCATCGATTGCGGCGGCGACGTGATCGCGCCTGGCCTCATCGACATGCGGGCCTTCGTCGGCGAGCCGGGCGCCGAGCATCGTGAGACCATCGCCTCGGCGACGGCGGCTGCGGCGGCGGGCGGCGTCACCACCATTCTCGCGCGGCCGGACACCAGCCCGCCGGTCGACGAGCCGGCAGTGGTCGACTTCCTGCGCCGGCGCGCGCGCGACACGGGGCGCGTCAGGGTGCTTCCCTGCGCCGCCCTGACGCAGGGTCTGCGCGGCGAGGAAATCGCCGAGATCGGCCTATTGCAGGAGGCGGGGGCGCTGGCCTTTTCGGACGGCGCGCAACCGATCCGCAACGCGCGGGTGCTGCGCCGCGTCCTCGCCTACGCCCGCGATTTCGACGCGCTCGTCATCCACTATGCCGAGGACCGCGACCTCGTCGGCGAGGGCGTCATGAACGAGGGCGAATTCGCCTCGCGCCTTGGCCTCGCCGGCATCCCGCGCGAGGCCGAGGCGATCATGCTCGATCGCGACGTCCGCCTCGTCAACTTGACCGGCGCGCGGTACCACGCCGCGCTCGTCACCACAACCCTTTCGCTCGACATCATCGCCAGGGCCAAGGCGGCCGGCCTTCCCGTGACCTGCGCGACATCGGTCAACCATTTGACGCTGAACGAGAGCGACATCGGCGATTACCGCACTTTTCTGAAACTCGCCCCGCCGCTGCGCTGCGAGGATGAGCGCCGCGCGCTGGTCGAGGCCCTTGCCTGCGGCCTCATCGACGTCATCGTCTCCGACCATAACCCGCAGGATGTTGAGACCAAGCGCCTGCCCTTCGCGGAAGCCGAGGACGGCGCGATCGGCCTCGAGACCATGCTCTCGGCGGGCCTTCGCCTCGTCTCCTCGGGCGAACTATCGCTGCAGCGGTTGATCGGCGCGATGACGCTGCGCCCGGCCGAAATCCTGAGGCTCCCGCAAGGGCGGCTGAAAATCGGCGCGCCGGCCGACCTGATCCGGTTCGATCCCGAAGAGCCCTATGTCCTCGATCCCGCAAAGCTGCGCTCGCGCTGCAAGAACACCCCGTTCGACGAGGCGCGGATGGAGGGACGCGTCAAGCTGACCTTGGTCGCGGGGGAAACCGTGTACGAGGAGGCGTGAATTCTCGCCGGCGGGGCTTTATCGCCTAATTCTTAGCCTTGCCGCTTATTTCTTGATCTGCCTTTTGTTTGATTCGGCGAAGACACCGCCTTGTGCGCGTTAAAATTCAAGGGCGACCGCATATTTTTTGTCGACGACCGACATCGATCTCGCCAATTTCATCCGCTCAGCTCACGCATCCGTCCAACAGGGAGCCAACATGGCACAGTTCTTGTTGTCCGATCATTGCCGGAGAGCGGCGCCCGATGCGCAAGGCGCTGCTCGACCTGAGATTTTCACCAAATCGGCGTCTGGGAGCGATCCCATGAAAGTCGTCGTCGCAGTTATTGAGCCCTTTAAACTCAACGAAGTGCGGGAGGCGCTGACGTGGGTCGGGATCTCCGGCATGACCGTGACGGCGGTCAAAGGTTATGGGGAGCAACATGGACATACCGAGATTTATCGCGGCGCCGAGTATGCGGTGAAATTCGTTCCAAAGGTCAAGGTCGAGGTCGCCGTTCCGGCCCGTCTCGTCGACAAGGTCGTCGGCGCGATCCTGGAGACGGCGGCGCCCGGCCAGAGCGGGAGCGGAACGATTTTCGTCGCGAGCGTCGACCAGATCATGCGGATCCGCACCGGAGAAACGGATGCCGCAGCATTGTGAGCCACAGTCCGGATCGTCAGCTGTAAGGAGCGGGACCATCATGTCTTTAAGACCTGTAAATAGAACGATGAAGCTACTCGCCTGCGGACTATTCCTGGGGCTCTTGGCGATGTTCCTTTTCGTCCATCCCTCCTCGGCGGAAGATGCGACGCCCGCCGCGCCGGCCGCCGCCGCGGCCGCGCCCGCCGCAGCGGCGAAGCCCGCGCCCCCGGCCCCGCCCGCTTGCGCGGCGCCGTCGGCCGCCGTCGCCGAGACCGACAAATACGCGGCCGTTCCCGCAAGTCCGGGCGTCTTGACGAATTGCACGCCGAGCTCTGGCGACACCGCCTGGATGCTGACCTCCGTGGCTCTGGTCCTGATGATGACGATTCCGGGTCTAGGCCTCTTCTACGGCGGCATGGTCCGCAAGAAGAATGTCGTCGATACCGTGATGACGAGCTTCGCCATCACCGCTCTCGTCACCTTCCTGTACGCAGCCGTCACGTATACCCTGTCCTTTACCCCCGGCACGCCATACATCGGCGGTCTCAGTCGAGCGTTCCTCCAGGGCATCCTGAGCGACGTCAACAATGGCGGCATCGGCAATCCCAATCCGCTCGCGCCGACGATTCCCGAGACCGTCTATATGTGTTTCCAGATGACCTTTGCGATCATCACGCCCGCCCTTATCGCGGGTGCCTTCGCGGAGCGCATGAAGTTTTCGGCGATGCTGGTGTTCATGACGCTGTGGGCGATTTTCGTCTACGCGCCCGTTGCGCACTGGGTTTGGGGACCCGACGGGTTCCTGAACAGCGCGAACAGCGATGCGAAATTTCATGTTCTCGACTTCGCCGGCGGCACGGTCGTTCACGTCAACTCCGGCGTCGCCGGCCTGATGTGCGCCTTGATGCTCGGCAAGCGCAAGGATACCGGACCGGCGCATAATATCGTCCTCACCTTCATCGGCGCCTCGCTCCTGTGGGTCGGCTGGTTCGGGTTCAATGCCGGTTCGGCTGTGACCTCCGGAATCCAGGCTGGCATGGCGATGACCGTCACGCAGATCGCCACCGCCGTCGCGGCGCTGGTCTGGATGTTCTTCGAATGGGCCCATCGCGGCAAGCCGACCCTCCTTGGCATCTGCTCGGGCGCAGTCGCCGGCCTCGTCGCCATTACGCCGGCTTCAGGTTTCGTCGGTCCTGTCGGGGCGATGGCGATCGGCGCCGCCGTGGCGGTGGTGTGCTATACTGCGGTCACCTGGGTCAAAGCGGCGATCGGCTATGACGATGCGCTGGATTGCTTCGGCGTGCATGCCGTCGGCGGCGCCACAGGCGCAATCCTCACCGGCATTTTCGCGATCAACCAATACGGCGGCACCTCGGGCCTGATCGAAGGCAATCCGGGGCAAGTGATCAACCAGCTGATCGGCGTCGGCATCGTAATCGCCTATGACGTCGTCGTTTCCTTGATCATCCTCTTTATCATTCAGGCGACGATCGGCTTGAGGGTCAGCGCCGACGTCGAGCAGGAGGGCCTGGATCTGTCGCTTCACGAAGAAGCCGTGCACTAAGGAAGCCGTGCACCGAGGAATATTGTTGCCCAGTCTAGCGGCCGGCGGGAAAAACCCGCCGGCCGGTTTGCGTCAGGCGCGCCGAACTTCGAGCGGAAAAATGCCGAGGCCCGAAACCAACAGGGCGCCCGCTTTATCCGAACGCGCATCGGATCAACGCGCGAGCCCCGTTCAGTCGTAATCGACTTCAACGCGCTGTGATCTTGGTTCATCATCAGCCCGATTCCGTTGCGCTCAGGTCACACGGGCCGAAATAGCGCCTCGCAAGCGCTGATTTTTGTTCCGTTCGGTTTTTTGACTGCTGAAATCGGCGTAATTTCCCTTCACATAAAGCAAGCTTCCTCAGCGCCAACCCTCGAAGGGAAAACATCATGTTGCGTCGCATTCTCATGGCTTCGGTTGGCGCGATCGCGTTGGCCGGAACGGCCGCAGCGGCCGATCTTCCCTCGCCCGCGCCACCGCCGGTCTATGTGCCGCCGGTTCCGATCTTTACCTGGACCGGCGTTTATGTCGGCGGCCAAATTGGCTACGCATGGGGCAATCAGAGCGCTAACTTCGGCGATAGCTTTGGCCTGTTCGACAATGTCAGCTATAATGGCGACGGCGTTATCGGCGGCGCCCACGTTGGCTATAACCTGCAGCTGAGCCAGTTCGTCATCGGTCTCGAAGGCGACGTGGATGGGTCGAGCATCAGCAAGAGCGTCTCCGGCGTCGTCTTTCCGTTGGGCGGCGCATTTGGCGCCGTCAATACAAGCTTCAACTCCAACGCCAATGTTCAGGGTTCGATCCGGGGCCGCGTCGGCTACGCTTGGGACCGCGTGCTGATCTACGCCACCGGCGGCGTCGCTTTCGCCGGCGTCAACTCGGACCTTTCGACGAACACCGTTTTCGGCACATCTTATGACGCGGCCTCGAACACGCGCGTCGGCTGGACGGTCGGCGGCGGCCTCGAATACGCGATCACCAACAACTGGTCGATCCGCGCCGAATATCGCTACTCCGATTTCGGTCAATACACGGTCTACCCGGTCAATTTCGCCGCTCTTGGCGACACTGGCGCTTTCATCAACCGGCACTTCGCCGAGAACCGCGTGCAGGTCGGCTTCAGCTACAAATTTGACACGGCG
Source organism: uncultured Alphaproteobacteria bacterium (assembly GCA_963757985.1). Taxonomy (GTDB): domain Bacteria; phylum Pseudomonadota; class Alphaproteobacteria; order Rhizobiales; family Beijerinckiaceae; genus Methylocapsa. The sequence goes on along the minus strand of CAVWTQ010000002.1, from coordinate 12,675 downwards.
GCCCCGGCGCCAATCGCCCCGGCGCCGGTCGTCAAGTACTAAGGTCGAACCTCCAGGCTTCGACTTTCGGAGCGGACTGACAAGGAAAGGCCCGGCCATTTTGGCCGGGCCTTTTGCTATCAGGATCTGGAGGCCTTCAGACAGTTGCACGGGCGCGCTGCGCGCCAGCGGGGATTCGGTGGCCCTGAGCCCCACGACACACGAAAGTTTACTGCCGCGGCGGCGCGAAAATTCCGATGCCGCCAAAGAGCGTTCAGGCTTTGCACCGAATATTAGTTGGATTATGCGTATTGCGAGCAGTCGCGGCGCGCGCTTCGGGCGGCATCGGAGCGTTGCGCGCTATGTTCGCACAATGATCCTTCCACGGATCGCGCCGCTGCTTTGCTCTGCGCCGCGCAATCTTGTGTCGCGGCTGCGTTCGATGCTCAGATTCAAATCTGAATCGATTACGCCTTCTGTCTAGGTGCTTTCACACGTATGACGAGGCCGAAGAGTTCTGCAGCTTTTCGGCCTCGTGCGCTTAGAACATGATCCAGGAGTAGAGGAAAAGCGTGTTGTTGCTGGCCGCATTGTGTCCGGCGCCGTCAAAATTGTTGTTGCCGCCGAAAAGCTGCAAATAGCTCGTGTAGGCAATGCCAAATTTGACGTTTAGCCAGGGATAGAAGGAAGGGCCGCCCTTGCTGAACGGCAGATAGGCGGCTTCAAGGATAAATCCTTGACCGTTGGGAAGATTGTTCAGCGAAGGTCCTCCGTTGATCGCGCCGTAAAGCAGGGCGTCGGGCGAGCCGGAGACATTGAAATAGCCGGCCGTCACTTCGTATGTCTTGTCATAAACATATTCGGCCGACGCACTGAAGCTATTTAGGTAATTATAAAGGTTCTGCGAGCCGCCCTGCAAGTAGGTTGAATTCAGCTGCTGATTTTCATGTATATTGTTGATTCTGAGGGTTATATTGTGCGGATCAGCGAGGAACTGATACTGGGCGTCGACGGCGATGTCCAGGATCTGGTCGAAGCCGAAACCGGCGATCCGGCCCGGAAGCGTATTGGCGTAGATGCCATATGTCCCGACTTCGAACGATTGATCGCCGGTATCGTATTCGAAGGCGACGCGCCAGTAGGGCGCGACGCCGTCAATCGAAGTCGATCCGATGACGCCTGGCTCGCCCAGCGCCTGCAGCACCTGTTGGGATAGATTTTGGTAGGCGGTGAAATTAACATAGAACATGTCGTTTACGAACGTGTAGATGCCCGTCCCGATAACTTGGTTGCCAAGACCCCCTTCTAGCAATGTTCCCGGCGGCGAGAACTGAGGGGCGAGCGTCGAGGAGACGAAAGGAAAGCTGAAGGCGAAGGTCGTGTTCCACGGATCCTCGACAGTCGGCGTGTTGTTGGCGTCCAAGCCCAAGAGGAGGTCAAAGCCAAGAAATTTAAAGGTGTCCACATACCGAACGTCGCTGGCGTCGAGGTACACATGTTGGCTGGCGCTGTCATAGGAGCCTTGAATGAAACCGCCGAGATTTCCGTAGATTTGGCCGGCGTAGAAAAGGCTGGCTTGCTGCAAGATCGTATTATTGTTGGTGTGGCTCCACGGTACCGGCGGCGCATCCTGATTATTTTGGGTGTGCGAGAAAGATGGGATCAAAAGCCCGGAAAGAGGCGGCGCCTGGTCGAAGGTCAGGCCGCCGCCCGTCGTGTAGCCCATCAGCTTGAACCGGCGCCCATAGGGGGTCAGCTGCGGAAAGGCGGTATGGCATGTCGCGCAGGGCTGGCCGGTCTGCCGTGCGAAACTCGGCATCGCCAGTGCATCCGGCGTCTTGAAGAAGAGTCCGGCGAGGATGATCGCGACGGCGAGCGATGCTACGCCACCGAAACCGCCAATCACCCGAAAATCCAGCCTGCGGCCCGTCAATTCCTTCAAACCCTGTACGGTGCGTGCGCGGCGGTCCGATGTGAGTTCCGGCATATTGCGTCCCCCGGCGGCCGGCGTCGCGATGAAAAGCGTTTCTCAACCGCGCGAATGACCGCATCCTCCCTACGACTATTCCCTGCCGGCGACATTTATCAAGAGGTGCTGACGTATTGTTTGTCCACGTTGCAATAAGGCAACACAAAAGATCGCACTTTGAAACCGATACTCAAAGTTGATTGCGCTTTGATAGTCTCCAGATCGTGCAACTTGCGCAATGATGTTCTTTTCATGGCGCTGTATTGGGGGATGCACAGATCAAGACATCATTGTGAATATTCTAGGTCGGAGATGACAATCCGGGCCGAACACCTTCGGCAATTGACCGAAATCATTGACCCGTCGCGGTCGGCGTGGACTGTCTGGGCGCGCGCTGCCGAAATGAAACAGCAGTTGCGGCGCAGGCTTGTCGCTCCGCGCGTCCTTAGACAGGCCGGCGCGTTGAAGAGGGAAATCAAACATGACGCAGAAGATCGATAAATCGCGTTGCGAAAACTCGTCGCAGGCGACGCGGCGGAGCGTGCTTCAGATCGCCGCCGCTGCCGCCGGCGCCTTATCGCTTCTCGGTTTGAGCGGACGCAGCGCCAAAGCGGCGAAAGTCTCTCAGACTGCGGTCGGCTATCAAGATTCGCCGAAAGGGACCCAAAGCTGCGCCAATTGCCGCCTGTTCGAGGCGCCGAATGCGTGCAAGCAAGTCGATGGCGTCATAAGTCCCAATGGCTGGTGCAAGATTTGGTCGAAGGCGGCCTGAGTCACGGTTGCAGGCGATGACTGCCTGAGCGCGGGGACCTTGGGCCCGAGTCCCGGGCTCCTCCTCGCGGCGGCCAGTTGCCTCTCCATCTCGCAATCGCTAGGCTGCGCGCCTGTCTCCGGCCCCCGGATTCTTGCGTGCTGTTTCCCTCCCTTCTCGCCCTCGCCTTCGGCTATCTCTGCGGCTCTATCCCGTTTGGACTGATCCTGACGCGGCTGGCGGGGACGGCGAACCTGCGCGCGATCGGCTCCGGCAATATCGGCGCGACCAATGTCTTGCGCACCGGCCGCAAGGATCTCGCCGCGGCGACCCTTCTGCTTGATCTCGGCAAAGGCGCGGCCGCGGTGCTGATCGTCGCCTTTATCGCGGAGCCGGCTGGCGCCCGGCGCGCCATGGCCGCCAGCGCCCTGTCCTCGCCGCGGCGGCCGGCGCCTTTTTGGGGCATCTCTATCCCGTCTGGCTCGGCTTCAGGGGCGGCAAGGGCGTCGCGACCTTTCTTGGTTGTCTGCTCGCGGTCGCACCACCCGCGGGCCTCGCCTTCATCGCCGTGTGGCTCGGCGTTGCGGCGATCACGCGCTTTTCCTCGCTCGCCGCGCTGCTCGCCAGCGCCTTGGCGCCGGCCTTTCTGCTGGCTGAGGGCCGCGTCGCTTCGGCGATCGTCTTCGCGGCGCTCGCCGCGATTCTCTGGCTGAAGCATGGTTCCAATATCGCGCGGCTCCGGGCTGGCACGGAAACCCGGATCGGCAAACCGTGACGGAGCGGCTCGGGCCCGAGGCGATCACGGTCCCTCGGCGAGGCCGAACGACTTCGACTGGCTGCGGCTGCTTCGCTGCGACAATATCGGCCCGCGCAGCTTCATCGCTCTGCTGAGCCGCTATGGCTCCGCCCGCGCGGCGCTCGAGGCGTTGCCCGCCCTTGCCGCCAGCGGCAAGTCGGGCCGGCCGATCGCCATTCCGCCGATATCCGCGATCGAGGCGGAGCTGGCGAAGCTGCAAGACTGCGGCGCGGTTCTCGTTGGGCTTTACGAGCCGGACTATCCGGCGCTGCTTCGGCTGATCCATGCGCCGCCGCCGCTTCTCGCCGTGCGCGGGGATCTGTCCTGCCTGCGCCGCTCGAAAGTCGCGGTGGTGGGCTCGCGCAATGCGTCTGCGGCGGGGCTCGCTTTCACCGAGCAGATTTCACGCGGGATCGCGCGGGCGGGCCACGTCATCGTCTCCGGGCTGGCGCGGGGCATAGACGCCCGGGCGCATCAGGCGGCCCTGGAGACGGGTACGATCGCCGTGCTCGCCGGCGGCCTCGGCAATATCTATCCGGCCGACCACGCGGGCCTCCTCGAGCGCCTTATCGAGCATGGCGCGGCGATCAGCGAAATGCCGTTCGGCTGGGAGGCGCGGGGCCGCGATTTCCCGCGCCGCAACCGCATCGTCGCGGGGCTGTCGCGCGGAGTCGTGGTGATCGAGGCGGCGCGCCGCTCGGGTTCGCTGATCACCGCCGCCTTCGCCGCCGATCAGGGCCGCGAAATCTTCGCCGTCCCGGGCTCGCCGCTGGATCCGCGCGCGGAAGGCGCCAATGATCTCCTGCGCGACGGCGCGACCTTCTGCACCAAGGCGGAGGATGTTCTGGATGCGCTCGCGCGCCAGAAGCTCTCGCCGGACGAAGGCTTCGGCTTCGCCGAGCCGGATCTGGCGGCGCAGCCGTCGATGCCCTTCTGGGACGAACTCGACCTGCCCGAATTCGATGGGGTCCCTGTTCAGCCAGCGCTCTCGACCGCGCTGGACGAGGCGCCCGGCGTTGGAGAGATCGACTCCGCCGACGAGATCGATCTCGCCGCCGCCGATTTGGCGGCGGCCGGCGGAGGCGCCCGGCGCCGCCCTCGCGGGAAGCTATCGCCGCGCGCGTAATCGAATTGCTCGGGCCGACGCCGGTGTCGGTCGATGAAATCGTGCGCGCCTCGCAGGCGCCGGCGCGGGAGGTGCGCACCATCCTGTTCGAACTCGAACTCGCCGGCCGCCTCGAACGCCACGGCGCGGATCTGGTCTCGAAGATTTAAGGCGTCTGAAGGGGACTTCGGACGCAGGGCGGAGTCAGGCGCCTAACCGGTCGGCGAGCTCGACGAAGCTATTGACGTTCAAATCGAACTCCGCCTCAAATTTTGTGTCCGTCTTGCCATCCGGGCCGAATTCCAGCGGGCGGGCGACGAAGGCGGTGCGAAAGCCCTGCGCGCTGGCGCCGCGCAGATCATATTTGTGGCAGGCCACCATCAAAATCTCTTCGGGCTTTAGGCCAAGATATTGCGTGGCGATCCGGTAGACTTTCGGATCCGGTTTGAAGCTCTGCGCCAGCTCCGCCGTCAAAATCACGTCCCAGGGCAGATCGCTGTGCTTGGCCATCCGCACGACGGCCGCCATATCGGCGTTGGACAGCGTCGCGACAATGTAATGGCGCTTCAGACGCAATAGTCCCGGTATCGTGTCGGGCCAAGGCGCAAGCCTTTGCCAGACCTGATTGAGGTCGGCCAGTTCGTCCTCGCTGAATGCGGCGATCCCCCGCTCGCGCAGGAGCTGGTCGAGGGCTTCGCGATATAGCGAATCGACGCTCCGCCATGCCCGCTCGCCTTTGAGCACCGCGTCGAGGCCGGGACGATAGAAGTCCGCGCCAGTCGTCGGCGAATGCGCCCCAGTCAATGTCGAGGCCCTTGCGCCGGTTGATGGCTTGCCCCTCGCGAACGATGGTTCCCCAGAAATCGGTCGCCGTCCCCTGCACATCGAAGGTCAGGGCCTTGATTCCGAGCAAGTTGGGCTCGATGTCGGCGGCCGGGCGGTCAAACGTCATGGCGGCGCCATCTGCCGGTCCATTGTCAGCCCGCGCCGTCCATGCCGCCGTCGGCGAGAAATTTCTCGAGCCAGTGAATGTCGTAAAGCCCGTTCTGGATGTCGGGATTGCGCACCAGCGTCTGAAACAGCGGAATGGTGGTGTCGATGCCGTCGATGATGAATTCGTCGAGCGAGCGGCGCAGGCGCAGCAGGGCCTCGTTGCGGCTGCGCCCGTGCACGATGAGCTTGCCGACGAGGGAATCATAGGTCGGCGGGATGGTGTAGCCGGCGTAGACCGCGCTGTCGACGCGCACGCCAAGGCCGCCCGGCGGATGGTAATAGTTGATCGTGCCGGGCGAGGGCCGGAAGGTCGCCGGATGTTCGGCGTTGATGCGGCACTCGATGGCGTGGCCGTTGAAGATCACTTCCTCCTGGGTGAGGCTCAATTCCGAGCCGGCCGCGATCTTGATCTGCTCGTTGACGAGATCGACGCCCGTGATCATCTCCGTCACCGGATGCTCGACCTGAATGCGGGTGTTCATCTCGATGAAGTAGAATTTCCCGTCCTCATAGAGGAATTCGATCGTGCCGGCGCCGGCGTAGCGCAATTCGCGCATGGCTTTGGCGCAGATTTCGCCGATCTCGAGCCGCTGCGACTGGTTGAGCGCCGGGGACGGGCCTTCCTCCCACACTTTCTGATGGCGGCGCTGCAGCGAACAATCGCGCTCGCCGAGATGAATGGCGTTGCCGAAGCCGTCGCCGAGAATCTGGATCTCGATATGGCGCGGCTTTTCGAGAAATTTTTCGAGATAGACGGAATCATCGCCAAAGGCGGCCTTCGCCTCCATGCGGGCGGTCTCGAGCGCCGCGGGCAAGTCTTCCGCGCCCATAGGCGATCTTCATGCCGCGTCCGCCGCCGCCCGCCGCCGCCTTGATCAGCACGGGATAGCCGAGATCCTTGGCGACGGCGAGCGCCTCGACGTCGTCGGTGATCGCGCCGGGCGAGCCCGGGACGCAGGGGATGCCGAGGCGCGCGGCCGTACGTTTGGCCTCGATCTTGTCGCCCATCAGGCGGATATGCTCCGGCCGAGGGCCGACGAAGACGATATGATGGTCGGCCAGAATCTCGGCGAAGCGCGCGTTCTCGGAGAGAAACCCGTAGCCGGGGTGCAGCGCTTCCGCGCCGGTGATTTCGCAGGCGGCCAGCAGCGCCGGAATATTGAGATAGGATTCGCGGGCGGCGGGCGGCCCGACGCAGACCGATTCGTCGGCGAGCTTCACATGCATCGCATGGGCGTCGGCGGTGGAATGCACCGCGACCGTCGCAATGCCGAGTTCCTTCGCCGCGCGCAGGATGCGCAAGGCGATTTCGCCGCGATTGGCGATGAGAATTTTTTCGAACATGTCAGTTCACCGGAACCGCGGCGCTCATTCGATCACGAAGAGCGGCTGGCCATATTCGACGGGTTGACCATCCTCGACGAGAATGCTGGTGACGGTGCCGGCGACGGGCGCGACGATCTCATTGAACGTCTTCATGGCCTCGACGAGGAGCAGCTTGTCGCCGGCCTTGACGACGGAGCCGATCTCGACGAAGGGCGGCGCCTCGGGCGAAGCGCGCAGGTAGGCGGTGCCGACCATCGGTGACTTGACGGCGCCTGGCGCATCGGCCTCTGCCGCCTCGCCCGGCGAGCCGGCGGCGGAAGCGGGCGAGGCGGGCGCCGGCAGCCGGCGCCGCCGCCGTGATCTGCCGCGCCACCCTGATCTTCGTGTCGCCTTGCGCGATTTCGATTTCGCTGAGGCCGAGTCGCGTCAAAATCCGCGCAAGCGTCTCGACCAGTTCGGCGTCCACCACGCTATTTGGCGCGGGCGCGGCGGCTTTCGGCCCCGTATATTTCATTTTCTTCAACTTTCGCTGGCCGTGGCGAGGGCGATGCAGGCATCGAGCGCGAGACGATAGGATAAGGCGCCGAAACCGAGAATCACCCCCTGCGCCACGGGAGAGATATAGGAATGGCGGCGAAAGTCTTCCCGCGCGTGCACGTTGGAGAGGTGCACCTCGATCACCTTCGCCTTCGCAGCCCTGATCGCATCCTGGAGGGCGATCGAGGTGTGCGTATAGGCGCCCGCGTTCAGGATGATCGGTTCGCCTTTCCGTCCCGCGTCCTGCACCCAATCGACGAGATCGCCTTCATGATTGCTCTGCCGGAAATGCAGGACGATCCCCCGCGCCGCGCAGACCGCCGCAAGCTCCGCCGCGATCGAATCCAGCGTCGCGGAGCCGTAAAGCTCCGGCTCCCTCGATCCAAGCAGATTGAGGTTTGGCCCATTCAGGCAGTGGACGGCTTTCATTAAGGGGACTCGGCAAAGGCGCTCGGCGAGACGGAAAACGTCCGAAGGCAAATCCATAGCCGGGATCAAAAAGCAAGGGAAGCCCGACGTCGTCGCCCTGACGACGCCTTCCGGGGGCATCGACCCCGCGCCAAAGATGTGCGAAGAATTGGCTTGGCGTTCGCCGCCTTGATGTTTATATTCCGGCGATGCGGCGCGTGGCCTAAGGTCCCGCGCCTTGATTTTTTTGACCCGCAAGGTCTTTTTCTACGACCCGCAAGGTCTCCATCTTTGACCCGCAGGTCTCCACCCGAGGTGTTTCTTTGGCGATGGCGAACCCATTCCAGTTCATTCAAGAGGTTCGCGCCGAGGCCGACAAAGTCACTTGGCCGACGCGGCGCGAGACCTTGATCACGACCGGGCTCGTCATTCTCATGGTGCTCTTCGCCGCTCTGTTTTTCGTCGCGGTAGACCAGGGGCTCCGGTTCTTCGTGACATTGATCTTGAGTATCGGGCATTGAACGCAATTCAACAGAGGCCGGAAGCTGTTCCAATGAGCGCGCGCTGGTACATCGTCCACGCCTATTCGAATTTCGAGAAGAAGGTCGCCGAATCGATCAAGGAGCAGGCGGCCCAGCGCGGCCTCGCCTCCAAGTTCGAGGAAATCCTCGTTCCGACCGAGCAGGTCGTTGAGGTGCGGCGCGGCCGCAAGATCAATTCGGAGCGCAAGTTTTTTCCGGGCTATGTGCTTGTAAAGTGCGATCTGTCCGACGATATCTACCACCTCATCAAGAATACCCCGAAAGTGACGGGCTTTCTCGGCGCCGACAAGAAGCCGATGCCGATTTCGGACGCCGAGGCCGATCGCATCAAGGGGCAGGTCGCCGAAGGCGTCGACCGTCCGAAGGCCTCCATCTCGTTTGAAATCGGCGAGACGGTGCGGGTCGCCGACGGCCCCTTCGCCTCCTTCAACGGGGTTGTCGAGGAAGTCGACGAGGGCCGCTCGCGGGTCAAGGTCGCGGTCTCGATCTTCGGCCGGGCGACGCCCGTCGAACTGGAATATGCTCAGGTCGAGAAAATCTGAGGCATTCGAATTCAGGCGGCGAAGTCGAGGACTTTCGCCGCCTTGAAACGCGGACGGCGCGCGTCGCCGCCTGCGAGAGCATCGGACCCGAAAGCGGGAACCGGTTTCGGGAGAATTCCGATGCTCGAACAAGACGTGGGAGATGAGGGACCGGCGCGCCACGCCGCGCCTTGCGTCGCACCACGACCGCAACCGCCGCCAAGGTCTCGTTCGACTTTGGCAGGCTTGTTTGGGAGTCATTGAAATGGCGAAGAAGATCACGGGTTACGTGAAGCTTCAGGTGCCGGCCGGGGCGGCAAATCCGTCGCCCCCGATCGGTCCCGCGCTCGGTCAGCGCGGCTTGAATATCATGGAGTTCTGCAAGGCCTTCAATGCGCGCACCGCGCAGATGGAGAAGGGCACGCCGATCCCGGTCGTCATCACGGCCTATGCGGACCGCTCCTTCACTTTCGACATGAAGCTGCCGCCGGTGTCCTATTTCCTGAAGAAGGCCTCGGGCATCACGTCCGGATCGAAGACGACGGGCCGCGGTTTCGTCGGCAAGATCTCGAAGGCGCAGATCAAGGAGATCGCCGAAAAGAAACTGCCGGATCTGAATTGCGCGAGCATCGACGCCGCGGCGACGATGATCGAGGGCTCCGCCCGGTCCATGGGCCTCGAGATCGTAGGGTGAGCGGGATGGCGCATATTGGAAAACGCGTGGTCAAGGGCCGCGAAGGCATCGACCGCATCAAGCTTTACCCGATCCTCGACGCCGTCAGGCTGGTCAAGGAGCGGGCCAGCGCGAAATTCGACGAAACGGTTGAAATCGCAATGAATCTCGGCGTCGATCCCAAGCATGCCGATCAGATGGTGCGCGGCGTCGTCAATCTGCCGAACGGCACGGGACGCACGCTGCGCGTCGCCGTGTTCGCGCGCGGGGCGAAGGCCGACGAGGCGAAGGCCGCCGGGGCCGACATTGTCGGCGCCGAGGATCTGGTGGCGACGGTTCAGGGCGGCACGATCGCCTTCGACCGCTGCATAGCGACGCCCGACATGATGCCGCTGGTCGGCCGCCTCGGCAAAGTGCTGGGACCGCGCGGCCTGATGCCCAATCCGAAGGTCGGCACCGTCACGATGGATGTCACGGCCGCGGTCAAGGCTTCCAAGGGCGGCGCGGTGGAGTTCCGTGTCGAGAAGGCTGGCATTGTCCAGGGCAGCGTCGGCAAGGCCTCCTTCGAGGATGAAAAGCTCGTCGCCAATATCGCGGCCTTTGTCGACGCGGTGGCGAAAGCCAAGCCGCAGGGAGCGAAAGGTACGTATATTCAACGCGTTGCGATTTCCTCCACGATGGGTCCAGGGGTCAAGGTCGATCCCGCGACGGTCTCGGTCTAAGGTAAGCGTCGCGGGGCCGGAGCGTTAATTTTCGAATTATCGCTTGACATGTGGAAAAATCCGCAAACGGCGCTTGGCAGCGCGGCGCAGTTGGTTTAAGGAGAAGGTTCGGGGTCGGTTCGAGATGACGGCCCCGCACCCATATAGCTTCCGCGACGGCGAGCGGCCTCTTTGACTTGCAAGTTCAGCTTGTCTGCAAAAAAGCGTTCGCGGTCCGGTGGATGAGGCTGGAGGATAGGCGGTGACGCCTGTCCCTTCCGGCCATGTCCTGTCCAAGACTGCAGGCGCTCAAGTCCATCTGATGGCCTTGAGCTTAATGTTCGATCATCGGTTCGGTTCGATTTTTCGGGTCGATCCGGCCGGTGAAAGACGCCAGCATAGACGGGGTAATAGCAAGATTTTGGATGCGAGGCCGGCTCGTCCGTCCTGGCTGTCCTTCGATTTTGGTCTACTCCCTCTGTCCGGATCGGCGTTTCCGCTCCGGGGACAGGCACAGCGCCGCTTTCGGTGCGGGCTTCGGCCCGCTCTGAGAGCGGCAAATGCAGCCAGCGGGCCCCGCCGCCATCAGGTTCGGGTCCCGCGCAAGGAGAACGCACTGTGGACAGAGCGGAAAAGAAAGAATGCGTTGAGGAGCTCGCCGCTGTCTTCAAATCGACATCGGCGGTGGTCGTCGCGCATTATTCCGGCCTGACAGTGGCTCAGATGCAATCTCTGCGCAAGCAGATGCGTGCGGCTGGGGCGCAGGTTCAGGTCGCCAAGAACCGTCTCGTCAAGATCGCCCTGGAAGGCTCCGAGGTCGCCTCGATTTCGGGCCTGATGCGGGGGCCGACGCTGATCGCCTATTCGAGCGATCCGGTCGCGGCGGCCAAGGTGGCCGTCGCTTTCGCCAAGGATAACGACAAGCTCGTGATCCTCGGCGGCGCGATGGGAAAAACCGCGTTGAACGTGGATGGCGTGAAGTCGCTCGCGACGATGCCCTCGCTCGACGAATTGCGCGCCAAGCTGCTTGGCCTTCTTGCAGGCCCCGGCGACGAAGCTCGCCCAGCTCACCACGGCGCCGGCCGCCAAGCTCGCGCGCGTCATTGCGGCCTATGCCGAAAAAGACGCCGCCTGACGGCCTTGATCTTGAAAGACCAAATCCAACAATTGACCTATCGAAGGATGCAACATGGCTAATCTGGAAAAAATCGTTGAAGATCTGTCGAGCCTGACCGTGCTCGAAGCGGCCGAACTCGCCAAGCTGCTCGAAGAAAAGTGGGGCGTTTCGGCCGCCGCCGCCGTCGCGGTCGCGGCGGGCCCTGCCGCTGGCGCTGCGCCGCCGCCGCTCCGGTCGAGGAGCAGACCGAATTCACGGTGGTCCTCGCCGCCATCGGCGAGAAGAAGATCGAGGTCATCAAGGAAGTTCGCGCGGTGACCGGCCTTGGCCTCAAGGAGGCCAAGGACCTCGTCGAGGCCGCTCCGAAGCCCGTCAAGGAAGGGGTCTCGAAGGAGGAAGCCGAGAAGATCAAGGCTGCTCTCGAAAAGGCCGGCGCGAAAGTTGAGTTCAAGTGAAATTGATCGCTGTGGCGATCTAGCTTTTCCAAACGGCGGCGCCCTGGAGACGGGGGGCCGTCGATCTATTGCCGAAAGGTATGTTCGAACCTTGCGGCCAATTCGTTCGCGGCGCATTCGCCGCGCGCAGGCATCGGACAAGTCCCGCAGCGCCAGCCTCTGAGGCTGGGCGCGGATGAGGCGATCATCCCTTGGGGCGCATATCCCTCAAGGAGCAATCGCCATTTTGCAAAGGTGCGAGAGCGACATGGCTCATCATTCAGCGCAGACGTTCAACGGCCGCAAGCGTATCCGCAAATTTTTCGGCCATATCCGCGAAGTCGCGGAAATGCCCAATCTGATTGAAGTTCAAAAAGCATCCTACGATCAATTTTTGCTGATCGACGAGCCGGAGGGCGGGCGCCCCGACGAAGGCCTGCAGTCCGTCTTCAAATCGGTGTTCCCGATCGCCGATTTTTCAAACACCTCCCTGCTCGAATTCGTCAAATATGAGTTCGAACCGCCGAAATACGATGTGGATGAATGCCGCCAGCGCGGCATGACCTACGCCGCGCCGCTGAAAGTGACCCTGCGCCTCATCGTGTTCGATGTCGATCCCGATACCGCCGCGCGGTCGGTCAAGGACATCAAGGAGCAGGACGTCTACATGGGCGACATGCCGCTGATGACGATGAATGGCACCTTCATCGTCAACGGCACCGAGCGCGTCATCGTCTCGCAGATGCATCGCTCGCCGGGCGTTTTCTTCGATCATGACAAGGGCAAGAGCCATTCCTCGGGGAAGCTCCTGTTCGCGGCGCGC
>CAVWTQ010000001.1:0-284255 GCA_963757985.1 uncultured Alphaproteobacteria bacterium | reverse complement strand
GGCCGCGCCTTTTGCGGATAGTCGAGCGCGACGGTGACGATGTTCTTGACCGGCGTAACCGTGATCCATTTCGTCGCCGCGATCGTCACCGGCTTGCCCTGATCGAAGGGCGCGCCGGGATCGGCGTCGGCGCCCGGCAGGCGCCCGCGCATGATGAGGAAATGCACCGGCAGCTTCGGCATGTCGGGCGTCGTCAGCGTGACCTTGTAGCGGCCGAAGCCGTTGGCGATGTCGACCCAATCGACGCCGAAATGTCCGTCCGGATTTTCGACGATGGCGAGCGCGCGCGCGTTCTGGAACGGACTCTGGATGATCAGCGTCGCCGTCTCGCCGGGCGCATAGGCTTCCTTGTCCGTCGTGACTTCGGCCGTTTGCGCCGGGGCTCTGGCGAAAGTCACCGGCGTATCGCCGCCGACGAAGAAATCGACGCTGACCTTCTGCCTGCGGCCGACCTTGTCGGAGGCCTCCAGTTCGACGAGATAGACGCCCGCGTCCTTCGCCTCGAAATCGAGCTTTTGCGCCTCTTTCGCGCTCGTCACCTTGCGCTCGACCAGCGTTTCGTCGACCACCTCGGTCACATATTTTGCGGCGCCCTGGCTGAAGTCGCTCGCCTGCAGCGTCGAACTCCAGTTGCGCTTGACGAGGCGCGCCGTCATCTCAAGCCCTTCGAGCGGCGCGCCCTTGGCGTCGACGGCGAGAATTTGCGCGTCGATCGGCCCCGGCTTTTGCTGGTAGCGCGGCGTCTTGACGCCGAGCACGAAAGCCGGCAGCGCGACGACGGAGATGAGGTTGCGCACCTCGACATCGTCTTCGCCGATGACCGTCGCTTCGATCTGATAGCGGCGCGGCTGCGCCGTCGGCTCGGCCGATGGATCGAAGCTGATCTTCGCCGCGCCCGCGTCGTCGAGCGTTCCCTCGCGCTCCAGCACCGGCGTCGATTTGAATTTGCCGTCGCTCGAAAAGCGCGCGTCGGTGGAGAAGAACCAGCCCTCGCGGCCGGGCGGCGTCCAGGCGTAGGGAAACTGGCTGGCGCGCCATTTGACCGGGCGCCCGGCGACGAGGCCGCCGGCGAAATAGCGCGCCAGAAGATCGACGGAGAATTCGCCTTCGAGCGGAACCGTTTCCGGCGCGTTGAGCAGAACCTCGAAGGTCGGCAGGCGATAGGCTTCTTTCTTGAACGGGAAGTCGCCGCAGGACGTCGGTCCCTGATCCGGGGCGTTCGCGTTGGCGTCCTGAGCCCTCGTCGTCCGCCTTGCGCTTTGGGCGTCGCATCCGGCTCGAATTTGACGCTGTAATCGCCGGTCGCGGGGGTCGGCGCGTCGAATTTCTGATAGACGTTGCCGGTCTCGTCGATCGTCGACCGGCAGGCGCCATTCCTGGCCGCCGGGACCCGTGACGACGAGCGTTCCGCCGCCCTTGGCGTAGATCAGCGCGCCGCCCTGATAGCGGCGCACATAGCCCTTGATCTGCACCGGCTCCTCGGGCCGGTAGATCGGCCGCTCGGTGAAGATGTGGCAGAGCGTTTGCGGCGGCTCCGCTGCGCGCGACGGCCGGGTTGACCGTCCAGGCGAGCCACGCATCTTCCGGCTTGGTCCAGTTCTCCTGCGCATATTGCGGCCGGGCCGTTCGCCGGGTCCAGCACCAGCGCGTCGAGGCCTTTTTCGACGACGATGCGCTTGATCTGCGCCTCCGCTCGCTTGCCGACGTCCCAGGTGAAGGCGCCCTCGCCATCGGTGCGCCCCTCGACCAGCGTGACGAATTTATCGTCGCGCAAGCCTTCGAGCCGGATCGCGGCGCCCTCCACCGGCTTCGCGCTCGCAAGCGAGGTGACGAAGAAGCGCACGCGATTTTCTTCCTCGACGGCGGTCAGCGTCAGATCGGTGACTTCGCACGCGCATCCAGCTGCGCTTGCCGCCGGACGATCGGGCGCATGCCGACGAGATAGGCGCCGGGCTCGTCGGCGCCCTTGATGCGCGCGAGGAAGGGTTTGAGGTCGAGGCCGAATTTCGCGCCGGCGCCGCCGCGCTGGATCGGCAGGGCGGCGAGTTCGGAGACGGCCGGCGATCCGAGCGCGCCGATGCGCGCCATGATGGCGGCGGCGTCGGCGTCCTTGTCGTCGCTCCATTTGCCGGGGCGCATTGCCGGGCAGCGGCGGCTCGCTCGCGTCATCGGTTTCGACGCCGTCGGCGGGAAACGGCCAGAAGTCGCGCGCCAGCGGATCGATCGCGTGAATGCGCAGATCAACCTTGTCGTAGCCGGAGCCCCGCATCGGGATCAGCTGCGGGCCGAAGCGCTCGACGATGCCCTGCCGCGCGTCGAAGACGAGGCTCGGGCGCTCCGCCGCGAAGGCGAAGCGCTGCATGAAGGGCGGCCCTTCGAGCGCGCGCTTGCGCTCGTCGTGGATGCTGCCCGGCGCGATGCTGAGCTCATAGATCGTATCGGCGAGGAAGCGGCCCGAAAGGCGTGAGATGCGAGCCGTCGGCCTCGACGCTGAGGCGATCGACCGGCGGCGAAATGCGCAGCGCATCGCGGGCCTGCGTGATGTCGAGCGTCTCGGGTTTGCTCGAAAAACTGACGGTGAGGCTGCGCTTCGCCGCCCTCGGCGCCGCTGGAATCGCTGGAATCGGCGCTGGAGTCGTCGGGCGCGCAGCGCAGCAGCCCGTCGAGATTGGCGCGCTCGAGGCCGCGCCCGCAATTCGCGCCGGTCACGGTGAAGGGAATGGCGCTCTGCAGGCGCAGCTCGAAGGAGGGCTCGTCGAGCCCCGGCTCGTTCGACAGTTTAAGCCTGAGGATCGCGACGCGCCCGTCGGGAACGGCGTTCTTGAGCTGCACCAGATAGGAGCGCCCCGCTTCGCGCTTGCCGGGCGCAAGCGGCAAGATCGCGAAATCATTGAGGAATTGGCCGCCGGCCGGCGACAGCCCCGGCGCCGGGCGCAGCTCGATCGAAAGCAGCTTCGCCAGCGCGTCGAGATCGACCGCGTCCAGCGAAGGTCAGCACGATATGATCGAGTTCGGCGATCGGATCGGCGCCGTCGGCGGGGCTCGTCGAGGCCGGCGCCGGCAGCAGCGGCAGCAAGTGCGCGCGGGCCGGCGCGCCGCCTACGGCGCTCGCCGCCTCGATCGTCGACGCTTTGCAGCGGCTTCCAGGGGTCGGCGGGACGAAACTGCAGCGCGCGCGGCGCCAAGCCACTGCCAGGCGCCCGGCGACCTGCGGCGTCATCCTGACGAAGCGCTCCGGCGCGTCCTCCGGGCCGCCGCCCTGCGGCCCGGCGTCGGACTCGAAAAACACCGTCACCGGATCCCAGCTGCGCAGAAAATGCTCGGGCACGATCCGGGCGCCATCGGCGCGCTGGAGGATGTCGAGCTGCGGCGGGCGTCTCGCGCGAAGGCGGGCGCGAGAGCTGCGAACAGCAGGCCGCAAAGGAGTGCCAATCGTTTCATCATCCGCCTCGCCTCATGGCGCGCTGGCCGGCTTCAGGCCGACGAGTTCGAGATAATGCTGCGCAACATCGGCCGGCGGCCCGTTCGGGGGCGGCGTCAGGCCGATCACGGCCGGCCGCACGACGAGCGCCGGACCATCGGCCGGCGCGCGCGCCTCGATGATGTAGCGCCCGGCCTCCAGCCGCCGCAATTGCGCGACGCCTTCGCCGAGGCTGTCTCCACTGGCGTCGAGCAGGCGCACCGTCGCGCTGTCGGGATCCGCGCGCACGCCGACGCCGATGGTCGCCGCATGGGCAGGTCGAAGACGAACAAGCGCCGCGCTCGCCGGGCGCGAGCGCGCTGCGCCTCGCCGACGCCCTCGGTCGACGGGAACGAGCGGGCTCGCGGTAAGATCGAGCGCGCCCGAAAGCGCGCCGTCCTGAGGCGAATAGATGCGCAGCTTCGCCGCGCCCGCGCCGACATAGGCGTGCAGCTCGGCGCCGGCCGGATAGAGCTGCGGGATCGCCCAAAGCGCCGCCCTGATCGAGGGCGAGGATGACCGGCGAGGTCGAACGCGCATTGAGAAGAACGGGCGTCTGGGGCGACAGCGCGAGGGTCATCGCCTGCCCTTCCAGCGCTATGGTCCGCGGCGGCGCGACGGCCTGCGGCGGCGCCGACGGCCAGGGCGATTTTTCGCCGTTCTCGACCCAGGCGGCGGTGAGGCCGGCGTCATGATCGAGGATGAGTTCGCCCGGACCCCGGCAGGCTGAGCGAGCGCCCGCGCAAGACGGCGCCGTCGTCGCCGACGAAAGTCGCGCGCGCGCCCGCCGCGATGAGACGATCGCCGGCGACCGCCTCGACCCGCAGCGAGGTTGAGCCCGCGGCGCCGAAGAAGCGCTTGCTGATGGCCCCGGCGGCGAGCGCCGGCTCCTCCGCGGCGGGACTCGATGCGAGAGAGACCGGCGCGGTCTCCGCGCCGATATTGACGAAGAGGACGCTGGTCCAGGCGCCCTTGAGCCGCCGCGAGAGCGCCTTTTCGCCGCCCCAGACCGTTACCGCGCGGTCGCCCTCGCTGAGGAACGCCGCCGCGCCCGGCGCAAGATTGATCTCCAGCTCTTTGCGTTGAGGCCGGGAGCGCGACCCTCTGCGCGGCGCCGGCGGGGATTGCCGGCCGCATAGTGCGAATCCGCCTGCGCTGGCGGCTGCGCCGAAAGGTCGAACGCATCGAGGCTCGAGCCGCAATGCGCCGCCGCCGGCGTTGAAGACGCGCAGCGGCGCGCCGCCATCGAGCGCCAGCGCCGCGGAGACATCCCCTGCCGGCGCGACGCCCATGCCCTTGCCGGCGTCGAGGCCCGGCTGGCCGAAACTCGATTGCGCGCGATAGACGCGGAGCGTTCCGGATGCCGGCTCGGGCCTGCGCAAGGGTCGCGACATCGCCATCCGCCAGATCGAGCGCAATCGTTTTCAGCGTCGGAGGAACGGCGGTCGAGCTGCAGCGCATCCAGCGCCGCGACCCCGCGCGAGAAACCACACGCGCTCCGATTGCGGCGCGATGATTCCGCCAGCAGCGGCGGACAGTTCGCGGCCCGGCGTCGGAGCCTTGCCGCAAGCCAGCGGGCGCCTCGCTCAGGATGAAGAGGCTTTTCGATTTCTGCGCCACAGCCGCGACCTCGATGGGCGGCTCAAGCCCTTCAATCGGCTGGTCAGGCTCACGGCGCCCAGCGCCTGCTGCGGCTCATCGACGCGGCGCGCGGCGAGCCTCACTGAAGCCGCG
This sequence comes from uncultured Alphaproteobacteria bacterium, assembly GCA_963757985.1. GTDB lineage: Bacteria > Pseudomonadota > Alphaproteobacteria > Rhizobiales > Beijerinckiaceae > Methylocapsa. The sequence goes on along the minus strand of CAVWTQ010000001.1, from coordinate 279,061 downwards.
CCCTCGACCGGCCAGACGGAGACGCGCCACGGACGGCGCCGCGTCGCCGTCGGCGGGCGCGGCGACGACGGGCGCGCGCCCGCGATCCGCGCCGATGACGCGCCATTGCCCGCCTGCCTCCTGCCTTTCGAGCGACAGCACGCTATCGGCGGAAGCTTGCGCAGCGACGACAAGCAGGCCGCCCGCCGCAACGGTCGGCAGCGCCAGAGTGTGCGCGTCGGATCCCGCGACCTCCGCCGATCCGGCGAGGTCGAGATCGGGGCCTTGGCAGCGTTTCGGGCAGCGCCAGATGCAGTTCGAGCTTGCCGCGGTTGTTGTCGGCCGCGGCGTCGGCGTCCGGCTCGGCGGCGCCGGCGTCCGGCTCGGCTGCGTCGCCGGACGGCGCCGAGGCGTCATCGGACGACGACGCCTGATCCGAAGTGGATTGATCCGAAGAATCCACGTCGGTGGAGGCCTCGCCGGCGTCCGAATTGTCCGAGGCTTGCGAGTCGTCCGCCGCCTGCGAATTATCCGAGTTATTCTCCTGGCCTGTCGGCGCGCCTTCCGCTTTCGCGGCGGCGAGATCGAGCTGATAGGTCCCGGCCGGCAAACGCCGCGACAGCGCGACGTTCCAGTCGTCGATGCGCCCATTGACGCGTTCGACCTGATTTCCGGCGGCGTCCTTCAAGACGCCGGTCAGCTCGACGTCGCCGAAGCTTGTCAGGCTGACGATGCGGTCGGCCGCGATGGCGAAGGGAATGCTCGCCGGCAGCTCGACGACGCGCGGCGCGCTGGGCTGGATCTCGGCCGACTTCAGCGTGAGCTGGTAGTCGAGGCGGTCGTTGCGGCCGATGGCGCGGGCCTCGACGCTGTATTGGCCCGGCTCGAGCAGGCCGTCGAAGCCGCGCTTGAATGCTATTTTTGCGATAGACGCGGGCGCATCGCCGAGCTTCACAATGTCGGCGCCCATGCCTTCGCTGATGTCGAGCGTCACATGCGCCTGCCCTTCGAGCGCGAAGGTCCAGCGATCCGGCTCGCGCGGCGCGTCCGCGCCGGCTGGTTCGCGCCACTGGAACGCCTGCGCCAACGTCGAAGGCGAGCGGATGCGGGCCGTGGCCCTGCGGCGGCGTCTCCTCGACAATTTTGCGTATGCGGGCGACGACGCGCGCGTCGGTCTCGACGGGCGGAACGACGAGGCGGTAATGGCCCTTCTCGAAGTGCTGCGTGAGCGTCGCCATGGGACCTGGCGGCGTCAGCGGCCAGCCGTCGGAATCTTCGAGGCGCGCCGGAAAATCGGCGCCCAGGGCGTAAAGATCCAGCCGGTAGGTCGCCGCCTCCGGCGCCTCGATCGCGAAGGCCGCGCCCGTGTCTCGCGCCAGCGCCGCGCGGGCGCTTTGCTCGGGCGCGAGGGCGCCGGCTTCGATCAGCGCGGCGCGATGGGCGACAAGGCCAAGATGTCCTTCGCTGTCCAGCGCCGAAACCCTCACCCTGTAGGATCCGGCGCGCAGAAAATTCTGCAAAAGCGCATTGTGGCCGGGGCCGTTGCCCGTCGCCTGATCGATCGCCGGGATAAAGGATGTGCCGATGGTCGCAGAGGTTTTCAGACGGCCGAGCGTCTCGATGCGGTAAAGACCGCCTTCCGCCACATCGAGGCGGAAATCGCGGCCCTCATCACGCGCGAGATCGAAAAACTGGGGCTCGCCCGCCGAAAGCGTCGCGACGCTGGCGGTCGCCGGAATGGCGGGGATTTTCGCCGGCGGCTCGGTTTTCGACCAGGAGACGACGATCCGCCGATCATGGTCGGAAGCCGGAATCGTCGCGGCGAGCGTGCGGCTTGCCCCGGCGACGATCTCGTTCGAGAAGGCGAGCGCGACAGGTTGCCCGTTGACCTCGGTCGCCGCGATGACGCCGCCAAGGGGCGCGCGCAGCGGGATCGTCAGGGCGCCCTGCGCCGCCGGCGGCGCCGGCGGGGGAGATGCAGCCGGCTTGGGATTTGGCTCGGGATTCGCCTTGGCGGTCGCTTTGGGATTTGCCGCCGATTTCGGCGCGGGCTTGTCGGCGGGCTTATCCCCGGATTTGCCCACAGGTTTACCCACAGGCTTATCCAAAGACTTATCAGCCGCTTTTGGAGGCTTTTCCACAGGCGCCGGTCTCTTGGGCGGGATCGGCGCCGCCGCCGTAGCGTCCGGCGCCAACGCTTCGGCTTTCTCATCAAGCACGAGCGGCGCCGCGGCGAGATCGGCCGGCAGTTTTCGCGCGCGCGGCCCGAGCGTGAGGGCTGGCCCGGCATTGGCGAAAATCTCGTAATAGGCGCCCTTGTCGATATTTTGCAGGCCGAAGTCGATCGTCGCGCGGCTCGGCGCTGGCGAAACCTGCGGCGCGAGGCCCGGCTGGCCGAAGGTCACGTCGATGACGCCGGCCGCGTCGCGAATTGGATCGAGCTTCAGCATGTAGAAGCCCGCCTCGACGTCCCACTGCCACGGAATCGCGCCGTCGGCGCGCGGCGCATTGCTTCCAAGCAATGGTTCAAGCGTCGGGACGAACGCCGGGACCCGAGGCGCTAAGGGCGACGGGGCCGGCGCTGGCGACTTCAAAAATCAGGCTCGATGGGCCGCGCAGATTGAATTTTCCGCGCCAGGCCTCGCCGCGCGCGATGCGCAGCGCTTTCGACGCGACGACCGTCCCCTTGCCTTTGGCGAAGCGCGCGAGCAGCACGGTCGCCGGCAGTTCGTCGCCGCCCTTCCCCCGCGACGTCGACGGCGATGAGATGCGGGCCGGCCTGATCGATCTTCAGCGTGCTGGTCGGGGTCCAACGCGCGCAGGCGAAACGCCTGGCCCTCGAAGCCGGTGATTTCGGCGATGGCCGGCTCCTTTCCCTTCGCGGGAACGTTCACCGCGGCGATCGGCTCGCGGCTGGTCTTGGTTATGGCGGCGCTCATGGGTTCGGCGGCCGCGCCGCGCGCGACGGCTGAGCTGCGCCGGCGCGACATCGGGCGTCTCGAGCCGCACATAGGTCGCGGGCGGCGCAATCTCGAAGCGCGCCGAACCGAACGCGTCGATGACGCCCTCGAACCAGCCCCCAAGCAGCTTTTGCGGCGGCCCGACGCGAATGTGGAACGGATTTCCCGCCTTCCCGTCCGCCCAGGCGGCGGGCGCGCCGCCATAGGCGGTGACGAGATAAAGGCCGGGCTCGACGGCGCCATCGATCCGCAGCCGTGTCATCGAATGGCCCGCGACGGGTTCGAGCGTCGCGACGCCCGGCTTTAGATCGACAAGGTCGGCGCCGTTGCGCCAGAGGCGCAGATCGCGCGAGCGCGCGTCCGGTCGCCTCGACTGAAGCGCCAGCTCCGGTGCTGACGACGATCCAGTACGAACGCTGTTCGAGATCGCCGAGTTCGCCGCTCGCCTCGCCGCCGCGCAGCACGTCGCCCTGGCCAGCGCCAACGCCGCGAAATGGCGTGACGCTCAGCTTCGCGTCGCCGGTCGCGCCGGCGGCGCCGAGGCTATGGAGCCTGTAGACGCCGCGATCGAGCAGAACGTCGAGGCGACCGTCGCGCACGCCCGCCTTGCCCGAAACCTCGCCCGGCCCCATCATCATGTCGACGAGCTGCAGCGCGACGCCGCCGCCGCTTTGCGCGCGGATCGAAAACCGTCCCGGCGTCTCGACGGTCAACAGCGCCGTCTCATCCGCCGCCGCGGCGGAGACGCTCGACTGCGAAAGTCGCGCCGATGGATCGGGCGGAACGGGCGGAAGCTTGTCCGTATTTGGATTAGCGCAGAGCGCCGGCGCAATCTGGAGCGCCCACAAGAGCATCAGCGCGAGAACGAACACGCCAGACGAGCGGAAAGCGCGCCCGGCGCGGAAAAGGCGAAACCAGCTCAGCACGAACGTCCTCCGCTCTCGTTCCGCCAAGAGAACTCACGCGTTCATCAAGATCAATGTTCGCGATCAATGCGCAACAAAAATGAATTTGCGCACGGAGTTTGGCGCGCGGCTAGCCGCGTTTGGGAGATCTTTTGTGAATCGCCGCTGACCGGCCTTCATTGGCCTGACGGCCTGAGCACACCCCAGATGACCGGCCTCGCTCAACCTCTTCCCAGCTGAGAGATCAGGCGTTTAAGATGCCGCGGGCAATTCGGTAAGGGCCGCGTTCGGGAGGCGCACATGGACTATCGCAAGGCGTTCTTCGTCGACCCCGGCCGCAAACTCAAGCTGAAGGATTTCGATCCGGCATCGACGGAGGGCTGCGATTCGAAGGAGGCCGCCGCCGCCGGCCTCGACGCCTACGGACTTGCGCTCGCCCATCAGCAGAAGCTGCTCTACGCCGAAAAGAAGCTGCCCTGCTCATCATACTGCAGGGATCGGATGCGTCGGGCAAGGACGGCGCCATTCGCCGCACGTTCACCTGCTTCAATCCGCAGGGCGTCAACGTCACGAGCTTCAAGGAGCCGACGCCGGTGGAGCTCGCGCATGATTTTCTCTGGCGCATCCACTGGCATGTCCCGGCCAAGGGCGATGTGGCGATCTTCAACCGCTCGCACTACGAGGACGTGCTGATCACGCGGGTGCGCAAGATCATCGACGATAAGACGGCGGTCGACCGTTTCGCCCGCATCCGCGACTTCGAGACCCTACTCGTCGAAAGCGGCACGGTGATCTTGAAGTTCTTCCTGCATATCAGCAAGGAGGAGCAGCTCGCCCGCTTCGAGAAGCGGCTGGTCGATCCCGAGCGCAACTGGAAGATCAGCGACGCCGATTATTCCGAGCGGCCCTTCTGGGACGATTACCTCAAGGTCTATGAGGACGCCTTGAGCGCGACCAGCACGAAGAGCGCGCCCTGGTATGTGATCCCCTCCAACCGCAAATGGTTCCGCGACCTCGCCCTCTCCCAGATCGTCGCGGACGGCACTGGACGATCTCGCACATGCGCTTTCCCGAACCTTCGGTCGATCTCGCCGAAATCCGGCGCAAATATCATGCGGCGCTGGCCGCCCAGGAGGCGGGGAAATAGGCGCGGCGCGGCAACGCCTATTCGCCCTCCAGCATCCGCAACGCCTCTTTCGTGTCGACGTCGATCAGGACGCCATCGTCCTCGACGAGGCATTCGACGACGCGCTGGCCGAGGGAATCGAGGCGCCCGCTTTGCAGGGAATCGCGTCGCTGAGCGGGCGCCGTTCGGCGATCACGCTCTCGATGTCCGAGGCGACCGTCCGACCATGTCCTTAGCGGCGCCTTTTCGATCCGCCGCCGATAGGTCTCGCGCGTATCGGGGTCGAGGAGCCGCCGGATGGCGTCCTTCATATCCTCGCTGTGATAGGGCGAGAAGAAAGCGCAGAGATCGCGGGCGACCGGCGCGATCGAAGGCGCGTTCGACGCGGCGCATGGCTTGCCGAACCAGAAGCTCTCGCCAACCGGCAGCCCCCATCCTTCGAAAAAGCTCGGAAACACGGTGAAGAGACAGGCGGCGTAGAGCCAGCGCAATTCGTCGTCGGTCGGCGCCTCGATGAAGACGACGGGGCCGCCGGGGCTAAGCGCATCGAGTTCGGCGAGCGTCGCTGCGGCCTTCCAGCCGCGCCGGCCGGCGATGACCAGCCGCGGCATGAGCCGCGCCGCGCTCGCCGCCAATTCGCCCCAGGCGCGCAGCAGCGCATGATGGTTCTTGCGAATTTCGATCGTGCCGACGCAGAGCGCGAATGCGCGCGCCCGCCAGCATTTCGAGCCGCGGCGAAGGCAGGCCGCCGGTTCGCGCCGCGCCTTGAGCCCGGAAACTCGTCGGCGAGCGGCATGACCGTCGAGCAGGTCCGCCCCGCGCCATCCGTCGAGCCGCCGCCGCGCCTGCTTCAGCTCGCCGCGGTTCAGTTCGCTCGTCACGACGAAATGCGCCGGCAGGCGCAGCGCCGCCTCGATATTCCGGCGATAAAATCATGGCCGGTGAAGGACGGCATCGAAAGCGGGATCAGATCGTGGAAGAGAATGATCAGATTGGCGCCGTTCGCGGCGGCCTTTTCGCAGAGCGCGATGATCTCCCGATTTAACCAGAAGGCGCCGCCGATGAACAGATGATCCTGCGCCCGGAGGTTCGGCATTTGCGCGCGGCGCGGGATGGCAAATGCCGCCGCCGTCTTCGGACGAAGAGCTTCAGTCCTCTTGAGCGAGGCCGAAGTCCGTGAAGCTTTCCTTGAGCAAGGCGAAGATGCGGTCGACGTCGCCCTCCGCCGCTTCGAACAGCGGGCCAAGGTCGCACCATTTGCCGCGATGGAGGCCAAAGACGCAGACCGCGGGATTGGCGCGACAGCAGCCGCCCGGCGATCTCCAGCTGAACGCGCGGGATGCCGGCGCAGGTGTCATGCCAGATCGCATGGCACAGCACATCGGAGAGATCGATGAAGATGCGCGGCGGCGCCTCGCTATCGCCGATCCACGCCGGCTCCAGACGGCCACGCTCGCCCCGGCCGGCGGCGCGGCGCGCGGAACTGCGTGCGCGAAGCGGCGGCGCGAAGTGAAGAGGAACAGCTCGCGAGCCAGGCGAGAAGGAAATCGCGCAGTGCATTGGGAAGCGCGAGCGGCAGGCGCAACGCGTCCTGGCCGGCGCTCGCCACGGCCGCTGATCAGCCGCGGCGCGGGCGGCGGCCTCCTGCCCGGCGAAACGCAAGGCGTCCGTCGCATGCGGAAGCAGCGTCGTTTGCGCGTCGATGAGATGAAAGAAATGAGCGAGCATGTGCGGCGTCCTCGAAGCGGGCGGCCGTCCGCATTCGCCGCCCGCATGGGGCGTCGGGGCGCAGGGCCGGTGACTGGGATTGATGCGTGTCTTGGAAGCGGCCTAACGGACGTCGCCGCCGGCGCGCAGATCCGGCAAAAGCATTGCGTCGAGGCGCGGGGACGGAAAGATCGAGCGGCCAGCAGTGCGCGAGCGTCATTTCCGCTTCGGCGTGACGCGCTGCGACGGCCATCGGCGCGATCAGCGCGATCGCAGCCGCCATGAAGACAGAACCCGCGCCGGAGCGCCAGAAGATGTTGCGAAAACGGCGATGGCTTCGCCCTTGGCGCATGTTCAGGCGCAAGGCGGCCGTGGGCTCGGACGAGGCCCTCGTCTCTACAAGCTGGGGATAAAACCGGCGCGGCATGGCGGCTCCTCATCGTGGGAACATTTCACACGCAATATATAAGTGGGCACTTTTCCCACGTCAAGCGATTTGTGGGATTGTATCCCACGCTGATTTCCGCCATATGCTGGAGGATGGATGAACCGCCGAACCACCCGCCGCCCGGCGCCGACAGGCTGCAGACGCCGATCGCGCGGATTCTGCGCCCGCTCGTCCGGCTGTTCATTCGCAGCGGCATGACCTTCCCCGGCCTCGCCGATCTCTTGCGCGAGCTTTACGTCAACGTCGCCGAATATGATTTCGCCCTGCCCGACAAGGAGCAGACCGACAGCCGCGTCAGCCTGCTCACCGGCATTCATCGCAAGGAGGTGCGCCGCCTGCGCGGGGCGGGCGCGCCGATCAGCGCGACGCCGGCCGCGGTGTCGCGCACCAGCCGCATCATCGCGCGCTGGCTGGCGGCGCCGGAATTCACCGATGCGAGCGGCCGCCCGCGCCCGCTGGCGCGCGCCGCCGATCAGCGGCGACGAGCCCTCGTTCGAGCAGCTGGTCGAATCGGTAACGCGCGATGTCCGCCCCCGCGCGGTGCTCGACGAATGGCTCGACCGCAGGCTCGTCGCAATCGACGCCGAAGGCCGCATCGTCCTCGCCGAAGCGGCCTTCGTGCCGCAGGCCGGCGCCGATCGAGCAGCTCTATTATTTCGGCCGCAACCTGCACGATCATGTCGCCGCCGCCGTCGCCAATGTGCTCGGCGAAGGGCCCCGCTTTCTCGAGCGCGCCGTGCATTACGACGGCCTGTCGGATGAATTGGCGAAGACCCTCGAACGGCGCTCGCGCGAGATCGCCCTCGCCGCCTTGCATGAAGCCAATCGCGAGGCGCATGCCGCCTGCGAGGGCGATTCCGGCGGCGATCACCGCTGGACGATGGGAATTTATATTTATCGCGAGGCGGAGGATGCCCCTGCGCAGCGCCGGAGCCCTCGCCAGAGGCGAAGGGAGACGAGGCGCCTTGAGCCAGCCGCCGCGCCTCAGCCGCAGAAGCCTGCTGGCGCTGTTCGCCGGGTTTCCGGCATTCGCCGCCGCGCCGCGCGTTCTCGCGGGCCCGCGCGATCAGGGCATCGGCGGCACCGGCGCGTCCATTACGCCAGCCGAGAGCGAGGGCGATCGCGGCATCGGCGGCACCGGCGTCATCGGCACCATCACGCGATTCGGCAGCATCGTCGTCAATGGCCTGCGCATCGCCTATCCTGAGGACGCTAGCGTGCGCATCGATGGCGCGGCTGCGACGCCCGCCGCCCTCAGGATCGGCCAGGTCGTCCGCGTCGTCGCTCTTGAGAGCGGCGGCCAATTTTCGACGCAGACGATCAATGTGACGAGCGAGGCGGTCGGCCGCGTCGAGAAGGCCGGCGCGAAGAGCCTGACGGTGCTCGGCCAGAGCGTGTCGCTCGCGGGCCTTCCCAGGGCGCAGCGGCGCTTTGGCGTTGGCGACCATGTCGCGGTCAGCGGGCTGCGCCGGCCGGACGGCGTCATCGTCGCGAGCCTCATCGAGAAGCGCGAGCCGGGTCTTGAACAGGTCGCGGGACCCGTCGCGATCGGCGCCGATGGCTCGCCGATGGTCGGCGGCCTCAAACTTGGCGGCGTCGATCCCGCCCTCATCGGCCAGCGCGCCGTGCTGCAAGGCCGGCTCGCCGACGGCGCCTTCGAGGTCGCCCACGCGAAAGCCGAGAGCGCGCTGCTCGGCGGCGACCTCAGGACGCTCTCGATCGAAGCCTATGTCGAGCGCGGCGCCGACGGTCTTCGTCTCGGCTCGGGGCTGCCGGTCAGCGGCGACGACGCCGGATTGCCGCTCAACCTGACGGTGCGCGCGGTGCTCGAGACATCGCCCGGCGGCGGCGGCGAATGGCGCGTCGATTCCGTTCGTCTCAACGGCGCGGGCGCGCCGGGCGCGCCAGGCGGATCGCAGCGAATTCCCGGCATCCAGGTGGAGGAAACTTCGGGCGGTCCCGGCTCTCATGCGGCGCCGGCGGGAGCGCCCGCAGGCGCGCCGCCCGGCCCACATGGCGCATTCGGCTTCCCCGGCGGCTCGGCCCCGCCCGGCCCCGGAGGGTTTGGCGCGCCCGGCGGCGCGCAGGATCCAACCGGATTTGGCCCGCCCGGCGGCGTTGGCGCGCCGGGCGGCGTTGGCCCCGGCGGATTTGGCGGACCGCGACGTTAGGTTTTGCAGTCCGCCGCAAGTCGATCCGTCACCCGTTTTTGACTATTGCGACGGCTGCGGCGCCGCAGGGACGGGGACGGTGCTGATCGCATTGGCGGGCGAACCGTTGATGATTTTCGAGCTTATAGCCAGATAGACCAGCGAGCTGTGCTTCCTGTCCACGATCCTGTAGATGCGCGTCGCCTTGAAAAAGATGCTCGTCTTCTCGGTGAACGCCTCTTCATTGTCCGGCAACTTGGAGAGGTCGACGGATATCGGGCCTGTCTGACGGCAGGAGACGGAGAAATTCGAGGGATCTTCATTGAGGCCAAGCGGCTGACCCCATCCGCCCGTCCGGGCCTGCGCGATATAGCAGGTCACGCCCGAGACTTTCGGATCGTCGAAATTCGTCACGCACACCTTATCGTTGGGCGAGAGCAGGTTGAACGTCGTGCTGACGCAACTCAAATCGTCGGCCGTCGCGAACGTCGACGTCGCGATGAAGAATGCCGCAGCCATCAAGGACAGTTTCATTTCCAAGCCCGCTTTTCCTGGCGCCTCATGGCGGCCACCGGACCGCTTTCGGACTTTAACCCTTTCTGGCGTCAAGCACGACTCCCTCGTCGGCGCGAAGGCTGAGCGTCGCCGGAACGGCCTCGCCCTCGCGATCGCCATATGTCGAGAGCGCAATCGTCAGCTTTGGCGCGGTGGCGGGGACCGGCCAGAGCTGCGGGGCGGCGCCGAAATTCAGCACGATGATCGTATGATCGTCCTCATGCCTTCTCTCGTAGGCGAGGAGATCGCCATAGCTTTCGAGCCGCCGCCAGCTCCCGCGCGACAATGATTTATGCGCGCGGCGGGCGTCAAGCAGCGCGCGGACCAGCGACAGCATCGAAGCCGGATCGGCGCGCAAAGCGGCGATATTGCGCTTTGGCCAGTCGGGCGTCAGCGGCAACCAGGGCTCACGCGTCGAAAAGCCGGCGAAGGCGCTGGCATCCCATTGCATCGGCGTGCGTTCCGGATCGCGCCCGACCCCAAGCCCCGGCTCGCGCAGGGCCCAGGGATCGCGGATGCGGTCCGGCGGAATTTCGACCGTCGCCGATGCCGAGTTCATCGCCATAATAGAGCGTCGGCGAACCGCGCAGGGTGAGCAGCAGCATCGCCGCGACGCGCGCCTGGGCCTCGCCGACCCGCGCCGCGATGCGCGGGCGATCATGGTTGCTAAGCACCCAGTTCGGCCAGGCGCCCTTCCGGCAACGCCGCCTCATAGGCCTCGACGAGATCGCCGATCGCGCCGGCGCTCCATGGCGCGTCGATGAGCTGGAAGTTGAATGGCAGATGCGCGCCCGACAAGGTCCTCGCCATAATAGGCGATCATGCGCTCCATCGGCAGATAGATTTCGCCGATCAGGAGGCGGTCGTCGAACTCCTCCAGCACGGCGCGCATTTCCGCGATGACGCCATGCACCTCCGGATGATCCGCCGAATGCATCTGCAAAAGCCGCTCGATCTGCCGGGCTGCCGCCGACATCCATGCCGGATTATGCGGATTGTCGCGCAGCCCCTCGTCCTTGATGAGATGGGTGATCACGTCGACGCGAAATCCATCGGCGCCGCGCCGCAGCCAGAAGCGCAGAACGTCGAACATCGCCTCGCGCACCTTTGGGTTGCGCCAGTTGAGATCGGGCTGCTCGGGCAGGAAGGCGTGATAGTAATACTGCCCGCTCGCCTCGTCGAAAGTCCAGGCGCGGCCGCCGAAATGAGCGAGCCAATTGTTGGGCGGCCCGCCCGAAGGCGCGCCGTCGCGCCAGATATACCAGTCGCGCTTGCCCCCCTTCCCCGCGCGGCTTTCCCTGAACCAGGGATGCTCGATCGAGGTGTGGTTCGGCACGAAGTCGAGGATGATTTTGAGGCCCCGCGCATGGGCGTCGGCGACGAGCGAATCGAAAATTTCGAGCGATCCGAAGACCGGATCGACGCCGCAATAATCGGCGACGTCATAGCCGAAATCATGCATCGGCGAAGGATAGAAGGGCGAAATCCAGATCGCGTCGACGCCGAGCCATGCGAGATAATCGAGCCGGCGCCTGATCCCTTCGAGATCGCCGACGCCGTCGCCGTTCGAATCCTGAAACGAGCGCGGATAGATCTGATAAATGACGCCTGTGCGCCACCAGCTTTCGGACATCGATAGCCCCCTTCGGGCTGGCGTCATAAAATCTTCATGTCGCGATGATCGAAAGGCCTCCGCGCCGTTTCACGCGAAACGCGCATTGTCCTAGCCGCCATCCGTGGAAAAGCCCGGCCCATGCTCGATCAGCCCCTGCCCGTCGTCGTTCGTCCCTCGACAGAGCAGGACGTGCCGTTCATGGTCGACATTTACGCCTATCATGTCCAGAACGGCCTCGGCGATTATCAGCCGGACCCGCTGCATCCGGAGGACATCAAGCGGCGGCGCAAGGCGATGCTGAAGCGGCGCCTGCCGCATATCGTCGCCGATCTCAACGGCGCGATCATCGGCTACGCCTACGCCGTTCCCTTTCTCAAGCGGCCGGCCTATCGCTACGCCGTCAAGCATTCGATCTATGTGCACAAGGATCATCGCCAGTCCGGCGTCGGCCGCAAGCTTCTGCCGGCGCTGATCGAGGCCTGCGCCGCCGCCGGCTACCGCCAGATGGTCTGCTACATCGACGGCAAGCAACGCGCCCTCGCTCAGCCTGCACGAGGCGTTCGGGTTCGCGCGCGCAGGCGTTCTGAAATCCGTCGCCTTCCGCTTCGGCCGGTGGACCGACACGGTCCTGCTGCAGCGCCCGCTCGGCGAGGGCGACGCCTCGCTTCCCGGACGGCTCGAAAGCGTCGCCGAGGAAGCCGGATCGCAAAATCCGCCGCAATATTCCCATTGACGGCCGAGGTTGACAGTTCCCCGCGCTATTCGCGCACCACATAGGTATAGAAACGCACGCTCCCATCGGCCTCGTTTTCGCGGTAGAGACCCTGAATTTCAGCCTCGAAGCCCGGAAAGAGATTGGCGCTGCGCTCGAACATCTTGAGATAGTCGAGCATCGGAGCCGCGCGCGGACCAAGCCGCTCGCCTGGGACGATTGTCGCAATGCCCGGCGGATAGACGACGAAGAGTGTCGTCGCGATCCGCCCGGCGAGCTTGTCGAGCGGCAGGTAATCGACCTTGTTGCGCACCATCTGCCGCACCGCCTCCTGCGGCGCCATCGCCACTTCGGGCAAATGCTCTGGCGCGAATTGCGCCCTTTGCAATTTGCTCACGCCGCAGCTTCGGTAGAAGGCGTGCATCTCGCCGCAAAGATCGCGCAGGCGCAGACCCGCATAGCGTTGCGGCTCGCGCCTTGACGAATTCGGGAATGACGTCGACGAGGCGCGCATTGTCGTCATGCAGCTTCTTGAAGGCGACGAGCGCGCTGAGCAGCGTCCAGGCCTTGCTGGATTCAACCCCCGGCGTCAGCAGAAAGAGCAGCGAGTTGAGATCGTTCTTTTCCGCGACGATGCGATTTTCCCGCAGATATTGCGCAACGACAGGCGCCGGAATCCCATGCTCCTCATAAGCCCCCGTCACGCGATCGAAGCCGGGAGTAAGAAGGGTCAGCTTGTTTGGATCGGTGATGGCGAAATGCTCCGCGACATGGCCGAAGCCGTGCCATGTCGCGCCGGGGGCGAGCGCCCAATAGCGCGCATTTGAGGCGAGCTCCTCTGTCGGGACATCCTCCCACGGGATTTCCGGCGCGCCCTCGGCCGCCGGTGCGCGGAGGGCTGACGCGGTCGGGCACGAAGGCGTCGAAAAACCATTTGCGCGCGGGATCCTTCTCGTTCTCCTCGAACTCATGCCGAACCGCCCGCACCTTCTTGCGCAGCTCGATTCCGAGCCGGATGGTGTCGTCCCAAAGCACGACGCCGGAGCGGCCCTTCATCATCTGCGCGCCGACGTCGAGCGAGGCGAACAGCGGATAGAACGGCGAGGTCGAGGCGTAAAGCAGGAACGATTCATTGAAGCGGCGATGGCCGACATGGCGCTCCTGCCCGCGGATGTGGCTGTCTTTCACATGAATTTGCGAGGCTTGCGAGAAGCTCGCGAGCTGCTTGTGCGTCGATTGCGTCGCGATGATCCCCGGCGAATCGGGACCAAGGCCGCGCAGATCCATGGCGAAGCGGCCGGCGAACAGCGGATGGAATTTCATGAAGCCCGCCCACGCCTCGTCGAACAGGATATAGTCGCAAAGGTGGCCGATCCGCTCGATAATCATGTTGGCGTCGTAGATCGTTCCGTCATAGGTGCATTGCTCGATGACGGCGACGCGGAACGGCCGCTCCCTGCGCCACGCCTCGGCGTCCTTGACGAGCGGATTGCGGCGGATCTTATCGCGGATCCGCGCTTCGTCGAGGGCTTCCGGGTAGATCGGCCCGATGAGGCCATAGGGGTTGCGGTCGGTTTCGAGAAAGATTGGTATGCCGCCCGCGAGCGTCAGCGCGCCGTGATGCGCGGCCTTGTGATTGTTGCGGTCGAACAGCACGAGATCGCCCTCGGCGACGAGGGCGGAGAGCGCGATCTTGTTCGATGACGAGGTGCCGTTCAGGACGAAATAGGTCTTTTCGGCCCCGAAAATTGCGGCGGCTTCCTTCTGCGCCCGCAGCGCCGGTCCTTCGTGCGTTAGAAGATCGCCGAGTTCGAGCACGGAATTGTCGAGATCGTCGCGAAACACCGCCTCGCCAAGATGTTCGACGAAGATGCGTCCGATCGGGCTGCGGCTGTAGAAAATGCCGCCATTATGCCCCGGGCAGGTCCAGAGCTGATTGCCTTCCTCGGCGTAATCGACAAGCGCGCCGAAAAAGGGAGTTTTCAGCGTTTCGGCATATTGCTTCAGCCGGCTGACGAGATTCTTGGCGATGAATTCAGGCGTCTCCTCGGCGAGGAAGACATAGCCGTCGATGTAGTCCAGCACCTCGACGGGAATGTCCTCGAACTGCTTGCGGCGAACCAAGATGACGATGGGCATTTCAAGACCGCGGCGGCGCATGAGATTGATCAGCGCGGCGGTCTTGCCTTCGACGCCTTTCTTGCCCCAGTCGATCACCATGCAGCCGATGGCGGCGTCGGTCTGCACCGCGATCTCGGCGTCCTCCATCCGCCGCGCGCGGACAACCTCGATGCCAAGCTTTTCGATGGCCGTGATGATCTGCTGCAGCCGCAGCCCTTCAAGGTCCTTTTCATCGAAAGCCGGCGCGCAGACGAGGAAGGTGAAACGCCTGTAGAAGTCCATGGGTCCTGGCTCCGCGATGCTGCGCGTCGGATTCGGTCGACGCGGCGCGAACTCATAGCAGAGGACGCAGGCGCGCGCCCCTAAAAAGGCGGCCCACCCCGTCGAGAAAACGTCATTTCCGGCTGATGTCCCGCGGCGCTTCCATCATCGTGCGCGGTCGGCGCGAATTTCCGCCCCTCCGCGCCACGGCTGTTGAACATTGGAGGATTGGCGCTAGTGTAGCGGCGGACCGGCGACGCCTCTGGCGGGAGCTTTGAAGCGCGGCGCCAGCGACGCCTGGCGGGCGCGTTTTTCAGAATCGTTCAGATGCTGCGAATCGCCGATCGGGGGGCGTTTCGCCCGTCATCGCCATGAAGCCAACCAACGCGACAACAAATGGAGCACGCGCCAATGAACAATCTTCTCGTCATCGCCTTTCCCTCCGAGCAAAAGGCCGAGGAGGTTCGCCAGAAACTGTTCGAATTGCAGAAGGAATACCTGATCGAGCTCGGCGACGCCGTCATCGCGGTCAAGCACGAGGACGGCAAGATCAAGCTCAATCAGATGATCAACACGACCGCCGCGGGGGCCGTGTCGGGCACGTTCTGGGGGCTGCTCATCGGGACGCTGTTCGCGCTGCCGCTCGTCGGCGCCGCGATTGGGGCCGCCTCGGGCGCTCTTGGCGGCTCGCTCGCCGACTTCGGCATCAATGACGATTTCATACGGGAGGTCGCCGAGGCCGTGCCGCCCGGCGGCGCCGCCCTCTTCCTGCTCGTCAAGAAAATCACCACCGACAAGGTGCTGGCGGATTTGCAGGGCGTCGGCGGAACGGTCCTGCGCACCTCCTTCGACAAGACCCAGGAAGACGCCATCAAGGCGGCGCTGGCGGCCAAACCCGCGGCGCCCGCGGCGATCGAGACGCCGACCGACCATAAAGAGCCCCCGACCGGCGTGGCTCCGGTAACGGCTTAAAGCCACGCGACTGGGGCTGCGCCTTCACGTCGGATTGGCGCTTTGGCCGAATTCGACGTATGACGCAGCGGCGACGACGCGGGCGGCGCGCTTTTGGCGTGCATTCTTGAGCTTGGCGCGCTCCCCACGCGACTTCGCCTCGCCTTTACCGAAAAATGCTCCTGAAAGGGCGATTGCAACTTGGCGTTTCTCTCAACCATACCGGCTCTCGCGCGCGCGCTCGCGGAGCGCAACTACGATGCTGCGACGCCCGTGCAGACGGCCGTGCTGGAGGCCAACGCCGCCGACCGCGATCTTCTCGTCTCCGCGCAAACGGGCTCCGGCAAGACGGTCGCCTATGGCCTCGCAATCGCCGACAATCTGCTCGCTCAGTCGGGCGCCCTGGGTCCGGCGGCCGCCGAGCCCCTCGCGCTGATCGTCGCGCCGACGCGCGAACTCGCGCTGCAGGTGCAACGAGAACTTGCCTGGCTCTACCAATATGCCGGCGCGCGCGTCATTTCCTGCGTCGGCGGCATGGAGCCGAGGCGCGAGCGGCGCGAACTGGCCGCCGGCGCGCATATCGTCATCGGCACGCCGGGGCGCCTTCGCGACCACATCGAGCGCGGCGCCCTCGACGTCTCGAAGCTCAAGGCCGTGGTGCTCGACGAAGCCGACGAGATGCTCGACCTCGGCTTTCGCGAGGACCTCGAATTCATCCTCGAGACGACGCCTCGGGAGCGCCGCACGCTGCTCTTCTCGGCCACCTTGCCGAAGGGAATCGCCGCTCTCGCCAAGCGCTTCCAGCACGAGGCTCTGCGCATCGAAGTCGCCGGCGGCGAGAGCGGACACGCCGATATCGAGTACCGCGCCATTCGTGTCGCGCACAACGAAGTCGAACAGGCGGTCGTCAATGTGCTGCGCTTCGTCGAGGCGCCGAGCGCGCTGGTGTTCTGCAACACGCGAGAGGCGGTGCGGCGCCTGCAGGCCATCCTTCTCGAGCGGGGCTTTTCCGCCGTGCTGCTTTCGGGCGAACTCAGCCAGCACGAGCGCAACCACGCGCTTCAGGCGCTGCGCGACGGGCGCGCCCGGGTATGCGTCGCGACCGATGTCGCCGCGCGCGGCATCGACCTGCCCGGCCTCGATCTCGTCATTCACGCCGATCTCCCGCATGACGCCGAGGTCCTGCAGCATCGCAGCGGGCGCACCGGCCGCGCCGGACGCAAGGGCGTCAGCGTTCTCATCGTTCCGAATTCGCGCCGCCGCCGCGCCGAACAATTGATGGCGACGGCGGGCGTGCGTCCGATCTGGAGCGGACCGCCCACCGCCGAGGACATCCGCAAACTGGATCAGCAGCGCCTATTGCAGGATCCGCTCCTCGCCGAGGAGAGCAGCGAAGACGATCTCGCGATGGCGCGGGCGCTGCTGACCGAGCGATCGGCGGAGGATGTCGCCGCGGCGCTGGTGCGAGTCTATCGCGCGCGGCTGCCGAGCCCTGAAGAAGTGCAGGATCCCGGACAAGGCCCTGAGCCCCGCCCTCTCCGCGGCGCCAAGCCGGCGGCCCATCCGGCGGAGCGCCGCCCCGGAGGACGCGCGCGCACGAACGGCGTATGGTTCAAACTCGATATCGGCGCGAAGAAGAACGCCGACCCGAAATGGCTTTTGCCGATGCTCTGCCGGCGCGGCAAGGTCACGAAGCAGGATATTGGCGCAATCCGCATCTTCGAGCGGGAGACGAAATTCGAGGTGTCCGAGGCCGTCGCCAGAGAATTCCTCGCCAATGTCCGCCGCCCCGACGCCGATCCGATCCGCATCGAGCCGGATACGGAGGGTTTCGAGCAAACCTCGGAGAGGCCCGCGCGGCGCGGGTACGATCCGAAGGCTACGTCCGAAAAGCCGGCGCGCAAAAAATTCAAGAAGGACTAGCGGATTGCCTGCCCCGTCCGAGCCGGCTCCGCCTGACGCCGCGCAAGGATCGATCGCGATCTATGTCGACGCGGACGCCTGTCCCGTGAAGCCCGAGATCTATCGCGTCGCCGAACGGCAGCGGCTGCAGGTCTTCGGGCTGAAGGTCTTCGTGGTGGCGAACAGCTTCATCGCAACGCCGCGGGAAACTGGATCGAGCGCGTCGTCGTCGAGGCTGCGCCGGACGCCGCCGACGACTGGATCGCGGCGCGCGCGGCGCGCGGCGCCATCGTCGTCACTGCGGACGTTCCCCTCGCCAGCCGCTGCATAAAAGCCGGCGCCGATGTCATCGCCCCGACCGGCAAGGCCTTCACGGAAAGTTCGATTGGCCTTGCCCTCGCCACCCGCAATCTGTTCGATGAATTGCGCGCGCAGGGCGACGTCATCGGCGGCCCGAAGCCGTTTTCGCCGCGCGATCGATCAGCGTTTCTGTCGGCGCTCGATCTCGCCATCGTGCGGCTGCGCCGCAGCGGCTTCAAATAAAGAATCTGGACGCCCAAATCGCCCCGAAAACCACGCAAGTTTTGGGGCGAATGCGTCCGGGCCGTTCGATCAGACAGCGAGGATCCAGATGGACAGCGGATAAGACAGGCCGAACCCCAAGGCGGCGCCCGCGCAGATGTCGGTCGGATAATGATGCCCCGAAGCGATCCGCGCCCAGCCCATGAGGACGATGAGGGCGACCGCCGCGCTGAGGCAATCGGGCCAGGCGAGCACGATCGGGACGAGAACGCCTGTCAAGGTCATCGCGTGGCCGCTCGGAAAGGAATGTTCGTCGAGAACCCCGAAGAGCGAGGAAAGGCTGGAGTTGGTCCGGAACGGACGCGGGCGTCCAACGTAACGCTTGATCGCCGGATAAAGGCAATGCAGCAAGCCGGCGTTAAGGGCCGCCGCGATGATGACGCGCAGGGCTTTGCCGCCGCCAAGATGCTCGAAGATCATCAGCGCGAGAAGCGGATAGAGCCAGCCATTGCCGAGTTTGCTGATGATGAAGGCCGAAGAGCGGCCGACCTTCCATCTGGCTGAACGCGAAAAGAAATGCACCGCCACGAGGTCGGCGGCGGACAACCGTTGCTTGGACGAAGCCCAAAGCGCCGCGCATCGTCCGGGTTGTTCCAAATAGGGCGAAACGGAGCGATTCGCGAGATCAAGCTCGGCTTTTGCTGGATTGTCGATCGAGGTATCCTCAATCATGCGCGACAACGCCTTTCGTGACTTCGGCCATCAGATCCGCTCGACACGAATCGAGCTTGCCCTTTCCAATTGACCAAATCATGACAGTCGGTGGCCCGTTCACGCCGCCTTGCGCCTCGGCCCACAGCCGCGCGCGAGGCGCGCGGGGGATTTCGCCGAGACTTGCGTCCGAGACCGCGTCCGGACCCTGCGTCAAAATGACGGCGCGAAGTTAGCCCCTATGGCGTCAGCGAAGCAAGCTGAAGCATTCGCCCCCCTCAGCGGGCCGAATAGCGGCCGTGCGTCATCAGCCGCCTCGATCTTTCGCCGGCCGCAGAGGCGAGTGACCGGACACGAGCGGGCCAGAATTCGGTTTCGGCTGTCAGAGGCGGCCATAAAATCGAGATCCTCCGGATTCCGCGACGGATGATAATTCTTTGCGCCGGCGCAGCGTTCGGCTTTCGGAAACGTCTATAATGCGAAGATTCGCGTCCTTCGCGCGAGGGCGAAAATCGATTTCCGCGCGAAGGACGCGACGTGCGGCCGCATCCGGCGGACGGCGCAATTGAATTTTGACGATGCAAGCGAATGGCCGCAGGATCGCGCCGAGGAGAAGACACGATTTGACGTCCGAGAGGCCAGTCCCACAAGTCAGCGACATCCGCGTGGGCCTCTCGCCCACGGGCGAGGTCTTGAGTTGGGACGCGGCGGCGGAATCGTTTACGGGCTATGCGCCGGCCGAGATCGTCGGCCGCAATATCGATTTAATCATCGCGGAGCCCCTTGCAGCGGCTGCCCGGACGGCCATTGCGGCGCTGCGCGGCGGCGGCTCAGTCACTTTCGAGACGCTGCTGCGCCGCAAGGACGGCGCCCTCGTCGAGATCGGGATCGACGCGAAGGCCCTGCCAGACGGGGCGAGCGCGGCGATGGTCGGGGCGCTCATCCGCGATCTGACGCAGTCGCGCCGCGCCGGGCGCCAAATCGAGGAGCGACTGCGCCTCGCGCTCGGCGCCGCCGAAATCGGAACCTATGAAATCGACCTCGCGACCGAGCGCTTTGTTCTCGACGCGCGCGCCGCCGCCATCTGGGGTCGCGATCCGAGCGAGATTTTATACTATCACTCGCTTGCCGCGCAGGTTCTTGAGGAGGACCGCCCGCCGGTGAGAAACGCGCTCGCCGTCGCAAGCGACGCCAAGGCCGCCGCGGAAAGCGGAGGAGATGGCGCTTACGCGGCCGAGTTTCGCATTCGCCGCCATAATGACGCGGCCTTGCGCTGGGTGTCGCTGCAGGGCCGCGCGTTCTTCGAGAACGGCCGGGCGGTCAGCCGGGTCGGCGTGATGCTGGACGTCACCGACAAGAAGAACGCTCAGGAGGATCTGCGCCGGCGCGAGGAGTTTCTGCGCTGGATCGTCAGGGACGCGCCAATCCCGATCATGCTGCATGCGGTGGATGGCGCCATCATCAACTTCAATCGCTGCTTCGTCGAGCAGAGCGGCTATGCGCATCAGGATTTCGCGGACCTCCACGAATGGTTCGCGCGCGGGCGGCGCCTTTCCGCCGACGCCGCCGACGCGGAACTGCAGATCCTGCGGCGCAAGGCGAGCCTGCGCGAGCCCTTCGCGCCCGAGGAGATGCAGGTGTGGACCCGGAGCGGCGAGGCGCGCGTCTGGCTGGTCTATCGCAGCCTTCCGTTCCTGACGCCCGAAGGCGTCGAAATCATCGTTTCGGCCGCGCTTGACGTCACCGAGAGAAAACGGTCGGAAACGGCCAACGCGCATCTCGCCGCGATCATCGCAGCCAGCGACGACGCCATTTACAGCCTCTCCCCCGACGGCGTCGTGATGAGTTGGAATGCGTCCGCTGCGCGCATGTTCGGGCACGACCCAGCCGCTATGATCGGATCGAGCGACGCGATCCTCGTGCCGAGCGATCTCGGCCCCGAGCGCGACACCCTGTTCGAGGCGGCGAAAATGGGCGCCGCCATCCGGCGCCGGACGCAGCGCCTGCGGCGGGGCGGCGCAATCCTCGACGTGTTGCTGAACCTCGCGCCGATGCGCGGCCCCGGCGGCGAATTGACCGCCGTATCGGTGCTCGCGCGAGACATCACCGCTGAAAAGCGCGCCCTCGCGGAGCTGGAGCAGGCCCACGCCCGGATGGCGCAGCAGACCGCCGAGCTCGACGCCATATTCGAGGTGCTGAATGTGCCCATCACAGTGTACAACCGGCAGAGCGAAATTGTGCGCACCAACGCCGCGGCGCGTGCGGTCTGGGGCATCACGCCTGACATACAAGATCCGATCGACTTCCAGCATCTCGCCGCGAAGCTGAGCGTGCGCAACGGCGCCGGCGAAGCGATCGATCCGGCCGCGCTTTCCGCGCGACGCGCCCTCAGCGGCGATGTCGTGACTGGGGAGGACTATCAAATTACTTCGCCGAGCAGGGCTTCGGTACGATTTCAACGCGGCCGAACTCCCGCTCGTCGTCGCCGGCGAAATCACCGGCGCCGTCTCGGTCTGGCATGACGTCACGGAACACAAGCGAAAGGACGAGCAAGCCTCGATCCTTCTGCGCGAACTGTCGCATCGCTCGAAGAACCTGCTCAGCGTCATCGAGTCGATCCTGCGCCAGTCCGCCAAAAGCGCCGGCACGAAGGAGGATTTCGTCACAAGGTTCAGCGAACGGCTGCATGCTCTGGCCAATGCGCATGATCTTCTCGCCCGCAATAATTCGCTGAGCGTCTCAATGACCGATCTGATCTTCTCGCAGGTCGGCCACCATTGGGAGCCGGGCCAACGGCGCATTTCGATGAGCGGCCTCGGCGTCAGGGTGAAGCCTGACGCCGCCCAGATGATCGGCATGGCGCTGCATGAACTCTCCACCAACGCGGCCAAATATGGCGCGTTGTCCAATCAGACCGGGCGCGTATCGATCAGCTGGACGACCGACCCCGAAAACGCCGGCGAGCCGGCGTTCCAGCTGAAATGGGTCGAGCGCGGCGGCCCGCCCGTCTCGGCGCCGGAGCACCGGGGTTTTGGCACGACCGTCATTCAACGCGTCGCCGGACAATCGCTGAATGGATCCGCGACGCTGGATTATTTTCCCGAAGGCGTCGTCTGGGTGCTTCGCGCGCCGCGCTCGGCGGTCCTCGACAGCGCCTATGCCGACGCGCCGCGCGGCGAACGGATGCGTTCGGCGGCGCTCGAAAAGCTGAAAGACGCCTGGATCGATCTGCAGCGGGACGGCCGCCTGCCCCGTCTCGCGGAGATGCCGTTGGCGCAAATCGGGCTGCGGGACAATCTGATCGTCGCCGAAGTCGACCATGGCGCGACGCCGCCTCGCATCCGCTTCGCCTCTGTCGGAAAGGCCTTGACGGAACGCGTCGGACATCGGTTCGAAGGACAGGAGATCGAGCTGACGGAGGCCGAGATTCTCGGAACTGAGGACGGCGCCTACCGCCGCTGCCTCCGTTCGGCGAAGCCCGGTTATGAATACGCTTATTTCAACCTCGGACAGGGACGATCCTTTTTTTTCGAGAGGCTGCTTCTGCCCTTGTCGGAGGATGGCCAGGCGATCACCCATATTGTCGGCATGGCGAGTTTCGAAGACGGGTTGCCGGCCAAGCCGCCCCGCTGAACGCGGCGCCGCAGTCGGGCCGGAGAGAGCCCGATGCAGATGCCCGGCAGCGCGATTTCAATCGCCCTCGTCGCGCGCTTCGCGCCCATAACGAAACGTCCACCTTAAAATAATTCGACCGCGGCGACTGAACCAAGCCGCGGGCCGGAGGTTGTGGCCACGGCATAAGGAGGTTTCGAATGAAAAGCACGCTCATCGCATCGTTCATTGTCGCGCTCGGGCTCGTTGGCCTCGCCGGCGAAGCGAACGCTGGTTGCGTCAAAGGCGCGATCATTGGCGGGATCGCCGGTCATTTGGTGGGCCACGGCGGCCTTGGCGCCGCGGCCGGGTGCGCCTACGGCATTCACGAGCGCCATAAATATGATCGCCAACAGACTGATGAAGGTCGTTCAAGCTATGACCAGCATGATGGCGGTCACTATTGATGCGGCGTCGCTTTCTCCCTCTCGCCGTCGCCGAGCGCAGGTTTTCAGCGGTCAGGGCGCCGCGTCGAGTCTGATCGCCGTAATCCCGGCCGCCAAATTGACCCCGACCTGCCCTTCGATGGAGATCGGCTGCAGTGAGAAGGCGCGCTGCGATCCGCCGACGAGCGCGTTCGCGCCGATCCCGCCTCCGGCCGTGGCTTCCGCCCCAACCCCGGCGTAAGTCCCGGCGAGAGCGCCATGCGGCACGCCGTCGATCGAACTCAGGACGCCCCAAATCAGGTGACCCGCGGCGACTTCGCCAAGTGCGACGCCATATTCCGTGATCGTGCCTAAATAAGCATCAGGTGGTCCGCCCCGATGATCCGTGAAGAGGCAATGCAGCGTCTGCTTCTGCACGAGGATCAGACCGATTCCGGCCGAGACGTCGCACGTCAAAATGCCCGCTTTGGCGTAGGTCTGCGCGCCGGCCGATCCGCCGCCGAGCGCCAGTAGGAGTAGCGCGAAGAATAACGGACGCCGCATGAATTTTCCCGTCATAATGGTTTTTCTCCGCTTGGGAATTGATCGAACAAGGACGACATGTCGGGTGGCTATACTGTGTCGAACCCAAGACTTGGGCAATAGATCTGAGGTTGCAGCGGGCGCCATTGAGCGGGTTTATTCACAATCGCCCGGCGGGGCGGAGTCGAAAAGCGCGGGTCCTCGCCAATGTTGGACCCGCCGAGGCATGATTGGGGCGATCGGCTCTAGACCAGATGCGGCGCGCCATTCTCGGATTTCGCCCGGCGCAGCTTTATCGGCTGTCCCCCTTGGACTACGATCATTCGCCGTTCCCGTCCCCAAGCGAAGGCCGGAGGGCCGGCCTTGCCGAGCGTCATGGCCCGCGCTTTGCTGCGAGCCTCGCGCGAGCCGCCCCGAAGGGCTTGCGTCAAAGAGGGAGCCACGCCCTGATGGACCTTGAAACCGAATCCTCGCCCTCTGCAGAGGCGCTCCCGCCGGCCGCCGCCCCGTCCCCGCAGGACGCGAAGGTCGGCGAGATCCGCGATCTGATTCTCGACAAGCTGCGGCACACGGTCGGCAAGAGCGTGACGACCGCGACCAAGCACGACTGGTTCATCGCCACCGCGCTTTCGGTGCGCGACAAGGTCGTCGAAAGCTGGCTCAGCTCGATTGAGGAGACCAAACGCACGGGGCGCAAGCGGGTCTATTATCTCAGCCTCGAATTCCTCATCGGACGGCTTCTCATCGACTCGCTGACCAATATGGAGCTGATCGAGCCGACCCGCGCGGCGCTGGCCGAGCTTGGCGTCGATCTCGAGACGCTGCGCGAGGTCGAACCCGACGCAGCGCTCGGCAATGGTGGCCTTGGCCGGCTCGCCGCCTGCTTCATGGAGAGCATGGCGACATTGTCGATCGCCGCCTATGGCTACGGCATCCGCTATGATCACGGCTTGTTCCGCCAGCGCATTAAGGACGGACGCCAGCTCGAATATCCTGAGGACTGGCTGACCTTCGGCGACCCTTGGGAGTTCCAGCGTCTCGAAATCGTCTGGAGCGTCGGCTTTGGCGGGCGCATCGAAGCGGAGCTCGGGCCGGACGGCGAAGCCAAACAGGTCTGGCTGCCGGCGGAGACGGTCGAAGCGCTAGCTTACGACACGCCGATTCCCGGCTGGCGCGGCGCACACATCAATACGTTGCGGCTGTGGACGGCGCGCGCGCTCGATCCCTTGCGCCTCGACCAGTTCAACAGCGGCGATCACATCGGCGCGCTGATGGATCGCGTGCGCGCGGAATCGATTTCGAAGGTCCTCTATCCCGGCGACACCACGGCCGCCGGTCAGGAGCTGCGGCTGCGGCAGGAGTATTTCTTCGCCTCCGCCTCCCTGCAGGATCTGGTCGCCCGTCATATGCGCCTCCATGGCGACATCCGGACCCTGGCCGACAAGGTCGCCATCCAGCTGAATGACACGCATCCGGCCATCGCAGTCGCGGAGCTGATGCATATCCTCGTCGATCGGCACGATCTGCCATGGGACGAGGCCTGGGCGATCACCAAGGCGACGTTCAGCTACACCAATCACACCCTCCTGCCCGAGGCGCTCGAAACCTGGCCCGTGCCGCTGATCGAGCGCCTGCTGCCGCGCCACATGCAGATCATTTACCTCATCAACGCGCTGCACCTCGAACGTGTGAGCAAAGCTGCCGATGCGACGGGCGAAAGACTCGCCGCGCTCTCCCTGATCGACGAATCGAACGGACGGCGCGTGCGCATGGGCCATCTCGCATTTCTTGGTTCGCACAAGGTCAACGGCGTCTCGAAACTGCATTCCGACCTGATGAAGACGACGGTGTTCCGCGACCTCGAATTGGTCGAGCCGGGAAAAATCACCAACAAGACCAACGGCATCACCTTCCGCCGCTGGCTGAAGGAAGCCAATCCCAGCCTCACCGCGCTCCTCACCGAAGTCACCGGCGACAGGCTTCTAGACGATGCGATGGTGCTGGAGAAAGTCGCCGCCGTCGCGGACGATCCGGCGTTTCAGGAGCGCTACGCCGCGATCCGCCGCGCCAACAAGATGACGCTGGCGCGAATCATCCAGGATCGGGTCGGGGTCAAGGTCAATCCCGACGCCGTCTTCGACGTTCAGATCAAACGCATCCACGAATACAAGCGGCAGGTCCTCAATATTCTGGAAGCGGTCGCGATCTATGAGGAAATTCGCGCACAACCATTCAGGGACTGGATTCCCCGCGTCAAGATTTTCGCCGGCAAGGCGGCGGCCAGCTACACCACGGCGAAGCTCATCATCCAGCTCGCCAATGACGTCGGCAAGGTCATCAATTCCGATCCGACCGTGCGCGGGCTTCTGAAAGTCGTGTTCCTGCCGAACTACAACGTCAGCCTGGCGGAAAGAATTATTCCGGCCGCAGACCTCTCAGAACAGATCTCCACGGCGGGGATGGAGGCGTCGGGCACCGGCAACATGAAGTTCGCGCTAAACGGCGCGCTGACCATCGGCACCCTCGACGGCGCCAATGTCGAGATATTGGAGAAAGTCGGCGAATCCAATATTTTCATATTTGGACTGACCGCAGAGGAAGTCGAAGCCAAGCGAAGCCAGGGCATCAGCGGGCAGGACGCGATCGCGCGTGCGCCAAAGCTCGCCGAGGCGCTGGAATCCATCGCGTCCGGCGTGTTTTCGTCGGAGCAGCCGGATCGCTACCGCGGCCTCGTCGACGCCCTCACCTATCACGACTTCTTCCTCGTCACGGCCGATTTCGACAGCTACTACCACGCACAACGGGCGATGTTTAAGCGCTGGCGCGACAAACGCGCCTGGTGGCGCTCGGCCATTCTCAACACCGCGCATATGGGCTGGTTTTCGTCGGACCGGACGATCGCCGAATACGCCGACGAGATCTGGAACGTCGCGGTGACGCCGCCCGGGCGGGCCTGACATGGCGCTCGGCCGGCAAGCGGACGCGCCTCGGCCAGCGTGGCGCCTCAGTGACGAAGACGTCGATGCGATCCTAAAGGCGCGCCACGCCGATCCCTTCGCCGTCCTTGGGCCCCACGCGAGCGCCGACGGCGTCGTGATCCGCGCCTTCGCGCCGCACGCTGAAAGCGTGACGGCCCTGCCCGAAGAAGGCGGCGCGATTTCGCTCGCCGCACGCGGCGGCGGTTTCTTCGAAGGCTTGTGCAAAGACTCGCCCGCCGAACCGAAATCGCCGCTGCGTTATCGGCTCCGCGCCACGAACGCCTGCGGATCATGGGATTACACGGACCCTTACGCCTTGCCGCCGGTTCTCGGCGAAATGGACGACTATTTGCTGGTCGAGGGAACGCACCGCAGCCTTTACGAGCGTCTCGGCGCCCACCCCATGCAGCTCGATGGCGTCGCCGGCGTGCATTTCGCGGTCTGGGCCCCGAATGCGGCGCGCGTCTCCGTCGTCGGCGACTTCAACGGCTGGGACGGGCGCCTGCACCAGATGCGAAAACGCGTCGATTTAGGGCTTTGGGAAATCTTCGCGCCGGAGGTTGCGGAGGGAATCGCCTATAAATACGAGATCATTTCGCGCGACGGCCGGCTGCTGCCGCTGAAGGCCGACCCCGTCGGCTTCGCCGGCGAACTCAGACCCTCGACCGCCTCGATCGTCGCCCGCACGGATAATTTCGTCTGGACCGACGCGGAGTTCCTCGCGCAGCGCCAGACGGTCGAGCCCTGGCGTCAGCCCGATGACGATCATGGAGGTCCACCTCGGCTCCTGGCGGCGCGGCGAGGGCGGCCGCTTCCTCACCTATGACGAACTCGCCGAGCAGCTTATCCCCTATGCGGTCGATCTCGGCTTCACCCATATCGAGCTGATGCCGGTGTCCGAACATCCGCTCGACGCCTCGTGGGGCTATCAGCCGATCGGGCTTTTCGCGCCGACGCGGCGGTTCGGCGATCCGGCCGCCTTCGCGCGCTTCGTCGACAAGGCCCATGCCGCGGGTCTTTCCATCATCCTCGACTGGGTGCCGGCGCATTTTCCAACTGATGTCCACGGCCTCGCCTTGTTCGACGGCATGACCCTCTACGAACATGCCGACCCGCGGCGCGGATTTCATCCGGACTGGAACACCGCCATCTATGATTTCGGCCGCCGCGAAGTGTCGGCGTTCCTCGCCGCCAACGCGCTGTTCTGGCTCGACCGCTATCATATCGACGGGCTGCGCGTCGACGCCGTCGCCTCGATGCTCTACCTCGACTACTCGCGCAAGCCCGGCGAATGGGCGCCAAATCCCGACGGCAGCAACGACAATCGCGACGCTGTCGCTTTTCTTAAGAGGTTCAACGAACTCGTTTATGAAACCCATCCCCGGACCGTCACGTTAGCGGAGGAGTTCGACGTCATGGCCCGGCGTGTCCGCCCCGACCAGCGCTGGGGGCCTCGGCTTCGGCTTCAAATGGAACATGGGTTTCATGCACGACACGCTGGAATATATGGAGCTCGATCCCATCCACCGGCGATGGCATCACGACAGGCTGACTTTTGGCCTGCTCTATGCGTTTTCGGAGAATTTCGTGCTGCCGCTCAGCCATGACGAAGTGACGCATGGCAAGGGTTCGCTCCTCAGCAAGATGTCGGGCGACGACTGGCAAAGCTTCGCCAACCTTCGCGCATACTACGGCTTCATGTGGGGCCACCCCGGCAAGAAGCTCCTTTTCATGGGCCAGGAATTCGCGCAGCGGCGCGAGTGGCGCGAGACCGAATCGCTCGATTGGCACTTGCTCGACGCGCCGGCGCACAAGGGCGTGCAGACTCTGATCCGCGATCTCAACAGGCTCAACAGGGACATGCGGGCGCTGCACGCACGCGACCGCGATCCGGGCGGCTTCGAATGGATCGTCGGCGACGATCGCGACCAATCCGTCTTCGCCTTTGCGCGCTTCGGCGAGGCGGGCGATCCGCCTGTGGTGGCGATCTGCAATTTCACGCCCGAGCCGCGCCATGCCTACAGAGTCGGGCTGCCGCGCGTGGGGAGCTGGCGCGAAATCCTCAACACCGACGCGGCCGCCTATGGCGGCTCCGGCGTCGGCAATTGCGGTTGCGTCATAGCGGGCGCCATCCCTTCCCATGGGCAACCAGCTTCGGCCGAAATCACCCTGCCCCCGCTGGCGACGCTCTATTTCACGCCTCAGGACCAATGACGCGACGCCGCCCGCGCCGCACAACGCCGCCGGAGAAGCATTGTAAATGAGATTGAGCGCGCCAATCGGACGTCAGGCGATGGCTTTTGTACTGGCCGGAGGCCGCGGCAGCCGGCTGCTCGAATTGACAGACCGGCGCGCCAAGCCCGCGGTCTATTTCGGCGGCAAGATGCGCATCATCGATTTCGCGCTGTCGAATGCGCTGAACTCCGGCATTCGCCGCATCAGCGTCGCCACGCAATACAAGGCGCACAGTCTGATCGGACATCTGACGCGGGGCTGGAATTTCTTTCGTCCGGGCGGCAACGAAAGCTTCGACATCATGCCGGCGAGCCAGCGCGTGTCCGAAGACCAATGGTATGCCGGAACCGCCGACGCCGTGTTCCAGAATATCGACATCATCCGCGACCGCGCGCCGAAATATATGGTGATCCTCGCCGGCGACCACATCTACAAGATGGACTATGAGGTGATGCTGCAACAGCACGCCGATTCCGGCGCCGACGTGACGATCGGCTGCCTCGAAGTGCCGCTGAGGGAGGCGAGCGGCTTCGGGGTGATGCATGTCGACGCAAAAAAGAGGATCGTTGATTTCGTCGAGAAGCCGAAAAATCCGGCGCCGATGCCGGGCCATCCCGACAAGGCGCTCGCCTCGATGGGCATTTATGTGTTCGAGACGAATCTACTGTTCGATCAGCTCGAGCGCGACGCCCGCGATCCGAAATCGAGCCGCGATTTCGGCAAGGACGTCATTCCCTACATGGTCAAACACGGCAAGGCGATCGCGCATTATTTTTCCGACTCCTGCGTGCGGTCGGCCGACGACGAAACGGCCTACTGGCGCGACGTCGGCACGGTCGACGCCTATTGGGAGGCCAATATCGATCTGACCGACATCGTTCCCGATCTCGATCTCTTCGACAAGGACTGGCCGATCTGGACCGACGGCTCGGTCACGCCGCCGGCGAAATTCGTTCACGACGAAGAGGGGCGGCGCGGCATGGCGGTCTCCTCCGTGGTCTCGGGCGGGTGCATCATTTCCGGCGCGAAAGTCAAACGTTCGCTTCTCTCCACGGGCGTGCGCATCAACTCCTATTGCGAAGTCGAAAACGCGGTCATTCTCCCTTACGTCGAGATCGGCCGTGGGACGCGGCTTCGCAACGTCGTCATCGATCGCGGCGTGAAGGTTCCCGGCGGCCTCGTCGTCGGCGAGGATCCGGCCGCCGACGCCGAGCGGTTTCGCCGCACCGAAAAAGGCATTTGCCTCGTCACCCAGAATATGATCGACAGCTTGGCATGACCGACAGGCCGGCATGATCGACAGGCCATCATGAGCAACACTCACCGTTTTGGCCGTCGTCTCCGAAGTTTTTCCGCTGGTCAAAACCGGCGGCCTCGCCGACGTCGCCGGCGCCCTGCCCGCAGCGCTCGCCGCCGAGGACGTCGAGGTCGTCACCCTCATTCCCGGCTATCCCGCCGTGATGAAAGCGATCGAGCGGGCGGAGACGGCGATCGCGCCGTATAAATCCTTCGGCGGACGCGCGCGCGTGCTTCGCGCCGACGCGGGCGGCCTCGATCTCTTCGTGCTCGACGCGCCGCATCTTTTCGCGCGCCCCGGCGGCCCTTATACCGCGCCGGACGGAACGCGACTGGCCGGACAACCCCTTCCGTTTCGCGGCCCTCGCAAAGGCCGGAGCGGAGCTTGCGCTCGGCGCCGCGCCGGGGTTTTCGCCGGATGTCGTTCACGCGCACGACTGGCAGGCGGGCCTCACCGCCGCCTATCTCAACGATGCGCCCCGCGCCCGGCCGGGAACGGTCATCACGATTCATAATCTCGCTTTCCAGGGGCAATATCCGGCCGAGCTGCTCGGCTCCCTCGGTCTGCCGGATGAGGCTTTCTCAATCGACGGCGTCGAATATTACGGCATGATCGGCTTCCTCAAGGGCGCGCTCGCCTACTCCGACCGCATCACCACGGTCTCGCCGACCTACGCCGCCGAGATCCGCACGCCCGACTTCGGCATGGGCCTCGACGGGCTGCTGCGCGCCCGCGGCATGGCCGTGACCGGCATCCTGAACGGCATCGACGAAGACGTCTGGGATCCCTCACGCCGACGACATGATCGAAGAGCCCTTCAGCCTCGCGACGCTGGCGAACCGGCCGGCCAACAAGGCGTTTCTTCAGCGCAAATTCGGGCTCGACCCCGATCCGGGCGCGCTGCTGCTTGGCGTCGTCAGCCGCCTTTCCTGGCAAAAGGGCCAGGACCTGCTCATCGCCAATCTCGGCGTTCTCGACCGCATCGGCGCGCAACTCGCGGTTCTCGGCGCCGGCGAGCCCGCGCTCGAACAGGCGCTCCTCGCGGCGGCGGACGCGCGGCCCGGACGCGTCGGCGCGAAGATCGGTTATGACGAAGCGATCGCGCATCAGATTCAGGCGGGCGCCGACGCCCTGCTCATTCCCTCCCGCTTCGAACCGTGCGGGCTGACCCAGCTCTGCGCGCTGCGTTATGGCGCCCTGCCCGTCGTCGCACGCGTCGGCGGCCTCGCCGACACCATCGTCGACGCCAATCCGATGGCGCTCGCCGCGGGCCTTGGCACCGGGCTGCAGTTTTCCCCCGTCACCGCCGAGATGCTGGGCGCGACGCTGGAGCGCCTTGCGCGCCTCTGGGCCGAGCCTGAGGTCTGGGATCGCCTGATCGAAAATGGCATGATGACCGACGTCTCGTGGCGACGCCCCGCCGCAGCCTATGCGAAGCTCTTCCGCGATCTCATCGCCGAGCGACGCCTGTTCGGCGAAGCCTTCAATTTCGTGAGCAGATAAACGCATGATCGAAACCATCGCGACGACGCCCTTCGAGGGCCAAAGACCCGGAACCTCGGGGCTGCGCAAAAAGACGCCGGTATTCCAGGCCAAGGGCTATCTCGAAAATTTCGTGCAATCGATCTTCGATTGCCTCGAAGGCTTCGAAGGCCAGACTCTCGTGGTCGGCGGCGACGGTCGCTTCTTCAATCGCGAAGCGATCCAGATCGTCATCAAAATGGCGCTCGCCAATGGCTTCGGCCGCATTCTGGTCGGACGCGGCGGCATATTGTCGACGCCCGCCGCCTCGAACCTCATTCGGAAATTCGGCGCGTTCGGCGGCGTCGTTCTGAGCGCGAGCCACAATCCGGGCGGCCCGCATGGCGACTTCGGCATCAAATACAACGCCGGCAATGGCGGCCCGGCGCCCGAGAAAATCACGGAAGCGATTTTCGCCCGCAGCAAGACCATTTCGCAATATCGCATCCTCAAGGCCCCCGACATCGATCTCGACAATCTCGGCGCGCTGAAGCTCGGGCGCCGGCGACGGTCGAGATCATCGATCCTGTCGCCGATTACGCGGAGCTGATGCAGCGCCTGTTCGATTTCGACCGCATCGCCGGCCTGTTCAAATCGGGCTTTCGCCTTCGCTTCGACGCCATGTCCGCCGTCACCGGCCCCTATGCGGAGCGCATCTTTCAGGAGCTCCTCGGCGCCGCGCCGGGTTCGGTTCTCAACGCAACGCCGCTGCCCGATTTCGGCGGCCATCATCCGGACCCGAACCTCGTCCACGCGAAGCATCTCTTCGACCTCGCGATGAGCCCGGACGGCCCCGACCTTTGCGCCGCCTCGGATGGCGATGGCGACCGCAACCTCATCATCGGGCGCGGCCGGTTCGTCACGCCTTCCGACAGTCTCGCCATGCTCGCCGCCAACGCCCATCTTGCGCCGGGCTATGCGCAGGGCATCAAGGGCATCGCCCGCTCGATGCCGACGAGCCGCGCGGCCGACAAGGTCGCCGAAAAGCTCGGCATCCCGCTCTTCGAGACGCCGACGGGGTGGAAATTCTTCGGCAATCTGCTCGACGCGGGAATGGCGACGATCTGCGGCGAGGAAAGCGCCGGCACCGGCTCCGACCATGTCCGCGAAAAGGATGGCCTCTGGGCGATCCTGCTCTGGCTCAACATTCTCGCCGCGCGGGGCGAAAGCGTCGATTCCATCGTCACGAAACACTGGGCGGAGTACGGCCGCAACTACTATTCTCGCTATGATTACGAGGAGGTCGAGGCGGACGGCGCCAATGCGCTGGTCAAGACGCTGACGGCCGCCCTGCCCGGCCTCAAGGGCAAGCAATATGGCGCATTGAAAATCGCCGACGCGGATGATTTCGCCTATCACGATCCGGTCGACGGCTCGGATTCCGCGCATCAGGGCATCCGCATCCATTTCGAGGATGGCGGCCGCATCGTCTACCGCCTCTCCGGCACCGGCACCGCCGGCGCGACGCTGCGGGTCTATATCGAGCGCTTCGAGCCCGATCCCGCGCGCCAGCATATCGAGACGGCCGCGGCGCTCGGCGATCTCATCGCACTGTCGAACGAACTCGCCGGGATCAAGCATTTTACCGGGCGCGCCGCGCCGTCGGTAATCACCTGAGCGCCGCGGAGCCCTTCTCGCGTCGGCTGCGGGACTTCCCGAGCCGCTCGGCGTTCGCCTCGTCGAGGGCGGCGTCAATGTCGCCGTCGCATCCGGCTGCGCCGAGGCGATCTTCCTCTCGCTTGTTCGACGAAGCCGACCGCGAGACCGCCCGCATCCGCCTCGCCGGCCGCACCGGCGACGTCTTCCACGCGCATGTCGCGGGCGTCGGCGCCGGCGCGCGTTATGGCTTGCGGGCGCAAGGCGCGTTCGACCCCGCGCGGGGCCTGCGCTTCAACGTCGCGAAGCTCCTCGTCGATCCTTACGCGACGCGGCTCGACCGCCCGTTCAAGCTCAACGCATGCCTGTTCGACGCGCGCATCTATGGCGAGGCGGAAGATGATGTGGACAGCGCCGCCTTCATCCCGAAAGCGATCGTCGAGGCCGGCGAACTTGCCCGCCGCGCCCCAGCGCCCAACCGCCGCGTGGCGCGATCTCATCATTTATGAAATGCATGTGCGCGGCTTTACGCGGAGCCATCCCGATATCCCCGAATCCATCCGCGGCACATTCGCAGGTCTCGCCCATCCCGCCGCCATCGCCCATCTGACGCGGCTTGGGATCACGGCCGTCGAACTTCTGCCGATTCAGGGCTGGATCGACGAGCGCCACCTGCCCGCCCTCGGCCTTTCGAATTACTGGGGCTATAATCCGATCGCCCTCAATGCGCCGGATCCTCGGCTTGCGCCGGGCGGCTGGCCGGAGGTTCGCCACGCCGTCGAAACGCTGCAAGCGTCGGGCATCGCCGTCATCCTCGACGTCGTGCTGAACCATTCCGGCGAGAGCGACGATCTTGGCCCGACCGTGTCGCTGCGCGGCCTCGACAACGCCGGCTATTATCGCCTTCAACCGGACAATCCGCGACTCTATGAAAATCAGGCCGGCTGCGGCAACGTCCTTGCGCTGGAGCGCCCGCAGGCTCTTCGGCTCGCCCTCGAATCGCTGCGCACCGCCGCGCTGCGCGCCGGCGTCGATGGCTTTCGCTACGACCTCGCGCCCGTACTGGCGCGGACCGCGAACGGCTTTGACCCGAACCATCCATTCCTCGCGGCGGTCGCGCAGGACCCGACGCTGCGCGGCCTCGTCCATATCGCCGAGCCTTGGGACCTCGGCTATGGCGGCTATCAGCTCGGGGCATTTCCGCCCGGCTGGGGCGAGTGGAACGACAAAGCGCGTGACGTCTTCCGCCGCTTCTGGCGCGGCGACGAAGGGCTTGCCGGCGCGCTCGCGACCCGGCTCGCAGGCTCGGCGGATATCTTCGTCCCGCGCCATCGCCTGCTGTCGCGATCGATCAATTTCGTCACCGCCCATGACGGCTTCACGCTCGCCGATCTCGTCTCCCATTCGCATAAACACAATGAAGCCAACGGCGAGAACAATCGCGACGGAAACGACGACAATTTGTCGTGGAATTGCGGCGCGGAGGGCTCCTGCGACGACCCCTCCATCGCGGCCCGCCGCAAGGGCGACGCGCGGGCGCTGCTCGCGACCCTGATCGCCGCGCGCGGCACGCCGATGCTCACCATGGGCGATGAACTCGGCCGCACGCAGCGCGGCAACAACAACGCCTATGCGCAGGATAATGAGTTAGCGTGGGTCGATTGGGCGGGCGCGGATCAAGAGCTGATCGAATTCTCGGCGCGACTCATAAAGCTTCGCCGCGAGACCGGCGCGCTCAACGCGGAATGGCCCCTGACCGGCGCGCCGGCCGACGCCTCCGGCATGCCCGATGTGGAGTGGCTGAAGCTTCGACGGCGCGCCCCTGACGCGGCGCGATTGGGACGACGCAGCGGCGAAGACCCTCACCGCCGTCTTCTATGATGCCGGCGATGGCGAGGTCGGGACCAGCCGGGCGGCCATTCTGTTCAACCGGGGACATGAGGCCGCGCATGCCCGCCCACCCGCGCCGCGACGCGGCTACGACTGGAGCCTTGAGATCGATTCGGCGCAGCCGCGCGTCGAAAAAAGGCGCGTCGCGGAGCTCGTTGTTGCGCCGCGCTCAGTCGCGATCCTCGTCGAGCGGCCGGCGCAAGGGGCGGCGCTCGCGCGCTCGCACGGCGTGGATGATCATGCACTCGATGCGCTAACCTCGGCGGCAGGCATCGCCGGGACATGGTGGGACGTCGAGGGACGGCCTCCACGAGGTCGGCGCGGACACGAAACGCGCGCTTCTACGCAGCCTCGGACTTTCAGCCGACACCACGGGCGACGCCCGCGCGCGCCTCGCCGAACTGTCTGAGGAACGCGCGTTCCGTCCGCTCCCGGTGGCGACGACGATCTCGCGTGCGAGCGAACGAAGCTTGCGTCTTGGCGGCGCCCTCGCGGACCGGACGCTGCCCTTCGCGCTGACCATCGCCTGCGAGGACGGCTCGACCTATGTCGTCGAGATCGCGCCCGGACTCGGGCGACGCAGCGAGGTCCTCGCGCCGGACGGACGCAGGGCGCTGGTGCGCGACATTCCCCTTGCCCGAACTGCCGCTCGGGCGCCATGAAATCATCGCCGACGCAGCGCCCGATTGCCCCGGCCATCTCGCCATTGCGCCTGAGGCCGCCTATCTGCCCGCCAGCCTCGCGCGAGGGCCGCGTGTTCGGCGTCAGCGCGCAAGTCTATGGCCTGCGGCGCGAAGGCGCTGGCGGGCTTGGCGATCAGGGCGTCGGCGATTTCACCAGCCTTCGCCTTCTCGCCGAAGGCGCCGCGCGCGCGGGCGCCGCGACGGTCGGCGTCAATCCGCTGCACGCGCTGTTCCCGCACGATCCCGGAACGCGCGAGCCCTTATTATCCGTCCGACCGGCGCTTTCTCGATCCGCTGGCGATCGACGCCTTCGATCTGCCGCAAGAACTTTTAACCGAGGCGGTGCGCGCGGAGTTTTCGCAGGCTCGGGCCGCAAGCCGCCTTGCTTTCGGCGTCAAACCTTGTCGATTACAGCGCGGTGTCCGCGCTGAAGAACCGGCTGTTCGACGTCATTTTCGCCGCCTTCCGCGCCCGCCAGCTCGCCGCGCCGGACGATCCGCTCGTCATGGATTATGAGCGTTTCGTCGTCGCCGGCGCCGAGAGCCTGCGCCGCTTCGCTATCTTCGCGGCCATCGAGCGCACGCTCGGCGCAACGCTTCCGAGTTTCGGGCCGGCGCTCGCCTCGCCGCATGCGCCGGGCGTCGCCACGTTCGAGCTTCGAACACGAAGAGGAAATCGCGCGCGCAAAATTCCTGCAGTTTCTCGCCGACCGGCAATTCGCGGCGGCGGCCGAGGCCGCGCATGCGGCGGGCCTTTCGCTTGGCTTCTACCGCGATCTCGCGGTCGGCTGCGCGCCCGATGGAGCCGAGGCTTTTTCGGAAGCGAGCCGCCTGATGGCGGGCGTCTCGATCGGCGCGCCGCCTGATCCGCTCGGGCCGCAAGGGCAGATCTGGGGCCTGCCGCCGTTCGATCCGCGCGCGCTCGCCCGCGATGGCTTTTCCGGCTTCGGGCGCCTCATCGCGGCGAATATGGCCTATGCGGGCATTCTGCGCATCGACCATGTGCTCGGCCTTAAGCGCCTGTTCCTCGTGCCGGAAGGCGCAAAGGGCGCGGACGGCGCCTATCTCGCCTGCCCGTTCGAGGCGCTGCTCGGACAGGTCAAGCTGGAAAGCGTGCGCGCGGAGACCGCCGTCGTCGGCGAAGACCTCGGCACCGTTCCCGAGGGCATGCGCGAGGAACTCGCCGAAGCCAACATCCTGTCCTATCGGGTTATGCGCTTCGAGCGCGAAGGGCTCGCCTTCGCGCCGCCCGAAAACTATCCGGCGCTGTCCGCCGCCTGCGTCGCGACGCACGACCTGCCCCCGCTTGCGGGCTGGTGGCAGGGCGTCGATCTTGACGAAGCCGCCGCGCTCGGCTGCCTGCCAGACGAAGCACAGGCCTCGCGCAGCCCGCACCGTCGAAAAGGCCGAACTCCTCAGCGCCGTTTCCAGACGGGGATTTCTCGGCTCAAGGCATCGACTTCGATGCGCCGCTTGAGCGCGGCGACGGCCGCGGCCGTGCATGATTTCGTGGCGCGATCCAACGCCGCTCTGGTGCTCGTCCAGGCCGACGATCTCGCCATGGAGACGATCCCGACCAATCTGCCCGGCACCGACCGCGAGCGCCCGAACTGGCGGCGCAAGATCAGCCAGCCGGTAGAGCGGCTTTTCGCTCTCCCGGCGGCCGAGGCGATCCTGAAAGCGGTGAGGCGGCGCAGGCCGCCCCCCGTTTGATTTTTACTTCGCCGTCTTCTCGATCACGCTCATCAGCGTCTCGGACGGATGGGTCTTGCAATAGTCCGTGCCAACCTTCGTGTTGCGCTCCAGGTAGCGCAGATCGATTGTCGACCGATCGGTCTTCGAGCTGAAATATCCCGCCAGCCACGCTGTTATGAACGGCGCCTGCTCATCCGGCATTTCGAGCAGCTGCTTGCAGGTGATCAACGACAAGTCGAGCTCGACTTGCGCCTGTGCGGCCGGGGCGAATCCGATGCCGAGCGCGATGACGGCGGCTGCAATGTTCTTGTTCACGAAATTTCTCCTAAGCGTCGGAATTACTTGGGGGCCATGGCGCGTTGCAGGCCGTTCATGAGCGTCTCAGTGGGATTGGAGCCGCACCATTTGGTGACGCTCTCCACATTTCTCTGAAAGGCCTTGAAATCGACGGTGGTGTAGCCGGCCTTCTGATTGAACCAGCCGCTGAGCCACGCGGAAGTGAGGATGCCGTCCGCCGGCGACATCGCGAGGTAATCCGCGCAGGTGACGCGCCGCATATCGATCAGGACCTGGGCTTGCGCGGAGGCCGCGAAAAGCGAGGCCCCGCAGGCCAGCATCAGGGTGAGTTTCTTCATTCGCAATTTCTCCATGACGTTTAAAGCGTTTTCAAACAACGATGACGGCGCCGCGTCTGGCGCGGATCCACATCTGCGCGCGGAGGTTTGCCGCCGCGCGCTCCGGAAATTTGAAGGCCTTCTACAAGGTCAACGGCAGTCTATTCAGAGATTTAGCGCACGATGACCGCGCGCCGGACGGGAGCGCGGCGGACGGCGACCGCGCCATGCGGCCCGGCGCAACCGGCCCGATAAACGCCGCGTGCGCAGACAACCGCATTCGCCTCTTCGACCGAAGCGAGCATGGTTCCCATGGTGATGAAAGCGGCAACGGCGGCGATGATTGTTTTGTTCATGTTCAATCCCTCCTGAGCGCAGGCGGATTTCCGACTGCAAGGCGTTTGCATTAACGCACTTTCGTTATCGCGGGACGAAGCGCCGTCCAGCGCGGGGAGCG
This sequence comes from uncultured Alphaproteobacteria bacterium, assembly GCA_963757985.1. Lineage (GTDB taxonomy): Bacteria > Pseudomonadota > Alphaproteobacteria > Rhizobiales > Beijerinckiaceae > Methylocapsa. The sequence goes on along the minus strand of CAVWTQ010000001.1, from coordinate 240,912 downwards.
TTACGCGGCGTTTATGGCGGCCGGATGACGCCGCCATCGTTCGACGCGCGTCCATTGCTGTTCTTTTAGGCAGTTCCGTTTTGGAGCTATGCCCCCCGCGGCCGGCGCAGGTCCAGCGTCAGCGGGAAATCGGCCGTGCGCTCTTCCGGCGGCATGGCGATCGGGCCGGGCGTGTGGCCGAAGTCGAGGAATCGCGCGAGGCGGCGCGCCTCGGCCTCATAGGAGTTGACCGGGAAGGTTTCATAGTTGCGCCCGCCCGGATGGGCGACATGATAGACGCAGCCGCCGACCGAGCGCCCGCTCCAGCAATCGATCAGATCGAAGGTCAGGGGCGCGTGGACGGGAACCGTCGGGTGGAGGCCTACGGCTGCCTGCCAGGCCTTGAAGCGCACCGCGGCGACGACCTCGCCCACCGCGCCGGTCGAGGTCATCGGCATGCGGCGTCCGTTGCAGGCGATCACATGGCGGCCTTCGACGAAGCCTTCGGCCTTGACCTGCAGGCGTTCGATCGAGGAGTCGACGAAACGGACCGTGCCGCCGATCGCGCCCGTCTCGCCCATCACATGCCACGGCTCCAGCGCCTGTCGCACCTCGATCTTGACGCCGCCCGGTTCGATCGCGCCGTAGAAGGGAAAGCGGAACTCGCGCTGCGCCTCGAACCAGACCGGATCGAACGCATAGCCCGCCCGCCCAAGGTCGGCGAGAACGCCGAGAAAATCCTGCCAGACGAAATGCGGCGTCATGAAGCGATCATGCAGCGCCGTGCCCCAGCGCACCAGAGAGCCGGTTTGCGGCTCGCGCCAGAACCAGGCGATGAGGGCCCGAAGGAGCAGCTGCTGGGCGAGGCTCATGCGCGCGTCCGGCGGCATCTCGAAGGCGCGGAACTCGACGAGACCCAGCCGGCCGGTCGGACCATCCGGGGAATAGAGCTTGTCGATGCAGATTTCCGCGCGATGCGTATTGCCGGTTACGTCGACGAGGAGATTGCGATAGAGCCGGTCGATCAGCCAGAGGGGGATCGACTGATCAGGACCCGGCGTGTTCGCCAGCGCGATTTCGAGTTCGTAGAGCTGGTCGAGGCGCGCTTCATCGACGCGCGGCGCCTGGCTGGTCGGGCCGATGAAGAGGCCCGAAAAGAGATAGGACAGCGAGGGATGCCGCTGCCAGTAGAGGACGAGGCTCTTTAGAAGATCGGGCCGGCGCAGGAAGGGCGAATCCTGCGGCGTCGCGCCGCCGACGACGACGTGATTGCCGCCGCCCGTGCCGGTGTGGCGGCCGTCGATCATGAATTTATCGGCGCCGAGACGGACCTGACGCGCATCCTCATAGAGGCCCTTGGTGGTCTCGACGGCGGCGCGCCAGCTGGCTGCGGGCTGGATGTTGACCTCGATGACGCCGGGGTCAGGCGTCACCTTGATGACGTCGATGCGCGGATCGTAGGGCGGCGGATAGCCCTCGATATGAACGGGGGTCTTGATGCCCTCGGCGGCGACCTCGATCGCGGCGACGAGTTCGAGATAATCCTCCAGCCTCTCGACCGGCGGCATGAAGACGCAGATCACGCCGTCGCGCGGCTCAACGGATAGCGCGGTCCTCACCGCGCCTTCGATGATCTCCTGCTCGACGCGATCCTGGCGCGCACTCGCAGGCTCGGTCGTGCGTTCGAAATGCTCGATGCGCTGGCCGCAGCGTCTGCGCATCGGGCAAGGGCCCGCGCTCCTCGAGCGGATCCTGCGAATGAATATAGGGATAGGACGACGCCGGCACCCACGGCAGCGAGGTGAGCGGCAGGCGGTAGCCGACCGGCGAATCGCCCGGCACGAGGAAGAGCTTGCCGCGCCGCAGGCACCATTTCTCGCTGACCCAGCGCAGGCCGCGCGACATGCGGGCCGGCGCGTTCCAGCGCTGCACCGGCAGCACGAAGCCGGTCGGCTTGGTCAGCCCGCGCGAATAGGTGCGGATCATGCGATTGCGTTCTTCAGGATCCTCGATTTTCGGATCGAGCGGATCGACATTGTCCGGCAGATTGCCCTCCTTGACGAGCCATGTGGCCGGATCTTCATAGGCGGGCATGACGCAATCGTCGTCGACGCCGAGAAATTCAGCTATGCCGCGGGTGAGCGCCTCGGCCTTGGCCCGCTGATCCTCGGTAAAGACCATGTCAGCCGCGCCCGGCGCCTTCTCCAGCTGCGTCTCGACCGTACGGCCGACCACATCGACGAGCTCGGAGATTGCGCCAGATCGGCTGGCCGTCCTTGCGCCAATAAAGCGAAAAACCCCAGCGCGGCAGGCTTTCGCCCGGATACCATTTGCCCTGGCCGTAATGCAGCATGCCGCCCGGCGCGACGCGGTTGCGCACCCGGCGGATAAGCGCGTCCGCGAAGGCGCGCTTCGTCGGTCCGACGGCGGCCGTGTTCCATTCGGGCGACTCGAAATCGTCGATCGAAACGAAGGTCGGCTCGCCGCCCATGGTGAGGCGTACGTCCTGCTTCTTTAAGTCGGCGTCGACTTTCTCGCCGAGCGCGTCGAGCTTCTCCCAGGCCTCGTCCGAAAAGGGCGCCGTGATGCGCGGCGCCTCGGCGACCCGCGTCACGCGCATGTCGAACTCGAACTCGACGCCGACGCCGCCTTCGACGGCGCCCGAGATCGGCGCGGCGGTCGAGTAATGCGGCGTCGCGGAGACGGGGATATGACCCTCGGCGCAGAACATGCCCGACGTCGCGTCCATGCCGATCCAGCCGGCCCCCGGCAGATAGACCTCGGCCCAGGCGTGCAGATCGGTGAAATCGACCTGCGTGCCTTTCGGCCCTTCGAGCGGCTCGATGTCGGCGCGCAGCTGGATCAGATAGCCGGAGACGAAGCGCGCCGCGAGTCCGAGATTGCGCAGGATCTGGACGAGGGTCCAGGCGGAATCGCGACATGAACCCGAAGCCAGCTCCAGCGTCTCTTCGGGCGTCTGGACGCCGGGCTCCATGCGGATCACATAGCGGATCGACTTCTGCAGATTCGTATTGAGGGCGACCAGGAAATCGACGATGTGAACCGGCTTTTTCGACAGCGCCGCCATGTAAGCGGCAAGCTGCGGACCAAGCGGCTCGGGCTGTAGATAAGGGCGCGAGATCGGCTTTGAGTTCAGGCTCATAGGCGAAGGGAAACTGTTCGGCGTAGGGTTCGATGAAGAAATCGAATGGATTGACGACCGAGAGGTCGACGGTGAGATCGACCTCGACCTTGAATTCGCTCACCTTCTCCGGAAAGACGAAGCGAGCCTGCCAGTTGTTGTGCGGATCCTGCTGCCAGTTCACGAAATGATCCGGCGGCGACACCTTGAGGCTATAGGACAGGATCTTCGTGCGGCAGTGCGGCGCGGGGCGTAGCCGCACGATCTGCGGTCCGAGCGCGGCGAGGCGGTCGTATTTGTAGTGCGTCAGGTGATAGATCGCGGCCGATATGGACAAGAGGCGCCTCGCGCCCGTCGCACCAGCCCGTCCCCCGCTTTGGCGCGGCGGGACTTCCAGCCGCCGACAGGGCTGAAAGATCTATAGCAATCAATCGCGCCAGGCGGAAGGTTGGGCGGCCGGCGCGGCGCCTATGTTTTCCGCATCGGCGCGACAAAGACGCGCCAGATCGCCTGAAGCAAAGACGTTTGCGCCGCTCGCCCGCGGGGACCGCTATTTCTCCGGCAGATTGAGCCTGATGCTGAGTTCGCGCAATTGCTTCGGCGTTACGCTGGAGGGCGCGCCCGAGCAGCAAGATCTTCGCCGCGCTGGTTCATCGGGAAGGCCACGACCTCGCGCAAATTCTCCTCATCCGCCAGCAGCATGACGATGCGGTCGATGCCCGGCGCGATGCCGCCATGCGGCGGCGCGCCATAGTGGAAGGCGCGATACATGCCGCCGAATTTCTGCTCCAGCACCTCCTCGTCGTAGCCGGCGAGCGCGAAGGCCTTGCGCATGACGTCCGGACGATGGTTGCGGATGGCGCCCGAGGACAGCTCCGAGCCGTTGCAGACGACGTCGTACTGGAACGCCTTGATGCCGAGGATGGTCTCCTTGTCGGCCGCGTTGAGCGCGACGAAAGCGTCGTGGTCGAAATTCGGCATCGAGAAGGGATTATGCGAAAAATCGATCCGCTGCTCCTCCTCGTTCCACTCGAACATCGGAAAATCGACGATCCAGCAGAATTCGAAAACGCCGGTCTTCGAGAGTTTCAGGTCGTGGCCGATGCGCAGCCGCGCCGCGCCCGCGAGCTTTGCCGCCCTGTCCGGCCTGTCGCAGGCGAAGAACACGGCGTCGCCCGCCTTGAGGCCGGCCTTTTCGGCGATCTTCGCCTGGACGTACGCGGGCAGAAATTTCGCGATCGGGCCTTTGCCGGTGAGCGCCCCCGCCTCGCCTTCGTAAATCACATAGCCAAGACCCGCCGCGCCTTCGCCCTTGGCCCAGTCGTTCAGCTTGTCGAAGAAAGAGCGCGGCTGCGCACCGGCGCCCGGCGCGGGAATCGCGCGCACGACGCCGCCCGCCTTGATGACGTTCTTGAAGGCGTTGAAGCTCACGTCCTCGCGCGAAAATTCCTCCGTCACATCGACGATGACCAGGGGATTGCGCAGGTCCGGCTTGTCGGAGCCATATTTCAGCATCGCCTCGGCATAGGGGATTTTCGGGAATTTCTGCGTCACGGCGAAGCCTTTGCCGAACTCCTCGAAGACGCCGCGCAGAACCGGCTCGACGGTCGTAAAAACATCATCTTGCGTGACGAAGCTCATCTCGATGTCGAGCTGATAGAATTCGAGGCTCCGGTCGGCGCGCAAATCCTCGTCGCGAAAACAGGGCGCGATCTGGAAATAGCGGTCGAAGCCAGCGACCATCAAGAGCTGCTTGAACTGCTGCGGCGCCTGCGGCAGCGCATAGAATTTGCCGGGATGCAGACGCGAGGGCACGAGGAAATCGCGCGCGCCTTCGGGGCTCGACGCGGTGAGAATCGGCGTCTGAAACTCGAAGAAGCCCTGCGCCTTCATGCGGGCGCGCAGCGAATCGATGATTTCGTCCGCGCAGCATGATGTTCTGGTGCAGTTTTTCGCGGCGCAGATCGAGGAAGCGGTAGCGCAGCCGCATATCCTCGGGATAGGGCTGGTCGCCGAACACGGGAACCGGCAATTCGGCGGCCGGTCCCAGCACCTCGATTTCGGTCACATAGACCTCAATAAGGCCGGTCGGCATTTCGGCGTTTTCGGTCCCGGCGGGGCGCTTGCGGACGATTCCGTCGATGCGCACGACCCATTCGGAGCGCAATTTCTCGGCGAGGGCGAAAGCCCGGCGAATCGGGGTCGGCGACGCATTGCGTGACGCCGTAGTGATCGCGCAGGTCAATGAACAGAACGCCGCCGTGATCGCGGATGCGGTGGCACCAGCCGGATAGCCGGATCGTTTCGCCGGCGTCCGATTCGCGGAGGTCGCCGCAGCTATGGGTACGGTAGCGGTGCATGTTCTCGTCGAGAACCATGAGGGAAGATGGCGCGGACAACCGCATGGGCGACGGTTTCTGTCAAGGCTGCGGCGCGTCTCCCTGCGTCGCTTCGGCGCGAAAGCCCCGGGAATGTCGCAACTTGGCCCTTCGGCCTATGGCGGGCGGCCCGGCTTTCCTCTATCTAAAAGCGATGAGTCTCATTTCCACAACTGACGCCCTTGCGGAGGCGTGCCGCCGCATTGCAGCCCATCCCTTTGTGACGGTCGACACCGAGTTTTTGCGCGAAACGACGTTCTGGCCAAGGCTCTGCGTCGTGCAGCTTGCCTCGCCCGACGAGGCGGTCGCGATCGACGCCATGGCGGAAGGGCTTGATCTTTCGCCACTGTTTGCGCTGATGGCCGATGAGAAGCTCACAAAAGTGTTTCACGCGGCGCGGCAAGACCTTGAAATCATTTGGAACCTATGCCAAACTTATTCCAGCGCCCCTGTTCGACACCCAGGTCGCCGCGATGGTCTGCGGCTTCGGCGATCAGGTCTCTTACGGCGATCTCGTGCAGACCGTCGCCAAGGTCTCGCTCGACAAATCCTCCCGCTTCACCGACTGGTCGCGGCGGCCGCTTCTGCCGGCGCAAATCGAATACGCCATCGCCGACGTCACCTGGCTGCGCGACATCTACCTGTACCTGCGCCGCAAGCTCGAGCAAACCGGGCGCCTCGCCTGGCTCGCCGACGAGATGGCGCTTCTGTCGTCGCCCGCGACCTACGAACAGCATCCGGACAACGCGTGGGAGCGTTTCCGCAACCGCGTCCGCAAGCCGCGCGATCTCGCCGTCCTGATGGACGTGGCCGGGTGGCGCGAGGCGGAAGCGCAGGCGCGCAATGTGCCGCGCTCGCGCGTGCTGAAGGACGATGTGCTGATCGAACTCGCCCTCGCCGCGCCGCGGACGGCGGAGGCGCTCGGCAATTTGCGCGCCTTTCCGCGCGGCATGGAGCGCTCGCGCGCCGGGATCGACATTCTTGCGGCGATCGAGCGCGGCCTCGCCCGCGACCCGAAAACATTGCCGAAACTGGAGCGCGAGCGCCGCTCCGGCGGCAATGGCGCGGCTGTCGAACTCTTGAAAGTGCTGCTGCGGCAGGTCAGCGAAAGCCATGGCGTCGCCAGCAAGATGATCGCCACCGTCGAGGATCTCGAAGCGATCGCCGCCTCCGACAACGCCGACGTCGCCGCCCTCAAGGGATGGCGGCGCGAGCTTTTCGGCGTCAAGGCGCTGGAGCTGAAGCACGGCCGCCTGGCGCTCACCGTCGAACAGGGCCGCGTCGTTACGCTGGAATGGCGGGAGGGTTCGCAAGAGGAGGCCGGGCAAGAGCCGGCGCAGGAGACCGCGGCGGAGCGTGAAGCTTCGCCGGAGCAGGTCGCCGAGTGAGCGCGCGACTTCCCGTTTCGCCGGCCTCTTCGACGCCTAGATCGGCGACGGCGACGATAGAAACGAACCCGCCGCTCGATTTCTAATCTATCCCGCTATGGTGACGATCGCGTCGCGCCCGATCAGCCGCGCGAGCTGCTTGACCCGGCTATAGAGCCTGTCGCTGGCGAGATCGGCGAGATCGGCCGGAAGGGTGAGCTCGACCTTGCTCTTGAGGCACGCGACGGGCGTGCGCGGCAGAACGTCCGGCATCGCGCCCGACACGAGATAAGCGAGGCGGACCGCGGCGGCGACGATGCGCGCCCTATCGAGCATGCGCGCCGACGCCAGCGCCCGGATCTGCGGACTGACCTCGTCGTCGTCGAGGCCAAGATAGCGATAGGACATGGTCAGGGCGAGAAATGCGCGGCCGGGATGATCGATGGCGCGTCAGGGCCGTGTTCTCGACGAGGTTCAGGCTTTCCTCGCCGCGATAGTCGGGATGCGCGCGCCAGTTGACGTCGGCGAGCAGGCACGCCGCATGACGCAATCGCTTTTCTTCAATGGTTTCCTCAAGATGCGTCGACTTCATGAAGCGATCTGTCCATTCGCACAGATCCTCGGCATGGCGCGGCGCCCGGGAGAACTGGAGATTGGCTTCGGAGGCCGCGACGATCAGCGGATCTTTGCGCCGCTGCGCCTGATCGAGCATCTCGTAAATCAGGCCCTCGCGCACGCCGGCGGTCGAGATCATGATTTCCTTCGGCATCGCCCGGCGAATGATCTCGTCGAGCACCATCGCGCCGTAAGGCAGCAGCGGACGGCGCTGGGCGTTGACCGCCTCGATCGAGATCAGCGTCTCGGTGTTCACCCGCTCGACGATGCCGGCGAAGTCGGAGGCGTCCTCGGACGGAATGACATAGCCGTGCATGACGGTCAGCGGATAATGGCGCTGGCGCATATGCAATTTGGCGAGCGCGCGCCAGGTGCCGCCGACCGCGTAGAAGGTGCGCCCGGCGACGCGTTCGACGATGCGCGAGCTCGCCAGAGCCTCGCGCACGATCTTGACCGCCGCGCGCGGCGAATTGTTGGAGGCGTCCATCAGCGTCAGGCCGCCGAGCGGCAGGGTCGCGCCCTTGCCAAGCTGCGCGCCCTTGACGTCGATCAGTTCGAGCGAGCCGCCGCCGAGATCGCCGACGACGCCATCGGGCCGATAAATCCCCGAGACGACGCCATGAGCGGAAAGCTCCGCTTCGCGCGCGCCCGACAACAGCGAGATCGGGGCGCCGATCGCCTGGCTGGCCGCCTGCGACGAATTCGGCGCCGTTCGAGGCGTCGCGCGCGGCGGCGGTGGCCAGAACATGCAGCTCTCCGACCTGCAGGATTTCGCTCATCGTCTTGAAGCGGCGCAAGGCGGCGAGCGCCTTGTCGATGCCGGCCTTCGGCAGTTTGCCCGTCGTCGCGACGCCATTGCCGAGAGCGCACAGGGATTTCTCGTTGAAAATCTGGCGCGGCGCGCGACTCAGCCCCTCATAAGCGACGAGCCGAACCGAATTCGAGCCGATATCGACGATCGCGATCGGCTGCTTGACCGGCGAGCGCTTTCCCGAGCGCCTTCGAGAGACTTCGCGAAGGATTCGAGTCCATCGTCGCTTCAGCGGCCGTCCAGACGTTTGAAGAGGGTTTTGGGACTTGACGTCTTAAGCGATTTTCCACGGCCTGACAGACTCGGGTTGGTCATGAAATAGGAATGCGCGTTAAACGCTTCTTCGTCCGGCGGCGCCTGTATGCGCGCGCTGGAGCCGTCCGGCAAGACCCTGTAGCTCTGCTGATTGTCGATGAGATTGGCGACCATGATCTGATCGAGCACCTGCTCATGCACGGTCGGATTGAGAATCGGCAGCATCGCCTCGACGCGCCGGTCGAGATTGCGCTGCATCAGGTCGGCGGAGGAGATATAGACCTTGGCCTTCGGATGCGGCAGCCCGTAGCCGCCGCCGAAGCAATAGATCCGCGCATGTTCGAGAAAGCGGCCGATGATCGACTTGACCCGGATGTTTTCGGAGAGGCCCTGCACGCCCGGCCGCAGGCAGCAGATGCCGCGCACGACGAGATCGATTTTCACGCCGGCCTGGCTCGCCGCGTAAAAGGCGTCGATGATTTCGGGATGGACGAGCGAATTGCATTTCGCCCAGATCGCGCCAGGCTTGCCCGCCTTCACAAACGCGATTTCCTCCTCGATGTTCTGGAGCAGCCGCGATTTGATCGAGATCGGCGAGACGGCCATCAGTTCGAGGCCTTCGGGCTCGGCATAGCCGGTAATATAATTGAAGATCCGCGAGACGTCTCTGCCGATCGCGGGATCGGCCGTGAAGAAGGAGATGTCGGTGTAGATTTTCGCGGTGATGGGGTGATAGTTGCCGGTGCCGACATGGCAATAGGTCGTCAGGGCGCCGGACTTCGCGGCGCACCACCATCGACAGTTTGGCGTGCGTCTTCAGCTCGATGAAGCCGAACACGACCTGCACGCCGGCGCGCTCGAGATCGCGCGCCCAGCGAATATTGGCGGCCTCGTCGAAGCGCGCCTTGAGCTCGACAAGCGCCGTCACCGACTTGCCGGCTTCCGCCGCGTCGATCAGCGCGCGAACGATCGGACTGTTCGCCGAGGTGCGGTAGAGCGTCTGCTTGATCGCGACGACGTTGGGATCGACCGCGGCCTGATTGAGAAACTGAACGACGACGTCGAAGGATTCGTACGGGTGATGGACGACGAGATCCTTCTGCTTGATGGTGACGAAACAATCGCCGCCATTGTCGCGCAGACGCTCCGGAAAGCGCGGATTATAGGGTTTGAACTTCAGTTCCGGCCGGTCGAGGCCGACGATCTCCGACGTTTCGTTCAGCGCCAGCATGCCGTCGAGGACGAACACCTCGTCCGGCTCGACAGCGAGCTCTTCCGCGACGAAGGCGCGCAGCTCCTCTGGCATCACGCTGTCGAATTCGAGCCGGATCACCGATCCGAGGCGGCGGCGCTTCAAGCGCGCTCTCGAACAGGAGGACGAGATCCTCGGCCTCCTCCTCGACTTCGAGATCGCTGTCGCGAATGACTCGGAACAGTCCGTGTCCGCGCACGCTATAGCCCGGAAACAGACTTTGCGTGAACATGCCGATGACGTTCTCGAGCGCGATGAAGCGCTGATGCTGGTCATCGCCCTCCCCTTCCGGCAGCCGGATGAACCGCTGGATCTTCGCCGGCAGCCGGATCAGCGCCTTCGAGATTTTGCGCTCGACGGGTCCGACGAGTTCGAGGGCGATGGTGAAGCCGAAATTCGGAATGAACGGAAACGGATGCGCCGGATCGACTGCGAGCGGCGTCAGACCGGGAAGACGTGGGTGATGAAATATTGTTCGAGCCACGCTTTGTCGGCGGCGCTGAGTTCCGGCGGATCGAGAAGCGTTATGCCGACGCCGATCAACTCCTCGCGCAGCTCGCGCCAGCGGCGCAGCTGCTCGACGGCGAGAAGGCTGACCCGTTCGCGGATTTGCGCCAGCTGCTGCGTCGGGGTCATGCCGTCCTCGGACGGCGTCATCACGCCGGCGCGCATCTGTCCGCGGAGGCCGGCGACGCGCACCATGAAGAATTCGTCGAGGTTGGTCGCCGAGATGGACAAAAAGCGCAATTGTTCGAGGAGCGGGTGATTTTTGTTGGAGGCTTCCTGCAGAACCCGCCGGTTGAATTCGAGCCACGACAGTTCGCGATTGATGAAGCGGTGCACGGATCGCGTCGGATCGTCGAGGGTCTCGGCGACGCCGGCTTCGTTCGCGATCGAAGGCGCGCCGTCTTCGCCAGACCTCCAGGGCGATAATGTCGCTGCTCATGGCGATTTCTCCGTCCGCAGCCGGCGTCTCGCCGGTCTGCGCGTCAGTTTGGGGTGAAACGGTCTCATCGGGAGCGGACTGATCGGCCTGCCTCGCTCTCGGGGCGCGCCTTGCGTCGCCGGCCCGCTTGATTTCGGCCGGCCCTGGATCTTCCGCCTGCGAGTTCACCGTTTTCGTCCTCGTTCAGAAAGTTGCCGGCAAAAAGCCGCCGGAATGTGATGACTCTTCATGACGCTGGCGTGACCCCGCCGAGGACGTCCGCCGCATGGCGGGCGGATCGACGCGGGAGGATGGCGGTCGGAGGCGGCGGACGCGCCGGTAACCCGCGCCGATGGCGAGCTTGATGGCTGCGGATGAGGTTGTAAAGAGCGCGCGCGCAGCGCCCCGCATGCAATCCGGCCTGGCCTGCGACGAAGCCTGACGCCCGGCTCATTTGCGCTTCCTCAGCCCGAAATTCGCATCCGGCCGGCCCGCCAGCCAGGTCAGTGCGAAATATGCAAGGATGAGAACGCAATTTGCGGCGATCCAGACGGCCGAGAAAAACGATGGGATCGTCAGCGCCACAAAGATTTGCGCGACCGAACGGAACAGCCAGAGCACGCCGCCCCACGGCGTCGCCAGCCATAATCCGACCGCCGCGAGAAGATCGAGGATGGCGAAGAAAATGACGGCCGCGCCCCATATCCGGCGTCACCGTGTCGAACAGAGGCCGATGCGGCAGCAGCACGGCGCTCCACTGGCTGAGCCCCTGCGCCACGCAAAGCACCGCCAGCAGGCGCATGAACACGACGAGGATAAGGCCCCAGGCATTTTTCTCGCCGGCCTCGCCGGAATCGCCGAGCCGGATGGCGGCGCCGGAATCGCCGCGTTCCGCAATCGCTGTCGGACCCGCGCGCGGTTTTCATTGCGCGACCGCCACGGCGGCAAAGGTCAGTTCGTCGGCGAGAGGCTGGAAATAGGAATCGATGTCGGCTTGGCTCACCGCATCGAAGTCAGCCGGGCGCCAGCGCGGGCGGCGGTCCTTATCGATGATCGCGGCGCGCACGCCCTCATAATAGTCGGACCCCTTGAGGATGCGCGAGGCGATGCGAAATTCGATGCGCAGCGCCTCGTCGATTGAAAGGCCGGCGCCGATTTGCACTTGCCGCAGCGCGATCGCGAGACTTGTCGGCGATTTCGCCGCCAAAGCGGCGCGGGTCTCGCGGGCGAACGCGCCGTCCTCCGCTTCGATGCTTGGCGGCGATCTCCGCCACCGTCGGCGCGGCGAAACAGCGATCGATGAATGGCCTTCTCTCGATCAGCGCCGAAGCGGGCGCGGGCCTCGCCTCCGCGCCGATCGCAACAGCGGCGTCCTCGCCATCGATCAGCCTTTGGCGTCAGCGCCGCGTGGCGCGATGAAGGGACATGGGCGGAGGCAAGCCCGAGGGCGAGCGCGTCGCCGCAGCCGATGCGCGCGCCGGTCAGGGCGAGATATGCGCCGAAGCGCCCAGGCAGGCGCGGCAGGAAAAAGGTCGCGCCGACATCGGGGAAAAAGCCGATGCCCGCCTCCGGCATGGCGAAATCGAGCGCCTCGCCGGCAACGCAATGCGCCGCATGAACGGAGAGGCCGGCGCCGCCGCCCATGACGATGCCCTCGGCCAGCGCGACGATGGGCTTCGCGATAGCGCTTGATGCGGCGGTTCAGGCGATATTCCGCGCGGAAGAATTCGAGCTGCGCGTCGCGCCGCCCGGCTTTGCCCAATTGGTAGAGCGCACGGATGTCGGCGCCCGCGCAAAACGCCCGCTCGCCCGCCCCCCGGATCAGCACGCAGCGAACGGCGGCGTCGTTTTCGAAGAGATCGAGCGCGCCGGCGATGGCGCGCACCATGGCGAGATCGAGCGAATTCAGCGCCGCCGGCCGGTTCAGCGTGATCGCGCCGCAGCGGCCGATCGTTTCGATGATGACGTCCGCGCCGCCCATGCTCTCTCCGTTGCGGGACTTAGATCACGATGTTTCCGGATTGAAGCAATCCGAAATCGCGAACGTGACCGATTCCAGGAGGCCTGAGCGGGTGCGGGCGGAAAACCGTTTCCCACTTTTCCTCATCCCGCTCTAGCCCCGGAGCGGGCGCCGCGTCAACGCGCCATGCGCGCGGGCGCAGAGGGGCGCGGACGGCGATTTCGCTTTAAAATTGCACCGTGGTGCGGATGCCGAAAACCGCCGCGTCGGGAATTCGGCCGCTCGCCGGGTTCAGCGGATTGACGGCCCCGCCGCCGGGATGAAAGACATATTCGAAATCGGGCTGCACCGTCCAGCCGGGCATGATCTGCGCCTGATATGTCGCCTCCAGCAGCAATTCGTAGTCACGCGCGGGCAGCTTCTCGCCCGTCGAAGGCCGCCGTATCGACATCGAGGGCGTTAACCGCAGGAGACACTTCGGTATAGGAGGCCGAGACGCCGAACTGGTCGTCCGGCCGCTGGCTCCAGAGCCCCATGAAATTGACGCCGCCATCGGCATAAAAATGTATCAGATTGCGGTCCGTCGGGGCCGCGCTCACCCGCGCGAAGGCGCCGACCCCTTTTTCGGATCGTCGCCGGGCAGGCGCCAGAGCATCTGGTCGATCACCCCGTAAAGACTATAGTCGCCGCTATGGGTGAGCGCCCTGCCGTCGCTGTCGGGATCGGCCAGCGACACGCCGTCAGAGCCTGAAATACTGGTCGTTGAAACTGCCGAAGTGATACCAGCCGCCGAATTTGATCTTGCCCGCGAGCCCCGTCGAATCCTTGTCCTGATTATAGGCGAACTGCGCCTCGCCGACGACGAACGGCGGATATTTCACGAGGAAATTCGTGCCCGAGGGGTCGTACTGCCACGGCTTTCCGGTGAAGCCCGCGCCGGTCGGATCGCCGTTGAAGATGGCGCCGACGAGGTTCAGCTGATCGCTCGCATAGACTTTGACGCGCACGCCCGGCGTCGCGAAAGGATAGGCGGGACCGCCGCTCGGAAGATCGTCGGCGAATATATTCGGCCAGCCATAGGTCGAGTTGAGATAGAGCTGCCCGAGTTCGCTGATGAAGAAGTCGCTGTCGGCGGCAAGCTGGCCGACGCGGATCGACAGCTTGTCGCCGGGGAGCTTGTACTCGGCCCAGGCCTCGAACAGCAGCCACGCCGGATGCGCCGCGATGAAGGTGATCGCCGAATAGTTGTAAAGATTATAGGTCGAGAGGCTCTGCCCCGCGATGGCGTAGGAGTTGATGTGGAAGATCAGCCCCTTGATCCCGGCGATCTGGTCCATGTCGCCGTCGAGGCCGAGTTCGAGGCGCTGCTCGTAGCGCGCGCCCTGTTTGACGCCGCCGGTCGGATTGCCGAACACCTCGCTGATAAAATTCACCTGCGGGTTGAAGCCGCGTTCGCAGAGCGCCTTCTTCCAGTCGCCCAGCACCGGAACGCTGCCGGAAATCGACGGCTGCCCATCGCATAAGGTGGGCGCGGGCGCAGGCTCCGGCGGCTTTGGGCGCCGCATCGCTCGCGTCCGCCGCGCAGGCGAGGCCGCTCGGGACGATCGTCAAGGCCGCGAGCAGCGCGGCGAAGCGCCAATCGCTCGCGCGCCGATCGCGCGGACCGCCTGCCGCGAACGGCGAACATGCAGGCTTCACGCATCTCCGTCTCCGAACATTCATATTCATCCGCGTTCATCAATACTTGATAATACGGACGGGCGAACATTCGCAAGAAGTCTATTTTTTCATTATTCCAATCTAACGAACCGGCGCCCTGTATACGGACAAATCGCCAAAATAATATCGAGCGCCGTTGCAAGACCGCCACAGGTCGCCGGCGGCGGCGCGGCGACCGGCGCTCGCGCGTCGCCATCACGGCGGAAGCGCCTCAAATCGAGTTAGGTGAGGATCCGCAATGTTTAACTGGCGGAAGCAGGCGGGTATGATTGCGTAAGTCTCAGGAAACCGCCAAAAAATAAATACATGATCTTTTGCATTTTTACTGTTGAGTTTTCAGAGACTTCGCAATGCACCAACTTGCCTTGATGCGCACAAGTAAATGTTCGGTCCTGTAAGCTTTCCTGAGATTACAGTGACTTTGGTATCCCTGATTACAAGCCCCGGCGCAATATAGTCGCTGCTGGATGAATGATTTTCAGGCGCTCTTGCGTCCTCGCCCGTACGGGGGGCGGCGTCGCTCGTCGGCGCAAAATCCGGGAAACATTCGCTAAACTTTGCATGCGCTTCTGCAAGCGAGTTCCTGTCAATCCTTGCGCCGAGATATGCCGAATTCTCTGAAATATTACGCGCCGTCTCTATTTGTCCGCGGAAATTTAAGAGCGACATGACGGCGTCGCGGCAGGCGAGCAATCTCCAACACCCGAACGCCGAAGGTCGGCCGGGAAGCGAACCCAAAACCGAATCCTGCATGCAGCAATAATCAAAGAGATGCACAGCCGCGCCAAATTGCCTTGTATATTTTTCAATGTCTCTCAGAGCGAAGTTCAACACGCAAATGTCCTGGCGTTCCTCCAGGGGGACAATGTTCATGCACAATTGCGGCACCTCGCCTTGCATGATGATCATTGCTGCGATCCATGACCGGCCGGGAAGGCGGATTTCAAATCAGGAGGCGGATGCGGCGCGCAAGCGCAAAAGCAAAAGCGCTTCCGCAGGGAGCAATTCGGCATTTCCGAAAGCGCTGCAATAAGGCGTCGAAAAAAATTGGAGCGGGTGAAGGGAATCGAACCCTCGTATTCAGCTTGGAAGGCTGCTGCTCTACCATTGAGCTACACCCGCGCACGCGGGCGCATCGGCGCGCTCAAAGCCCTATACCCATCCGCCGGATTTGAGTCAAAGCGCGCGACCAGGCGCGTCAATAGCCGAACCGGATCGGCAGACAGGGGCGCAGCGGCGGCGCGGTGAAGGCGAGCGTCTGGGCGGTCTGGCGCTCCAGCAGCGTCAGCTTCGAAAGGACGGCGTCGCGGATCTTGACCCACTGCTCGCGTTCGGGACCGGCGCCGGCGACCGCGAGATTCAGCCAGACATAGGCCTGCACATAATCCTGAGGAACGCCTTGTCCTTTGTCGTACATCAGCCCGAGCTGATATTGCGCATTGGCGAGGCCCTGATCGCTGGCGCAGCGATACCACCCGGCCGAAACAATGTAATTCTGCGGCACGCCCTGGCCGTGCGCATACATGAAGCCGAGAAAGGATTGCGCGCGCGCATCGCCCGCCGTGGCGAGCGGAAGAAAGATCTCGGCCGCGCGAACATAATTATGGGCGGCGGCGGCGGCGATGCCCTGCCGCAAGGCGTCGCCGGCGAGAGCCGGCAGCGGAGCGGCGAGAAGGAAGAACATCGCCGCGCGCCGCAAGCGGCGCGAGATCAGCCGCCGCGCTACGCGATTTCTTGCCCAGCCGAAACGCAGCCTTCCGATCGCCATGGACGCCCTCAGAACTCGAAAACGCCGGTCTCGACGAGCCAGCAGAACCAGATCGCCGGCGCGAAGAACAGGCCGAACGGCAGCCGCGCCGCGGCGCTGAAGGGGCGCCGCCCCGCGAGCAGGCCGAACGCATAGACGCAGAGCCCCGCGAGCGCCGCGATCTCGACCGCGACCGGCATCAGGGGCCAGTCGAGCCAGGCGCCGGCGACCGCGGCGAGCTTGACGTCGCCGAGCCCGATCCCTTCGCGGCCCCGAAGGCGGAAATAAAGCGCGCGCAAGGCGAGAAAGGCGAGGCCGAGCGACCGCCGCCCGGATCACGGCAAAGCCGATGGCCTGCGCCGCGGGAAGCCAGAATTCTTGCCAAAAACTCGCCAGAACTCTGGCGATGCGCCAAGGCCCGCGGCGGCGAGGCCGAGCAGAAAAGCGGCGAGACTGAGCCGGTTCGGAATGAGGAGGCTGCGCGCGTCGATCACGGCGATGGCGAGCATCAAAAGCGCCAGCGCCGCGCCGAACCAGCCTTGCGCCCCGCGCGCGGCGGAAAGGCTCGCGCCCGTCATGGCGCAGGCGAGCACAGCGAGCCCGGCGGTTTTGAGCCATCCGGACCTGACCCATCCGCCCGCCGTCAGCGGCGCTGGCGGCGCCTCGCCCATCGCCGCGCCCCGCTGGATCATCGGCGGCGTCATTGCTGGTTCAACTGCTGCAGCGCCCGCGTCGGCACCGGCGTCACGGCCCCCGTCGGATAGATGCTGCCGACCTTCTCGCCGCGCATCTTGGAGCGCAGCTCCTCGGCGACCAAAGAGGCGTCGACGCCGTCGTGGATGACCTGCGGACGGATGAAGATGATGAGTTCGGTCCGTCCGATCAAATTGCTGGAGCTGTTGTTGAAGGCGTTGCCGATGAACGGGAATTTGGTCGAGGCCCGGGATGCCGGACTTCGTCAGATTGCCGCTATCCTGAATGAGGCCGGCGAGCAGCACGGTCTGGCCGTCGGCGACGACGATCGAACTCTTGACGTGCCGGTCGGAAATCGTCGGCGTCAGATTCGTGCCCGCCGCGCAGTTCTTGCACTCGCTGATCTCCTGATCGACGTCGAGGGTCACGTTGCCGTTGAAATTGACGCGCGGCTGCACGCGAAGAATGATGCCGGTATTCTCGTAATTGATCGAGTTGAAGACGGTGTTCGACGACGACGTCGCCGAGTTCAAAATATTCGCGCTGCCTGTCGTGACCGGGATCTGATCGCCGACCGTCAGCGTCGCGACCTGATTGTCGACGACGACGAGCGAGGGATTGGAGAGAACCTTGACGTTGGTGTATTGGTGCAGGGCGTTGAGGACGACGTGCGGCGTCAGATTGTTGCCGAGCAGAAGATTGAAGCCCGGCAGCATCCGGCGTCGGCGCCGATGCTTGTTCCCGGCGGAATTGCTCGCCTGCGACGCCGGTGACGCAGTCGTTGCTTGATGCCGCGGCCAGGATTGTATGCTGCCGAGGAAGAACTGCACGCCATAACTCAGCGTGTCGTTCAGGGTGACCTCGGCGATCGTCGTATCGATGGCGACCTGCAGTTTCGGACGGTCGAGCTGCTCCAGCGCTTTCTCGATGATGTGGTAGCTTTGCTGGTTGGCGTAGATCACCACGGAATTGTTCGGCGCGTCGGCCATGATCCTGACGCCGGGCAGCAGGGCCGGTCCCTTGGAGCCGCCGCCGCCGGTCTCGCCGCCAGATTCGGCTCCGTGCTTGACGACGGGCCGCCGAGCGCGCCGAACGGACTTTGCGCCGGCCCCGCCGGCGCCGCCCGCGCCCGCCGCCGTACCGGCGCCAAGCGCCGGCGGCCGGAGCGCCGCCCGGGGCCCCGCCCCTGTGACGCCGCCGACTGCCGAATCCGCCGCTCGAGCCGCCCGGCCGACGCCGCGCCCAATCCGCCGCTCCGCCCGCCCCGCCGAGGATCGAAGAGCCTGAGCCCGGCGCGAGTTGATTGGCGGCCGTATCGACGCCGCCGCCGCCGCCGCCCGTGAACAGATCGTTCAGCAGTTTGGCGATCTGTTTCGCGTCGCCGTAGCGGACCCGATAGACCTTGACGCCGGTGCTCGCCGCCGACGAGCCGTCGAGGCGGGCGATCCAGGTCGCCGCGGCCTGCAGCAACTCCGGCTTGCGCGCGACCACCAAAATCGCGTTGGAGCGGGCGATCGGCTGGAACTTGACCATGTTCTGGCTGAGGCCCGCCTCGCCGGAGTCGAGAATTTTCTCAAGCTCCGCGACGACCGGTTCGGGCGTCGTGTTTTTGATCGGGAAAATGCCGACCGACTGGCCGCGCATCCAATCCTGATCGAAGCTCAAAATGGTGTCGACGGCGGTGCTGCGCTCGACGCCGTTGCCGACGATGAGGATCAGATTGCTTCCTGGATCGGCGCGGATCGAGCCGGGCCGCGTCGCAAAGCCGTCCAGCAGTTTCATGATCGTCTGCACGGAAACATGCTGGACCGGAACGACGGTCAGCCCGTAGCCGGGCTCCATCTGGTCGCCTGGCCTCGCGCGGTCCGTCGCCGCCGTTGCCGACGGCGTCGTCGATCGGGATGATGCGATAGCCGCCGGCGTCATGCACCAGCACCGCATTGTTGGCGCGCAGCGCGCTTTCGAGCACGAACAGGAGCCTTGATTTCGGCACCGGGCGCCCCGACGACAGCGTGATCGTGCCCTGAACGCGCGGATCGACCGAATAGCCGACGCTCAAGAATATCGCCAAGGATGACCTTGGCGACCGCGGTCACCGGCGCATTGTCGAAGTTCAGATCGACGCCTTCGCCGCCGCCCCCTGCGCCGCCGGCTGCGCCGACCGCGGCCTGGACCGCCCCCGTCGCGTCGCTGCCATAATAGACCGCGGGCTGGTCGGTCCCCTGCGTTCCGGTATTGACGGTTTCGTCGACTTGGGAAATCGCGGCTGCAGGTCGAGGCCGCGGACCTTGTCGATGGCGTCGGGCAATTCATTGCCGCCGCCGATCAGCGGCTGCTGCTGCAATTGCGAGCAGGATGCGGCGAAAACAGCGACGCAAAGCAGCAGCGCGGCCGAAAGCACGCGGCTCGAAAGATAAACTTTGGCGCGGCACTGGATCTGGAACAATAACCCTACTCGAACAGAAGCGACCCACCAACGCGAATCCGGAGATCGACGGCAAGCAATGCTAGAGTGCTTACGCTATAAACTCTAATGTCTCCAATTCCAAGGCCGAGGTCAAGCTTGATACGCCGGCGCTGTTGAACTCGTCCAGTTTCTGCTGGTACATCTTCACTTAGGCGATGGCAGCTACCGCATTCTCCATATTTTCGGGCATGACGCCATGAATCCTAATCTGCTCGATGAGTTCGCGCAGCATCTTGTCAACAAGAAATATCTGTCGGATGCGATCGGCGCCCGCCTCCTTCTCTTCGAACGAAGCGAACGAAGAACCGTCGCTTCGCAAACTTGTGGGAGGCGACGGATCTCTCCGCCAATGGCTTTGCCGACGAAGTCGCGCATTTTTATGGCATGACGCGCTTGAGCCTGCCTGACCTCGTCGCGGCGAAGGCGCTGACCGACCGCTTTTCGCCGCGTTTCCTGCGCGAGACGACGGTGTTTCCTTTCGTCGCCCACGACGGCGCGTTCCGGCTCGCCGTCGCCGATCCCGGCGATCGCGCCGCCGTGCGCGCGGCGGAGATCGTCCTTGGCGGCGAGGTCGCCGTCGCCGTCGCCTCGTTCGAGGATATCGCGATCATTCTCGGCGAGCGCCTTGGCGGCGAGGAGGCCGCGCCGCAGGACGCGCATCGCGCGCGCGCCGACGACGACATCGAGAGCCTGCGCGATCTCGCCAGCGGCGCGCCGGTCGTGCGCGCCGTCAACGGTCTGCTTGAAAAGGCGGTCGAGCTGCGCGCCAGCGACATTCACATCGAACCTTTCCGCAACGGGCTCACCGTGCGCATGCGCATCGACGGGCTGCTGCGCGCGGTGCCCGCGCCGGCGGACGCGCCGCCGCAGGCGCTGATCTCGCGCATCAAAATTCTCGCCGGCCTCAATATCGCCGAACGCCGGCTGCCGCAGGACGGCGCCGCGCGCCAGCGCATCGCCCGCTCCGATATCGACATCCGCGTCGCCACCATGCCGACGCAGCACGGCGAATCCGCGGTGCTGCGCCTGCTGCCGCAGGACCGCGGCCTGCTCGACGTCGCAAAGCTCGGCCTATCCGCGCGGGACGACAAGATCATGACCCGGCTTTTGCAGCTGCCGCACGGGATGATCATCATCACCGGACCGACCGGCAGCGGCAAGACCACGACGCTCGCGACCATGCTGTCGCTGCTGAACCAGCCCTCGCGCAAGATCCTCACCATCGAGGACCCCGTCGAGTATGAGATCCCGGGCATCAATCAAAGTCAGGTTAAGCCCGCGATCGGTCTCACTTTCGCCACCGCGATGCGCGCCTTCGTGCGCCAGGATCCAGATGTCATCATGGTGGGCGAGGTGCGCGACGCCGAAACCGCGAATATCGCCGTTCATGCGGCGCTGACCGGGCCATCTCGTGCTGACCACGCTGCATACCGAGTCGGCGGCGGCGGCGATCCCGCGCCTGCTCGATCTTGGCGTCGAGGGCTTCCTGCTGAAGTCGACGCTGCGCGCGGTGATCGCCCAGCGCCTCGTGCGCGTGCTCTGCGATCGCTGCAAGGTGAAGACGCGCCTGACCGAAGAGGATATCGTCGCCGATCCGCGCCTCAGCGCGCTCGGCCTCAAGGCGGATGACTGCGTCCATCAGCCGGCCGGCTGCGAGCGCTGCGGCGGCGTCGGCTATCGCGGCCGCAACGGAATTTTCGAAATTCTCGAACTGAAGGGCGAGGCTTACGACCTTGTCGGACCGCAGTCCGACGCGCACGCGATCGACCTCGCCGCGCGCCGGTCCGGCATGACGACGATGGTCGACGACGCCGTCGCCAAATGCCGCGCCGGCGTGACCTCGACCGCCGAGGTTCTGCGCGTCACGACGATACGTTAGACGTATGATATATTGGACGTATAGGAACAGGCCGCGACTTTGACATGCTGAGTTCCGGGCCATGCTGAATTTTCGCTATTCCGCCCTGACCAAGACCGGCGAGGTGGTGAGCGGCTCGATCTCGGCCGCGAGCGCGGCCGAGGTCGCGCTTCGCATCGAATATCTCGGCCTCATTCCCATCGAAACCGTCCGCGACGACGGCGGCGAGGCGCGCTCGCGCTGGACCCTCGAGCTCGTTGCGAGCCCGCGTTTCGAGGATGTCACCTTCTTCACCGGCGACCTCGCGCTGCTGCTCAAGACCGGCGCGCGCATCAACGAAGCGCTGGAGCTCGTCGCCACCGACGCCGACGCGGGGCGCTTGCGTCCGACCCTCTCGAAGATCACCTCGGCCATCCTCGGCGGCGAGAGTTTCGCCGATGCGCTGGCGCATCATCCGACGCTGTTTCCGCCGATGTATGTCGCGCTCGTGCGCGTCGGCGAGACGTCCGGCAATCTCGTCCCCGTCCTCGAAGCGCTGGCGGCGGAGCGCGCGCGGGCCGAGGCGCTGCGCCGGAAGGTCGCCGACGCCCTGCGCTATCCGGTTTTCGTGTTCTGCGCCGCCGCCGCCGTGCTGACCTTCTTCCTCACCTTCGTGCTGCCGCAGTTCGCCGGCGTGTTGCGCGATTTCAACGCCAAGCTCGATCCGGTCGTGTCCGGCTTTCTGTCGCTTTCTGATTTTTTCTCGAGCCACGCGCAGGCGCTGGGCGCCGGGCTTCGTCGTCGTTGCGACCGCCGACATGGCTGCTGCTGCGAAGGCCGGGCGTGCGCACCGCGATCGTCGAGGCGCTGGGGCATTTTCCGCTGATCGGCAGGATTTTGAGCTACCATCGAACCGCTGTTTTCTGCCGCAATCTCGGGATACTGCTGGCGAGCGGCGTGACGCTGACGGCGACGCTTGCGCATTCTCGCCGACATGATGGCGACGACCGGCCGCTCCAAGGCCTGGCGCGCGACGGTCGATCTCGTCCGCCATGGCGGCAAGCTCTCCGACGCGCTCGCCGAAACGCAGGCGCTCCCCGCGATGGCGGTGCGCACCCTGCGGCTTGGCGAAGAGTCGGGGCAATTGCCGATGCTCGCCGAGCGCATCGCCGGTTATTACGAAGCGAAGCTGCAACGCAGCCTCGACCGGCTCGTCGGCGTGATCGGACCGGCCGCCATCATCGTGATCAGCGTCATCGTCGGCGGCCTGATCGTGTCGATCATGACCGCGCTGATGTCGGTGAACCAGATGGTGGGATAGCGGCGAGACAAGCGGCTGGATCGGCGCCAGGGCGAATAAGGAGACGACATGAATGAAGTCGGACGCGATGGCGGCGGGAATAAGGGACAAATACGGCATGGCGCGCACGGACGACGCCCGCAAAGCAGCGCGGGGCGCGCCAGGGCGCGGCGAGGCCGGCTTTACGCTGGTCGAGATGCTGGTCGTCATCACCATCATCGGGCTCATCATGGGCCTCGTCGGCCCGCGCGTCCTGAATTATCTCTCCGAGTCCAAGGTAAAGGCGGCGACCATCCAGATCGAGAGCCTCGACGGCGCGCTCGATCTGTATTTTCTCGATCTCGGCCGCTATCCGACGACGGCGCAGGGCCTCGCGGCGCTGGTGCAGCGCCCGGGCGGCGCCTCGGGCTGGAACGGCCCCTATCTCAAGAACGGCAAACGTGCCGAACGATCCATGGGGCCACCCCTACCTCTACCGTTCCCCCTCCGATCACGGCGCCTATGAGATCGTCTCCCTCGGCTCGAGCGGACAGGAGGGCGGAACCGGAAACGCCGCCGCCATCAAGAGCTGGGAGATCGGCGCGACGAAGAAAGCGCAGCAGCAATGAAGAAACGCGCGCGGCGAAAGCGGATTCACCCTTATCGAAATGGTCTGCGTTCTCGCCATCGTCGCGATGCTGGCCGCGATCGCGCTGCCGGCGTTTCCGCACGGCACATCCCGCCCGAGGCTCGAAGCGCTGGCGACCTCGATGGCGGCTCTGCTCAAATTCGACCGCAACGCCGCCATGCGCCGGGGCGTCCCGGTTGCGACGCAGATCAGCACCATCGCGCGCACGATCCGCTCCGGCGCCAGCGGGGCGGAGATCCGGGTGCCAGATGACGTGAGCTTCAGCGCCGTTCTCGCCGACCAATGCGACCAGCGGGACGCCGGGTCCACGATCTCTTTCTTCGCCTCCGGTCTGTCATGCGGGGGCGCGCTGTCGCTTTCGCGGCTCGGCGCCTCTTACGAAATCCGCGTCGCCTGGCTGACCGGAGGCGTCGAAATTGTTCCGAAGAAAACCTTCTGATCCGCGGAAGGCGCCGCTCTCGCATCGCGCGCGGACCCGAGAGCGGGCTTCACCCTGATCGAGGCGCTTGTCGCCCTCGCCGTCGCCGCCGTCTGCCTCAGCGCGATCGGAATTCTCATGGCGAAGAATAACCGCACCGTGCGCCAGATCGATCAACGACTCGCGCTCGTCTCGACGCTGCGCAAGGTCGAGGCCGCCCTGCCCGATCGTTCGACTCTGGCCGAGCGCAGACCTTTCCGGCGAAATGGCCGAGAACGCCTGGGCGGTCACCGTCGCGCCCTTATCCTGACCCCTCGCCGCCCCCGGTTGAGCAAAGACGCCGCCGCACTGGGCGCCGCAATCGATCGTCGTGAAGGTTCGATCGCCGTCAGGATCACTGATCGAACTCGAAACCCTGCGTCTTGTCCCGAGGACCGCGAAATGAAAGCGCCGCGCGCGCGCCGCCATTTTTCGATGCCGCGCAATCTCGCGCGCGGGCGGCCTGTCGCGGGACGGCTTTACGCTTTTCGAAGCGCTGATCGCAGTCGCCCTGACGGGCCTCATCCTGTCAATTCTCGCCGTCGTCACCGCGCAATGGATCCCGAACTGGAGAGCCGGTTTCGGCCGCCTCCAGACCGCCGACCTCGCCAGTCTCGCGCTCGATCGCCTGACCTCCGATCTCGCCGCCGCCGAGTTCATCGCGCCGATCGGCCAGCAGCGGCCGTTGTTCTACGGCTCCGCCTCGGCGGTCACCTTCGTTCGATCGCCGCTGGGACCGAGGCCCGCGAAGCGGGCCGGCGCCGACCGGCCTTGAAATCGTCCGCTTCGCCGACAGCGCCGACGAAGGCGGACTGGTGCGTTCGCGGATCCCATTTTCGCCGGAAAACGGCGCCGGCGCCGGCGCCGCCGACTTTGAATTTTCGGATGCCAGCCTGCTCCTGCGGGCGCCTTTGCAGGTGTCCTTCGACTTCGCCGGACACGATCGCGTCTGGACCGACGAGCTGGAGCGACGCAGACGGTCTTGCCGAGCGCCGTCCGCATCACCGTGCGCAACGCGAATTCGGATCAAATCCTCGCCGTTTCGACCGCGACCCTCGTCCACATCAACGCGCCGGCCGCCTGCGCCTTAAAGTCCGCGACCTCCGAGCTGTCTCGAGAACAAGGGAAGAGCGCGCCGCAGCCCGCGCCCGGCGCCGATCAGGCTGCCCCCAAGGGGGTCTTGTGATGCAGCCTGCTCAGCATCCGGTTGGTCCGGGCGCCGCGGCCGAAAACGGCGCGGCGCGTTCGCCGAGCGCGGCTTCATCATCGTCGCCGTCCTGTGGATTCTGATGGCGCTGGCCGCACTCGCGTCGGCCTTTGCGCTTTACGCCAGCAATAGCGCCGTCGCGGCGCGCCTCTCCAGCGACAGGCTGCAGGCGGACGCGCTGATTTCGGCGGGGCTGGAACTTACGGCGCTTCGCCTGCTCGACAGGTCGGACGACGACCCGCGCAGTGTCGGGCGAATTACAGTTTCAGATGGGCGGGGCCGACGTCACGCTGCGCTTTCGCTCGCGAAGGCGCCCGCATCGATCTCAACGCCGCGCCGAAAGAATTGCTCGCGGGGTTGTTCACGACGCTTGGCGCCAAGTCCGACGACGCCGCCCTTTACGCGGACCGGATCATCGGATGGCGCAAGCCAAACGAGGGGACGGCGCCAGAACAAGGAACTCGACGCCTACAAGGATGCGGGCCTGAAATACGGGCCGCGGCAGTCGCCGTTCCAGAACGTCGCCGAACTGGGGTTCGTTCTCGGCATTCCGCCTGCCCTTGTCGAAAAGGCGATGCCTTTCGTCACCATTTTCAACGGGTTGCCGCAGATCGACGCAATCGCGGCGCCGCCCGAGGTCATCCAGTCGCTGCCGCACATCGGTCCCGATATTGCGAAGGCCGTCCTCGACGGACGCGGAGCGGCGGATCCAAAATCGATCCTGTCCCTGCTTGGCCCGGCCAAAGACAGCGTCTCGCTTGAGCCGCGCAAGGCGACGCGGGTCAATCTGGCGATTTCATTCAAGGGCGGCCGCCGCGTCGCCGCCGAGGCGGTCATCCTTTTCATCGACAAGGACACCGAGCCTTATCGCATTCTCGCCTGGCGCGACGATTTCGACGGAGCGTTCTGACTTTCGACATTTTAGAGCATTATCGAACGAAGCTGACACCGGTTCGCGCTAGAAATTCGCGCTGGGAAAATGTGGCGAAACCAGTCCAAAATCATGAGTTCGATTGATTGCAGGAATTTTGAGCGGGATGCAGGCGGAAAACCGGTCGCTGCTTTTCCGCGTCCCGCTCCGGAGCGCGATCTGAGATGAGCTGGATCACGAAGGTCCGCGAGCGCGCCGCGCTCTGGATCGACCATGTGGCGAGCGCGATGCTCGCCTGGCGCGAAGCGCTGCGTCCGCCGCGTTTCGCGCGCCTCGTCGAACAGGACGACGGCTGCTTCGCGCTGCAGGAAACCGCCGCGCCGCGGAACGCGACTTCGAAGCAGAATCCGCCGCAACCGACGCCTGTGGAGACGCTCCCCGACGCGGTTCCGCATCACCGATGGCGCGATCGCGCCGGCAGACGCGGCGCAGCTCGCCCCGCGCCTCGCCCGCGCCAGGGTCGAGATCGTGTTGCGGCCCGAGCGCTTCCTGTTCCGGCCGCTCCAGCTGCCGCGCCGCGCCGCCGAGTTTCTTGAAGCCATCATCCGCTCCCAGATCGACCGTCTGACGCCCTGGAGCCCCGCCGAGGCGGCCTTCGGCTTTCTGCCCGAGCCGGGCGCCGCGAGCGAGCGCATGAACGTCACCATCGCAGCGACCGCGCGCGCGCTGTTGTCGCCTTTCGTCGAGGCGGTGCGCGGCCTCGGCGTCGAAACCGTCAGCATATCGACCCCGGCCCCGGACGGCGGCGGCGCAACGATCAAGGTGCTGGAGCAAAAGATCGAGGGCGCGGTCGAGGCGCAGCGGTTGCGGCGCGGCCTTGCGACGCTCATCGCGCGGGCTCGCAGTTCGTCGCCTTCGCATCCATCGCGGTCGCGAGTTTCGCTGGAGGCGAACTGGAGGCGCGGCGGGACGAGATCGATCGCCGCATCGCCGAGCGGCGCGCCGCGCTGCATCAGGGCGGCGATGCGAACAGCGCGGCGGCGCTGGCGCTGCAGCAGAAAAAGCACGAGACCCCCTCGAGCGTCATCGTCTACGAGGAGCTTTCGCGCATTCTTCCCGACGACGCCTATCTGACCGAGCTGCGCATCCAG
Source organism: uncultured Alphaproteobacteria bacterium (assembly GCA_963757985.1). GTDB lineage: Bacteria > Pseudomonadota > Alphaproteobacteria > Rhizobiales > Beijerinckiaceae > Methylocapsa. The sequence goes on along the minus strand of CAVWTQ010000001.1, from coordinate 214,151 downwards.
GGCGACAAGGCGCAGATCGTCGGTCTCGCGCGGGACGCGCCCGAACTGATCCACCTGATCGAACAGTCGCCGCATTTCAAGGCGGCGACGTTCTTTGCGCCGACGACGCACGCGCCCTCGGAATCACGCCAGCATTTCTTCATCGAGGCCCATATCCTGCCGGTCTTTCCAGACGGCGACGGGTGGCCCATGATCGGCGCGGCTCTCCTGAAGCGCCTCGACCAGTCGCACACGCTGGCGGCCCTCGGCTACGTCGCGATCGTGATCGGTTTATTGATTGCGATCATTACGTCGTCTGGCGAATTTGAGTGACGATTACGGCGATTTCTCAGCCGCAGCCGCGCGGCTCGCGGCGCTGGAAGGCCACGGTCGACCGGGCGACCGGTCCGCCGGGGGACAGGACATGCAGGGCTCTCCCTTTCTCGACGGCCCCACGGTGACGGTCGCGGGAGCGGATCTGCAACGGCGCGTCGCCGGCGCCGTCGCATCGGTCGGCGGCAACGTGCTGTCCTCGCAAATCGATCTTCAGGGGTCGCAAGCAAACGAAGGTTATGTCATCCTGTCGGCGAGTTGCGAGATCACGCAAGACGCCTTGCAGCCGCTGCTTTACGACCTTGAAGCAGGAATGCCGTTTCTCTTTGTTGAACAGCTCGTCGTCCAGGCGCCCCAGTCTGGCGAGGAATCGGAAGGCAAACGAATGCGCGTTCAAATCGACGTCGCCGGCCAATGGCAGGTCGCAAAATGAGCCGGGCGAGCAAACTCAATCTCACGCTGGCGCTGAGCCTCGCGTGCGCCGGCGCGGCTTTCGCCGCAATCCTCCGCCCAGTCTTCGGGCGTAAGCGTGTCGGCGGTCGCCGACGCGGCTCCGGACGCCGCATCCATCGCGCCGCATGCGCGGCGATCGAGCGCGGCCAATCCCCTTTGGGCCATTCCGCTCGAAAACCTTCGCGCGACGCGCGAACGTCCGCTCTTTTCGGCTGCGCGGCGTCCTCCGCCGCCGCCGGTCGTCGCCGCTGCGCCGGTCATCAGCGCGCCGCCGCCGCCGCCCGCGCCGCCGGAGAAACCGCGACGTGACCCTCGTCGGCGTCGTCCATGGCGAGAAGGAGGACATCGGAATTTTCATCAATCAGATGGATCAATCCGTGGTCCGGCTCCGCATCGGCCAGGACGACCACGGATGGGTCGTGCGCTCCGTCGATCTCAGGGCGACGACGCTCGAGAAGGAGAGCCAGCAAGTGAAGCTGGAGCTGCCCGCCCGCAATGCGACGCTCCCCGCCGGGCCGGAGGTTGCGATGATTCCGACCGGGACAATGGTCCGCTCTCTGCCCGGAAGACCGCCAAGGCCGGATCGCTAGACGGAAACGGCGTTTCCGAGCGCGAACCGGCATCGGCTACGCTCGAAACGCCTCAGTTGAGCAGCGCGCTCCAGGTCGGATCGGACGCGAAGTCCGGCGTCGGCACGAGGGATTCGGTGCGGCCGAACACGTCGATCATGTAGATTTTCGAGCCGCTCGCGCCGCCGGGATCGCGGAAAAACATCAGATAGAGGCCATTTGGCGCCCAGGTCGGCCCCTCATTGTGGAAGCCTTCCGTCAGGATGCGCTCGCCCGATCCGTCCGGCCGCATGACGCCGATCGCAAATGTGTCGGCCTTCTGCTTCGTGAAGGCGATGAGATCGCCTTTCGGCGACCAGACCGGCGTCGAATAGCGGCCCTCGCCAAAGGAAATCCGCTTCGGCGCGCCGCCGCCCGCCGGCATGACATAGAGCTGCTGACTGCCGCCGCGATCGGATTCGAACGCGATCTGGCTTCCGTCCGGCGAATAGGAGGGCGAGGTGTCGATCGCGGTCGAATCGGTCAGCCGCGTCGTCGTGCGCGAGCGGATGTCCATGGCGAAGAGATTGGTGGCGGCGCCCTCCGCGAGCGACATGACGATTTTCTGGCCGTCGGGCGAGAAGCGCGGGGCGAAGGTCATGCCGGGAAAATTGCCGACGACCTCGCGCTGGCCGGTCTCGATATTGAGCAGGAGCACCTTCGGATCGGTCGGACCGAACGACATATAGGTCACGTCCTGCGAGGACGGCGAAAAGCGCGGCGTCACGACGAGATCGTCGCCGCGCGTCAGATAGCGCACATTGGCGCCGTCCTGATCCATGATGGCGAGGCGCTTGCGGCGATGCTCGGGCGGGCCCGTCTCGTCGACGAAGACGACGCGCGTATCGAAAAAACCGCCCTCGCCCGTAATCCGCGTAAAGATCGCATCGGACACGATATGGGCGACGCGGCGCGAATTGTTCGGGTCGGTCACATATTGCTGGCCGGCGACCTGCTGTCCGGTGGCGACGTCCCAGAGACGAAATTCGGTCTGCAGCCGGCCGTCCGCGCTGCGCCCGCTGCGTCCGGTGACGACGAACTGCGCGTTGAGCGCCCGCCACGAATCCATGTTCGGCGCGACATCGGGATTGGCGATCTGTTCGGTGAAGGTCTTCGGATCGATCGGCGCGAGAAAGGCCGAGCGATTGAAATTATTGGTGATGATGCTGGTCGCCTGCGCGCCGGCGGCGGCGTCGCCGGCGAAGGCGCGTCACCGCGATCGAGATCGGTTTGAATTCGCCCTGGCGCACGTCGAGATAGCGGTCCTCGGCGCGCGCGCCGCCGGCAAGCGAGCCGACGGCAAGCAGGGCGCAGATGGCGATGAACGCGCGGATTTGCGGCGCCGCGAAACGAAAATACTGCAGTCTGAAAATCTTCAAAGCATGTCCTCGGGATCGAAGCGGACGATCCGGCCTTTCCACTGGTCGTAATAGGGCTGGTACTGCGCCGGGATGCGCAGCGGATTGCATCGCCGCACCGCGCGCAGGGCGCTGTCGGCCAGCGAGCGCAGATTGGGGTCGGTCGGCGGGTTCATAAGCTGCGGCTCGCCGATCAGCGCGCCGTCCGGGCCATATTGGACATGAATTTGCGGGACATATTTCTCCTGCCCCTCCATGCCGATATAGTTCCAGCAATGGCGATACTGGTCCTGCAGGATGCCGTCGAGCTGCCCCCAGAGCGAAGGCGACATTTTCGCCGCGCTCGCCGTCGGCGCGCCGAGCGAGGCCACCTGCTGCAAGCGCCTCTCCGGTCGCGGCCTTCTTCTGCGGCATGTCCTTGTTCAGGATGCGGCTGATGTCGCTCAGGTCGAACTTGTCCGCGGGATCGGCGGCTTCATCGCCTGATTTCTGTTTCGGCGCCGGCTTCGGCGGATCTTTGGGCGGCGGATCTTTCGTCTTGTCGTCGTTCAGAAGCTTCGCCAGCTCGTCAGGCTTGAATTTTGGCTCGGGCTTCTTCGGCGGCTCGACCGGCTTTGGCTTAGGCTCGACCGCGGCGAGCTTTTTCGGCTCGGGCTTTCGGCCGCGCGCACCGGCTTCGGCTCGACCGCATCGGGCGATTCAGGCGTCGGCGTCGGCGACCGCCACAGGCTTTGCGGCGTCCGGCTTCGGCGGCTTCCGGCTTGGGCGGTTCGGGCTTCGCCTCATCGGGCTTCGGCGCCTGCTTGGCGAGGTCCTCGACGGGGCGCGCCGGCGGGATTGGCGGGGTCTTCTCCTCGGCGCGGCCGGGATCGTCATTATGCGCGGCGCGGGTCTGCGGCGCCGGAACGTCCGTCTTGGACGGCGGCAGGATCGACGGCGGCTTCGCCTCGGCGATATCGGCGAGTTTCTCGACTTTCTGCAGCGGCTTCTCGCTCAGCGGCGCGGTTTTCTCGCCCTTCATGATCTGGTTGAATTCGCTGTTGCTCATAAGATCGACGGGCACGGTCTCCTGCGCGTCGTCGAATTTGGCGGCGTGCGAAAACGACACCAGGATCGCGGCGAGCAGAAGAACATGCGCGCCGCCGGAAATCGCAGCTCCTGGATTATCGCGCAGCGACATCGCCGGTCAGTTCTTGCTCGGGTCCGTGACGAGAGCGACCTTCTTATAGCCGGCGGTCGTGATGATCGACATGACCTCGGCGATCTTGCCGTAATTCACCTGATTGGCGCCGCGCACATAGATCCGCTCGTCGAAGCCGGATTTGGCGAGTTCCTTCAATTTGTCGGCGAGTTGGCCCATTTCGACCGGCTGATCCATGACGATAGACCGCGCCCTTGTCGTCGACCGCGACGGACAGCGGCTTCTGATCGACGTTCAGCGCCGCGGATTTCGTTTGCGGCAGGTCGATCGGCACGCCGGTCGCGAGCAGCGGCGCGGCCACCATGAAGATGATCAAGAGCACCAGCATGACGTCGATGAACGGCGTCATGTTGATGTCGGCCATAGGCCGGTAGCGCGGCGACCCGCGCCGTCCCCGGCCGCCGCCCTTGCGTGTTGCAATCGCAGACATCGCCATGTTCAGTTCTCCTGCGCCAGGCGCGGAACCGGTCGCAACCGGCGGCGCCGTCCATCGCGATCCCGCGACGCTATCCTGCCGGCGTAGCCGCCGCTATTTCGGCGCCGCGCCCTCAACAGCCGCGCGATCCGAAAAGGCGGAGCCCCCTGTACAAAAGGGCTCAGGCGGCCTGATCATGCGCCGTGCGCTGATCGATCTGACGCGACAGGATCGATGAAAATTCGTCGGCGAAGCCTTCGAGCTGCGCCTGCTTCTTGGCGACGTCGCCTTGCAGCTTGTTATAGGCGATCAGCGCCGGAATAGCGGCGAAGAGGCCGATCGCGGTGGCGAACAGCGCCTCCGCGATGCCGGGCGCCACCACCGCCAGCGAGGTATTGCGCGAGGCGGCGATCGAACGGAACGAGGACATGATGCCCCAGACCGTGCCGAAAAGGCCGATGAAGGGGCTGGCCGAGGCGACCGTCGCGAGCACCAGAAGATTGGATTCGAGCTTTTCGACCTCGCGCGCGATCGAGACGTCGAGCACTTTCTCGATTCGCGCCTGCAGGCCCATGAAAGACGACGCGACGCCCTGCACCGAGCGGCGCCACTCCCGCATGGCGGCGACGAACAGGGTCGCCATGCCGGTCGTCGGCTGCGCGGAGAGGGTCGCATAAAGCTCGTCGAGCGAGGCGCCCGACCAGAACACTTCCTCAAACTGCGCCATGGCGCGCTGCGTCCGGCGCAGAAGAAGGGCCTTGTTGATGATGATCGCCCAGCACCAGACCGACGCGGCGAGCAGGCCCAGCATCACGATCTTGACGACGATATGCGCAGACCAGAACATGTCGAAAAGAGAGATTTCGCTCCCTGAGGCAAAGCCGGTGGCCGCCACGCCCGTGGCCGCGATATCCGCAGGATTCATCTGTTCGTCCTCTCGGCTGGCGCATGTCGGCGAAGGGCCGGCCTGTCGCCGCGCAACGCTCTTAAAGCTTCAAACGCCCAGCGCTTCAAACGCCCCATGCTTCAAATGCCAGCTCTTCTTGCCGCGAAAATCGGTCATTTCTGCGGCTTTGAAACGCAATCGCCCTGATGTCCGCTCGGGCGCGTCACGCGATCGGCCGCGGACGGGCGAATAGCCGCGCGCGCCGCCTGTCGCCTTGTCACGCGGAAAGTTTAGCCGTCAGCGAGGTTAAGATACGGTTACGAATCGCTTGGCGGGAGCCCGCCCCCTTATTCCGGACTAGCCTTCAGCTTTGCTGCGCAGCGGCGCCGGGATCCGGATCGCCTTGCCGGCCGCCACCACGGCGATTTTCACCCGCGCGGTCACGAGGCGTTCGTCGCCCCGCAAAATCGTCTGGGCCATTTCGATGGAGGCGCCGCCTATCGCCGCGATTCGCGTCTCCACGGTCAGGAGATCATCCATCAGGGCTGGCCTTCGGAAATCGATCGTCATGTTGAAGACGACGAAATGAAACGGCGCGCCGCTCTCGAAAATCGTCCGGTGCTCGACGCCATGCGCGCGCAAAAATTCGGTGCGCCCGCGTTCGAGGAAGCGCAGGTAGGAGGCGTGATAGACGACGCCGGAAAAATCCGTGTCCTCGTAATAGACGCGGACCGGGATTTTGTGCGCCGCTCTGATCCTGTTGCCGTCTACCCGTTTTTGGTCAAAGTCCATGGGCTCGGCGCTCCACCGCCATTGTCTCTTCTAACAGAAGCAAAAATCCCTGCGCTCTTGTTTTAGCCGACCTTAGCAGTGTCCTCCGCCCAACTTGCCTTTGGTCTCGACTTCGCGGTGTGTTCCATCGCGCAATTCAACCCTTGTCTATTGCGAGGGAATTGCTGTGCGCCGCGTTCGCGCAAACGCAGGTAGGGGACGCAGGCTCCCAGCCTTGCTAGAGGATTCCAAATAATCTAATCTAAATTTTCTATAATGGTTCATCGGGGGGATTTGATAAATACCAAGGGAGGTTATGATGTTTGTCGGCGATCTTTGGTCCAGGGCGCGAGGCGAACCCTATAACAGAATTGGAACTCAGTTATTTTGCGTCGCAGTAACAGAGCAAAGCGGTCCCAGCGCACAATACACCAAGTGCGGGGACTTGCACTCAGGAGGCACACAATGCAACGGCGCTGGCGAGTGCGACTTCCATAAGGGCCACCCCACGCAACATCATTGTCCAGTCTGCAAGGTGCTTTTCTGACGGCGCGTTTTTTCCTGTCATAAATGGGATCGCAGTTCGAATAGCATCGGGAACAACCGCCGTCTCTGGCGGCGTTCGATACGCTCTTGCTACCTCCCTCGTTCGTGCTTCGCGCAAGACAGTTCGTTGTATCGTTGCTAATGCGCAGATGAACGAGCGCCCAAGGCGCTGAATCCCGCAGGCGGCCGGCGTAAGCCAGCGCGGGGAATCGGATCTCGGACGCGGAGGTTATAGCTTTTCTTCCTCGCAAAGACGCGGACGCCGAAACGCACGGCTGCGCGCCGTTCGGCGATTCGCATTCCCCCGTCACGAGCGGCCGGTGCGATCCCGGTTCGGGCCCTGGCGCGATTGCTGCTTCAGGCCACGAAAATCCTTAGCTTTTTTGTCTGCGGCGCCTCAAGCTCGGCTGGCCCGCCAGCCTGACAAAAGCCGATTCGATTTCGTGTGATAAGCGTTCCTGCGCGGGCGGGGAAGGACTTGCGGGGGAAACAGGCGATGGCGCGGGAGGCCCCACTCAAGATAACGGTTCTCGGCGCCGGCGCCTGGGGCACGGCGCTCGCCAATCTCGCCGCGCGCGGCGGACGCGAGCCGCGGACCGAAACGGCGGTGACGCTCTATGCGCGCGACAGCGCCCATGTCGCCGAGATGGCGGCGACGGGCTTCAATGCGCGCCGCCTGCCCGGCGTGCCGCTGCTCTCCAACGTCGCGCCGACCGCCGATCTCGCCGCCGCGGCGGACGCCGACGTCTTCCTCGCCGTCGTTCCCGCGCAGGCGCTGCGGGCGCTGCTCGAACAGCCTCGCGCCGCTGATCTCGCGCCGCCGGCGCGCCGGTCATCGTCTGCGCCAAGGGCATCGAACACGGAACCGGACGGTTCCTCAGCGAGGTCGTGTCCGAAACGCTCCCCGCTCATCCGCCGGCGGTCTTGTCCGGCCCGAGTTTTGCGCAGGATGTCGCGCGCGGGCTGCCGACCGCCGTGACCCTCGCCGCCGCCGACGAGGAACTCGCCGCCGCCCTCGGCGGGCTGCTCGCCGGGCCCCGGCTTTCGGGTCTATTCCTCGACCGACATGCGCGGCGTCGAGATCGGCGGCGCGGCCAAGAATGTGCTCGCCATCGCCAATGGCGTCGCCGCCGGCCGCGAGCTCGGAGCCAGCGCCGGCGCCGCGCTGCTCGCGCGCGGTTTCGCCGAATTGTCAAGGTTCGGACGCGCCTATGGCGCCGAGCCCGCGACGCTAATGGGCCTTTCCGGTCTCGGCGATCTGGTCTTAACCTGCACCTCCGCGATGTCGCGCAATTTCTCGCTCGGCGCGGCGCTCGGGCGCGGCGAGAGCCTGGCGCAGGCCTCGGCGCAGATCGGCCTCGCCGAAGGGATCCACACCTGCGGCGTGCTGGTCGATCTCGCCAACGCGCGCGGGATCGACATGCCGATCGCCAGCGCCGTCGACGCCGTGCTGGCCGAGCGCATCACGATCGACGAGGCGATCGCCGAATTGCTGGCGCGACCCGTCGAAACCGGAAGGCTGAATTGGGGTGTTTCACGTGAAACACCCCCCTGTTTCACGTGAAACAGTTTCTCGGGAGATTAAAACGCATGGCCTATTGGTTGATCAAAAGCGAGCCCTCGTCCTGGTCCTGGGCCGACCAGGTCAAGGCGGGCGAGAAGGGCACCAACTGGAACGGCGTGCGCAACCATCAGGCCAAGCAAAACCTGATGGCGATGCAGGTCGGCGACAAGGCCTTCTTCTACCATTCCAATGAGGGCAAAGCGATCGTCGGCATCGTCGAAATCATCAAGCCCTTCTACCCCGATCCTACCGATCCTACAGGCAAGTTCGGTATGGTTGACGTCCGCGCCGTAAAGCCCTTCAAACAACCCGTGACGCTGGAGGCGATCAAGGCCGATCCTCGTTTGAAGGACATGGTGCTGGTCAATAATTCAAGGCTGTCCGTACAGCCCGTCGCTGCGCAGGAATGGAAGATCATTTGCGCGGAAGGCGGCGCGTAGGCGCGATCCAAACCCCTGCCCGCGCCGATACTTTAAGACGCGGCCCGCGAATATTTTATAGTTTAAACCCTTTCTAAACTAGACGCTATACGTATTGACTAGTGTATTTTCTGCATTATAGGGTCCGTCAACGCATTCTAATGCCACTATTCGTCAAAGCGAGCGCCGCGTGAAACATTCTTCGGACCTTTTAGATTATAATCATTCAAATATAGATCGCCGGCGCCTGTCCTTTCGACGGGTGCGTAAGGTCTCTGTGCTTCTATCTGGCATGATCAGCATGATATCGCCCGCGCTCGCTCAGCCAGCCTCTGCGCCGCCACCCGCCGCCACCGCTGACGAAGCTGGTCTGTCACCCGAGCAGGTGCTCGGCAAGAGGCTCTTCGAGGACGCCACCCTCTCGGAGCCGGCTGGTCAATCATGCGCGTCGTGCCACGCGCCGGATCATGCGTTTCAGGGCAACAATGGTTCGCCGATCGCCGCCGTGGCGCTCGGCTCCACGCCCGACAAGTTCGGCGTGCGCAAGACACCGACGATCATGTACAAATCCTACAGCCCGCCTTTCGGATTCTACAAAGACGACGACGACGGCAAGGTCAAACTCGAGGCCAAGGGCGGCCAGTTTTGGGACGGCCGCGGCGCAACGCTGGCCGAACAGGCGACCGGGCCGATGCTCAACCCGCTTGAAATGAACAATCCTTCGATCGAAGCGGTAGTCGCCAAGGTCAAGGATGGTCCCAACGCTGATCTGGTGAAGACGGTCTTCGGCCCGGATATCTTCGACGATCCGAAGGCGGCGATGGGCAAACTCACCGAAGCGCTGACCGCTTTCGAAACCTCGCCGCGCTTTGCGCCCTTTTCGTCGAAATTCGACGACTTCCTGCGTGGCAAGACCAAGCTCAGTCCCCAGGAAATGGCGGGCTTCAAGCTGTTCATCGACAAGAAGAAGGGCAATTGCCTCGCCTGCCACGACGGCAAACCGGAATCGCACGACCCGACCGATTGGATATTCACCGATTTCACCTATGACGCGATCGGTGCGCCACGCAACGCAGCCATTCCCGCCAACGCGGATGCCTCGGTCTACGACCTTGGCCTCTGCAAACAGCCGGGCCTTGCGGACAAACTGCCGAAAACCATTGCGCTCGAATCGCTCTGCGGCGCGTTCAAAGTGCCGACCCTGCGCAACATCGCGATCACAGGCCCCTATTTCCACAATGGCGTGTTTACGAGCTTGCGTGACGCCGTCGCCTTCTACGCAACGCGGGACACAGATCCAAAGCGCTGGTATCCGGTCGCGGCCAACGGCAAGATTCAAAAATACGACGATTTGCCCGCGGGCTACATCAAGAATATCAACACCGATGAAGTGCCTTATGACCGCAAGCCCGGTCAAAAGCCCCGCCTCAACGATCGGGAAATCGACGCGCTGGTCGCCTTCCTCAAGACGCTAACGGATAAGAATTGACGGCGGGACCAACGCCAAAGCGCCCCGAGCACGGCTGAAACATTTTGACTGGGCCCGAGAAGGCCATGAAACGCGAAGGGCCGCCCGACGGCGGCCCTCTTAGCATCGATGGGACCTGCTCAATACCGGTAGTGATCCGGCTTGAAGGGGCCGTGCTCCGGCACGCCGAGATAGACCGACTGCGCCGGGGTGAGCTTTGAAAGCTTCACGCCGATCTTGTCGAGGTGGAGCGCGGCGACTTTTTCGTCGAGGTGCTTTGGCAGCGTGTAGACCTTGCGCTCGTACTGGCCCTGCTTGGTCCACAGTTCGATCTGCGCGAGCGTCTGGTTGGTGAAGGACGCCGACATCACGAAGGACGGGTGGCCGGTGGCGTTGCCGAGATTGACGAGGCGCCCTTCCGACAGAAGGATGATGCGCTTGCCGTCGGCGAATTCGATCTCGTCGACCTGCGGCTTGACGTTGTGCCATTTCAGATTGCGCAGCGCCGCGACCTGAATTTCGGAATCGAAATGGCCGATGTTGCAGACGATGGCGCGATCCTTCATCGCGCGCATATGGTCGAGCGTGATGACGTCGATATTGCCGGTGCAGGTCACGAAAATATCGGCGCGGGGCGCGGCGTTCTCCATGGTGGTGACCTCATAGCCCTCCATCGCCGCCTGCAGGGCGCAGATCGGATCGACCTCGGAGACCAGCACGCGCGCGCCGGCGTTGCGCAGCGAGGCGGCCGAGCCCTTGCCGACGTCGCCGAAGCCCGCGACCATGGCGACCTTGCCGGCCATCATCACATCGGTGCCGCGGCGAATGCCGTCGACGAGCGATTCGCGGCAGCCGTAGAGATTGTCGAATTTCGACTTGGTGACGGAATCATTGACGTTGATCGCCGGCCACAACAGCTTGCCGTCGCGCTCCATGAGATAGAGCCGGTGCACGCCGGTCGTCGTCTCCTCGCTGACGCCTTTGATCGCCTTGCCATATTTCGTGTAGAGGCCGGGATGCGAGACGAGGCGGCGCTTGATCGCGGCGAAGAAGACCTCCTCCTCCTCATTGCCGGGCGTCTCGAGGAAGGCCGTATCGCCGGCCTCCGCGCGCATGCCAAGATGAACCAGCATGGTGGCGTCGCCGCCGTCGTCGAGGATGAGGTTCGGCGCGCCGCCGTCGTCCCATTCGAAAATCTTGTGGGTGTATTCCCAATAGTCGTAGAGGCTCTCGCCCTTGCGCGCGAACACCGGAATGCCGGCCGCGGCGATGGCGGCGGCGGCGTGATCCTGCGTCGAATAGATGTTGCACGAGGCCCAGCGGATGTCGGCGCCAAGCGCCTTCAGCGTCTCGATCAGCACCGCCGTCTGGATGGTCATGTGCAGCGAGCCGGCGATGCGCGCGCCCTTCAGCGGCTGGGTCGGGCCATATTCCGCGCGCGTCGCCATCAGGCCCGGCATTTCGGTCTCGGCGATCGCCAGTTCGCGGCGCCCCCACTCGGCGAGTTTGATGTCGGCGATGGCGTAATCATTGAACGAATGGGTCATGGCGGCGGAAGGTCCCTTAAGATCACGATGATTTTGGATTCGCCGATCCAAACTCATGAACGCGATCGATTTCAAAATTTCGCTGCAGCGGGATGCGGCGATTTCGCCTCTATATCAGGCCCGCGCGCCAGAGGCAATAAAGATATAAGCAAGTCTTTATATCAAATATTCGCGGGTTTCAAAAGCGGCGAAGCGAGTTGCGCCAGCGCGGCGCGATAGGCCTCGAAAGCGAAATGGCTTTGATAGAATTTCCGCGTGTCGGCCTCCCGCCGGCTCGCCGGATCGGGCTGCGACGCCGCCGCCCGCAGCATGGCCGCCGCGAAAGCCGGCGCGTCCGCGGCGAGCGTGACGTTGCCGAGCGCGCGCGGGGTCGAGCCGCATGCCGCGGAAGGCGTGCGGCGTCGCGATCAGAGGCGCGCCGGAGGACATCGCCTCGATCGTCTTGATCGAGACGCCATGGCCTTCGGTCGTCGGCAGCAGCACGGCGGCGGCGTTGGCGTAGGCCGCGCCGAGATCCTTGACGTGGCCCAGGAACAGCTCGCGCATTGCGCCTTGTAGAGCGCCGGCGCGCGGGCGCGGACGGCGCCGTCGATATTGCCGATGATTTTGATCCGGCGCCGCGACTTCGTCCGGGGCGAGCGGCAGAACCTCCTGCAGAAACCAGGCGAGGCCGAGATAATTGGCGTAATTTGCGCTGGCGACGATGATGAGATCGTCCCCGCCCGCCCCCGGCGCGATCGGCGGCACGGCGGGATAGACGAGTTCATGGCGCTTTTCCGGCAGCAGCGTCTTGAAAGCCGCCGCCTCCTCGTCGTTGAGATGAGCGAGGACGTCGGCGCCGCGCATGGCGGCGAGTTCGATTCGCCAGCATATCCTCGAATTTCGCAACCGGCGGCACGGTCCAGCCCTGCTCGTTGCGCAGCGCATATTGGCGCGCCTGAAGATCATGGGTGTCGAGCAGCGATGGCGCAGCCATGCCTCTCGCGCAGGCGCGAGGCGACAGGCATGCAGAAGAAATGATTGCAATGGATGAGATCGATGCGGCGCTCGGCCAAAAGCGCGGCGGGGATCGGCGCGAGCCGCGCGCTTTCAAGGAGAATGGCGGCGAAATTGCCGTGCAGCCAGAGCCTCGACCGCCCGCAGGAAGGAAGGGTTCAGCACCGACAGCAGGGGCATGCCCGTATAGAGCCGCGCGTCGGCCTCAAGGTCGGCGCGTCGCCGCGACATAGGTTTTGTGCGCGCGGGAGCCCTCCACCGCGCCGGGGGAATCGGCGACGGCGAGGCTGATCACGCCGCGCGCCGAGGCTGCGATAGGCGCGGGCCTGCGAGGCGAACACCTGATGGCTGCCGCAGGAGTGCCAGGCCGGATGCACGAGGAGGACGGTTTTGCCCGGCCATCGGCGCGTCGGCCTCCGCGGCCGCGCCCACTTCCTGCCGGCCCGCTGCGCCTTGGCTCTGATCCATGGATTCCATCAATTGCTGCATCGATCGCCGCTTCCATAGCCCCTTCGCGCCGGTTTCCAAAATGGCGGACCGAAGCGCCGGTCCAGGCGCGCGGCGGCGAGGCGAGATTTTACTTCAACCCGGCCTTGCGTTATGGGAGGCCCCCGGCTGGATGGCCGCCAGTCCTCCGCCGCCCAGTCCTCCGCCGCCCGTCCTGCGGCCGCTGCGAGATCCGCCCATTTCCGACCAATCGCCCAATTCGCCGCTGAATTCGCCCGACGAGACGCCGCGCCTCGATGCGGCCGACCCTTCGCGGCCCGCCTCGAGGGGCATCGCGATCGTCGCCAATGATCGCATGGCCGACTGGCTTTTGCCGTTTCTTGAGAGCTATCGCGCGACCAACGCGCAGACGCCGCTCTATATCATCCCCTATGACGACAATCTCGCCGTGACGCGGCGCGCCGCCGAGGTTTACGGCGTCAAGCTCGCGAGCGAGGATTCGCGCGAACTCGACGCCCTCGCGAGCCAGCTCTATCCGCTGTTCCCGGGCCATCGCCGCCGCCTGCGCAAATTCCTCTCGCTCGCGCTGCCGCTCGACGAGGTTCTCTATATCGATGTCGACACCATCCTTTTTCGCGACGTCCGCGAAGCGTTCGGCAGGCTCGAGCCCGGCAAGGCCGACTTCATCATCGCCTCGTCGAGCGAAGAATATGTCTACAATAAAAAGCGCGGCAAATATGATTTCCTGCGCGATGCGCGGCTGTTCAACGACGGTTTCTTTCTGACCTCCAACAAGATCCTCTCGCTGCAGCACTTCTACGAGGTGATCGAGCGCGACGAGGCGATCTTCCATGACGTGCGCAAGCATGGCATGCTGTTCGCCCAGCCCCTGACGAATTTCGTCACGCATCGGCGCGGCCTGAAAATCGCCTCGCTCACCGAACGCGTGCCGGGCGCCTCGGACGAAAGTTTCTACAAGGCGAAGGACGTCAGTTTCGACGCGGAGGGACTGCCGCTCGACGGCGCGGGCCAACGCATTTTCTTCGCGCATTGGGCCGGCGCCGTCTCGCTGCCGAGCCGCCGCGTTTTCGACAAGGCGTGGCTCGACTATGCGAAGCGGGCGCAGGCGCGCCTCAAAGGGTAACCGGCAATGCCGCGGCTGCTCACCTTCTACCTCGCCAGGCGGATCGCGCTGACGGCGCTGCTGATCGAGACGACGCTGTGCGTGCCCCTCGTCATGACCTCGCTGTTTCAGTCGCTGCCGGCCGCGGCCGTGCGCGGCGGCCTGCTCGGTCCCGCCCTGCTCGGCACCATGCCGACCGTTCTCTATCTCGCCCTGCCGATGGCCGTCGGCGTCGCCGTCGCGCTCGAGTTCAGCCGCATGTCGGCCGACGGCATGATCGCCGTCCTCTATTCGCTGCGCCTGTCGGTCTGGTCGCTCTGCGCGCCCGCCCTCGTCGTCGCCGCCGTGGCGGTCGGCGCCGGCTATTGGCTCTCGTCCTGGTTCGCGCCGACCTATGTCGGGCAGATGCACGACGTGCTCTATGTGATCCGCAATTCGCTCAATCACAGGATGCTGGAGCCGGCCCATTTCTACACCTTCGACAAGGGCGCGCGGACCTTATATTTCGAGCGCTGGCGCTCCGCCGACGTCGCGACCGGCATGTTCATCCACCAGTTCTCGGCGGAGAAGAACGAGGAGCAGATCATCAACGCCAGCGAAGCCGAGTTTCGCCCCAACGAACAGGGCGTCGTCATCGTCTTGAGCAACGGCTCGATCGAAACGATTCCGAGGGGCGGCGCCGCGCTGCGGACGGCCAATTTCGATCAATATGTCATCCCGGTCGACATGCAGGGCATCGGCGCCTTGCCCAAACGCGGTTGGCGCGGCATCTTCGAACTGCCCATGGGCGAATTCTTCGCCGCGCGGCCGATCCCCGCCTGGGATCCGCGCGGCTTCGCCGAATGGATGAGCGAGGCGACCAAACGCTGCTGCATTCCGCTGCTGGCGCTGAGCCATGGCCTGCTGGCGATCGGCCTCGTCCTCACCGCGTCGGCCGCGACCGGGCGCGGCTCCGCGGCGGCGACGTCCACCATTCTCGTCATTCCGCTGATCCATGTCGCAATTCTCGTGGGATCGGAATCGCTGGTGCGGCAGAACCCGCAGCTCGTCATCGTCGTCGGCGCCGCGATCATCGTTGAATTCGCCGCCGCGCTGTTCCTGATCTGGCGGCAGAACGCGAATTTTCCGAGGATGAAGGAGCCCGCCCTTTTGACGGCCGCGCTCGCCAGTTAGCGCAAGAATCAGACGGATGGCTCCCTGTCGGCGCCCTGGAGCCATCTGGCGACAAAAGCCTAAGAGATCCTGATGAGCAACGTCATGATGAGCGAGGAGCGCCATGATTTCCGGCTATAGCGATCACGCGGCGAACGAGCGGACGTTTCTTGCCTGGGTGCGAACCGGCATCGCCGTGATCGCCTTCGGGTTCGTCATCGAAAAGTTCAATCTTTTTGTGCTTGCGATAGCTAGTTCCGCATCAGCGGAATCGGCGCACCCCTTGCGGCTCGATCAATTGCAGCTCGCAAGGTTATCGGGACCATTCGGCCGATACGAAGGCTTTGCGCTCATGCTCGGCGGCCTCGTCCTTATCGTGATCGCCGCGGCGCGCTTCGTCCGAACCGGACGGCGGCTCGATGACCCTGAGACGCATCCGGCCACCAGCATACGCGCAGAGCTGGTGCTGTCGGCCCTCTTGGTGCTGCTTGTCGCGGGCTTCATGACGGTCGCAGCGTCAACTGCGCCGGTGCTTCGCCACATCCCTTGATAGAACCCGCGACTCTGCCTTGGTTTCCTCTTTAGAGCCGCGCTGCGATGCGCTCGGATTCGTCCCAGAGCCGCGCGGCCAGCGCGGGATCGCGAGACAGCGCGCTCGACTTGCCGATGTTGCAGTCGACGAAATATTCGCCGGAGATTTTTTCAAGCGAAGGATGCGTCGCCACAAAGCTTTGCGTCGCCGCGCCTTGCGGAATCGTCTTCAGGAAAAGCGGCTCGACGAGCTTGCCGAGCGCGACCATCGGCGAGGCGACGCTACGGCCAAGATTGGTCATGATGACGCCGGGGTGCACCGCATTTGCGGTCTTGCCGGTTCCAGCGAGGCGGCGCGCCAGCTCTTTCGCAAACAGAAGATTGGCGAGTTTCGATTGGCCATAGGCGCGCCAGGGCGAATAGCCGCGCGCGCCCGAAAGATTGTCGAATTCGATGCCGCCCTTCGGCGCGAACTGATGCGCCGAGCTTGAAAGCGCGACGACCCTGCCCTTGTCGGCCAGTTGGCCGAGAAGACCCGTCGCCAGAATGAAATGGCCGATGTGATTGGTGAAAAACTGCAGCTCGTAGCCATGCGCCTGCCGCAGCTCCGGCAAGCCCATGATGCCGGCGTTGAGAATGATGGCGTCGAGCGGGGCGCCGTCGGCCTTCACTGCGTCGACGCAGGCGCGCACGGAGGCGGGATCGGATAATTCGCAGGCGACGGGATGAACCTTTGCGCCGAACGCGCCGCAGGCCGCTCGCGCCTTTTCCGCCGTGCGCGCCGCCGCGATGACGCGGGCGCCTCGAAGGCTCAGGACGCGAACCGTTTCGAGGCCGAGGCCGGAATTGGCGCCGGTCACGAGATAGGCGCGGCCCGACAGATCAAGCCCCTGCGTCGCCTGCTCGGCGCTCGAGCCATAGCCAAACCCGCTCGGCCCTTTGCCTTTCAGCATCGCCAGCAAAGACATTGAATGCTCCTCCTCGTTGACCGCTTCCAGGGAGAGGTGGTGACGGGCGCGCGAAATTCCACGCCTGCGATGACGCCTCGGCCAAGATCGCGCATCGCCGCGGCGACTTTACACGCCCAACCCGGATGATCGGCTTGGCTAAAGCGTCGCCGCGTGGGCGGGCGCCGCCTTTTCGCCGGCCGCCCTGTCCTCGATGGCGTGGCGATAGCCGGCGACGACCTCCTCGGGGCGGCCCAGTTCGCGAACGGCGCCGTCGTCGATCCAGATGACGCGGTCGCACAGCGTCGAGAGCATCTCGAGGTCGTGCGAAACGACGAGGATCGTGCCGCGCTTGGCGAAATCATGAATGAAGGCGTCGCATTTGGCCTGAAAATCGGCGTCGCCGACCGACAGCGCTTCATCGACGATGAGAATATCCGCGTCGGCATGGGCGCAAACCGCGAAAGCGAGCCGCGCCGCCATGCCGGTCGAATACATTTTCAGAGGCTGATAGAAGAATTCGCCGATATCGGCGAAGGCCGCGACCTGATCGAGACGCGCTTCGATGACGGAGCGCTTGACGCCGAGAATGGCGCCGCCGATCAGCGCATTCTCGCGGCCGGTCAGCTCATGATCGAAGCCGGAGCCTAGGGCGAGGATCGGGGCGATCCTGCCAGCCACCTTGACGTCGCCGAGGGTCGGCCGCGTGATGCCGCAAATGATCTGCAGCAGCGTCGTCTTGCCGGCGCCATTGCGCCCGATGATGCCGACCGTCTCGCCCTGATGAATCTTGAAGCTGACGTCCTTCAGCACCCAATGGTCATGGTAAAACTGCTTCCAGCGCCCGAACAGCGTCTGTTTCAGCTGGTCGTTGCGCCGCAAGTAAAGCTGATACGCCTTGCCGACATTGGCGCAGCTGATGACGAGTTCAGATGACATCGACGAACACGGCCTTGTACTGCATGAAGAACCGATAGCCGAAATAGAACACGACGAGCGACCCGGCGACCGTCCCGGCGTAAAGCAACGCACCGGGCAATCTGCCGAACAGAAGGAGATCGCGAGTCATTTCAACATAATTGCCGATCGGATTTAAATGCACGTAAAGGCGTAAATGCGGCGGGACGTCGTCGATCGAATAGAAGATCGGCGTCGCGAACATGAAGACCGGGACGATCGAGATCATCAGGTGGGCGACGTCACGGGTGAACGAGCCGAGCGCCATCAAAAACCATGAGACGCCGAGCAAGGCCAGAAAGAACGGAATGGCGACGAACGGCAGCAGCAACGCCGTGAGCGGCAAAGAGTGGCTCACCGCGAGCTTGAAAACGACCAGGACGGCCAGACTGATCAAGGCATAGACGGAGGCGCGGATCGCCGCCGTCCACGCGAGGGTCTCGCTCGGAAAGATCGATTTCTTGATGACGCCAGCCTGTTCATGCAGCATGGCGGGCGCGCGATAGGCGAGTTCGCTGAAGAGATTGAAAATGATCAATCCGGCGAAGATCGACAGGGCGTAGCCGCCGACGCCCACGTTTTTCGCCGAGGCGGGAACGCCGACCGCGCTCGAGAAGATGACCGTATAGGCGCTCAGCATGACGAGCGGTCCGAAAATCGCCCAGAGCCAGCCAAGTATTGTGCCGCGGAACCGGACCGCCAGTTCGCGGCGCACCACCGCCCGGATCAATTCCTGATAGCGCCAGGCGTTCTCAAAAGGCGTCGCTAAATTCATTCCCTTAATAACCGGACCTGTCGTGGAAAACCGCGCGATGGCGCGCAATGGCGCGGATGTAGACCAGTTTGACGCCGGTTCGTCAACGCGGCGCGTGGAACCAAGTGCAGTGACCGACGTTCCGCCGCCACCAAGCAAAGGAGTCGGTTATCATGGATAAAGAGCACATCAAGGGCGCGGCGGACAAGGTTAAGGGCGCCATCAAGGAGGCCGCGGGAAAGATCTCCGGCAATGACAGGCTGGTCGCCGAGGGCAAGGCCGACAAGGCGGAAGGCTCCGTTCGCCAGTCCGTCGGAGACGTCAAGGACGCCGGGCGCAAGGTCGCCGACAGCCTCAAGCGCTAAGCGGCAAGGGCCGGATTTCGCGGGATTTGCGCGGGACCGGGCATGATTTTGGGCGCGTCTTTTCCCAAGACGCGCCCTTTTTATTTCAGCCTTGAAGGCGAATCAGGGATTTAAGTTCACAGCCGGCAACGACGCAGGATTGCTATTGTAATTGACGCAAGAGGGGTGGCCGAAGCCGCCCGCGCTGATGCCCGTACCGCCATAGGGGTTCGGCTTGATGTCGTATACGATATTGTCGGGGCGCGCGCTGTCCCCACTGACGCCGCCAACATTATAGAGATTGTCGAGGCCGAGGGCGTGGCGAACGCGCCAGCCTATGAAATGGTCCGTGCAGGACTGGTCGCCGCTGACGCCGAGGCCGCCCACCCGCTTGCCGTGCAAATAGAGGCCGAACCCGCCGCCGAAGACGTTCACGCCGCCGATCGGGCGCCCGACCATGGGATCCTGCGCCGTACCGTAGCTGCTGGGGTCGTCGGGGTAACCGTTCTGCTGAAAGTAAGCGTCGGTCGGATCGACCGGATTGCTGAACTGGAGACCGTAAAGGCTGCTGCCCGGCTGGACGGCGGAATAGAGATTTGCGGTTGAAAGCGCGAGGCCGGTCGGAAACAAGGCCGTGCTGGGCGGGCTTGTGTTGCCAAGGCTCAATCCATTGGCGGTATTGGCTTTCTGGGCGGAAATCACCCGGCTAGCCAGCCATTGGTCGGTATAATGAGCGCCCGAATAAGCAACGGCGCAAACGGTTCCGTCCTGGGCGACGATGGTCCCCCACATGTTGAAGCCAAGACCGCCGTTGCCCGTCGTATTGCTCGGCCCCACCGCGACTGCGGCTTTAAGCGCGGACTGAAGCTGCGACCACGTCGGAAGTCCGTCGCAGGAATGCTGGCGCGGATTGCCGCCGCCGCCGTAACTTCCGTCAGCCATCGCCGGCGTGGCGCCCAGCGCCAACACCATCAGCAAAGCGTATTTTTTCATTTTTTTCCTCCCCTCCGCGGATTCTTTTTAAAAATCCATACGATCTGGACGGCGAAATTCGGCGGTGCGGATCCTGGCCCGCCTGCAACGCCGCCGGGGATTATACAACCATCACGATCACGTGACTTGAACAAATTCTTAAGATTTCGTCTGTCCCAAGCAAAAATTTACGCGCGCCGCCACGACGTAGACCTTGCGGCTCCGCTTGCGATTGCAGCGCTGGACATGAGGCGGCGGCTAAAATTCGCGGGCGGCATGCTTGATTTTCGTGTATCTGCTCGGTCATTCGGATAAAATGAAGGGCCGCTCATGCCAGCAGGAAAACATCTGCCCGCAGGCAAACATCTGTCCGACATCGCCGGCCTCACGCGCGCCGCGCAGCTGTCGCGCCGCCTCTTCATGGCGGCCTCCAGCGCCGCCGCCGCGGGCTATACGCTGGCCGCGGGTCCCGTCCGCGCCGAACCGATCAGGACGAGCGCGGAGGGCCTTGTCGCCGCGGACGCGACGGTGAAGGTGAGCGGCGGCGACATGCCGGTCTATTTCGCGCGGCCCGAGGGGATCGAAAATCCGCCGATCATCCTCGTCGCGATGGAGATTTTCGGCCTGCACGAATTCATCAAGGACGTCACGCGGCGGCTCGGCAAGCTCGGGGCTTTCGCCATCGCGCCCGACACCTACTTCCGCCTGGGCGATCTCACGAAGATCGACAGCATCCCGCAGTTGCTGCCCCTGGTGAACAGCAAGTCCGACGCCGAGCTTTTCGCCGATCTCGACGCGACGGTCGCCTTCGCGAAGGCGCAGGGCGGCGACGCGAACCGTCTCGGCATCATCGGCTTTTGCCGGGGCGGACGCACCGTCTGGCTTTACGCCACGCATAATCCGGCGCTGAAAGCGGGCGTTTCCTTTTACGGCAGCCTGATGGACCCGCCGAGCGCCGCCATGCCGCAAAACGCCTTCGATCTCGCCGATGCGGTCAAGGCGCCGGTGCTCGGGCTTTACGGCGCCGAGGATCAGGGGATCCCGCCAGATCAGGTACGGCAAATGGAGGCGAGGCTTAAAGCCGCAGGCAAGACGGTCGAGTTCAAGATCTATCCCGGCGCGCCGCATGGGTTTTTCGCCGATTACCGCGCCAGCTATCGCGAGGAGGCGGCTGAGGACGCCTGGAGCCGGGCGATCGCCTGGTTCAAGACTTATGGCGTGCTGAGCTGAAAGCGCCCGCGCCGCGTGCCGGGCCACACAGCGCCGCCTCAAAAAAGACCGCATCGAATGCGGTATTTAATTCGATTAGCGTGAAATATCGCGACGTTACAAAAAGATAATGTATTCCGGGCCGAAATGCATTTGACGCCGATTCCCACGGACGCTTTTCTTGCGAAGCAGGGCCTTGTTCTTACATCGATCATTCGCCATCTCAACGCTCTCTGTCCGTGCCTGAACCAGTCTGGGTGACGTCTTGAAGCGCAGCATCATTTTCGCCGCCGTCCTCCTGCTGTTGGTCGCTCTTGGCGCGGGGCTCGGCTATTTCCAGTTCATCGTCAAACCGCAGATCATCAAGCAGTTCATCGCGGCAGGCGGCGCCGCCGCCGGCGACGGTCGCGGTCGCCGATGCGATCGAGGAGACCTGGACGCCGCGCCTTCCCGCCATCGGCAGCTTCCACGCGGTGCAGGGCATCGATGTCGCGCTCGCAGGTCGGCGGCGCGGTGGTCGCGCGTAAAGGTCGAGTCGGGCCAGGACGTCGCCAAGGGAACGCCGCTGTTCGAGATCGATAATTTCGTGGAGCAGGCCGACCTTAAGAACAATCTCGCTGTTCTTGAAGAACGCCGATCTGGCGCTGCAGCGCCAGCGCGAATTGACCACCACCGGCAACACCACCAAGGCGAATTTCGATTCGGCGGAGGCCGCGCGGGACTCGGCCGCGGCCGCGGTTGAAAAGGTGCGCGCCATCATCACGCAAAAGCAGATCGCCGCGCCTTTCCCCGGCCGCCTCGGCATCCGCAAGGTCGACCTCGGCCAGTATGTCTCGCCGGGAACCAGCCTCATCACATTGCAGCAGCTCGATCCGATCTACGTCGATTTTCCCGTGCCTGAGAAATCGCTCGACCTGCTGAAGCCGGGCGAGACGATCGACGTGACGGTGGACGCCTATCCGGGCAAGGTTTTTCGTGGCGTTGATCGCGACCGATCGACGCCCGCGTCTCGGCGGACAGCCGCAACGTGCTGGTGCGCGGCCAGTTCGACAACAAGGCGAAGCAGCTTTTGCCGGGCATGTTCGCCAATGTGAACGTCAATGCGGGCGCGCCGGAGAAGGTCGTCACCGTGCCGCGCACGGCGATCAACTATTCGCTTTACGGCGACAATGTTTTCGTCGTGGTCCCGGCCGAGCCGCAGGGCGGCGGCGCGCAGGCGGCGACCGTCAATGGCGACGCCGCCTCAGGCGATATCCCCATGAAGCTCGAACGCCGCTTCGTGCACACGGGCGAAATTCGCGAGGATCGCGTCGCCATCCTCGATGGCGTCAAGGCCGGCGAAAAGGTCGTGAGCGAAGGACAGTTGAAGCTGCAGCCGGACGCGCGCGTGCGCGTCGATCCCAACGCGGAGCTTGCGCCGCCCGCGGTCCGGCCAAAGGAATGAGAATGTCCTTCACCGATATTTTCATCCGCCGGCCGGTGCTGGCCAGCGTGGTCAGCCTGCTGATCCTGCTCGTTGGCCTGCAATGCGCCTTCAAGCTTCAGGTGCGCCAGTTCCCCGAGCTGTCCTCGACGACGATCACCATCACCACCACCTATCCCGGCGCCAACGCCGACGTCGTCAAGGGCTACATCACGACCCCGATCGCACAGGCGGTGGCGAGCGCCGAAGGCATCGACACGCTGGTCTCGAATTCGCAGCAGAACGCCTCGACGATCACCCTCAATCTGCTGCTCAACGCCAACGCCGACCGCGCCGTCGCCGACGTCCTCTCGAAGGTCAATCAGGTCAAATATCTGCTGCCCCGCGAGGCGCTCGATCCCGTCGTCGTCAAGCAGACCGGCGATTCGACCGCGCTTTTGTACATGTCCTTCAACTCGAAGGTCATGACGCCCTCGCAGATCACCGATTATCTGACCCGCGTCGTGCAGCCGAAGCTGCAGACGATCGACGGCGTCGCCAACGCCCAGATTCTCGGCGGCCAGACCTTCGCGATGCGGGTCTGGCTCGATCCGAACAAGATGGCCGCGCGCGGCGTGACGCCAAACGACGTCAGGCTGGCGCTGACGGCGAATAATTTCACCGCGGCGGCCGGCCAGATCAAAGGCGATTTCGTCCAGACCAGCATCAATGCGCAGACCTCGCTCAATTCGGCGCGGGCTTTCGGCGAACTGGTGGTGTCGGCGCGCGGCGACGCGCTGACGCGGCTCGGCGAAATCGCCGATATCGAACTCGGCCCTGAAATCGGTCGATTCCTCCTCGGTCTTCGACGGCCTGAAGGCTGTCTTCATCGGCGTCTATTCGACCCCGACCGCCAATCCGCTCGACGTCATCAACCGCGTGCGGGACGGCGTTTCCCGAGCTGAAATCCCAGCTTCCCGTCGGCCTCGACGCCGCGATCGCCTATGACGCGACGGAGTTCATCCGCGCCTCGATCAACGAGGTCGAGAAGACGCTGGCCGAAGCCGCGGTCGTCGTCATCCTGGTGATTTTCCTGTTCCTCGGCAGCTTCCGCGCGACGATCATCCCGATCGTCACCATCCCGCTGTCGCTCGTCGGCGTCATGATCATTCTGCTGGCGCTCGGCTATTCGATCAATCTTCTGACGCTTCTCGCCCTCGTGCTCGCCATCGGCCTCGTCGTCGACGACGCCATCGTCGTCGTCGAAAACATCTACCGGCACATCGAGGAAGGCATGACGCCGAAGGACGCGGCGCTGCAGGGCGCGCGCGAAATCACCGGCCCGGTGATTTCGATGACGATCACGCTCGCCTGCGTCTACGCGCCGATCGGCTTCGTCTCCGGACTGACGGGCGCGCTGTTTCGCGAATTCGCCTTCACTCTCGCCGGCGCGGTCGTCGTCTCGGGCGTCATCGCGCTGACCCTGTCGCCGATGATGTGCTCGCTGCTGCTGAAGCCGCCGGCGCCGGACGCGAAGGGCTTTCCGGCGCTCCTCGACCGGATTTTCGACGGGCTGCGCCGCGCTTACCAGAGCCGCCTGCACAAGACCCTCAATTTTCGCGCCCTGACGGTGCTGATCCTTTGCGGCGTTCTCGGCGCTCACCGCGGTGATGTTCCTGTCGACGCCGAAGGAGCTGGCGCCCGAGGAGGATCAGGGCGTGATCTTCGCTCTGATCAAATCGCCGCAATACGCCAATCTCGATTATCTCGAGAAAGCGACCGCGCAGGTGCAGGTCGCCGCCGACAAGATTCCGGAGAAAGACCATGTCTTTCTCATCAATGGTTCGGCCGGCGTGCATCAGGGGTTTGGCGGCCTGCTCCTGAAAAACTGGGCCGATCGCAAACGCAACCAGAAACAGATCATGACCGATCTGCAGCCGATGCTGTCGGCCGTGACCGGCGCGCAGATCATCGCCTTTTCGCCGCCGGCGCTGCCCGGCTCGACCGGCGGTCCGCCGGTCCAGTTCGTCGTGCGCAGCATCGGCGACTATAAGGAGATCGCCGAGGTGATGGCGAAGATCGAGACGGCCGCGCGCCAGAGCGGCCTCTTCATCTTCACCGACAGCGATCTGAAATTCGACCTGCCGCAGATCGAGGTCAAGATCGACGCCGACAAGGCCAACCGGCTCGGCCTCAACATGCAGGAGATCGGCTCCTCGCTCGCGACCATGCTCGGCGGCAATTACGTCAATCAGTTCAGCATGAACGGGCGCAGCTATCACGTCATCGCGCAGGCCCCGCGCGATTTCCGCCTGACGCCCGACTGGCTGACCCGCTATCAGGTGCGCACCAACGCGGGCGATCTGGTCTCGCTCGCGACCGTCGCGAGCGTCTCGAACAGCGTGCAGCCGAACGGCCTGCCGACCTTCCAGCAACTGAATTCGGCGACGCTGCAAGGCGTGCCCTTCCCCGGCCACACGATGGGCGAGGCCGTCGCCTTCCTGCAGCAGAAGGCGAAAGAGTTTCTGCCCCAAGGCTTCACCGTCGACTATCAGGGCGAGAGCCGGCAATATGTTCAGGAAGGCAACACGCTGCTGCTCACCTTCCTGTTCGCGCTGGTCGTGATTTTCCTCGTCCTCGCGGCGCAGTTCGAAAGCTTCCGCGATCCGCTGATCATTCTGATCGCGCTGCCGACCTCGATGTTCGGCGCGCTGCTGCCGTTGAACATTCTCGGCGTCGTCGGCGCGGCGAGCATGAACATCTATTCGCAGATCGGCCTCGTGACGCTGATCGGCCTCATCTCCAAGCACGGCATTCTGATGGTCGAATTCGCCAACCGGATGCAGGCGGACGAGGGCATGAGCCGGCGCGAGGCGATCGAGCACGCCGCGGCGGTCCGGCTGCGCCCGATCCTGATGACCACCGCGGCGATGGTCGTCGGCATGATCCCGCTGATCATGGCCGAGGGCGCCGGCGCGCGCAGCCGCTTCGCGATCGGCATCGTCATCGCGTTCGGCATGAGCATCGGCACGCTGTTCACGCTGTTCGTGACGCCGGCGATGTACACGCTGATCGCGCGCGATCATCGCAAGGGCGAGGCGGAGGCGGAGTTCGCGCTTTATCTCCGCCGGACGCGGCGGCGCAACCGTTCGGCCGCGGCGGAATAGAATCTGGATCACGCCGGCAGCCGCTGCTTCAGCCAGCCCGCGAGCAACGCGGCGAGGCCGCCGGCGCAGGCCAGCGCCGCCATGGCGAGATAGGCGCTCTCGCCGAAGAGGCCCGTGAGACGGCCGCAGGCGAAAGTCGCCGCGGCGAGGCTGAGCGCGCCCGCCGCCGCCAGCCAGCCCTGCATGCGCGCGCGATGCGTCGGCGAGGCGAGGCTCCCGAGCAGGAGCACGCTGCCGCAGGTGGTCGCGCCGAAACTTAAGCCATGCAGCGTCTGCAGGGCGATGACGAGGTTCGGCCCCGGATCGAAGCTCATGGCGATCCAGCGGACGGCCGCGCCCGCCGCGCCGAGCAGCAGGAAGGCGATGGCGTTGCGCTCCGACCTGAAGTAGCGCGCGGCGACGACGAACAGCACGCTTTCCGAGGCGACGCCGATCGCCCAGGCGGCGCTGATGCGATCGGGCGAAAGCCCGGCCGCGCGCCAATGGATGGTGGCGAAGGAATAGACCTCGGCGTGGCTCGCCTGGATCAGCGCCGCCGCGCCGATGCCGACGATGGCGAGGCGCAGCCGCGCCGCATCCGCCGTGAGGCCGCCGCGCGCGCCGCCGAGCGGATAGGCGCGCCGCATGTTCATCCTGAACGGCGGCGAAGAGCGCGACGGCGACCGAAAACAGCGACAGCGCGGCGAGCGCGACGATGATGCGCGCGCCCGGAAAGGCCGCGACGATGCGGCCCGACGCCAGCATCATCGAAAGCACGCCGATCGAGGTCCAGACCCTGATATGCCCGTAGGCGATGTGCGGCCGGCCGGCGACCTCCGCGCGGCGGATTTCGGTGAGGGTCAGCGCGTCGGCGAGCGCGGGCATCGCGCCCATCGCCAAAGCGACGATGACCGCGCCGGCGAAGATCGGCGCGAAGCCTTCGGCGAAGCGCAGCCCGCAATAGCCCAAGAGGAGAGCGGTCGCCGCGCAGCTGAGCGCGATCCCGATGCCGCGCCGATCGGCGAAGGCGGCGATGAGCGGCGTCGCGACGACGCGCAGGACCAAAGGCGTCGCCAGCGCCGCCGCGATCTCGGCGTCGCTCAGGCCGCGCGCGGAGAGCCACACCGGAAAATAAGGCAGATGCAGGCCGTTCGGAAGGAACAGCAAGGCGGCGAGAATCGAGAGATCGAGCGCGGTCCGGTCGCGCGCGTCGCGCTCAGAGACGCTGGCGTTTTCCGCCGATGCTTCGCACTATTGGAATCGATCATGTTCATGGGACTTGGCGCGCGACCAGCCTCACTCCATCGCCGCCGCCTTCAGGATGCAGACCATCATGGCGCTCGCCGGCTTTTCCGAAACATTGCGGATGATGTGCGGCCTGTCGCAGCGATAGCGCAAGGTCTCGCCGGCCCTGGCGCGGTCGATCGTCGCCGGAGACCTCGACCTCGAGCTCGCCCTCGCTGACCGAAAGGCTCTCGACCGATCCGCGCTGATGCGCCTCCGATTCGAGCACGCCGCCGGGATCGGCGGAAAAATCATACCATTGCAGCCATTCGACCGTCTTGATCCAGCCGATGATCGAGAGCCGGCATTTGCCGTCGTCCGAGACGAGGATCGGCGTATCGCCGCGCGATGATTTTTCAAGGAATGGCTCGTCGTCGGCGGCCTGCAGCACGCGATCGATCGAAACGTCGAGCGCCTGCGCCAGGCGCCAGATGGTGGCGAGCGTCGGATTGGTCTCGTTGCGTTCGATCTGGCTGATGATCGATTTGGCGACGCCCGACTGTTCGGAGAGTTCGGACAAGGAGAGGCTATAGGCCTTGCGCAGCCTTTGCACCGTCTTGCCAAGCTGGCCCGACAGCGCCAGCGCGCCCGCCTCCAGAACCTTGACCTTGTCGCGCCCCTCGATGCCCATGCTCAGCCGGCTCCCAAATAGAGCTGGATGAGGAAAACCGGCGCCGCTTTGCCCATCCCGCTTCAGCGTCAGTTCAAATAGCCGATTTCGTTTGAAATATCGAACGATTGTTTGTCCAGACGCCGCGCTGTCATGCAACGTTTATGAGAATCTGCTCTGAGAGTGACGTCGCCCTGTTTCGCCGAGATCAGCCCAAGGCGCGCGCCCGTGAGCCACGATTCCGAACCCACCCGCTATCGCACGCTGTTTCTGTCCGACATTCATCTCGGCACCAGAGGATGTCAGGCCGATCTTCTCCTCGACTTTCTCAAATTCAACGACGCCGACACGGTCTATCTCGTCGGCGACATCATCGACGGCTGGCGACTGAAGAGCGGCTGGTACTGGCCGCAATCGCACAATGACGTCGTGCAGAAGCTGCTGCGCCGGGTGCGCAAGGGCGTCAAGATGGTTTATGTGCCGGGCAATCACGATGAATTCGCGCGCGATTTCATCGGGCATTTCTTCGGCGGCGTCGAGGTCCTCGATCACGCCTTCCACACGACCGCCGACGGCAAGCGCCTGCTGATCATCCACGGCGACCAGTTCGACGTCGTGGTGAAACATGCGCGCTGGCTGGCTTTTCTCGGCGACGGGGCCTATGATTTCGCGCTCTGGGCCAATCTGTGGTTCAACAAGATCCGGCGTTCGCTCGGCTTTTCCTACTGGTCGCTATCGGCCTGGGCCAAGCTCAAGGTTAAAAATGCCGTGAGCTTCATCGGCGCCTTCGAACTGGCCTTGACCGACGCGGCCCGGCGCCATCAAGCTGACGGCGTCGTCTGCGGCCATATTCACCACGCCGCGATCCGGGACATGGACGGAATCATGTATGTGAATACCGGCGATTTCGTCGAATCCTGCACCGCGATCGCAGAACATCCGGACGGGCGCCTCGAGATTCTGCACTGGCAGAGCACTGCCGCCGAGCGGGAAGCCGCCGCCGCGGCGGAACAGCGAACCGCGCCCAGGGCGGTCGCTTGATGCGCATCCTGATCGCGACAGACGCCTGGAAGCCGCAGGTCAACGGGGTCGTCCGCTCGCTCGAATCCGTCGCCAAGGCGCTGCGCGAGTTCGGCGCCGAAATCGAGTTCCTGACGCCGCAGGGCTTCGCCTCGATCCCGCTGCCGACCTATGGCGAGATCAAGCTTGCGCTCGCCACCGCCGGAGCCGTCCGCAAACGGCTGGAAGGCGCCGCGATCGACCATATCCACATCGCGACCGAAGGCCCCGTCGGCTACGCCGCGCGGCGCTATTGCCTCAGGGCGAAGCGCCCGTTCACGACGAGCTATCACACGCGGTTTCCGGAATATATCGCGGCGCGCACGCGCCTGCCGGAATCCATCACCTATGCGGTGCTGCGCCGCTTCCACAATGCCGGCTCCGGCGTCATGGTGTCGACCGTCCTCGATCGCCAACGATCTGCAAAGCCGCGGCTTCCAGCGGCTGATGCACTGGTCGCGCGGCGTCGATCACAGCACGTTCGCGCCCTCCAAGGCCTCGGTGATGGACCTGCCGCGGCCGATCTTCCTCTACGCCGGGCGCCTCGCGCCGGAGAAGAACGTCGAGAGCTTTCTGGCGCTGGATCTGCCCGGATCGAAAGTGATCGTCGGCGACGGCCCCTCGCGCCGCGCGCTTGAGACCGCCTATCCCAACGCCCATTTCGTCGGCTCGAAGACCAGCGACGCCCTCGCCGTGCATTACGCCTCGTCGGATGTGTTCGTGTTTCCGAGCCGCACCGACACCTTCGGCATGGTGCTTCTCGAAGCGCTCGCCTGCGGCCTGCCCGTCGCCGCCCTGCCGGTCGCCGGCCCGCTCGACGTCATCGGCGACAGCGGAGCCGGCGTTCTCGACGAGGATTTGCGCGCCGCCTGCCTTCAGGCGCTCGACATCCCGCGCGAAAAGGCGCGCGCCCATGCGCTGACCTTCACCTGGGCCAATAGCGCGCGGCAGTTTCTCGACAATATCATTCTCGCCAAATCGACCAGCGCCGCGCGGATGATCGCCAGCCCCGGCTATTGAAGCTTGGCGCTGCGCGCGTCGGCGGCGTTCGATCTGCAGCTCAGGAAAAGCGCTCCCACGCCGCCTGACGCGAAACGCCGAGCGCGTTTCCGATCGCCTCCCAGCTGACGCCGCGCCGCCGCAAGGTCTCGACCTGCGATTGCAGCACAGCTCGCGTTCCATCGACCGTCGCCGCGGCTGGTTTCAGGGCGCCGAGCAGTTGTTCGTCGCTCATGGCGTCCCAGCCCGCGAAGGTTGCAGGCACAGCCTCCAGAATTCCGTTGCAGACGCCGATGCATGCGTCGCAGATGAAGACTTTCGGTCCGGCGAGGAGTTTGCCGACCTCCTTGTCCGGTTTGCCGCAAAACGAGCAGCGCAGTCGCCGCGCCGCCTTCATGGCGATTTCCCTTGTCTCTTTGTCAAGCGTTCCCTGACGATAATCGCCGTGCCGGGTCGCGTCAAGGCAACCCTGACACCCGACTCCAGCACGGCGCCTCTTTAAGACGCGAAAATCCCTCCCATATCTGCGGGAGCATTGAGGATTTTCGCAAATGATGGAGCCTTCCACTTCTTTCGTTCTGGATGAGGCGGACGGCGGGTTTAACGCCGAGCCCGCCGCCTCCGCCGCTCCCTCGACGGACGAGACGCCGGGCGACGACGCGCTGCTCAGACGCCTATTCACAGACCGTGACGCGGGCCGTCGATGGCGTCGGCCCGAGCGTCGTTCGCCTCGACATCAGGCGCGGCGACGGCGGCAGGGGCGGATCCGGCTCCGGCGTCATCGTCTCGCCGGATGGCCTGATCCTGACCAATAGCCACGTCGTGCAGGGCGCGCGTCGCGCCGATGTCGCGACGCTCGACGGCCGCAACTTCTCGGGGCGCGTCCTTGGCGACGATCCCGACACCGATCTCGCGCTGGTGCGGATCGACGAAAGCGCGACGCTTCCCGCCGCGAGGCTCGGCGATTCGAAGCGCCTGAAGCCCGGCGAGATCGCCATCGCGATCGGCAATCCGCTCGGCTTCGACTCGACCGTCACGGCCGGCGTCATTTCGGCGCTCGGACGCTCGCTTGCGCTCGACCAATGGCCGCATGATCGATGACGTGATCCAGACCGACGCCGCGCTCAATCCCGGCAATTCCGGCGGCCCGCTGGTCGCCTCGAACGGCGAGGTCGTCGGCATCAACACCGCGATCATCGGCGGCGCCCAGGGCATCTGTTTCGCGGTGGCGTCGAACACGGCGCGCTTCGTTCTCGGCGAACTCATCGCCCATGGCAGGGTGCGGCGCGCCTATCTTGGCATCGGCGCCGGAACCATCGTGCTGCCGCGCCGGATCGCGCTCCGGCTGGGGCTGGAGCAGACGCGCGGCGCCGTCGTCAGTTCGGTCGAGCCGGACAGTCCCGCCGACCATGCGGGCCTGCTCACCGGCGACATCCTGCTCGCCGTCGATGGCGTGCCCGTCGCCAGCGCCGGCGATCTCGTGCGCCTGCTCGGCGCCGGGCTGATCGATCGCGTGGTTCCTTTCGACGTTCTGCGCCGCTCGGACCGGCGCCGGTTCTGGGCGGCGTTGCGCGAACGCGACGGCGAAGCGAGGCCCAAGTGACGCCCGAGTGCGGTCCAAGCGGCGCTGCACCGGACACCTTCATGGCGGCCGGCATGGCGGCCCAGTGCATCGCCTTCCTCGAACAGGCGGATATCGCCACGAGTTTCAGCCGCACGCTGTGGAACACCTCGATGCTGCTGCCGGTCAGCAGCCTGCCGGGCCGCGTCCTGCATACGCTTCTTGGCTATACCGACAGACCGACGCAATTGCAGGCGCTCGCCTATCTGGCGACGCTCCTCGTGATCTTCGGCCTGATGAAGCTGATGTCGCCGCCGGCAAGACAAAACGCACGCCTTGCCGTCAATTGAGCCAGACGCGGGGCGCGGTTCCCGCCTGAAATCACCCGGCTGCGCGACGGCTCCAGGCGCCAACGCGGCGTCGACGGCGCAATGCGCGGACGCTGATTCTGTAATTTTATTGCTTCGAGCAAGGTTTTGAGGCAAGAGTATTTATAGACAACGCTTGAACAGTTGTCGTATGGCGTAGCCGCATCTGGCGAACACCGTGGCTCGGCGCTCAGCGCATCAGTCCATCGGTCAGCTTTGCGGCCAACCCTAATCGCCGGCTCACAGCCTAGAACTTTCCTCCTTGCTGGCGGGTTTGAGGCCTCGATTTCATAACCAGCAAGCGCGTTTCAGGAACTAAATGACATTTAACGATCTCGGCCTCAGCGAGAAGGTGCTGCAAGCAGTCATAGCTTCCGGCTATACGACGCCGACGCCGATTCAAGCCCAGGCCATCCCTTATGTTCTCACCGGCCGCGACGTGCTGGGGATCGCGCAGACGGGCACAGGCAAGACAGCCGCCTTCACGCTGCCGATGCTCTCGCGGCTGGAGCAGGGCCGCGCGCGGGCGCGGATGCCCCGCACCCTCATTCTCGAGCCGACGCGCGAACTCGCCGCCCAGGTCGAGGAGAGCTTCGCCCGCTATGGCGTCAACCACAAGCTCAATGTCGCGCTGCTGATCGGCGGCGTCTCGTTCGGCGATCAGGAAACCAAGATCATGCGCGGCGCCGACGTGCTGATCGCGACGCCGGGCCGCCTGCTCGATTTCGCCGAGCGCGGCAAGCTGCTGCTCACCGCGATCGAGATTCTGGTCATCGACGAAGCCGACCGCATGCTCGACATGGGCTTCATCCCGGACATCGAGCGCATCTGCAAGCTGGTGCCCTTCACCCGGCAGACGCTGTTCTTCTCCGCCACCATGCCGCCGGAAATCACCCGCCTCACGGAGACGTTTCTGCATAATCCGGTGCGCATCGAGGTCGCGCGCGCCGCCTCCACGCCGACGACGATCACCCAGGGACTCGTCGCTTCGGCCAGCGGCCCGGCCAAGCGCGAAACCCTGCGCCGGCTCGTACGCGACGCCGCCGACTTCAAGAACGCAATCATTTTCTGCAATCGCAAGCGCGACGTCGCGCTGTTGCACAAATCGCTGCAGAAGCACGGATTCAATGCCGGCGCACTGCATGGGGATCTCGACCAGCGCGCCCGCATGGCCTCGCTCGACGCCTTCAAATCCGGCGAGGTCACCCTGCTCGTCTGTTCCGACGTCGCCGCGCGCGGTCTCGACATTCCCGATGTCAGCCACGTCTTCAATTTCGACGTTCCGACTCATGCGGAGGATTACGTCCACCGCATCGGCCGCACGGGACGCGCCGGCAAAAGCGGCATCGCCATCTCCATCGTCACCCGCGCCGATCAGAAGCATATTGTCGAGATCGAAAAGCTGATCGCCCGCAAGATCGACTGGATCGGCGGCGAAAGCATCGCCGAGCTCAAGGCGGATGACGAAGCGGAGAGCGCACCCCATCGCGAGCGCGCATCGTCGCGGCGCGCGGCCGCCCCATCGCGGCGAAGCGGCGCATGGCGAGACGAGATCTGGCGAGGCGAAATCGAGCGAAGGCGAATCGGGCGAGCCGCGCCGGTCGCGGCGCAGGGACAATGCGGAGAGCCCGCGCGCCGGCCCGATGAGGCCCGCGCGCAGCCGGCGGCGCGATCCGTCGCCGCCGAACCGACCGCCCGCCGCGCCCGAACAGGACCGCAGGCCCCGCCGCCAGGATGTGCGCCGGGATGGTCGCCAGGATAGCCGTCACGACGATGAATCGCCCGTCGTCGGAATGGGCGACCATGTGCCCATGTTTCTGTTGCGGCCGGTCAAACTGAAGCCCGCCAAGCAGACCCCGGATGAAGGCGATGTCGCCGAGACGACGCGCGTCGGCTGATCGCGCCGGACGATCTCTCGCGATGGCGCGGACCACAGCGCCCCCAAAACGGCTGGGCGCCCTCGTCCTGTTCGATGCGCCCGGCGGCTATCCGCCCTCGGACAAGCGTCGTCACTTTATTCCCGCGCTTCATAGACTTTTTCCACGCTCGAAGATGATTACTTCTAAACTGTGAAGTAATTCCGCAACAGCTTTCAGCATTTTGCTCGCGCCGCGCCGTAAAATGCTTGTGACGACAGGGCCGGAAATCTAACGTTCTCCGTGCGTTGCTGACGGCGACCAGCGTCGGCGATCAAGGGGGAGACGGGCGTGCGGCGGAAGTTTGGTTTATCGACGAGCCTGGTATTGGCTGCTGGGTTCGCGCCGCTGGCTTTGACCGGCGCTTTGGCGCAATCCGCCGATTCCAATGTCGTCGCGCTTCCCGAGGTCGACGTGATCTCGACGACGCCGCTCGCCGGCGGCGGCGGCCAGGACATCTACTCCTTTCCGAGCATGGTGCAGACGGTGACGCCCGAGCAGTTCGCGCGCACCCGCTCGCCCAACGTCACCGATGCGCTGCAGCAATGTGTTCCCGGCATCTTCGTCGACGACGTCAACGGGAATCCGTTTTCGCAGGAATTGCAGTATCGCGGCTTCTACGCCTCGCCGGTGGCAAGGCACGCCGCAAGGCCTCGCCGTCTATCAGAACGGCATCCGCATCAACGAGCCGTTCGGCGACACCGTCAACTGGGATCTGGTGCCGCCGCAGGCGATCGCACGCACGGATATTTTCACCGCCAATCCGATCTTCGGCCTCAACGCGCTTGGCGGCGCGATCAGCATCGAGATGAAAAACGGATTCAACTGGCAGGGCACGGAAGCGCAAATTCTGGGCGGCTCCTATGGCCGCGTCGCCGGCTATTTCGAATATGGCAAGCAGGTCGATAATTACAGCATCTATGTCACAACGGACGCCGCGCATGACGGCGGCTGGCGCTATTTCTCGCCATCGACGCTGGTGCGGGCTTACGGCGACCTCGGCTATCGGACGCCGGACGCCGAACTGCATTTCATCGCCAATGGCGCGACCTCGAACCTTGGCGTCGTCGGCCCGACGCCGTTCAACCTCCTGAGTCAAAGCCTCAGCAGCATCTTCACCTCGCCCGCAATCGACGGAGAATCAGGCCGGCTCCGTCGCCCTCACCGGCAAGTTCGACGTCAACAAGAACTGGCAGATCGGCGCCAATTTCTATCTGCGCAACTTCCAGCAAAAACACACGGACGGCAATGATTCCGGCATCCAGGACTGCGCCAACAACGCCGATCCGGCTGGCTTCGCCGGCTTTCTCTGTCTGCCGAACAGCGATTTCCCGTCTGTGACCAACGGCGCAGCGTTCGTCATCCTCGACAAGAACAACAATCCCATCCCCGCCTCCACCAGCGCGGTCTACGGGACCATCGATCGCACGACGACCTACTCGACGTCGGCCGGCACGACGCTGCAGGCGACCGACAAGGAAAAGATTTTCGATCACGACAATAATTTCGTCGTCGGCGGCAGCATCGACCGCAGCTTCTTCAGCTTCAGCGCCAACAGCACGCTCGGCAATATCGAGCCTAATCTGATCGTCACGCCGGACGGCTCATTTCCAGGCTCTGGATCGATCATCTACACCGCCGGCGGCATTGGCTATGTGCCGACCTATCTGACCGGCACGACGACTTATTACGGCGTCTTCGCGCTCGACACCTTCAACATCACGCCGGAGTTCGCGGCGACCGCGGGGGCGAGGCTCAACATCGCCAACATCAATACGCAGGACGCAAGCGGCGGCTTTGAGCCCGAACTGACCAGCGCCAGTAATTATGACCGCATCAATCCGGTCGTCGGCCTCACCTATCAAATCCAGCCGTGGATTTCGGCCTACGGCGGCTACTCCGAAGCGAACCGCGCGCCGACGCCGCTCGAAACCGATTGCGCCAATCCGCTCCACCCCTGCCTGATCGGCAACTTTCTGGTCGGCGATCCGCCGCTGAACCAGGTCGTCTCGCACACGATCGAGGCGGGGTTGCGCGGCTCAAGCACGGTTCTCGACGACGGCAAGATCACCTGGAAGGCGGGCCTCTTCCACACCTTGAATACGAACGACATCATCTCGCTGGCGAGCACGATCACGGGGCAAGGCTATTACGCCAATGTGCCGGCGACCTTGCGGCAGGGCATCGAGGCGTCGCTCCAATTTCAGAAAGGCGATCTGACCGCCTACATCAACTACGCACTTGTCGAATGCGACCTACCGCTTCACCGGCGAAATCGCGTCGCCGAACAGTCCTTTCGCCGACGCCAACGGCAATGTCCTGGTGAAGCCCGGCGACAATATTCCGGGGGTTCCTCAGAACACCCTGAAATTCGGCGGGGAATACGCCTTCACGCCAAAATTCAAGGCGGGACTCGATGTCCTGATTGTCGGCAGCCAGTACTTTATCGGCGACAACTCGAACCAGTATCAACAGCTGCCGCTGTATTGGACGGCCAACATTCACGCCTCATACCAGCTTACCGACAACATCCAGATTTTTGGACTGGTCAATAATCTGTTCAACAACCGCAACGCGTCGTTCGGCACGTTCTTCGACCCGACGAGCGACGCCCAGATCGCCAATGGCGTGCCTTATACCGATCCGCGCTCGCTGACGCCGTTGCAGCCGGTTTCCCTCTATGGCGGCGTCAAGATGACGTTCTAGGAGGGGACCGACCGGCGTCCGCTCAGGGACGAGATGTGTATTCGGGCGCCGATGTCGGTTCGCCAATCTGGAACCACACATTCTGGTCGCTCTGGGCCTGGCGCTTGACGAAGCGATAGGGGGTCCGGTCCCAGAGCTTCATCTCGTCGGTCAGATTGTCGAGAATGTAATCGCCGGCCGTCGTCGCGACGGTCAAGATCGCATGGCCTTCATCGCCGGCCTTGACGATCGTCATCAGCAGGGCCTGGCGCGGAAAGCCCTCTTCGATCAGGATTTTGCGCTTCAGCAAAGCAAACTCGTCGCAATCGCCCTTGCCGTCCGTCGGGTAGTCCCATTGGCTGATGACGCCTTGATGCTCCAAATCCGTCATCGGCTGGATATGCGAATTGACCCATTTGTTGACGCGTTCGAGCTCTTTCATGGTTTTCGCCGCGGCGACGATATCGACGGGCTGGAGCGGCCCAGCGTCGCACTCGCCCTGGTAGCGGCGGCAAAAATCGGCCCAGCCGAAGGGAACCCGGGTGACGTCGCTGACGGGCTCGAAGGACGCAGGCGGCAGGGGCGACGCCAGCGCCGGCGACAGCAGGAAAGCCGCGATCGCGGCAGATGAAACCAGCCTCGCCGCCCGCCTTAATCTTGCCACACAACCGTTCATTTTCGCGCCTCCAACATCGTGTCGCGAGTTTTCGCCGCAGCGGGTTCTAGCGCGCCTAAACACGATGCTCGGATTTTATCGTTACCGCGCCGGGGCGCGACCAAAGCAAATCGTTGCTTAATCTATTCTTCCGCACACCCAGCCCGATGTTACGGAAACTTTGTTTAAATACGCCGGCCGACGTCCCCTTGCACGAAGCGCCGCACGCATTATTTGTGGTGGAACTCAGGCTGAAGTGAACCAAATCTTGCCCAAATCGTTTCCAATGCGTTAACTCCGCCTTATTAACGCGTCAACTTCAAGCTTGTTCCACGCGGGCGCCACATTAAAACATTGTTAACGAGGAACTCGTGCCGATTCCGATGAACGCCGAGCCGAACGATGGGTCCGAGGGCGCCGTAGAAGGCGCCAGCAGGAACATTGTGGCGGTCTTGCCCGCCGCGCTCTCCCCCGATGACGAGGTCGCCTTGCGGCGCGCGATCGGCGAGTTGCGGCGCGAGAGCCTCGCCATGCGCCTCACCGCGCTGATCGGCCGCCAGATCGGCTTCATCGGCCTGATGGTTCCCGCGCCGATCGCGCTGACGGCCAACAAAGTGGCCGAGGCGGCGCTGCGCAGCGCCATGGGCCTCGCCCTCGCGAGCCTCAGCGACCGCTCCACGCGCGACCGGCGCGGATTGCACAAGTCGGTCGTGACGATGGCGGGCGCAGCGGGAGGCGCCTTCGGGCTCGCCGGACTGCCGATCGAGCTGCCCTTCACCACGACGGTCATGCTGCGCTCGATCGCCGACATCGCCAAGGGCGAAGGCGAGGATCTCGGCGACCCCGATGTCGCGCTCGCCTGCCTCGAGGTCTTCGCCCTCGGCGGCGATGGCGCGGCGAAAGGGATCGAGGGCGGAGGCGCGCTGGAGACCGGCTATTTCGCCCTGCGCGGCCTGCTTGCGAGATCAGTCAGCGAAGCCGCCCGCCATTTGCTCGACCGAGGCCTCACCGACCAGGCCTCTCCCCTGCTGGTTCGCTTTATCGCCAAGGTCAGCGCGCGCTTCGGCGTCGTCGTTTCGCAAAAGCTCGCCGCGCAAAGCGTGCCGCTCATCGGCGCCGCCAGCGGCGCGGCGATCAATTACGCCTTCGTCGATCACTTCCAGACGCTGGCGCGCGGGCACTTCACCATGCGCCGACTCGAACGAATTTATGGAATCGTAACGGTGCGGGCGGAATTCGAACGGCTTGCGCGGCAAGTCTGAATGCGGCCGGACCTTGCGACAGACAGGTGTGACAAGTCACATGCAAGCTGCTTGCTTGAAGCTTAGGCTTTATGATATCGAATGCGGCAATTTCGGGGCAGGGTCGCCGCGCCCAATTTACGGGTCGAGCGGGACACGCCAGGGAGTTTTCATGAAGAGCGTCAGGTTTTCATTGTCGAAATGCGCGCGCGCCGCCAGCTTCGCGGCGGTTGCCTGCCTTGCCTTCGCCTTTCCCCTCAGCGCGGCGAACGCCGGCTTTTTCGATTTCCTTTTCGCGCCCCTGCACCCGGCCCAACCAACCTATTCGGAGCAATACGCGCCGCGACCCCTTCCGAAAAAGAAGACGGCCGCCCATCGCCCGAAAAATCTCGTCGCCAAGCTCCATCCGGCCAAAGGGGCGCACGCCGCGCCCGTGGTCGGCCTTATGGAGGACGAGAGCCTGAGGAACGGCGACGTCGTAATGACGGCGGACGGCATCCGGATTTTCACGGGCTCAAGCGGTTCGCATCATAGCGAAGACGACTTCACCAAAATTTCCGACACCGAGGGGCTCTCCAAAACGCAGCGCAGCGCACTGCTTTTCCTCGACGCCGGCTCCGCTGGAGCCGAGCCGGCTGTTCTCGCCGGACGCTCCGTCGCCGACGGCTCCACCGCGGCCGGCGAGATCATCACCGACCCGCGCGGAAACAAGATCCGCTACGTCGGACCATAGCGGACAAAATCCGTCGCAAGAGCCCACGGTCACAAAGAGCGATTGTTCAGGAAGCTCGCGACTGCCGCCAGTTCGCTACAAAACGCTTCAAGTGAACCGCCGGCGGCAAACGCCGCCATCGCCGCGCGACATCTGTCGTCATTAGCCTCTCTGATCCTCGAGCGAGCGCATCCACCGCTCCTCGCTCAGTCCCGCCTGCTTTAATTCGATCAGCACCCAATGGTTGTGGCGACAATCGGCGGCAACCACGTCGGCCGCGGCAGCCAAGCCAAGCAATCGGAGCCTTGTGTGGTTCATGAAGTTCAAGATTTCGGCGGCTAGAGAGGCCGGGTGCAACCCGGTGGGATGAAGTTCGGTCCTGCCTTTCATCGCATCTCCTATAGCGTGCCCGGCGCGAATCGCGCTTTCTCGCAGGCATGCGCGATCGACCCCTTACTTTTACGTTCTAGGCGTCTTCATCCGCCTCCGGATCCGCCTCATTCGCCGCGCTCGACAACGCGCGCAGGACATCGACAGCCATCCGCCGCGTGATCCGGCTTTGCCGCGAAAGGGCCTCCTTGTCGAGCGCCTCAATGAACTGGCGCGCGGCTTCGAGCGAGCGGTCGAGGCGCAAAGCCGCGTAATCGACGACGCGGATGTCGACCACGAGCTGACGGTCGATCAAAAGCTTGACCAGAACCGCCCGCATCAGCGCGTCGTCCGGGGCGCCGATCTCGACGCAGGGGGCGAGCCGCAGCCGCGACAGAAGATCGGCGATGTCGAGACCCCAGGCGTCGGGCGGACGTTTCGCGGTGAGCACCAGCGGCGCGCCGCGCTCGCGCATCAGATTGAGGAGATGAAAGAGCTGCGTCTCGACGCGCCCCGCCGCCTCCAGATCCTCAAGCAGCAGAGGCCCCCGCGCGAGCGCCTCTATGTCGGCGCCCTCCAATGACGCCGCCGGGCGAATATCGGCGCGCGCCGTCGCCGCCCAGATCGCGCCAAGATGGCTTTTGCCGGAGCCGGCCGGCCCCAGAAGGATGAGCGCTTGATCCGGCCAGGCGGGCCAGCGCTCGATCATCGCATAGGCTTTTTCATTCGAGCCTGAGACGAAGAAATCCTCGCGTCCCAAGCCCGGCGGCAAGGGCAGCTCCAGCGTCAATTGGCGGGCGGAAGACGGATCGTCACCCTCGCGAGCTCCCCCCGGGCCGGACGGCTCCGCCATCTCAGCCGCGCTCCTTGGCGCCGAACGCTGTGGGCTCGATCAGGATTGTCGACCCAGGCGCGTCGACCTCCGTGTAGAGCTTGCTTTCGCGGTAGCGTCCCACCGCGAAACGCAGGATCACGCCAACGGCGGCGGCCAGCGGCACTGCGACGATGAGGCCCGTGAACCCGAACAGCGAGCCGAACGCCAGCAGCGCGAAGATCAGCCAGACCGGGTGCAGGCCGACCGACCCGCCGACGAGTTTCGGCGACAGAACATTGCCTTCGAGGAACTGGCCCGCAAGGACCACGCCGAGCGCCATGGCGAGAAGGCGCCACTCGGGCCAGCCCTGCACGATGGCGACGATGGCCGAGAGGATTAGCGCCGTCAGCGAGCCGACATAGGGAATGAAGCTCAGGAACCCCGCCGAAATGCCGATCAAAAGTCCGAAATTGAGCCCGATCAGCGAAAGCCCGACGCCATACCAGAGGCCGAGAAAGAGACAGACGAGAGACTGGCCGCGCAAAAATCCGGCCATCGCGGCGTCGATCTGGCGCGCGAGCTCGCGCACCGTCTGGCGGTGCCGCAGCGGCACAAGACTGTCGACCGTCGCGACCATCTTCTCCCAGTCGAGCAGCATGTAGAAGGTGACGACGGGGGTCAGCACCAGAAGGGAGACCACGCCGATCAGCGCGGCGCCGCTGCTCCAGATCGACTTGAAGAAGCTGCCGCCCCATTGCGCCGCCTGATTGACGAGTTCGCTGGTCGAGCTGCGCAGATCCGCCGACGCCGCCTTGCCGAAGCCGAGCTTTTCCAGAAGGCTCGCGCCGTGATCGTTGGCGAGGCGCACGCCGAAGATCCTC
This sequence comes from uncultured Alphaproteobacteria bacterium, assembly GCA_963757985.1. Classification (GTDB taxonomy): domain Bacteria; phylum Pseudomonadota; class Alphaproteobacteria; order Rhizobiales; family Beijerinckiaceae; genus Methylocapsa. Next base: position 173,469 of record CAVWTQ010000001.1, on the reverse strand, counting down.
GATCTTGACGACGTAGGACGGCAGGGCTTCGAGGAAGCTCGCGAGCTGGCGCGAGAACACCGGCAAGACCAACACCATAATGAGGCCGAGCAGGACGGCGAAGCCGGCAAGGATGAGCAGCACGGCTCCAAGCCGGTTGAGGCCAAGGCGCTCGAGTCGGTCGACCACGGGATTGAGCAGATAGGAGAGCGCCATCGCCGCCGCGAAAGGCAGCAGCACGCCGCTGAACAGCCATAGCAGCAGGATGAGCAGCACCAGCGCGCCGACCCAGAAGCCGATCTGCCATTCGAGCCGCATCAATCGCCTTTCCCTGTGGTGGCCACAGCTTCTAACACGAAGCCGGCGTCACGCGCTCATATGCCGGAACCATCGGCTGAAATAGGCGCCGAGCGAGGCGAGCGCGAGACCCGCGACCGCGTAAAGCGAAAGCTGGAACCACGCGCCTTTGGCGAGGCCGAAAGCCTCGACGCTGAGAACGAGAGCCGCGAACAGGATCTGCGCCAATGTGTTGATCTTGGAGATCACAAGCGGCCTGACCTCGAGCGGCCTGTCGAGAAACCAGGCGACCATGAAGGCGCCGACGATCATGAAGTCGCGCGCGACGACGATGATGGCGATGGTCGCGGGGATCGCGCCGACGATCGCCAGCGCGACATAGATCGAGACGAGCAGCGCCTTGTCGGCCAGCGGATCGAGATAGGCGCCGAGCTTCGTGCGCAGATCGAAGGTCTTCGCGAGCCAGCCATCGAGCGCGTCGGAGGCGCCGGCGATGATGAAGCAGACGAAGGCCTCCTTCCAGCGCTGCGCGGCGATCAGGGCGATGATGGCCGGGACCAGCAACAGGCGCCCGAGCGAAATGAGGTTCGGAAGGCTGCCGAAAAGCGAGAATTTCATTCTTTTTATGTGTTCAGGGCGGCCCTTCGGGGTCATTTCAGCGAGGTTAACATGGGGATGGGCCAACGCCCAATGGAAGGCGTATTTTTGGCGGTGTGGACGCTGGTCTTTGCAGCCGCGCCTGTCGATCGCTCCGTCCGCGGCCCGGCGCGCCTTCCCAGCTTGCTTTGCCGGATCGGAGGCGCTAGCCCTCAACCAGCGGCGCGGGAGCCATGATGACGAAAAAGACCAGCCTCACCTATGCCGACGCGGGCGTCGACATCGACGCCGGCAATGCGCTGGTCGAGACCATCAAGCCGCTCGTGCAGGGCGACCCGCCGGCGCGGCGCCGACGCCGAAATCGGCGGCTTTGGCGGTCTGTTCGATCTCAAGGCCGCGGGCTTCATCGATCCGATTCTCGTCGCCGCCAATGATGGCGTCGGCACCAAGGTCCGCATCGCCATCGAGACGGGCGTCCATGACACGATCGGCGTCGACCTCGTCGCCATGTGCGTCAACGATCTCATCGTCCAGGGCGCCGAGCCTCTGTTCTTTCTCGATTATTACGCCAGCGGCAAGCTCGATGGCGCGGTGGCCGCCGCGGTCGTCAAGGGCATCGCGGCGGGCTGCGTCGAGGCCGGCGCGGCGCTGATCGGCGGCGAGACCGCCGAAATGCCGGGCCTTTACGCCGGCGCCGATTACGATCTCGCCGGCTTTTCCGTCGGCGCGGTCGAGCGCGGCGCCCTTCTGCCGAAAGCCGGGATCGCGCCGGGCGACGCCATCATCGGCCTGCCCTCCTCCGGCGCACACTCCAACGGCTTCTCGCTGATCCGCAGGATCGTCGCGCAAAGCGGCCTCGATTATTCCGCGCCTGCCCCCTTCGCGCCGGACAAGACGCTCGGAGAGGCCCTGCTGACGCCGACCCGCATCTATGTGAAGCCCATTCTCTCCGTTCTCGCCGCGCATGAGGGGGTGAAGGCGCTCGCGCATATCACCGGCGGCGGCTTTCCCGACAATATTCCCCGCGTGCTCCCGCAGGGCGTCTCGCGCCGAGATCGATCTTTCCGCGATTTCCCTTCCGCCCGTCTTCGGCTGGCTCGCATCCATGGGCGGCATCAGCGCCGCGGAGATGCTGCGCACCTTCAATTGCGGGATCGGCATGGTTCTGACGGTCAGCGCAGGGGAAGCTGAGGCCGTCATGAACAGCCTGCGCGTAGCAGGCGAGGCGCCGGTCGCGCTCGGCCGCATCATCGCGGCGGCGAGCGAGCGCGTGACTTTCGCCGGCCGGCTCGCGCTTTGAAGACCCGGCGCAAGCGCACCGCCGTGCTGATTTCAGGGCGCGGCTCCAATATGCAGGCCCTCGTCGAGCGCGCGCGGGTCCCGAGCTTTCCGGCCGAGATCGCCCTCGTGCTGTCGAACCGGCCGGAAGCGGCGGGCCTCGCCTTCGCGCGCGCCAACGGCGTCGCCTGCGCCGCCGTGGATCATAAAATCTATGCCGGGCGCGAGGAGTTCGAGCGCTCGATGCAGGCGCTGCTCGAACTGCACCGCATCGAGATCATCTGCCTCGCCGGCTTCATGCGGCTTTTGACGCCCTGGTTCATCGGCCAATGGCGGGGCCGGATGCTCAACATCCACCCGGCCCTGCTGCCCGCCTATCGCGGCCTCGACACGCATGCGCGGGCGCTGGCCGATGGCGTTAAAATCCACGGCTGCACGGCGCATTTCGTCGTTCCCGCCATGGACGAAGGCCCGATCGTCGCGCAGGCGGCGGTTGCAGTGCTGGACGGCGACACGCCGGAAACGCTGGCCGCGCGCGTGCTCGAACAGGAGCATCTCATCTATCCGGCCGCGCTCGAACGCCTCGCAGCTGGGCGTCTGCGCATCGAGGGAAACCGGGTTTATTCCGGCGATCCGGGGGGCGCCTCGCCTGCGCTGCGCAATCCCGAAGCGTGACTTGCGACGAAGCGCCCCGCGTTAGAGCTTGACAAAATCTATCGACTTACGAAGGATGCCCTGCAATCGCCGCCGCGATCGCTGATCCGCGCGGCTGAAATCAAGGACTCCTCGCAATGCATCGCAGAGATTTTCTGAGCGCCGGACTCAGCGCAGCCTTGGGCGGCGCCATCGCCGGCGTATGGCCGCCCCCGGCGCGCGCGGGCGAGCTGAAGGAAATCCGCATCGGATATCAGAAGGCGGCGGGCATTCTTTTCGCCGTCAAACAGCGCCAGACACTCGAGAACGCCTTCAAGGCGCGGAATATCGGGGTCAAATGGGTGGAGTTCCAGTTCGGGCCGCCGATCCTTGAAGCCATCGCTACAGGCAATGTCGATTTCGGCTTTACCGGCGACGCCCCGCCGATCTTCGCGCAAGCGGCCGGCGCGAACATCGTTTACGTCGCCGCTCTGCCCGCCAGCCTGATCGAGGGCATCGTCGTCCACCCGGATTCGCCGATCCATACGCTCGCCGACCTCAAAGGCAAGACGATCGGGGTGGCGAAAGCTTCGAGCGCGCATAACAGCACCGTCGCGGCGCTGGAAAAGACCGGACTTTCGTTCAGCGACGTCAAGGTGATCTATCTGCCGCCGGCCGACGCGGTCGCCGCTTTCGCCCGCGGCAGCATCGACGCCTGGGCCGTCTGGGACCCCTATCTCGCCGTCGCCGAGAAGGGCGGCGCGCGCGTCGTCTCCTTCAATACCGACGTCGAAAAGCCGTATCAGTACTTCCTCGCCGCGAAGAGCTTCGCGCAGGATGATCCGGCGCTGTTGACGCAGCTGATCGACATATTGGCCAAGGAGCTCGATTGGGCGCGGGCCAATCGCGCCGAACTCGCGCAGACGATCCATGACGCGAGCGGCGTCGATCTCGACGCGCTGCTCAAGGCGGAGCAGCGCGCAGGCCTGACCGTCGAACCGCTGAACGACGACATCATCGCCAATCAGCAGGCCTCAGCCGACCGCTTTTTCAAACTGGGGTTGATCCCCAAGCAAATCGCCGTTCGCGACATCGTCTGGAAATGGACGCCGAGCTCCTAACCTCTCGTTTTTGGAAATCCTCGCATCCTCATCCTGGGGAGGAATCCCGGGGAGCAATCCCCGGTCGATCGTTTCGAATAGGGGGCCCTTTTTCGAGATGCCGCCGACGCGGCTCCCCAGGGTGGGGTGTTTGGCGCCTTTTGATGCATGATCGCCGGCGGGCTGGCCCCTCCGAGATCCTCAACCGCAGGAAGGCTCAGATCGGATGAGCAACACGCCCTCGGCGCTGGCGCCGACGCGCGCGCTGGCGCCAGCGCGGCGCGCCGGCCGGCTGGTCGAAAGACTGCGCCGGATCAGTCTCGTCAGCTGGGCCCTCCCCGCCGCGCTCCTCATCGTCTGGCAGGCGAGTTCGTCTTTCGGACTTCTGGCCAATAATATCCTGCCCTCGCCCGCCGCGGTCGCCGTCGCGGGATGGAAGCTCGCCCTCTCCGGCGCTCTGGCGCAGAACGTCTGGATCAGTTTTCTGCGCGCCATGGCGGGGTTGATCGTCGGCGGCGGGATCGGCTTCGCATTCGGCTTCGCCAACGGCCTTTCGGACCTCAGCGAAAGACTGACCGACACGACCTTGCAGATGGCGCGCAATATTCCCCATCTGGCGCTGATCCCGCTCGTTATATTGTGGTTTGGCATCGACGAGGGCGCGAAGCTGTTCCTTGTCGCGCTTGGCGTATTTTTTCCTATTTATATCAATACACTGCACGGAATACGCAATGTCGATCCTCAACTTGTCGAAATGGGCCGCAGCTATGGCCTCACGCCCCGCGACCTGCTGACCCGCGTCATCTTCCCCGGCGCGCTGCCCTCGATCCTCGTCGGCCTTCGCTATGCGCTCGGGATCATGTGGCTGACCCTCATCGTCGCGGAAACCATCGCCGCGCAATCCGGCATCGGCTATATGGCCATGCAGGCGCGCGAATTCTTGCAGACGGATGTGGTCGTCTTCTCGATCCTCGTTTACGCCGCGCTGGGCAAGCTCGCCGATTCGACCGCCCGCTTTATCGAAAAGACCACATTGTCCTGGCATCCCGCTTTTCAGCGTTGACGAGGCCCAATGCCGTTCGCCGATCTCTCCCCCGGGCCTGACGCGAACGCCAAGCTGTCGGACGCCGGCGTATCCCTGACCATTCGCGGGCTGGGGCGCTCGTTTGGCGCGACGAAGGTCCTGCGCGGACTGGATCTCGACGTGCCCGCCGGGCAGTTCGTCGCCATCGTCGGGCGCAGCGGCTGCGGCAAGAGCACATTGCTGCGCTTGATCGCCGGGCTCGACGAGCCGACCGAGGGGCGCTTGCGCTTCGGCGGCGAGGCGGCGGCGCGATCGTCCCATACGCTTGTGCGGGTGATGTTTCAGGAGCCGCGCCTGCTGCCCTGGGCGCGCATCACGGCGAATGTCGAAATCGGCCTCGGCGCGGTCGAGAGTTCGCCGCAGACCCGTCAGCGCGTGGTCGAGGCGCTGGCGGCAGTTGGCCTCGCGGAGCGCGCAGGCGAATGGCCCTCGGTGCTGTCCGGCGGCCAGAAGCAGCGCGTGGCGCTGGCCCGCGCCCTGATCAGCCGACCGCGCCTGCTTGCCTTTGACGAGCCGCTCGGCGCGCTCGACGCCCTGACCCGCATCGAGATGCAGCGCCTGCTCGAAGGCATCTGGCTGCGCGACCGCTTCACCGCCATTCTCGTCACCCATGACGTGATGGAGGCGCTGACGCTGGCCGACCGCGTGCTCATGATCGAGGCTGGCCGCATCACGCTCGACCTCGCGGTCGATCTGCCGCGCCCGCGTCGGCGCGGATCGGTCGAACTGGCGCGGCTTGAGGAAAGCATCCTCGACCGGCTGCTCGGCGATGAGGGGTCCGTGACTTAGACGAGCCCTCAGCGTTGCGGGAGTTTGACGGCGAGCAGATCCACTTTTTCGATGCTTGGCGGCTCCGCCAGCAATTCGTCGGCGTGCGCCATCAAAGCGGCGGCGATAGGTCCGTTGAGGTGAGCCTCGCGCCCATGCTCGCCGGCAAAAGCGTCAAAGATGCCGAATGTTTGCGGGTCGAAACGCAAGGCGAACCAGACCGGGGTTTCGGATTCGGCATTGGCGAGTTCGAGACCGCCTTCCAGAAATTTCTGTACGGCGTCCGCTTTTCCCGGTTTGGCTTTGAGACGAACAAACAACGCTAACTTGACCATTTACCCTCGCATGTTTCGCTGTTGGCGGGACAAGCGCGTTCTAAATCAAAACCGGCGCTTTGTAGCTTGGCAAGACTGCCAATATCGTTATCATTCTCGCCATGATTATCCATGTCCTGGCGCTCAACGAATTATTCGACACGGGGCTTGCCTCGTTGCTCGACGCCTTCGCCGCGGCGAACGAACTCGGGCAAGCCGCGGGCATCGCGCCTCAATTCGCGGTCAGCGTCGTCGGCGTCCGCAAACACGTGAAGACCGCGCAGGGCCTTATCGTTCCCGTCAAGGATTGGAAGGATTTGCCGCGCCCGGACATCGCCATCGTCCCCGCGCTCAGCGCCAAGACGCCGGAAACCCTGCCGGCCGCGCTCGAGCGAAAGGATGTCGCAGCGGCCTGCCGGCTCCTCAGCGACTGGGCTCAAGATGGCGCCCTGATCGCCGCCGCCTGCACCGCCACTTTCATTCTGGCCGAATCCCAGCTCCTTGACGGCGCCGCGGCGACGACCAGCTGGTGGCTGGCGCCGTTGTTTCGCGCCCGCTATCCGCGCGTCAAACTTGATGAATCGCGCATGCTCGTGGAGACCAGCCGGGTCGTGACGGCCGGCGCCGCGCTGGGTCATCTCGACCTCGCCCTCTGCCTGATACGCCGCTCCAGCCCCGCGCTCGCCGCCGTCACGGCGAAATATCTGGTGGCCGACCCACGGCCCTCTCAGGCGGCGTTCATCATTCCCGATCACCTCATGCACAGCGACCCCATCGTCGAGCGCTTCGAGCGCTGGGCGCGAAGCCATCTCTCCGCGGGTTTTTCGCTCAGAGCGGCGGCGCTCGCCGTCGGCGCGAGCGAACGCACCCTGGCGCGGCGGCTGCGCGTCGTCCTCGGCAAATCGCCGCTGTCCTATTTCCAGGATTTGCGCGTCGAACGCGCAACGCATCTGTTGCAAACGACTCGCGCCAGCGTCGATGAGATCGCCGGTCGAGGTCGGCTACGTCGACGGCGTGACACTGCGCACGCTGCTCCGGCGCAAGATCGGCCGCAGCGCGCGAGAACTGCGCCTGCTGGAGGCGTAGAGCGATTTTTGCGTCGCCGCGATGCAGGCGACGACGCACTAAATGCGTATTTATAAATATATTTCAGTTAGATATACGTATAACTTAAGACAATGAATCAAGTATTGACCCTCAGCCGACGATCTCATTGCCCGAGAACCATTGCGCGATCTCGATCGCGGCGGTCTCGGGCGCGTCGGAGCCATGGGCCGAGTTTTCGCCAACCGACAGCGCAAACTCCTTGCGGATCGTGCCCGGCGCGGCCTTGGCCGGATCGGTCGCGCCCAGAACGTCGCGGTAAGCCTTGATCGCGTCTTCGCCTTCGAGCACCTGCACCACCACCGGGCCGCCGATCATCGTCTCGACCAGTTCGCCGAAGAACGGCCGCTCCTTGTGCACGGCGTAGAAGGTCTCCGCCTGCGCGCGCGTGATCTGGACGCGCTTTTGCGCGACGATGCGCAGGCCCGCCTTCTCGATCAGGGCGTTGATCGCGCCGGTGAGGTTGCGCCGCGTCGCGTCGGGCTTCAGGATGGAGAAAGTGCGTTCGATCGCCATGGGCGCTGTGTATCCTTGCGGCAAGGGGGCTGGAATGGCCCGCTTATAGAGGCGCGCGCGCGGCCCCGGCAAGATGATGCGACGCTTACGCCTGACCGCGAGCGGCGGAGTTCCGATTGTACTGCCGGATCAGGGTTGATATCGAACCGCCATGAACCTGCGCGACCTCCGCTACATCATCAAAGTCGCCGATCTCAAGCATTTCGGCCGCGCCGCCGCGGCCTGTCATGTCAGCCAGCCGACGCTCAGCGGTCAGATCCTGAAGCTCGAGGAGGAACTCGGCGTCGCCATTTTCGAGCGGGTCGGGAAATCGCTGACGACGACCGCCGCGGGCGACCTCATTCTCGGCCATGCCCGCTGCGCGATCGCCGCCGCCGATGAGTTGATGGCCTGCGCAAAAGCCAGCCGCGATCCGATGCTCGGGCCGCTGCGCCTCGGCGTCATTCCGACGCTCGCGCCCTATCTCATGCCGTTCGCGCTGCCGCTCGCCCGCGCGGAAATGCCGAAAACGCCGCTGGCTCTCGTCGAGGATATGACGGCGCGGCTGATCGGGCCCGTTCTCGAAGGCGAACTCGACGCCGCCCTCATCGCCTCCGATCCCGAAACCGACGCGCTCGAAATCACGCCCCTGTTCGAGGAGCCGTTTTTCCTCGTCCTTCCGCAAGACCACCCGCTCGCGGCGAGCGCCATCGTCGATTCCAGCGCAATCGACCCGAACCAGCTCCTGCTGCTCTCCGACGGCCATTGCCTGCGCGATCAGGCGCTCGAACTCTGCCAGCATCCGCGGCATGGCGAGGACGATCTGGCGGACATGCGCGCGGCCAGCCTGCAGACCCTGCTTCACATGGCGGCGGCGGGCTATGGAATGACCCTGATGCCGGGCCTCGCGCTGATCGAGGATCCGCGCCTGCCGGGCAATCTCACCGCGCGGCCGCTGCGCGGGCCGCATACTTCGCGGCTGATCCGGCTGATTTCACGCCCGACCAACCCGCGCCGTCCGGCGATCGAGGCGCTGGCGCGGCTGATCCGCAAAAGCGTTCCGGAGGCCCTTTCGAAGCCGCGGGAATGATCGCGAAAATACACTGATCAGTCGAAATCGCCGGCGAGCTCGACGCGGACATTTTCCGGCAGGGCGGCCATATGGCCGTAACGCGGATGGGCGAATCCGACAACGACCTCGGCGCCTGGCGCGCGAAACGCCGCGATCTGAGCCGGCGAAAAGTCAAAATGGACGAACTGAACCGAGGAGGCCTTTCCGTCTTCCCGGGTGCGCTCTTGATCCGCCTCGGCGCGGGCGAAAACGCGCTCGCCGCCGATGGCGATGAAGGCCGTATTCTCGATGCCGCCGAGCGGCGCCGAGCACGGCCGCGCGCCGCTGCGGGTCGTCGATCTCGATCATGAAGGTCGCGACCAGTTCGCTTCCCTTCGGGATCAGCGGATTATAGGCCGCGATCTCGTCCGGGACCTGCTGCGGGGCCGCCCTTTTCGATGAACACCATCTCATGGACCTGCAGCCACATCGTCTCATAATTTTCGAAGTAGAAGGTCGCGTAAGGTCCGACCTCGACGCGGCGGTGTTGCTTGCGCGCCGCGATCTTGCGGCGGATCTCGGCGCGGATTTCGCCATATTCCGCCATGGGGAGAATGTCGGCCGCCGTCAGATTATGCCTGTCAACCATGGTCCGCTCCGCAGTCCGCGAATAGTGTTTTGCGCGCGCCGTTCATGCTTCGAGGCCATAAGCCTTTGCGATCAGCTGGATCGGATGGATCACAAGCTCCGGCGCCGCCTTCCCCGCCTTGTCGCCCTCGCCGAGCAACGCCATGCCTTGCGCGATGTGATGCCCGGCGAGCGGGCATTCCGAGGTGACGACCGCCTTGCCGCTTTGCGCCGCCTGCCGCGCGACGGGCGCGCCGACTTTGAGCGCCGTCTCGAAGTTCGGCGTCTTGCAGCCCCAGGCGCCGCCATGGCCCGAGCAGCGCTCGATCACCTGAAGATCGACGCCGGGAATGAGCTTTAAAAGTTCGCGCGCCTTCTGTCCCATGTTCTGCGCGCGGGAATGACAGGAGACATGCAACGCGACGCCGCGCGGTTCGAGCGCGCCGAGGCCCGGCGCCAGCCCCTCCTTGCGCGCGATCGCGACGATATATTCGCTGATGTCATACGTCGCCTTTGAAAGGCGCTTCACATCCACGTCTTCGGGCAGGATCAGCGGCCACTCGGTCTTCAGCATCAGGGCGCAGGACGGCACCAGCGCGATGACGTCATAACCCTTGTCGATCCAGGGCTTCATCGCCGACGCCACGGTCCGCGCCGCGTCGGCCACCTCCTCGATGGCGCCCTGCTCCAAAAGCGGCATGCCGCAGCAATGTGGGTAGACGACTTCCGTCTCGACGCCGTTTTGCGCCAGCACCGCGCTCGCGGCGAGGCCGATCGCGGGTTCATTATAATTGGCGTAGCAGGTCGCGTAGATCACCGCCTTGCGGCCGAAGGCCGGGGCTTCTCTGTTGACCTCGGCGGACGAGGCTTTTTCGCTGCGCGGCGAAGCTCTTTGATTGATAGGGTGGCAGAAAGGCGCGCCGATCGAGCCCCGCCGCCTTTTCGAGAAGAGCGCGCGCGGTCTTGTGGGCGCAGTCCGTCGCGAAATTGGCGAGCGGCGCGACATAGGCGGCGAGCGCCCCGTTGCGATCGGTCTTGGCCAGCTCGCGATCGGCGAACTTCACCTCGCCCTTTTTCGCCTCGACGGCGCGATAGCGCAGCATCAGATGCGGAAAATCGAGATTGAACTCATGCGGCGGCACATAGGGGCATTTCGTCATGTAGCACATGTCGCAGAGCGTGCAGGCGTCGACGACGGGCTTGAAGTCCTTGCTCTCGACGCTGTCGAGTTCGCCGGTCGGCGCGGCGTCGACGAGATCGAACAGCCGCGGAAAGGAATCGCATAGATTGAAGCAGCGGCGGCAGCCGTGACAGATGTCGAAGACGCGGCGCAGTTCAGCGTCGAGCTTCGCCTCGTCGTAAAAATCCGGGTTCCGCCAATCCAGAGGATGCCGGGAGGGAGCCGCCAAACCGCCTTCGCTCATGTCGCGCTCACATCACCTTGAATGGGCTGGCAAACGAATTCGAGAAACACGCACGCGCCCGGCGCAAAACAGCTGCGCCGGGACGGCAAGTGTTCGACGCGGGTCTCGTGGTTCAGGCGTTCAGCTTCTTCAGCTCGTCGAGAGCCTTCTGGAAGCGGCCGGCATGGGAGCGCTCGGCCTTGGCCAGCGTTTCAAACCAGTCGGCGATTTCGCCGAAGCCTTCCTCGCGCGCCGTGCGCGCCATGCCCGGATACATATCCGTATATTCGTGCGTCTCGCCGGCGACGGCGGCGCCGAGGTTCAACGTGGTCTCGCCGATCGGCAGGCCGGTCGCGGGATCGCCGACCGCTTCGAGAAATTCAAGGTGGCCATGCGCATGGCCGGTTTCGCCCTCGGCGGTCGAGCGGAACACGGCGGCGACGTCGTTATAGCCTTCGACATCCGCCTTTTGAGCGAAATAAAGATAGCGCCGGTTCGCCTGCAATTCGCCGGCGAAGGCGTCCTTCAGATTGTTTTCGGTTTTGCTGCCCGCAAGCGACGACATTTCGACTCTCCTTATTCGTTTCCAGCACGAGGATGCTATTGATGACAGGAATAGCCCGAGCGCTTCCGGCTAAAATTCACAGAAAGAACCTGGGCTTAGAATTATTCTAACCGGCAGCGCCGATCAAAACAAGGCCGCGATGAAGCTTCATTTCGGCGGCAAAGCGCCGCAGCGCCAAGGCTAGCGTCCGCGCCCGCCTCCGCATTAAGCGAAATCAAATGCGACGCCGGCGCGCCAAGGCCCAATGGAGGCAAACGGCGACCTCAAAATCCGGGGTCCGCCGCGTTCTTTTGCAATGCAACTCTTGCAATGCAACAGAAGTCGGGCGACAAGCCCGCATGCTTCACATCAACGATGTCACGCTGCGGCTTGGGCCAAGGGTGCTGTTCGACAAGGCGAGCGCCGCTTTGCCGGACAACGCCCGCATCGGCTTCGTCGGCCGCAACGGCGCCGGCAAAACCACGCTGTTCCGCATGATCGCGGGCGAACTTGCCGCGGAATCGGGGACGATCTCCTATCCGCGCCAGATGCGCCTTGGCCGCGTCGAGCAGGAGGCGCCGGGCGGCGCGCAGAGCCTCATCGACTTCGTTCTCGACGCCGATCTCGAACGGGCGGCGCTGACGCGGGAGGCCGAACACGCGACGGATCCCGCCCGCATCGCCGATATTCATATGCGGCTCGTCGATATCGACGCGCATGCGGCGCCGGCCCGCGCCGCGGGCATCCTCGCCGGCCTTGGCTTCGACGAGGCGGCGCAGAACCGGCCGCTGTCGGAGTTCTCCGGCGGCTGGCGCATGCGCGTCGCCCTCGCCGCGGTGCTGTTTTCCGCCCCCGACCTGCTGCTGCTCGACGAGCCGACCAATTACCTCGATCTCGAAGGCACGCTCTGGCTGATCGATTATCTGCAGCGCTATCCGGCGACCATCCTCGTCATCAGCCACGACCGCGATCTGCTGGACGCCGTCTCCGACCACATTCTGCATCTCGACGCGGCGAAGCTGACGCTCTGGCGCGGCAATTATTCAGGCTTCGAGCGGCAGCGCCGCGAACAGCAGGCGATCTTGCTGAAGCACAAGAAAAAGCAGGACGATCAGCGCAAGCACCTGCAATCCTTCGTCGACCGCTTCCGGGCCAAGGCGACGAAAGCGGCGCAGGCGCAATCGCGCCTCAAGATGCTCGCGAAGATGGAGCCGATCGCAGCCATCGTCGACGGCCATATCTTGCCGTTCCACCTGCCCTCGCCGGCAAAACCCTTGAGTCCGCCGATCGTCGCCATGGACGACGCCAGCGTCGGCTATGACGGCGCGCCCGTGCTGAAAAGGCTGTCGCTGAACATCGCCGAGGACGACCGCATCGGCCTCCTTGGGTCAAACGGCAATGGCAAATCGACCTTCGCCAAACTTGTCGCCGGACGCCTGCAGGCGCAGGGCGGCGTGGTGCGGCGCTCCTCGAAACTCGAGGTTGGCTTTTTCGCCCAGCATCAGGTCGACGATCTCGACGAAAAGGCGACGCCCTACCAATGCGTCGCCGAACTCATGCGCGATTCGACCGAGGCGAAGATCCGCGCCAAATGCGCGCAGTTCGGCTTTCCGAACATCAAGGCCGACACCAAGGTCGCGCAATTGTCGGGCGGCGAAAAGGCGCGGCTCCTGATGGGGCTCGCCAGCTTCAACGGACCGCATCTCCTGATCCTCGACGAGCCGACCAACCATCTCGACATCGACAGCCGCGCCGCGCTGATCGAGGCGATCAATGATTTCGAAGGCGCGATCATTCTCGTCTCGCATGACCGCCATCTGCTTGAGGCCTGCGCCGACCGCCTCTGGCTCGTCGCCGACGGCACGGTCGCGGCCTTCGACGGCGATGTCGACGACTACAAGAAATTCGTCCTCGATCGCGCCGGCGGCGGCAATGGCGCGGGCGGCCGTAAGGATCGCGCAGCCGCCGAGCGGCGCCCAGCGCGCCGTGCCCGCCCCGACGCGCCAGGATGCCGGCCCCCTGAAAAAGCGCATCTGGGCGGTCGAGGAGAAGATGCGCAAATTCCAGGATCTCGTCGCCCGGGTCGACAAGGCGCTCGCCAATCCGGCGGCCTTCGCGAAAGATCCGGCGAAGGCGGCGCAGCTCGCGGCCCAGCGCGGCGAACTGGAGCAGGCGCTGATCGCTCGCCGAGGAGGAATGGCTGGAGCTCACCGGCCAGTTTGAGGCCGCCCGGACGGGTTAGACGCGCCCAGTCGCGCGCCGGGCGAGATGCGAAGCGACGAATTCCGACGCCTTCGCCTGCAAACACTCTTCGACGCAGGATCCGTGGTAACAGGCGTGAAGCGCGTGAAAACAGCGCTGGATCAATTCGTCCGCCTGCATGGAGCAGGCGCCGAACCCGTCGTCGATCGCCTCATTCAATATTTTGTTTACTCGAATTCGCTCATTCAGAATATCGCACATCGCATCCTCCATTCTCAGGATCGACGTCTATTTATTCTTCTGCAAGTTATGCTGCAAAAACGTTGTTTTTTATTTGTAACAATTCAAACTTATCGACTTTAGATCAATTCTATATTTGAGCAGCCCTGTTCATGCGCCGCCCGGACCATATTGCAGCACCTGCACCTTTTCGAGCGTGATCAGGCCCTTCGAATTCGCCATCATCGCGTCGAGCACGGGCAGAAACGCATTGATCTTCTCCTCGCTGTCGACGATCTCGACGATGAAGGGAAGATCGCCGGAGAGTTCGAGGATGTTCTGCGAGTGGAGATGGTGGGAATGGCCAAAACCCATCGGGCCGCGCAGCACGGTGGCGCCGGCGAGACCGGCGTCGCGCGCCTTGAGAACGATCGCCTCATAGAGCGGCCGATGATCGCTCTTCGCGCTTTCGCCGATGAAAATGCGCAGCAGCTTGGCGTCGCTCGGCGCTTGCATGGCTCAGACTCCCTTGACCTGATTGAGCATCGCCGCCGCCACATAGCCGAGCCAGACCGCGATCAGGCAAAGCGTGACGGACAGCACGACATTTACTCCGGCGTTGAGGACTTCGCCGTTGCGCACGAGGTTCAGCGTTTGCAGACTGAAGGATGAGAAAGTGGTGTAGCCGCCGCAAAGGCCGATCATCACGAACTGGCGCGCCGTTGAGCCGACCAGCAGGCGCCCGTCGGGGCCGGTCAAGGTCGCGAAAAAGCCGATCACGAAAGAGCCGGTGATGTTGACGATGATGGTGCCCCAGGGAAAGGTCTCGCCGATCTGATTGCCGATCGTCGTCGCAACCCAGAACCGCAGGCCGCCGCCAAGGGCGCTTCCGAGCATGATCCACACATAAAGCATGACCGCCGTGTCCTTCACCCGATCAGGTCGTAGTCGACGAAACTCACCCTCAACCCCTCAGCCCCGAGCATTTTGATCGAGTCGCGCCAATGTTTCATCCATCGGGGCCGCGACGCGCTCGACGAGATTTGCGATCGCCTCGATATCGTCAAGGTGGGCGTGCGGCAAAGACGCCGGGAAGGGTCCGCCATCGCTCGCCAGCGCCTTGATGTCCTGATCCTCCGGGTACAGCAGCGGCTTGCCGTTGGCGACGCGATGCACCTCGATCTTGACATGAAGGTCGCGCTTATAGCCTTCGACGAGGACGAAATCGACGGGGCTAAGGCGCGCGAGCATGGCGCGCAGGGGCGGCTCGTCGTCGCCCCGCAATTCATGCATCAAGGCCCAGCGGTTGGCGGAGGCGACGAGAACCTCGCGCGCGCCCGCCTCGCGGTGCGAATAGGAATCCTTGCCGGGCTTGTCGACGTCGAAGCCGTGATGGGCGTGCTTCAGCGTCGAAACCGAAAAGCCGCGCGCGTTGAGCGCGGGAATGAGCTTGACGATCAGGGTGGTCTTGCCCGCCCCGCTCCATCCGGAAAGCCCGATCACGCGCATGAGAAAAAAGCCTCGCGGTCCGTCCCTGCGGCGATAACGCCCTGCGCCCCCGCGCTCAAACCTTCGCGCTCCCTCTGGAACTTTGCCGCCGCATCGCTTAACATCCGCACGTGATGCTGTTTTCCGGCCGGGGGCGCAAGAGACTTGTCGCTGATGCCCACCCAATCGACCTCCACGGCTCTCGACCTTCGCGGCCTCAATTGTCCGCTGCCGGCTCTACGCACGGGCAAGGCCCTGCGCCGGCTGAACGATGGCGATCTCCTCATCGTCGAATGCACCGATCCGCTCGCCGCCATCGACATTCCCCATCTTGTGCGCGAGACCGGTGACGTTCTTGAGCGGCAGGAACAAGGCGACGGCGCGATCGCCTTTCACATCCGGCGGCGACGACCGTGAGCGCGCGCCTATCCCATGAAGCAGCCTGTGAGGGAAAGAGCCTAGCGGCGCTGGTCTTCAACGACAATGACGCGGTGAATGAAATCATCGCGGATTTCGCCGCCGCCCTCAAGCGCCGCGGGCATCGCATCGCCGGCATGGTTCAAACCGTCGACGTCGCGCAGCCCTGCGATTGCCGGGAAGTCTTTCTTCGCGACGTCGAAACCGGCGAGGCTATTTCGATCCTGCAGGATCTCGGGACTCAGTCGCAATCCTGCCGCATCGATACGACGGCGCTGGCCGACGCCGCGCATCGGGTCGCGCGCGCCATCGAGAGATCGCCCGAACTCCTGTTCATCAACCGGTTCGGCAAGCTCGAGGCCGCGGGGCTCGGCCTTTACGCCGAGATCGGCGCGGCGGCGGCGGCTGGCATTCCGACGCTTGTTTGCGTTTCAATAAAATTCATTGATTCGTGGCGCCGGTTCACGATGGGCCTCGATGAGGAACTGCCCTGCTCCGGCGCCGCCCTGGAGCGCTGGTGGCGCGCCGTCAATGCGCAAAGCGCGCCCAGCGACCTGAGCCTCGGCGCCGCGCTTCGATGACGCCGGAGGCGCCGCGCATCGACGACATCGAGGATGTCGTCTTCGACGTGGAGGCGCGCGCGTGGCCCTTCGCGATCGACCAGGGCGAGGCGATCGACCGGCATTGGGAGAAGCTAAGCGGCAAAAATCCGCATCTTTTCAATGGCCGCGTCTTTCTCAACTTCGAGCGGCGCATCGAGGCGGCAGACCACGATAAATTGGAGCGGGATCCGGGCGGAAAACCGACCGTTGCTTTTCCTCATCCCGCTCCAGGCGTCCGGCGCGTTCTCCGGGGAACGGCCTCCGCCGTCGATTTCAAGGCGTTTCTCGCCTGGCGCGACTTCGGCTTTCCGGACGGCGACGTTCGCAATTGCTTCGCCATGGCGGCCCTGCTCTCCGCCGACGGCGCCTTCATGCTCGGACGCATGAGCGAAAGGACGGCCAACGCCGGCAAGATCTATTTTCCGGCTGGAACGCCTGATCTCGGCGACGTCAAGGACGGCGCGCTCGATCTTGCGGGCAGCGCCGCGCGCGAGCTTTTCGAGGAGACCGGCATCGGCGCCGACGAGGTCGCCTTCGCGCCGGGATGGACCGTGGTTTTCGAGGGACCGCGCATCGCCTGCATGAAAGCCGTACGCTCGCCTCTGACAGCCTCCGAGATCGAGGTCCGGTTCAAGGATTTCATCGCGCGACAGGAGGCGCCCGAGCTTGTCGCCCTCCACCCAGTTTTCTCGCTTCGCGACCTCGACGAAGAGCGCATGCCGAGCTTCACGCTGCGCTATCTGCGCCACGCATTATCGGAAGGGTCCCTCGTTTAGCGACGCCCCGCTCACACGTGATAGCCGTGCTTTTCCTTCGTGGCGTGAATGATCCCGAGCGCCTCGCCGTCCTTGCCGGCCGCGCAGGCGCTGGCGGCGCGCGACAGATCGGCCTCGATATCATTATAGACTTTCTGGTTGAGATTGCCGGTCGTGACGTCGGAGGTCAGCACTTTCTGATAGCTGTTGAGTTTCTCCGTGCAGGCGGCGGCAGGCGGCAGGTCCGGCCAGACAGGCGCGGCTATCCCCGAAGGCGCCGCGGCGACCGGCGCCGAATAGGGCTGAGACTGATAGCAGCCGCAAAGCGCAGCCGCCGCGCCGATGATCGCCGAGAATAAAAAAATCCGCCGCATCCCGATCTCCGCAGAAGGAATGAGCCAATCTCACCTGCGAGCCTTGCCTGTCAAGCCCGGACGATGAGGTCAGGATCAGTTGCGCCTCACGCGATAAAGCCAGTCGTAGCGCGCGAGCAGGCGTTCGCCGCCGAGGGCCCGCAGGGCGGCGTCGCGCACGAAGGCGGCGGGGCCTGACAGATGATAAATCCGGCCTTGCGCGCGCGATTCGCGCTGTACCCTGTCGGCCCGCTCGCGCCGCGCGGCCGCGTAGGCGTCGAGCCCGGCCGGAACATCGCGCGTGGCCTGAAGCGCCTCGGCCAGAGCGGCGGCGTCCTCGATCGCCTGCGCTGCGCCCTGCGCCAGGAAGGGCGGCATGGGATGCGCGGCGTCGCCGAGCAGCGCGACGCGTCCCGCCGTCCAGCCCGGAAGCGGGTCGCGATCGATGAGAGGCCATTTCCGCCAGTGCTGCGCGGCGGCGAGCAACGACCGCGCGGCTTTGTGCCACGACGAAAAGCGCGCGGCGAGGACGGCCGGATCGCCCGGACGCGACCAGTCCTCCTCCGGGCGGGGGGCGGCTTCGTTTTCGTCGAGAACCGCGACGACATTAACGACGGCGCCGCCGCGCAACGGATAATTCACGAGATGGGCCTCGCGCCCGAGCCAAAGGCATGATTCCGGTCGCAGCGCCTCGGGCGCCACGCGGTCGGCGTCAATGAGGGCGCGCCAGGCTGTCCGTTTTATGAAGCTTGCAGAATCGGCTCCCCCGCCGAGAAGCTTCGCGCGGACGAGAGAGCGCGCTCCGTCGGCGCCGATCAGGCAATCGCCGGACGCCTCAAGCCGGAGCAGCCCCTGGCGCAGCGCGGCGACCACGCCATCTGAGCCAGAGGCGAAACCCGCCACCGCGACGCCGGCATGGATGCGGATGGCGTCCTCCTCCGCGACCGTTTGCAGAAGGGCCCGCTGAAGATCGGCGCGGTGGACGAGGAGATAGGGCGCGCCCCAGCGCCTCTCGGCGTCGGCCAGCGGCATCAGGGACAGCGTCGCGCCATCGCGAGCACGTCGCACCCTGATCGATTCGGGGGCGAGACTGAAACCTTTCAGGCGCTCGATGACATTCAGCTTTTGCAGAATGGCGCTTGCGTTCGGCGACAGTTGAAGTCCGGCGCCGACCTCCTCAAGCGTCGTCGCGGATTCGAAAATGCTGACCCGCCAGCCGGCGCGCGCAAGACACAGCGCCGCGCTGAGGCCGCCAATTCCGGCGCCGGCGATCAGCGCATGAGGCTCGCTCATAAAGTCAAATGCGCCGCTTCACGCCGCCGCTGGAGCCGATTGCGGATCGAAGGCGCATTCGGCGGGAACGCATCCGCCATGCAGCGTCGCGTCATAAATGTAGTGGGTTGAGCAATAGGGGCAGATGGCTTCCTCGGCGTCGCCCATGTCGATGAAAATATGCGGGTGATCGAACGGGGGCAGAGCGCCGACGCACATGAACTCCTTCGCGCCGACGCTGACGCGGGGAGCGCCCGGCTGATTGTGAAAGTGCGGCGTGGCGTGAGCGGCCATGATCTCATCCTCTTGCGAACGGCGCGCGAGCATAGCCGCGCGGCGCGCGTTTGTGTAGCCCTTGGAGCCTGTCTTCCGGGCCTGCTTCGCCTGGCGCCCGTCGCGCCGCCTGGGCGCGCCCGGCCCCGGCCGAGCGGGATCAGAGCTTCAACTGCGAGCGCCGGTCCGCCGCAGGCTCAGGCCTCGGTGAGTCGACCAGCAGCTCGTCGAGAATCTTGTCGAGATGGCTGCGAAAATTGGCGTTGAGATATTTCTGCTCGACTTTCAGGCGGCCGCGCTCGCCCATGGCCTTCGCCACGTCGGGCTGCGTCAGCAAGCCATACAGCCGGTCGGCGAGAGTCTTCACATCCGATGGATCAAGGACGAACCCATCGACGCCGTCGGCGACGACTTCGCTCGCCGCGCCGCGCGAGCTGCAGATGACCGGCTTGCCAGATTGCCAGGCCTCGAGATAGACGATCCCGAACCCTTCCTTGTTTGACGGCATTGCGAAAACGGCGGCGCGGGCGTAGGCCTGCCGCAGTTCGCGATCGCCGACCTGACCCAAGAATGTAACCGAGTCGGCGACGCCGAGATTCTTCGCCAATGCTTCGAGCTCCGGCCGCAAGGCTCCGCCGCCAATAATTTCATATTTTACGCCGGGCAGCCGCTCCTTCACGATGGCGACGGCCGCGATCATTTCATGAACATTTTTCTCCCGTTCGCCCGCGCCGAGCCGGGCTACGGTCAGGATCGTCGGCGACTGCGGCGCCGATGCAGCCGGCGCAGCCTCCAGCCCATCGACGGCATTGGGCAGGAACCTGAACTTGTCTGGCGCAACGTGGAATTCGCGCTCCATCCGATCAGCCGTAAAACGGCTGACCGAGGCGATCCGCGTCAGCGCTCCGACGAGCCAGCTCTCGTAAAATCGTCTTTCGCGCATCCCCTGCGCGTGCCAGACCTCGTACCCATGGACGAACAGAACGATAGGCAGCCGGCGACGGAACAGCCTGACCGCGACGGCGAGCGGCAATAGGTTGATATGGCAAATTAGCAGCACGCGCGCCTCGAACAGGCTCGCCCAGAGAGCCGAGGCTAAAAACCGCAGCTGATTTTTGGGAGCGGCGAACTCCAGCCCATCGATCACCGGCAGTTCGGCATCGCGATCAGCGCTCAAAACGGCGAGAGCCGAACGCTCCTTCCTCTCGACGGCGCGCAGCGCCACATTTTTGAAGACGCGGCGGTTGAAACTCTGCAATCCACCGATCGTGGAATAAGTTTCCAGCGCGCAAATGACCGTCCGATTTTGCTCACGAAACATTATTTGACGCCAATGATAAATTAATCCGGACTTGCTTCGAGGACTGGAAAGTCGAGAAGGATGGAAAAACTTAGTTGGTTCCTCAGGCGTCTTCGCAAAGTAACATACAAATAAATTCGAACGCTACAAAAAATTTCTAATGTAAAATGCCAACATTCATCAACCCATCAGAGGTTCAATTTACCGACCGCGCGAGGAAAAATGAAACCCGTCTCCTATGGTCCGCGACGCGGATCGGACGCGCGCTTATATTCATCCATTCCCTCACGCCTCGATCGACGACGCCTCTGCAACTTGAAACCTCAGCTCCGTTTTGTTTCTCGCGCCGACATCGACGAAAGGCGCCGGCGTCCGCGACCGTTCTCCATCTTTAAGCTTTTTCCGTCTTCAACGCGGCGTCGATGATCTTGCTCAAAAGCCTCTCGTTGAAGTCGCCATTTCGCCATACGCGCTTCAACCCGGCCGCGGCGATCTTGCCGATTCGATCCGGCTGCGCAAGCAGCGCCAGGCAGAGGTCCGCGCATTCATCCGCGCTGTCGAAAAACACGGCTTCCTCGCCATCCTCGTACATTTCGAGATGGTCGCGCGTACGTTCCGCGCAAAAGAGCGTTCCGATCGCGGGTATTTCGAAGCTTCGCGTCGTATGCAGATCCTGATTTCCCTTGGACAGAAGACCGATCGCGATCGCGGCGCCCCTGATCGCCTTGACGTAGTCATCGCCTTCGAGGTTCCCGCGGACGACGCATGCACGCAACCTGCCATATTCCGGCGCCAAATTCCATCGCTCTCCATAAATGCGGAGCGGAACGCCGCGCTCAACGAGCCGCAGCAGGAACGGGCCGCGTTCCGGCATCCAGGTGCCGACGAAGGCGACCTGCGCGGAAAAGCGCGCGCGGTCCTGTTCGTTCAATTCGATCGGCCGATGAACGACTTCGTCGGCTGCCTCCCTGACTAGCAGAACGCGCCGCGCGCCCGCCCGCTTCGCCCCGTCGGCGCTCGACACCCTGTGTGTCGCGACCAAGTCATAAAATGGCAGCGCCTTCAAAAACAGGCGCCATTTCAGTCCGTCCCTGGGAACATAGGGATTGTCCTGATTATAGTTGACGACGACCTTGCCCGCCTTCTTCAATGCGATGATCGTCGCGGGGTCGAGAAGTTCGCCGCTATCGACGAAGACCAGATCGAAGGCCGCGCCTTTCACCTTCGATAAAACATAGCGCCTGACCATTCCGCCGAAACCAAACGCGCCTGTCTTGAAGGCCCAGCTTTGCAGCAGCATCTTCGGCAATGGCAGTTTTTCGATTCCGATATAGGAGTCGACGACGGTCACCTCATGGCCAAGTCTTCGAAGCGCCGCGAGGCGCTGCATCGACGTTCCAAGTTCCGGGCCGATATACAGGATTTTCATTCGTTTTTCCGAAAGGTCTCATTGTTCGAGGCGCCCAAGGCAGCGACCTGAGACAAAAAGTCGTGTTCGCCCATCGAAGCTCTGTTTGCACATCTCGATCGGTCGATGGACGCCTTCGCCGGCGAGGGACGAGGCGCTCGCCGCCGGCGACCGGACCCGATCGAAGGCGCCGCCGTGGATCTGCGACAAAACATGGCGTGCGATAATCCCGCCGGAGCAGAAGAGAGCTGTATTATAGTCCCCGCCCAGGAACAAGATCGTCAGCGATCTGAGTTATTCGATCACGTTGTCGGTCTATTTCCCATGTCGCGAGGCGACGCCTCGGTTGCAGATGAGGCTCGTGCGGTTGTGCTGATCGATTCCACTTGGCGCCTTGGCGCCTTGGACAAAATTCTTTGAACCGTCATTGGAACCTGCTAGACAAAGAAGCGAAATAACATCAGATTGGCTAGCGGGCGCCGCGCATAATTCATTCGATGCGCATCCGGGTTTCCGAACAAAGGCAAAGGCGGGTATTTAACCTCGCTGACCTCGTGTTCTACGCGCCATCGCATGAATGGTTCACGTGCGCCGCGTGGTCAATTGGACAATCAGGCCTTTGATTATGGCGATTGCGCGCAATGCGTAGCCCGCCGGTCGTGCGCCCTTGATTGGAGGACGAAGCATTCCTGACGCCATCTCTCGCATTCGGACTGACGATCGAGTTCGATCGAAACAAACCGCGCTTCGGATCGCTTATGTTGGCCCCGCGAGGGGCAGCTGTTTGCAGCGGGCGCAAGCGCTGGAGCGACTTGGTCACGTCGTAACGTGGATCGACCCCTATGATTGGATCGGCCGTTCCGTCTGGATGGCGCGCTGGCTCTACCATGCCGGCGGCTTTGGCGTCGGCGCAAAAATCAACCGTCCGATCTTCAATGCTGTCAAGCAATCCGAGCCTGACCTGATCTGGGTCGATCAGGGTCAATTTCTGGACGCCAGTCTGATCGCCAAATTCCGCACGCTTTCGGCGCCGATCGTCAATTATACGATCGACGATCCATTCGGCGGACGCGACGGGCGGCGCTTCGACAATTACCTCAAGGCGGCGCCGTTCTACGATCTTCTGGCGGTCGTTCGCGAAGAGAATGTCGCCGAGGCCTATGCGCGAGGGGCGCGCAATGTTGTGCGCGTTTGGCGGAGCGCTGATGAGGTTGCGCACCGGCCGCGCGTCCTCACCGACGAGGACGCGCAAAAATGGGGCAGCGACGTCTGCTTCATCGGGACCTGGTTTCCCGAGCGCGGGCCATTCATGGCGGAACTGGTTCAAGCCGGACTGCCTTTGTCGATCTGGGGCGACCGTTGGGAGAAGGCGCCGGAATGGCCGATGCTGGCGCCCCATTGGCGCGGACCAGGCCAGAACGATCCCGAAATCTACGCGCGGATCATTCAGTGCGCCAAAATCTCGCTGGGGTTGCTGAGCAAGGGCAACCGCGACCTGCACACGCAGCGCAGTTTCGAAATTCCAGCGATCGGTGGACTATTTTGCGCCGAGCGGACAGATGAGCACTGCGAATCTTTCAAGGAAGGCGTGGAGGCTGTGTTCTGGAACGACGCAAGGGAGTGCGTCGAGCAATGTCGCCAGTTGCTCGGCGACGACGAACGTATCGCAGCCATAAAAAGAAACGGACATCAGCGATATCTGGAGAGCCCATATAATAACGAAGCTGTTTTGAAAGCCATTCTGAACCATGACGCCTTGTTCGATCGCGCAAAAGGCGGCCATCCAGGCGTTTCCTAACCTGAAAACGAGGCGCAACTCAATTCGCTGGAAAACGGTTTGGATCTTGCCTTCAGTCCCTCGAAGAAATCCGTTGGAAGTCATTTGGCGCTTATCGACCTCTTTGCCGCAACTCAAAATCGTGTTGCACAGATCAAGCTGCGCTGATAAAAAACGATAGTCATGGTAAATTGAATTGATAAGTATCGTGGCTCGCCGCTTGGCGGCAGCAAAGCTGAAGCCAGATTGGAGCTGACCGTGCTATTCAGTCAAAAGCGTATCTTGGTCACAGGCGGCGCGGGTTTCCTCGGATCTCATCTTTGTCGACGGCTGGTGAAGCAAGGCCACGAAGTTCTCTGCGTCGATAATTTCTGCACCGGTACCCGCCGCAATATTATTGACCTGCTGGATGATCCAAAGTTCGATCTTTTGCGGCACAATGTAACCTTTCCACTCTTCGTCGAAGTAGACGAGATTTATAATCTCGCCTGTCCGGCTTCGCCGATCCATTATCAGATGGACCCGGTTCAGACGACGAAGACAAGCGTCTCTGGCGCGATCAACATGCTGGGCCTCGCCAAACGTCTGAAAATCCGCATCCTGCAGGCCTCGACGTCGGAGGTCTATGGCGATCCGGTCGTGCACCCGCAGCCGGAGGAATACTGGGGCAACGTCAACCCGATCGGCAGCCGGTCCTGCTACGACGAGGGCAAACGCTGCGCCGAGACCTTGTTTTTCGACTATTATCGCCAGCACAATCTCGGCATCAAGGTCGCGCGCATTTTCAACACCTACGGCCCCAATATGCGTCCGGACGACGGACGCGTGGTGTCGAACTTCATATGCCAGGCTCTGCTCGGCGAGGACATCACCATCTACGGGCACGGCCTGCAAACGCGTTCGTTCTGCTATGTCACCGATTTGATCGATGGGCTGGATCGGCTGATGAATTCGCCCCCAAACGTCACCGGACCGATCAATATCGGCAATCCGGGCGAATTCACCATGCGGGAACTGGCCGAAAAGGTGCTCGCCATCACCGGGTCGAAATCGAAGCTTGTCGAGCGGCCCTTGCCCGAGGACGACCCGAAGCAACGCAAACCGACAATCGAGCTGGCTGAAAAGCTGCTCGGCTGGCGTCCGACCATCAACCTCGACGAAGGCTTGAAGAGCACCATCGCCTACTTCGAAGGACTCCTGCGCGAGCACGGAAAAGCGATCGTCGGCGACAGGACGCTCCAGCCAACGTCCGCGATTGACAAGTGAGAGGCTGCGCGCCCGGGTCCGGGCTCTAGACGCGGTCCAAAGCCAAATGGCGCGTGATTTCGCCGTCCGCCTCCACAAGGTCGCGACAGACCGCGACGCGCTGCTCGCGGGCTCGGTCGGCGTCGACAATCCCATATCCCGTCGTCACCAGAATGCCGACCGCGCCGACCGCGGCGGCGAGTTCGATGTCAGACCACTTGTCGCCGATCACGAAGGAGCGCGCCGGATCGAGATCGAGATCCCGGACGGCCGAATGGATCATGCCAGGCGCGGGCTTGCGGCACGCGCAGCCGGCGTCGGGCCCATGCGGACATCGATACCAGGCGGCGATCGTGACGCCCTCGGCGGCGAGAAGGTCGATCACGCGCCGCTCGACGGCGTCCGCCTGTTCAATCGAAAAATATCCGCGTCCAATGCCCGACTGATTGGAGACGACGACCAGGGGATAGCCGTGTTTCGCCATCGCGCGCAGTCCGGCGACGGCGCCCTCGACAAGCGCGACCTGATCGGGATCAGAAGGATAGTTTTTCTCGACGATGATGGTTCCGTCGCGGTCGAGGAAGATTGCTGGGGACGACATGTAACCCTCTGACTGGCTTCGACCACATTCGCTGAGGGCGGCGCGCGGCCGTCCACTCAGGCGCCGGGGTCCTCGAGCCTCAATTTCAGCTCCCCATCGACCGACGGCGGCAGTGCTTCGCGAACCGCCGCGGCGATATCGGCGATTTTGATCGCGAAGATGCCCTGCATGCGCTGTATCACCCGGTGGCGCTGGCCGTAGGGGTGCCACACCCGGGGCGGGTTGGCGTTGCCGAACAGCGCGACCACGGTGACCCCGCACGCGGCCGCAAGGTGCATTGGACCGGAATTGTGACCCACAAACAGGTCAGCACGCTCGAGGGCGGCGGCGCTTTCCCTCGGAGCCAATTGGCCGCAGGCGTTGACGACGGCGCTCGGCCAGGACTCCGTCACGCTGGCGACGCAGGCGGCGTCATCGGCCGAGCCGATAATGAGAAGCCCATAGCCGCCATGCGTTCTCGAAAGCTCCCTGAAAAGACCCCGCCAATTGTCGTCGCCCCAGATATTTTCGATCGCTTTGCCGCCCATGTTGATGGCGATGTAAGGCCTTCCTTCGAAAGCGGCGACGGTCTTTGCGCCGACGGCCCGCTCCCGATCTGTGAGGCGCAGGTCCCAATTGGCGGGATCGGCGAGTTCGATCGGGCCCAGCGCCGCGAGCGTTCGCGCAAGGCGCGAGCATTCGGGCTCCAAATCGCCGGAAACAGGGTCGACGCGGTGCTCGCAAAGGTCCTTGCTGGTCGGCGCGCCGATGATTCGCGTAATGCCGCATATCCAGAAGAAAACGATGTCGCGGTAGACTTCGAGACGGCCGCGCACCGGCGCGAGATAGATCATCGTCGTAGCGCCAACGTCGCGCAATCGCCGGCGCAGCGCCCAGAGCCGCTGCGCCGAGCGCAGCCCGATCGGATAATCGATGACGCCGTCGATAAGCGCGGAGTTGGCCAGTATCATATCCAACGGCGCGGCCTTGGCCGAAACCGGGACATTGGTCAGGACAATGCGTTCCGCATTCGGAAAAACTTCGGCCACTTTATGCAGGCAAGGCAGAGAAACGACTGTGTCGCCAAGACTGCCAAGCCGGAAAATGACGATCCGTTCAGGCTGCTTTTTCGTGCGCGATCGATCGATCGAGGCCGCGGCGGCGACCGGTTCGCGGTGGCTCTCGCCGGCGCCGGCCGCCGGCGCAGGCGCCGACGTCTCGGTTGTTCCCGGTTGCGCCGGCGAGGCTGCAACGAAATGGCGAAACGTCTTCGATCCTCTTGGCGAGATCGACCTGAAAAATTGCAAAATCGACTTGAGGGATTGCAAAATCGACTTGAGGAATTGATCGTGACTGAAACTTCGATCCGCCTTCAATGCGATACTTCTCCGCATGGTCGATTCCTTGTTCCGGAGCGCCGCTCCGAATAGCTTGTTCGGCTGAGTTGAGACGTTCGCTCCCCTTCCAAAAAATCCAGCCGCGCCGATGTCCACCGCACCCCGAGCGATCGTTTCGCGGCTTCGCTCGGGGAACGCCCCGCAACACGCAGCACCGATCGCTCTTCCGGCGCCAGACGGAAGTTGGCGCCGAAGGCGCCGCCTCCCGGCACAATCTGGGCGCCGCGCCGGAGCCGTGATGTTTTTTATCTTTTATAGCACGGACCTTAGCTGAACCAAAGCCGTCCAATGCGCACTGCTCAGCGACTCAGGCCCTGACCCGCGGCGCGACTCGAAGCGCATTTGCCCCCCGCTGCTTTCGCAAAAGCTTCCCCGCGCTTATGTCTCCTGCAACAGCTTTTCGACGAAGGCGCCAATGCCCGGCTTCTGGCGCACGGCGCGCCGCCGTTCGGCCGTCAGGATCGCGCGGAGATCGTTGAAGGTGCTCTGCAGGTCGCCGTTCACCAACACATAATCATATTGCGTCCAGCGCAGAATTTCCATGCGCGCATTCTCGAGCCGCCGGGCGATGGCCTCGGGCGGATCCTCGGCGCGGCGTTCGAGGCGGGCGCGCAGCTCCTTCATCGACGGCGGCAGAATGAAGATCGTGACGACGTCGTCGGCGGTCTTCTGCTTGACCTGACGCGTGCCCTGATAGTCGATGTCGAACAAGATGTCGCGGCCCTGCGCCAGCACCTTTTCGACGGGTTCGCGCGGGGTTCCATACCAGTTGCCGTGCACCTCGGCCCATTCGAGCAGATCGCCGGCCTCGCGCATCGCCTCGAACTGCTTCTTGCTGATGAAGGTGTAGTGAATGCCGTTGACTTCGCTCGACCTCTGCTGCCGCGTCGTCACCGAAATCGACAGGGTAAGATCGAGCTCCTGCGTTTGCAGCAGCATTCGGGTCAGCGTCGTCTTGCCTGCGCCCGACGGCGAGGAGAGGATCAGCATGAGGCCGCGCCGCCCGAGGCGCGCGGGACGCGGCTCATCCACAGGCCGGGCCGCGTCGCCGCCGCCAAATCCTGCGCCGCCCTGAAGCCCCCCGCCGTCGCCTTGTTCCTGCATCAATCCCCCGATCGTCTTGGTCTGTCGTGCCTGATCGCAGCGCGCGGCGCGCGCCGAGCGTAGCGGCCGGCGGTGGCTAATGCTTGGGAAAATCGAGCCCCATCTCGCGATAGCGCTCGGGATCGTCGGCCCAGTTCTCGCGCACCTTGACGAAGAGAAAAAGATGCACGGTCTGTTCGGTCGCCTCGCATGATGTCCTTTCGCGCGGCGGTGCCGATCGCCTTGATGGTGCGGCCGCCCTCGCCGATGACGATCTTCTTGTGCCCCTCGCGCATGACGTAGATTGTTTGCTCGATCCGCGCCGAACCGTCCGGCATATCCTTCCAGACTTCGGTCTCGACCGTCGACTGGTAGGGCAGTTCGTCATGCAGGCGCTCGAAGATTTTTTCGCGCGTGATTTCGGCGGCGAGCATGCGCAGCGGCGCGTCCGAAATCTGGTCTTCGGGATAGAGCCACGGCCCCGGCCGCATCAGCGCCCCGAGATCATGGCGCAATTTCGGCACGCCATGGCCGCGCAGCGCGGAAATCATATAGGTGTCGGCGAAGGGCAAGGCGGCGTTGAGCTTGCGAGGCGAGTTCGAGCAGCGCCGGCGGCTCGACCGTGTCGATCTTGTTCAGCACGAGGATCTTGACGCCGCCAAGCTGCGGCAACCGCGCCAGAATGGCCGTCGACCTCATCGTCGACGCCCTTTCGCGCATCGACGAGAAGGGCGACCGCGTCGGCGTCGCCCGCGCCGCCCCAGGCGGAGGTCACCATGGCGCGGTCGAGCCTGCGCTTCGGCGCGAAAATGCCCGGCGTGTCGACGAAAATGATCTGCGCCGCGCCCTCGATGGCGATGCCGCGCACGAGGCTGCGGGTGGTTTGAACCTTGCGCGAGACGATCGAGACCTTCGCTCCGACGAGCTGGTTGATCAGCGTCGACTTGCCGGCGTTCGGGGCGCCGATCAGGGCGACGAAACCGCAGCGCGCGCCCCCGCCTTGGCCGCTCTCTTCCCGTCCTACTGTCTCCGCGTTCACGCCACGCCTTTCTGGCTGCCGGGATCCATGATCTTTTCGCGCGTCAATGAAGGCGCTCGCGGCGCCCTGCTCGGCGAGCCGCTTGGCCGGCCCCTTCGCTTCCGCCGGCGCAAAGCCGGGGAGTTCGACCGAGACGGTGAATTCCGGCGCGTGATCTGGACCCGAGCGCGCCGTCTCGCGATAAAGCGGCGGCGGAAGCCCGCGCGCTTGCGCCCATTCCTGCAGCGCCGTCTTCGGATCGCGCAGGGCGCGGCGCGGCGCGCGCATGCGCGGCTCGAAGGCGCGGGCGACGACCGCCTTCGCGGCGAGGTAGCCGGCGTCGAGGAAGACCGCGCCGATGATCGATTCGCAAATGTCGCCGAGGATCGCCGTAGTTGAGGGCGGAGGCGTGCTTTTCGCTTTCGCCGGCCCGCACGAAGGCTTGCGCGCCCCATTCGAGCGCAACCTCGGCGCAGCTTTCCTTGCGCACGAGCTCGGCCAGACGGCGCGACAGCTCGCCCTCGTCGGCGTCGGGAAAGGCTTCATAAAGCATGTCGGCGACGACGAGGCCGAGCACGCGGTCGCCGAGAAATTCGAGCCGCTGGTAGCTCTCGCGCCTCGCGCCCGTCGCCGCGCTGACATGCGTCAAAGCGGCGACGATGAGGGTCCGTGCGGCGAAGCTGTGCCCGATGCGCGCTTCGAGCGCGAAGAAGTCCGGTTGTCGGCCCGTCATCTATTTCACAGTTTTCAGCATCCGGTCCCAGCGCACGGTCCACGGCCACTCCCAGAACGCCCAGGCCGGTTCGCCCTTGCCGACAGAAAAGAAGATGAGCTCCGCCCGGCCGACGAGATTTTCGAACGGAACATAGCCGACGCCGCCCTGATCCGGCGAAACGCGGCTGTCGGTCGAATTGTCGCGATTGTCGCCCATCATGAAATAGTTGTTCGGCGGCACCTCATAGACGCCGGTATTGTCGTAAAAGCCGGTGTCGCCCTGAATTTCGATGATCGTGTGCTTGACGCCGCCCGGCAGGGTTTCCTCATAGGTCGGCACAGTCGGTCTCGCGGCCGTAGAAATCCTCGGTTTGCGTCTTGCTTGATCGGCTCGCGCGGCACAATCTCGCCATTGATGTAGAGGCGGCCCTCCTTCATCTGGATCTTGTCGCCCGGCAGACCGATCACGCGCTTGATGTAATCGGTCTGACCGTCGCGCGGCAGCTTGAACACGACCACGTCGCCGCGCTTTGGCGGCGAGCCGAGAATGCGTCCGTTGAACAGATCCGGGCTGAACGGGAAGGAGTGCTTCGAATAGCCGTAGGCGTATTTGGAGACGAACAGATAATCGCCGATGAGAAGCGTCGGGATCATCGATCCCGAGGGAATATTGAACGGCTGAAACAGGAAGGTGCGGACGACGAGCGCGATCAGGAGGGCCTGAACGATGACCTTCACCGTCTCGCCAATGCCGCCCTCCTTCCCCTGGAGCTTGACCCCTTTTCCATCCATCCGCACTGGCTCTGTCATCGCAAATCTTCTCTTCAAGGCAAGTTCGAGCAAACTTCGGACGGTTCGCCTGCGTTGCGGGGCTTAAGCTTCAGCGCAGATGAGAAAGCGATCAACGCTTCCGCCGATTTGCGCCATCGCGAAAAAGGGTCAAAATCGCGGCCGTGTAGACCGGAAAGTTTGCTCCTTAACATGCGGCGGAACGGCGGTATAGGGCGCGCCGGGCTGGATGACCAAAAGTTAAGGCGTCGTCCCGGCGCCCGCCGGGACCACGCTCCGGCGCCCTCGCTGCAGCGCATTCACGCCTCGTAAATCCTTGGGTCCGGAGGCCGCAGGATCGCATCCGGATCCTCCAGCGCCTCGATGATCACCTGCGCCTGCGCCCACGGGTATTCGTCGGTCAGCGTCAGATGCAGGACCGCGCGGCAGCCGCGCGGGGTCAGGATTTCGAGCCGCTTCAGGGCCCCGCCCGTAAGGATGAGGGTCGGCTTGCCCGAAGGCAGGTTGACGACCCCCATTTCGCGCCAGGCGACGCCGAACCGCAGGCCCGTGCCGAGCGCCTTGGAGCAGGCCTCCTTGGCGGCGAAGCGCTTGGCGTAGGATGCGGCCCGCGACGCCCTGCCGTCCGATTTGCGGCGCTCCACTTCGGTGAAGCAGCGGCTGGCGAAGCGCTCGCCGAAGCGGGCCAGCAAGTCCTCGATGCGCCGGATGTCGCAAAGATCGTTTCCAAAACCGATGATCACGACCGATTCGCCCTCGACCCGCTCTTAACCCGCCGCCCTGGAGCGGGATGAGGAAAAGTGGAGCCCACTTTTCCACCCGCATCCCGCTCTTCTTCCATTGGGATGGATCAGCGTTCATGATTTTGCATTGATTCAATCCAAAATCATGACTGTGATCTCGCGCGGCCCGCGTCCATCGCCGCCCGCATCCGGGCGATCGCCGCGTGAAGACCGATGAAAATCGCCTCGCCGACGAGATAATGCCCGATATTCAGTTCGGCGATCTCGGGCAGCGCCGAAATGGTCTCGGCAGTGGAAAAATCGAGGCCGTGGCCGGCATGGCATTCGAGGCCGAGGTCGGCGGCGAGCGTCGCCGCGGCCTTGAGGCGGGCGAATTCATGCGCCGCGCGCTCGCTCTCGCCATGGGTCAGCGCATCGCACCAGGCGCCGGTGTGCAGTTCGACGACGGGCGCGCCGATCGAATCGGCCGCCTTCACGGCGCGAAAGGCCCGGCTCGATGAAGAGGGAGACGCGCACGCCGGCCCGCGCCAGCTCCGCCGTGACGGTTTTCAGATGGTCGTGGCCGTCGAGGACATTGAGGCCGCCCTCGGTCGTGCGCTCGCTGCGCTTCTCCGGCACCAGGCAGCAGGCGTGCGGACGCGTATCGAGAGCGATCGCGACCATTTCGTCCGTCGCCGCCATCTCGAAATTCAGCGGCGTCGAAATCTCGCGCTTCAGCCGCGCCATGTCGTCGTCGCGAATATGGCGGCGATCCTCGCGCAGATGCGCGGTGATGCCGTCGGCGCCGGCGGCGATGGCGACGAGCGCCGCGCGCACGGGATCGGGAAACGCCCCGCCGCGCGCGTTGCGCAGGGTCGCGACGTGATCGATGTTGACGCCAAGGCGGGGGCTATGCGGCATGGGCAATCGGCCTTTGATCCGTTCGGAGCCGTTCGCCTATCATGAAAGAGGCCCTCCGGCATCCCCCGGCGGTCCGGCGGCGATCGAATGTCTGCGCGCGCCCAAAAAGTTTCACGTGAAACACCCTACCCGTTCACCCGCTCGACTTTGCTGACCACCGAGCGCGAACGCAAATTCGAGATGATGCTGTTCAGGTGCTTTAAATCATTGACCTCGACGTCGATGGTCATTTCGCGGAAATCGGCCGAGAGCGGCCGGAACACGATATTGTCGATATTGGCGGCGTGATCGCCGATCACGCTTGAAATCGTGCCGAGCGCGCCGGGTTCGTTGATCGCGGTGATGACGATGCGGGCCGGGAAGAATTCATGTCCGCCCTCCTCGACGTCCCAGCGTACGTCGAGCCAGCGTTCGGGCTGTTCGTCGAAAGCCGTGAGCGCGGGCGACTGGATCGGATAGATCGTGATCCCCTCGCCCGGCGTCAATATGCCGACGATGCGGTCGCCCGGCACCGCGCCGCCGTTCGGCGCGAAGCGCACCGGCAATTCGCCATGCAGGCCGCGAATGGGAATGGAGCGGTCGCGCTTCTCCTCGCCGCCTTCGCCCGGCATCTTGAAGACGAGGCCGGACCCCTTCTTCATGCCGAACCAGCCGCCTTCGCCGCGCGGCCGCGCGGCCGCCGCCTTGCGCTCTTCCGTGAACTCCGGATAGACGGCCTTGACGACGTCGCCCGAGAACATCTCGCCGCGGCCGACGGCGGCGAGGACGTCCTCGACATTGGCCCGCGCCAGCCGCGGCAGCACGGCTTTGAGCTTGTCCTCCGCATAGGGCTTGCCAGCCCGCTCGAAGGCGCGCGCGACGATCTGGCGCCCGAGCCCGGCATATTGCGAGCGCACGGCCTCGCGCGTCGCCCGGCGGATGGCCGAGCGCGCCTTGCCGGTGACGACCAGAGTCTCCCATACGGCCGGCGGGGCCTGGTCCTTGGCCCGCGTGATCTCGACCTCGTCGCCATTCTGAAGTTCAGACAGAAGCGGGGCGTGAAGACCGTTGATCTTGGCGCCGACCGCGGAGTTGCCGACGTCGGTATGCACCGCATAGGCGAAATCGATCGGCGTCGCGCCGCGCGGCAACGCGATCAGGCGCCCCTTCGGCGTGAAGCAGAACACCTGATCGTGAAACAGTTCGAGCTTGGTGTGCTCTAAAAACTCTTCGGGCGTATCGCCTTCGGCGAGCATTTCGATGGTGCGCCTCAGCCATTGATAGGCCCGGCTCTCGCTTGTCAGGGTCTCGCGGTCGGAGACGCGGCCGTCCTTGTAGAGCGCATGCGCGGCGATGCCATAGCGCGCGATGTCCTGCATCGCCTCCGTGCGCACCTGAAGCTCGACCCGCTGACGGCCGGGGCCGACGACGGTGGTGTGGATCGACTGATAGTCGTTCTGCTTCGGCGTCGAGATGTAATCCTTGAAGCGACCCGGCACGACCGCCCATTTGGTGTGGACGACTCCGATGACGCGATAGCAGTCCTCGACGTTCTCGACGATGACGCGAAACCCGAAAATGTCGGACAATTGCTCGAAGGCGATGGATTTGCGCTCCATCTTGCGCCACACCGAATAGGGCTGTTTCTGGCGCCCCTCGACATCGGACTTTATGCCCCTGGCCGCGAGTTCGTCGGCGAGTTCCTTCTCGATTTTCGCGATGATCTTGCCGTTCTTGCGGCGAAGCTCCTCCAGTCGCGCCTCGATCATCGCATAGGCTTCCGGCATCAGATGCCGGAAGGCGAGATCCTCGAGTTCGTCGCGCATGCCCTGCATGCCCATGCGCCCTGCCAGCGGCGCATAGATGTCGAGAGTCTCCTCGGCGATCCGGGCCCGCTTCTCCAACGGCACGAAATGCAACGTGCGCATATTGTGGAGACGGTCGGCGAGCTTGACGAGGAGGACGCGGACATCGGCGGCGATGGCGAGCAGGAGCTTGCGAAAATTCTCCGCATGCGCGGCGCGCTTGGAGACGAGGTCGAGCTTCTTCAGCTTGGTCAGGCCATCGACGAGGCGGCCGATGTCGGCGCCGAAAAGCCGGTCGATTTCCTCCCGCGTCGAATCGGTGTCCTCAATCGTATCATGCAGCACAGCGGCGACGATGGTGGCGTCGTCGAGCTTCATGTCGGTCAGGATCGCGGCGACTTCGAGCGGGTGGGAGAAAAAGGGATCGCCCGAGGCGCGCTTTTGCGCGCCATGGGCCTTCATGGCGTAGACATAGGCGCGATTGAGCAGCACTTCGTCGGCGTGCGGGTTATAGCGACGCACCCGGTCGACGAGTTCATATTGCCGCATCATGGTCTTTGGTCGATCCGCCGCCTGAGGCCTGAGCGTGGTCTAAATGCGCCGCGCCCCACGCTCGCCAAAAGAGCCGATCGACGCCGCGCGCCGCCACCCGTTGAATATTAGAACATTTTTACGCTCGGCGGAAACATGAAAACGGCTCGCGAGGCGGCTGTTCTGGCGCAACATCGCATCGCCGGCGCGACGCAAGACAAAGGTTGGATCAGCGCCCGGCGGGAAACGACGCCGTGGAGCGGCGCTCAGTCGCCGTCGTCTTCGGTTTCGGCCGGCGGCACCAAGCCTTCGAGCCCTCGCAAAAGATCTTCCTCGGTCATGCGGTCGAACTGAACGTCTGCGCCGCTGTCGGGGCGCGAATCCTGCGGCGCCGAAGAAAGCGCGGGAACGGCTTCGAGTTCGGGTTCGTCCACTTCGACATGCTTCTGCAGCGACTGGATCAGATCCTCCTTGAGATCTTCCGGGGCCAAAGTCGAATTGGCGATCTCGCGCAGCGAGACAACGGGATTCTTGTCATTGTCCCGATCAACCGTAATATGACTTCCTGCCGAGATCATGCGCGCCCGATGGCTCGCAAGCAGCACCAGCTCGAAACGATTTTCCACCTTATCGACGCAATCTTCAACGGTGACGCGGGCCATAGAGCGCTCGCTCCTTGTTTGAGCAGAATTTCGGGATTGGAACCGATCTATCCTTTAATCCGCGCTGCTGGCAAGTCCGAACTTCCAGCCGACGTCCCGAACAAAGGCGCCGAACTTCGCCAAGCCGGGAAACGCGCTATCTTGCCGGATCGGAATATTTCCACGTCAGCGACGTGATTTTGTCACGATCATGGGCGACGATGAACTTCGCAAATAATTCTTCCTGGTTGCAATTATTTCCTCACAGTTGACTCCGTCTTGAAACGGGGCGACTTTAAAGACGCAATTTGGACTAATTCCAGGGCCAGTCTCCGCGCGTCTCGTGCGACGTGACAATTTCGTGAAATCTGTCTAAAGGATTGGCTCCGGCCCACCCTTTTTCCGTACTCGCATGTGACGATACAGCTGGAGGTTGCCGATTATCACATTTTATTAAAAACATCCCGAGCCTCTTCACGCACCTTATAAATTGAATTACGCCTCGTTTAACGCGTCGATTGAATGTCCTGATTTCTGTTTTCGATCGAGACGCAAGTTCAACCTTTGATGAATGAACAGAAATCACAGTTTTGAAGAGTAAAATTATGGCTGATCAAGACAGGATTGCGCTTTTCATCGATGGCGCCAACCTCTATGCGACCGCGAAATCCCTTGGTTTTGACGTCGATTACAAACGTTTGCTGAAAGAGTTTCAGAGCCGAGGCAAATTAATTCGCGCCTATTATTACACAGCTCTCGTTGAGGATCAGGAATATTCGTCCATCCGGCCGCTGGTCGATTGGCTGGATTACAACGGCTATTCGGTGGTCACCAAACCGACGAAGGAGTTCATCGATTCGCTCGGCCGCCGCAAGGTCAAGGGCAATATGGACATCGAACTCGCGGTGGACGCGATGGAGATGGCCGATCATCTCGACCAAATCGTTTTGTTCTCCGGCGATGGCGACTTCCGGTCCCTCGTCGAAGCGCTGCAAAGGAAAGGCGTCCGCGTTTCGGTCGTATCCACGAACGCGACCCAGCCCGCGATGGTCGCCGACGAACTGCGCCGTCAGGCCGATGAATTCATCGATATCATCCATCTCGCCGCGAAAATCGGCCGGGATTCGGGGGAACGGGCCGAACGCGCGCATCGGGGGCCTGATCGCCGCGCGCCGCCTCCTGTCGAGCAGTTCGATCCGGAACTGGCGGACGACAGTCTGGAGTGAGCGAAGGCGACGCCGCCGCGGCGACGAAGATTGGGCGCGAGCCCGATCGCGATTGCCCGCTCTGCCCGCGCCTCGCGGCTTTCCGTCAATCGATCCGGACTACGGAGCCTTCCTGGCATAACGCCCCGGTAGCGACTTTCGGCGAGCCGGGGGCCCGCGCGCTCATCGTCGGACTGGCGCCCGGGCTGCGCGGCGCCAATCGGACGGGCCGGCCTTTTACCGGCGATTTCGCCGGCGAGCTGCTCTACGCAACCTTGCTCGAATTCGGCTTCGCGGAAGGCGCCTATCACGCGAGCCGCGATGATGGTCTACGCCTCAAGGACTGCGCCATCAGCAACGCCGTCCGCTGCGTTCCGCCTCAGAACAAGCCAACGCCGCAGGAAATCGCGACATGCCGCGGCTTTCTCGGCGCGACCATCGCGGGCTTCCCCGCCCTTCACGCGATCGTCGCGCTTGGCCGCATCGCGCATGATTCTATTTTGCGCGCGCTGGACCTGAAACTCTCGATGTTTCCCTTCGGCCATGGCGCCGAACATGATCTCGCGCCGCCGCATGGAAGGCGGATCCGTCTTTTCGACAGCTATCATTGCTCGCGCTACAACACCAATACGGGCGTGCTGACGCCGCAGATGTTTCGCGATGTCTTCGCAGCATTGCGCCGTCGGTTCGACGCTTCGACCTAGCGCTGATCCTGGAAAAGCGGCGGCGAAGCTCAGCCAACCGCCCGGCCGCGGAACCCGGTGGCGAGGACGTAGAGTTCGGACGAATTGGCGCGGCTCGCCTGCGGCTTGACGTGACGCACCGCGGCGAAATCCCGCTTGAGGCTGGCGAGCAGCTCATTCTCCGTGCCGCCCTGAAACACCTTGGCGAGGAAAACGCCTCCCGGCGCCAGCGCGCGGCGGGCGAAATCCGCGGCGAGTTCGACGAGGCCGACGATCCGCAAGTGATCGGTCTTCTTGTGCCCCGTCGCATTGGCGGCCATGTCGGACAGCACGACGTCCGCCTTGCCGCCGAGCCATTCCATCAACAGGTCCGGCGCATTCTCGCTGCAGGAAATCCATCACCCTGAACTCCGCGCCGGGCAGCGGCTCGATTTCGAGGAGGTCGATGCCGATGATTCGGCCTCTGCCCTCATTGGCGCCAATTCGCGCCGCGGCGGCCTGCGACCAGCCGCCTGGCGCGGCGCCGAGGTCGATGATTTTCTGGCCGGTTTTGAGAAAATGATAGCGCTCGTCGATTTCGATCAGCTTGAACGCCGCGCGCGAGCGCAATCCCTCGCGCTTGGCCTTGGCGACATAGGGATCGTTGAGCTGGCGCTGCAGCCAGAGAGTCGAAGAGAGCGTGCGCTTGCGGGCGGTCTTGACCCGCGTCTTCAGCGAGCGGCCACCCTCGCGCCCCGAAGGCGCCTTTGTTTCGGTCATCGCCGCGGTCATCGGGCGCGCCGGGCGCCGGTCCGCCTGGATCAATTGCATCAACATGCCCTCGCGCAGGCCGCGATCGGCGATTCGCACGCGCTCCGCCGGGAAGGCGCGGCGGATCGCTTCGAGGATGGCGCATCCGGCGAGAACGAGATCGGCGCGACCGGCGCCGATGCAACCGTTCATGGCGCGCTCGTCGTAGGTCATTTTGCGCAATGACGAGACGGCGCGGCTGACGTCCTCGCTCGACATCCAGAGGCCGTCGACGCGACGGCGATCATAGCGCGAAAGACCGAGAAACACGCCGGCGATCGTGGTCACCGTCCCCGACG
This sequence comes from uncultured Alphaproteobacteria bacterium, assembly GCA_963757985.1. Classification (GTDB taxonomy): domain Bacteria; phylum Pseudomonadota; class Alphaproteobacteria; order Rhizobiales; family Beijerinckiaceae; genus Methylocapsa. The sequence goes on along the minus strand of CAVWTQ010000001.1, from coordinate 135,728 downwards.
TGCCGAGCAGATGGAAATTGCGGCAGCGACGCTCCGCGCCAACCATGACGACAAAGTCGCTCAGCTCCTCGGAGACATGCTCGACCATCGCCTCGAAGATCGCGTCGGACACCTCGAGGCCGCCGAATTTCTCCGCCAGGGTCACGACGCCAAGTTTCAGCGATACCCAGAAGCGGACCCGCTCGCGCAACGCCGCATCGACGGGCGGCGCGCGTCCGCGATTCTGCCCGACCCCCTGCCCGGCCGCTTGCCCAACCTCTTGCCCAAGCCAAACGATTTCCGACGAGCCGCCGCCGATATCGAACAAAACGACGCTCGCAGCCGCCGCGTCGGCGAGCGAGGCTGAGCCCGCCGCGGCAAGATGCGCCTCGGTCTCCCGATCGACGATCTCAAGTTCGAGACCGGTCGCCGCGCGCGCCCGTTCGAGAAATTCGGCGCCGTTCTCCGCCGCCCGGCATGCTTCGGTTGCGATGAAACGGGCTCTCGTCACGCCCCTCGCATCGATCTTGCCGCGGCAGATGGCGAGCGCATCAATGGTGCGTTCGATCGCCGCCGCGCCGAGCCGGCCGGTTCGCGACAGGCCCTCGCCGAGCCTGACGATGCGGGAGAAGGAATTGATGACGCGAAATCCGCCGCCGCCGCCCGGCGCCGGCCGCGCGATCAGCAGCCGGCAATTATTGGTGCCGAGATCGAGCGCGGCGTAAACGCGGTCCGCGACCGGCTCGCCGCCGTGCGGCTGGCCCGGTTCGCGCCGCGCGCCGAGTCGACGCGGCCAGAATCCGCTCGCGCCGTGCTGTTCAGTCGCGCCATAGGCGCCGGAAAGGCTGGACGTCGATCCTGCGCCAAAGCGGGCGGCGGTCGCATCCGTACTTTCCAATGGTCCCACTTCGCACTCGCAAGCTTTGACGGACGGAGGGGCTCCGCTGCTTCGTTGCAGTGTAACAATCGCTTGAGGAAACGCCAAGGGCCACCATCAAATGGAGGCTGCGCCTGTCGTGCTGGCGCTACGGGTGATTTGCCTGCTCGCCCGGCTTCGCCGGCGCAGGCTTTCCGGCCGGCTTTGGCTGCGCCTGCGATCGCGCCACCTGCGGCGGCGGCTGCGGCCGCGCCATCTGCGGCGGTGGCGCCGCCGGAGGCCGCATCGCCTGCGGCTGCGGCCTCTGCGCCTGCGGCGGAGCGGCCTGCGGCCGTTCGTTTTGCTGGGGCGCGGGCTGCGGTCTCGGTGCGACTTGAGGTCTGGATGCCGCCGGCGGTGCGGCGGGGTGAGGCGGCGCGGCGGCCGCGGCCGGAGGTGCGGCCGGGTGAGGCGCCGCGGCTGGAGGTGCGGCCGGGTCGAGGCGCCGCGGCCGGCGCAGACGGGCTTGGGCGCCGCGCTGGCCGCCGTCGCGGCGCGGGTGCGTGCTCGGCAGAACTGGAGGCAAGCTAGTCCCTTGCGGCAAGGCACGGTTCGGCGCGCCGCCTCCGGCAGCCGGGGGCGTGGTGGGCGCCGCGGCTGGCGAGGCAGGCTTAGCCGGCGGTGCGCCGGGCGCAACTGCTGCCGGGCGGGCGGGCGTTCGGCGCGACGGGAGGCAGGCCGGCGCCCTGCGGCAACGCATGGTTCGGCGCGCCGCCCCCGGCAGCTGGGGGCGCCACAGGCGCGGCTGGCGATGCGGCGGGCGTGGCAGGCTTCAGAGGGGAAGCCGCCGGCGGTGCGCCGGGCGCAACCGCTCCGGGCGGGCGGGCGTTCGGCGCGACGGGAGGCAGGCCGGCGCCCTGCGGCAACGCATGATTGGGGACGGCGGGATTTGCAGCGGCAGGCGGCGCCGGCGGCGCGCCCGGCTGACCGGTTTGCGCGGCGCCCGGCGCAGCGCCCCGGCCGACTGAACCCTGCTGGCCGAAATTCTGCTGTACGACCACGCCCTGCGGACCATTGTAGCGGCCGAACGGCACGGGAACCGGAATCGGGATCGGCAGGAAGCCGGGCCCCTGGGGCGGCGGCGGCGGCGGCAATTCGATAAAAGCGATCGGCTGCGGCGGCAGGAAATAGACCGGCGGCGGCGGCGGCGGCGGATATATGACGGGGTCAAAGATGATGACGGGACTGTCGATGATCACATATTCGGCCGGCGGCGGCGGCGGCAGGCCGCCGAAGTCGTAGACGTCGAAGTTCGGCGGCGGCTCCATCGGCGCCGCAAGGAAGCTCAGCCGCCGGCGCGCGTCGTAGAAATGCGGCCCTTTCGGATAGCGTCGCATATAGCTCCAGCAGGCGTCCGGCGTATTCGCCGCCAGCGTCCGCCGCCAGGTCAACGCTTCGCGCCGCGCAGCCAGCAGGGCGCGCACGCGCGCGGCGAGCGGATCGTTCGGATAGGCGACGAGAAAGTCCTGATATCCTTCAAGCGTATCGCGTTCGAGCGCCGCGGCGTAGGCTTCGTTCGCCGGAAATGAGCTGATCGGGCGCGATTGCAGGGCCGCATAGCTGACCGAGTTCCCGGCGGACGGCGCGTTCGGCGCGCCCTCGAGCAGGACGAGCGGCGGGGTGATGTTCGCGGCGTCCCAGGGGGTCACGGCGCCCTTGGTGGACTCATTGGCGCGCAGGCGCGCCTGGGAAAAGGCGACGTCGATCGGAACGCCGCCCTGCCGGAGCATTTCCGCCAGCGCCTGCGCATACGCGCCGTAAGGGCCGGGCTCGTCCGGCGCGATCGTGCCGGGCGTCGCGTTGAAGGCGTAAAGGGAGCCCGGATCCGCGTCGACAAGGGCGAGGCCGCCGGCGAGGTTTCCGCCCGGCGCGAAATGATTGCCGCGCGCGGCGTCGAGGACAATGATCCGCGCGCGCAGGGGAACCGCGGCGAGCGCCCGCGTAAAATCCGAGACGCGCATCGCCTGCAGCGGAATGTCCGCATCACGCACGATGTTCGCGTCGATCGGCGCGAAATAGTTATCGCCTTCATATTGCAGGCCGCGGCCGGCGAGGTAGACGAAAGCGATGGCGTCCGGCCCTGCCTGCGTCGCCTTGCCGAGAAAATCCTGGAAGGCCCGGCGCAGCGAATCCTGATCGAGATTGGCGGCGCCGGTTACGTCGAAGCCGGCCCCGCGCAAGGTCTCGGCGATGAGCCCCGCGTCATTGGCTGAGGTCGCAAGGGGATCGGCGTATTGCGTATTGCCGACGACCAGCGCGATGCGCGGTCCGCTGCTCTGCGCGTTCGCCGCCCCGGTAAGGGAAAGGCAGACCGCAAAAACCGCCACGAAAAATCTGAAAAGAAGCGTTCTCAGCATCGTCGTCCCTCAATTCACGGCCAAACTGCCGTCGCTTTAGAGAGAAGCAATGCGGCTGAACGGTGTCTGAATGGAAAGGCGCCGGCGCGTTATCCGATCAACTTCGCGACGCTCTCTCGCAGTTCCGGCAGAACCTCCGTCTCGAACCAGGGATTTTGCTTGAGCCAGCCGCTGTTGCGCCAGGAGGGATGCGGCAGAGCGATGATTTGCGGGCTTTCGCCGGAAAATTCCGGCGGGCTCCGCACGATCTCGTCGACACGTGCACCCTTCGGCAAAGGCCGTCCGAGCCGCGCGAAATGATAATCCTGCGCATAGCGACCGATCGCCAGAACGCATTCGATCTTTGGCAAGGCGCGGAAGAGTTCGTCGTGCCAGGCGGCGCGGCATTCGGAGCGCGGCGGCAGATCGCCTTTTTGGGCGGTGTGGCCCGGAAAGCAGAACCCCATCGGCGCGATTGCGATCCGCGTCTCGTCGTAGAAAACCTCCCGCGAGACGTCCATCCATTGCCGCAGACGATCGCCGGAGGCGTCATCGAACGGCAGCCCGCTCAAATGCACGCGGACGCCCGGCGCCTGGCTCGCGATCAGAAGTCGCGCGGCGGATGAAACTCTGAGGACCGGCCGCGGCTCGTGCGGCAGTTTTACGCCTCGCGGCGCATCGCGGCAGATCCGGCACGCCCGGATCCGCCCCGTCACGTCGGCGAGATCAGAGTTCAAACACCAGTCCATCCTTGGCGAGCGTCAGTCCGGCCTGCTCCATCTCGCCGCGGCGCGCCTGCGCCGAAGGGCCCATATGGGTGAGGACGATTCGCTTGGCCGTGAAGCGGGGCAGATTGGCTTTGAGGGTCGGCCAGTCCATGTGATTGGCGAGCGGCGCATCGCCCGAAGAACATTCGCAGATAAAGAGATCGGCCCCGGCGCTCAGTTCGAGCAAGGCGTCGGTCCAGGCGGTGTCGCCGGAATAGGCGAAGACGGCCTTTCCGTCGGTGAGCCGCAATCCCGTCGCCGCAGCCCCGACGGAATGGATGACGTCGAAGCTCTCGAGCTGGAAGTCGCCGACTTTCGCGACTCCTCGCGGTGCAAACTCCTCGACGCGCCAGGGAAAGCTCCACGCCAGTTTGGCGGTTCCCGGAAAAAAGACGTCGAGTGCGCCAAAAAGCCTGTCCCGCAGCCCCGGTGGACCGACGAAGACCAGCGGCCGCGTCCGACGCGCGAGGAATTGGCAATCGAGCAGCAAAAACGGCAGCCCGCCAAAATGATCGCCGTGAAGATGTGAAATCGCAACGGCGTCTACGGTGTCGAAACCGAGGCCAAGCTTCTTGAATGATGCGATGGAGCTGGCGCCGAAATCAACGAGCGCGCTGGCGCCGCCGGAGTCGATCCGGAAGCAGGTATGGGCGCGTCCGCCGGTACCGAACGCATCGCCAGATCCGACGACTGTGACTTTCATTCGCGATCCAAACCGCTTCGCAAAGCGCCTTCCAAACCATCTGACGAACCCGCTTGGCGAACCAGCTGGCGCGGCGCCGAACTTCCTGTCGCGTCGGCGTCTGGAGTGTGCATTTCTCGCGCCGCGATTTGCTGTGCGCGATGCCCCGTCGCCGCCATCCTTTTCGCGCCCCCCGGTCAGGGAGGACGCCGCGCATGTCGATTTCAAGAGATTTGTTGGTCTTTTGGCAGGCGGGGAGCGTTCCCAGACCCGAGACCGTCCATTGTTACGCCGCGCCGCCGATGCGCTCTGTGCGCTTTCGCACATTGACGGACGCCTCCGGCTGGCGGGCGATGGGGGCAGAGCGCGCCTGACCGCTGGCGGGCGCAAGGTCAGCCCGGATCCAGCTCTAACGACCAAAATGAAAACGGCCGCACGAGGCGTCGTCAATCATTTTGACGGCGGCGCTCCGGCGTCCGCCAACTCTATCGAAGCGAGCCTGGACCGGGTCCTGCGAGGATGACAGAAGCCGCCGCAGAGATTTCCGCGACGCAGCCCGCGGGCGAGACTCGAACTGGCGCCAGGCCGCACGGCCTGAAAGTCCGCTTTCGCAAGCGAGCGAAGAGAACAGATGTGGGCGCAGCGGAATCCCGCGATTTCGACGTCGCCCTGCTCGCGGCTCTTCGCCGGGGCGCGACGCTCGTCCGGCGCGGCGACGGCGGCGCTTAGCGTCGTCTTCGCCGCGATCGCGATGGCGTGGCTCACCGCTTACGCCGTTCTGGTGTGGTTCTGCCTCAACATCGCGGCGCTGGCCCTGACGGAGTTGATCGCCCGCAGATTTTCAAAAGCGCCAGTCTCGGTCGCAGAGGCGCGCTGCTGGCGCCGCGACCTTATCGTCGCGGAGACCGTCCAGGGCAGCGTCTTCGCAGTCCTCGTCGAACTCGTCGGCCAGTCCGGGGAGCCGGCGGCTCTGGCCGCCGCGGTAGTCATGGCTCTTCTGGTCGCGGCCATGAACGCCACGATCATCCCGTGCATCCCGGCCGCGGCGTTTGGCGCGATGGCGCCGCTCGTCCTGACGATCCTCACATTCCTGCGCGAGGCGAGCGTCGGCGACGGCATCCTGCCGCTGATCGCGCTCGCTTGCGGCGGGCAGCTCTACTTTTTTTTGCTCGCCCGCAAACTGCACAGGGCCGCTCTCGAAGCGCTGTCGTTCCGGGACGAAAAAGACGAGCTCATCGCCGAACTCGAACAGTCCAAAGCGAATAGCGATCTGGCGCGCCGGCGCGCCGAAGAGGCCAATCTCGCCAAGTCCCGTTTTCTCGCTACGATGAGCCACGAGTTGCGCACGCCTCTCAACGCCATTCTCGGCTTTTCGGAAGTCATGAAAGGCGAATTATTCGGCGCCCATATCGTTGCATCCTACAAGGAATATTCGAGCGACATTCACGCCAGCGGCAGTCACCTTCTGACGCTGATCAACGAGATCCTCGATCTGTCGCGCATCGAGGCGGGCCGATTCGAGCTGAAGGAGGAAGCGATCGCGCTCGACCATCTCGTCGAGGATTGCCGCCACCTTCTGACCCTGCGCGCAAAGAAACGCAATCTGACGATAGAGGAGGCGGTCGAACCCAATCTGCCGCGCCTCTGGGCCGATGAGCGCGCCGTGCGTCAGGTGGTCTTGAACCTGCTGTCGAACGCCATCAAATTCACGCCGCCGGGCGGCTCCATCAGGATCAGGATCGGATGGACGACGAGCGGCGGACAATATTTCGCCTTGCGCGATACGGGACCCGGCATTCCCGAGGAGGAAATCCCCATCGTCATGTCCGCGTTCGGCCGCGGCGCGCTGGCCCAGAAAAACGCCGACGAGGGCTCGGGGCTTGGCCTTCCGATCGTCAAGGGCCTCGTCGAACTGCATGGCGGCACGTTCACCCTGAGGTCGAAGCTCGGCGAAGGCGCCGAGGTCATCGTGATCTTTCCGCCCGGACGCGTGATCGAGCAAAGCGTCAATCCCGAAGCCGAACTTAATGCCGCAAGAACGCGGCGCCGCGCCCGGCGCGAGGCGCATTCGGCGGCGTGACGCTCCCAGCTCGGGCGGGCGGGCGCGGACTCACTGATCGGACAGGGCAGCCGCGGACGCCGAGTCGGATCAACTTCGCGGAGACATTTGCGCAACGGGCGCGGAAAGGCGAGAATGCGGGGCGGCGCGATCGCGCCATGTCATTTGCGATGCAAGTTGCGATCGAAAGCAGCGCGATGCCCTTTGACGCCGACCTCTTGAAAACTTTCATCGCGCCGCAAGCCAGCGGCTGGCTGGACCTCCGTGGATAAGCGGGCGCTGGCAATCGCGCTGGCCGCGGCGCTGTTCGCCTTTAGCGCCGCCGCATCTGCCGCCCACTCGGACGAGGCCGCGCCGCAGAGCCGCCGCAACAAAGCGCCGAGCGCGCGCCGTCCGGAGCGACCACGCCGCCTCATCCCCTGCCCGCGCCCGTCACCACCTCGCATGTGGTCGATCTGCCGGGACGCAGCCTGCATTTCCACGCGATCGCCGGCGCCATTCCTCTCAGCGATGCGCAGAGCGGTGAGCCGCAGGCCGACGTCGCTTACGTCGCCTTCCTTCTCGACGGCGCCGATCCGGCGACGCGTCCGATCTCCTTCGTCGTCAACGGCGGCCCGGGCGCGGCCTCCGCCTGGCTCAATCTCGGCGCGATGGGCCCGTGGCGGCTGAACTTCGGTTCGCCGCCCTATTCGCCGTCGGCGCCCGCTATTCCGATCGATAACGCCGAGACCTGGCTCGATTTCACCGACCTCGTCTTCATCGATCCGCCCGGAACGGGCTATAGCCGCATTCTCGCCAAGGGCGACGGCCCGCGCCGCCATTTCTATTCGGTCGAGGGCGATATCGAGGCGCTGGCGGTCGTGATCCGCAAATGGCTGGCCGAGAACAAGCGGCTTCAGAGCCCGAAATTCATCGTCGGCGAAAGCTATGGCGGCTTTCGCGCGCCGAAACTCGCGCGGCGGCTGCAGGATCAAGAGGGCGTCGGCGTCAGCGGCATCGTGATGATCTCGCCGGTCATCGACTTCAGCTGGTTCGAGGGCGCCAACAACCCCTTGACCTTCGCCACGCGCCTGCCCTCGCAGGCCGCCGCCGCGCGGGGCCTTGAAGGCGGCGCGGACGCTCGCGACAAACTCGCCGACGTCGAGGCCTATGCCGCCGGCCCCTATCTGACCGATCTGCTGCGCGGCGAACGCGATCCGGCGGCGCTGGAGCGCATCAGCGAGGCTGTGGCGCGCTATACCGGCCTTGATCCGGCGTTCGTGCGCCGGCTCGGCGGGCGCATCGATCCGGCGAGTTTCGCCCGCGAGCGCGACCGGACCGAGGGCAAGATTTCCAGCCTTTACGACGCCGAGGTCACCGGCTTCGATCCATCGCCCCACGCGGCCTCGAGCGAATATTCCGATCCCGTGCTCGATGCGGTCAAGACGCCGCTCGCCAGCGCCATGGCCGATCTCACCGCGGGCCGGCTCGGCTGGCCGGTCGACGCGCGTTATGAAATCCTCAACGAGGCCGTGAGTCATCAGTGGGACTGGGACGGCGGCAAGAGCAAAACGCAGGCCCTGAGCGACCTGAAACAGGCGCTGGCGCTCGATCCGCCGGTTTCGCGTGCTCGTCGCGCATGGGCTCAGCGATCAGGTGACGCCCTATTTCGCTTCAAAGCTGCTGATCGACCAGATCCCGCCGATGGGCGACGCAGCGCGGGTGCAGCTCAAGGTCTATGGCGGCGGCCATATGCTCTATTTGCGCGACGCCTCCCGCGCGGGGCTGCGCGAGGACGCGCGCCGCTGATCGAGGGAAAGTAAGCGCCTACCCCTCCGCCTTTCCGGCGACCCCGGCCTGCTCGAAGGTCGCCATGCCCGTGTGGCAGGCGAGCGCCGCCTTGAGGAGCCCGACGGCGAGCGCCGCGCCCGATCCTTCGCCGAGCCTCATGTCCAGATCGAGCAACGGCCTTTTGCCGAGACGCCGCAGCACCTCGGCGTGCGCGCCCTCCGCCGACACATGGCCGGCGAGGCAATGGTCGATCGCGCGAGGATCGATCGCGTGCAGGATCGCCGCGGCCGCGCAACTGACATAGCCGTCGAGGATGACCGGGATGTTCTGCATGCGCGCGGCGACGATCGCGCCCGCCATCGCCGCGATCTCGCGCCCGCCGAGCCGGCGCATCAGCTCCAGCGGATCGTCGAGGAAGGGGCGATGCAGCGCGACCGCCGCCTCGACCGCCGCGATCTTGCGCTTGAGGCCGGCCTCGTCGACCCCGGTGCCGCGCCCGACCCAGTCCTCAGCCGCGCCGCCGTATAGCCCGTGGTAAATAGCCGCGGCGACAGTGGTGTTGGCGATCCCCATCTCTCCAACGCAGAGGAGATCGACGCCGCCGGCGATGGCCTCCATGCCGAAGGCGAAGGTCGCGGCCGCCGCCGCCGCCTCCATGGCCGGCGCTTCGGTGATGTCCTTTGTCGGAATGTCGAGGGCGAGGTCGAAGACCTTCAGTCCGACGCCATAGGCCGCGCAAATCTGGTTGATCGCGGCGCCGCCGGCGGAGAAATTCTCCATCATGGCGCGGGTCACCGAGGCCGGAAAAGCTGAGACCCCTTTGGCTGCGACGCCGTGATTGCCGGCGAAAATCGCGACCAGCGGGCGATCGAGCGTAGGCTCGGCCTTGCCCTGCCATGCGGCGAGAAAGGCGACGATCTCCTCCAGCCGCCCGAGCGAGCCTTGCGGTTTGGTGAGCTGGATCTCGCGCGCGGAAACCGCGGCCAGCGCCGCCTCGGACGCCGGCGGCATGAGGGCGATCAAATCGCGGATCGAATCGAAAGGCGAGGCTGTTGCGGGCATGGCGCCATTGGGATCGGCCGGAAAAACAAGGGTTGTCGCATCGTTCTTAGAGCATTTTGGAGCGCTGTCGATGCGCTTAGGTAACGCTAATGTGTGCAGTGCGATAGAGAAACAACATAGATCGATAGATAGCTAGAATTGCTCCATTTTGACGCATATCAAAGATATTTGAGGGTTATGCTAAAAAAAATTTGCAGTTGAGGCGCGGCAACTTGTCTCGTAACTGCCATGTTGCAGTGCGATACATTGGAGAGTATATTACGGTCATGAAAGCTTAAATCGTTTCGTTAGGGAGGAAGCGGTTCAGGGAATTCGATATGAACCGGAGATACATAACATGACCACAACCTTCAACACTCTCGCCGCCGGCCTCATCGGCGCGGCCGCGCTCATCAGCGGCGCCCATGCGAGCCCGATCGCCCCGGTCAACTCGAGCAACGAAAAGGCTGGCGCCGTCGCCACGACCGTCTCGACGGCCGAATCGCCGAACCGCATCTATTGCTATAGCGGCGTGACCGGAACCCCGACCAGCCAGGCGCGCGGCTGGGTCTGCCAGCGCGAAACGGTCCCCGAGAAGCGCTAAGGCGAACTCAGAATTGATCCCGGCTCGCAATCATGGGCGAGATCATTGAGAGGCCCCGTGCGGCAAGGCTCGACAAGAGCCCAGCGATAACGGATGAGGAGCGATGCGCCCCGGCTCATCGCTCCTTATCGATTTTCTGACCTGCCTGCGTTTTGCGACGCGCCTGCCCGTTCCGGTTCTGCCGGTTCGAAACCGGCCCGCATGGCCTTGAGAGATTTGCGCGCGCGGCCGGCGCGCTCCCGCTGGTCGGCGCGATCCTCGGCGCCGTCGCCGCCTGCGCCCTCTTCGCCGCCGCCGCCCTCGGACTTCCCCCGCCCCTCGCCGCGCCGCTCGCCATCACGGTTCTCATCGCGCTGACCGGCGCGCTGCATGAGGATGGTCTCGCCGATTGCGCCGACGGTTTCGGCGGCGGCGCGACGACTGCGCGCAAGCTCGAAATCATGAAGGATAGCCGGATCGGCGCGTTCGGCGCGCTGGCCCTGGCGATGGCGCTTTACCTGCGAATCGCCGCGCTGGCGCTGATCGGCGCCCAGAGTCTCGCGCTCGCGGGCGCCGTCCTCGTCGGCGCGGCGGCCGCCTCGCGTGGAGCCGCGTTGATTCCGTTGGCTCTCTTGCGCCCGGCGCGGCCGGACGGCGCAGGGTCCGCGGCCGCGCGCCCGGGCCGGCGCGCGCTTTTTACAGCAGCCTGCCTTTGCGCGGTTTTTACCGCCGCGCCGCTTACTCGCAGGCTCCGGGCTGGCGAAGCCCGTCATCGCCTTCGGCGCTTGCGTCGGAGCGGGGATCGCGCTCAGCGCGCTCGCCCGGCGCCAGATCGGCGGCCAGACCGGCGACGTCGCGGGCGCCGCCCAGCAGGTCGCCGAGATTTTATTTTATCTCGTCTTCGCAACGCGGTTGTAGCGCGACCCCGGTCAGAGCCCGGCGAGATAGAGCGTCGGATCGACCGGCGTCGCGCCCTTGCGCAATTCGAAATGCAGCTGCGGCGAGTTGACATTGCCGCTTTGGCCAGATTTCGCGATGACCTGGCCGCGCTTCACCGTTTCGCCGCGCTTAACTTCGATATCGCTATTGTTGGCGTAGGCGGAGACGAAGCCATTTGGGTGGCGAATCAGAATCAGATTGCCATAGCCTTTCAATTCGCTGCCGGCATAGGCGACGACGCCGCTTTCCGCCGCCTTGACCGAGGTCCCCTCGGGCAGGGAGATATTGATGCCGTCGTTGCCGCCGGCCTTGAAGGCCACGATGATGCGGCCGCGCGCGGGCCAGCGGAATTCGGGATTGGCGCCGCCGGATTTCGGGCGTCGGCGTCGCCTCTTCCTCGGGCGCGGTTTTTTCAACCGCAGGCGGGCTTTCCGGCTTCACCTGTTTCGCCGTGTCCTCCTTGTTCAACACCGCCGTCCTGGCGGACGGAGCGGCGTCGGTCTTCCCGGGGATTGGGGTAATCGCAGGCACCTGCACGGCGGGCTTGACCGGGGCGGCGGGGGCGTTGCTCGCGACATGCGGCCGCGCCGTTCCGGCTTTGCGCCGTCGCGGTCGGGGCTCCGACGCCGCCCTTCAAAAGCTTGATCTTTTCGGCATGCGCCTCGGCGGCTGTGCGGGTGGGCGCGGCACTGTCGCCTGCGCCACCTTGGCCGGGGCCGCGCCGACGGCGTTATAGACGGGAATGACCACCCGCGCGCCCGGCTGCACCTGCGCCGCCGAGGCGAGGCCGTTGGCCTTCAGCAGCGCGTCGGTCGGAACGCCATAGCGCCTTGAAATAATTTCGGCGTTTTCGCCCTGCGCCACCGAAATCGGCGTGCCGCCCACGGCGGACCATCCTGCCGGACCCTGCGCGGTGCGGGCGGGCGCTGCCGCCGCGGCGGGCCTCGGTGCCGCCGCTGCGGGGGGCGCTCAGCGGGCCGCGATTGCACCGGCGTCACCGGCGCCGACGGATTGATGCTCGACGTCGGCGAAGGATCGGTCTGCGCCGCCTGGAATGGATTGCTGAAAGGGTCGGCCATCCGCTCGGATCCTGCGCAGCCCGCGAGCAAGCCCGCCGAGGCGCCGATCAGGGTGAGCCGAAACGCGACGCGTGAGCAAAAAATCGGAACGATGTGACTCATGACGCAACCCACCAACGCAGTAGCTGAGCCGGCATTAAAGGCGCTGTGGGTTAAGGGAGAGTTTATTATGAACGGGAAAGTGAAAATATGAGGATGCACCTCAGGTCTGCTTAACAATTAGTTAAGGTTAGTTTTATCTGATCCTTCAAATCCTTAATGGCAGAACGATCTGCTCGGGATGCGCGGCGATGACGCCGAATCAGCGCCTCACAAGCAGCGCGAGGCGCCGGGCAGGATCGGCTGCAGCCGGCAAGGACACACCACGAAGGCGTTGAAGCCGCCAGCGCCGTTCCGCATCAGCCGCACGACATGCTGGCGGCGCGGATCGCCCGGATCGGGGCGCGCCATGACGAGGACGCCGCCGGGCGCCAAGCAGCGCGACGAGATTTGCGGGCGCCTCCAAGAGCGCGCCCTGCACGATGATGCGATCGAACGGCCCCGCCTCCGGCGGAACCGCCAGGCCATCGCCCCAGACGACGCTGGCGCGGTCAAATCCAAGCCGCGCCAGCCGCGCGGCGGCCTCGATGGCGAGGCTCTGAAAGCGCTCGATCGAGACCACCTCGCGGGCGATGCGCGCGATGAGCGCAGTCGCGTAGCCCGAACCCGCGCCGATTTCGAGCACGCGATGATGCGCCGCGAGCTCCAGCGCCTCGATCATCCGCGCGGCGAGAAAGGGCTCGGGCAGCGTCTGGCCGCAGCGCAGCGGCAGCGCCAGATGCCGGCGCGCCAGATCCTGGTAGCGGTGCGGCACGAAAATTTCGCGCGGCACCGTTTCGAGCGCGCGCAGCACGTTGACGTCCTGAATGCCGCGCGCGCGCATGACCAGGAGGAAGGCCGCCTTCGCCTGCGCCATCGCGGCGGCTTCGCCGGACGTCGGGTCGAATTGCGGCGTTGTCGGCGACATGATTGGCGACATGGCTTCAAGGCTAGCTCAGCGCAGCGCCTGCGCATAGCGCGTCAAGGTCGGCGTGTCGGTGAGATCGAGGCGGAGCGGCGTCACCGAGATGCGGTTTTGCGCCAGCGCCTCAAGGTCGGTGCCTTGCCCTGGCGGCGACATCGGCACGATCGAAGGCGATCCAGTAATAGGGATTGCCGCGCCCGTCGGCGCGCGCGTCGATCTTGACGATGTAGCCGCGCCGGCCCTGCACCGTCACGGCGACGCCCTGCACCTCGTCGGGCGGGCAATCGGGGAAATTGACGTTGATGACGATATTGGGCGCGATGCCTTCGGCGAGGATCTTCTCGATCAGCGCCGGCGCATGGGCCTCGGCGCAGCTCCAGAAGGCCTCCTCGCGGGTCGTCCGCCGGCCATAGGCCTGCGACAGCGCGATCGACGGAATGCCCAATATGGTGCCCTCCAGCGCGCCGGCCACCGTGCCGGAGTAAATCACGTCCTCGGCGACGTTCTGGCCGGAATTGACGCCGGAGAGAACGACGTCGGGCCTGGCGGCGTCGAGGATGCGGCGCACCCCCATGATGACGCAATCGGTCGGCGTGCCCTTTACGGCGTAGCGCCGTTCGGAAATCTTGCGCATCCGCAAGGGATCGTTGAGCGAGAGCGAATGGGCGACGCCAGACTGGTCCGTTTCGGGCGCGACGACATAGACGTCGTCCGACAGACTGCGCGCGATCCGCTCCAGAACGGCGAGGCCCGGCGCGTGAACGCCATCGTCGTTGGTGACCAGAATGCGCATGACCCCTGCTCCGCTCGGACGCGAACGATCCTCACCGGCGGACTTCCGCGGCGCGCCGCGCGCGCAGCGGCGCGCATGAGACGGATTATCTCATGCGGCGCAAAAGCCAAAATGACGGACGAGCGATTATTTGGGCAGGCGGGTTCGTTCAGGATTTCAAGGCTCGACAGCTCGCCGGAGAGAACAAAATCGCCGTAATCAAGCCTCAGTGCGCGGGAAATGCCGTTCTGGTAGAGATCGAAGGACAGGACGTAGCTTGGACTTTCGTCCTTTTTCCCGGCCTCGAAATAGCTGATCGAGACCGGCCAGCGCTCCATCTTGGCGAGCTCGGGAATTTGCGCCGCCTTTTCCGGAACGGGCGCTGTCGTCGGGATGGCCGATATAGGTCGTCGTCTCATAAAGCTTGTCGCCGGTGTCCGATCCGTCGAACACCTTGACCTCGATCAGATTCTGGCCGGCTTCGGCCGCCGCGATAATGCGCTTTAGATGTTCGGTCGGGAAAACGACATCGTCGCCAAGGTCCAACTGGCTTCGTTTCGGCTTTTCGAGATCTGACGAGCAAGGGACCATTGCCGGCCTTCACCGCCTTGCCGTCGATCGACTTGGCGGCCTCATTGTCGACTTTCGTCTGCATCTTGAAATCGAAGCTTCGGCCGTCCGAATCTTCAAATGTCGCCGAGTGCATGTCGGATACGCGGGTCGGGCCTTCGGCCGGCTGCAGCTCCGTCAACTGCCGAAAATTCTGCACATAGCCCTGGCATGGCGAACCGGCGAAATCGAAGGCGATGCGGCCATGCGCTGCGGTCGGGCTTTTGCTGCCGACCGATTTCGAAAGCGTCAGCTCGTAGATGGCGCGATGCGGAGTCAGCTCGATCGCCTCGCCCGGACTGGCCTTGAGCTGATCCATCTTGACCTGATCCGGCTTGACCTGCGGCGCATCCTCGCGCGCATCGGCCCCGCTGCGGGCGGCGAGGGCGAAAAGGCAAGCGAACGGCGCCAGAGATCAGGAGGCGTGCATGCGATTGAGACATGTTCGTTGATCCTTGAGCGTCAGGACGGCGGCTGAACGAGTCCCCCCGGAAACGAATCCTGCCAGACTAACCGAACCTAAAGTCAACGGAGGGCGCTGGCAACCCGCAAGGCGCAGACCGCGCTTTTCGGCCCGCTGCGATGGGACGGTCCTCCGTCAGGCCGCGCCAGGCGGCGCGAGGACGCAGCGCGTGGCGGCGCGGGTCGAAACCTCGACCGGAAGCGGAGCAGAAGACACGCAGAAATCAATATGCTAAAATTGAAGCTCTGCTCAGGATTTCCACCGATAAATTGCATCTATAGCGTAAGCGGCGCCTTGGCGTTCGAGGCTTTCCCGGGCGTTCTTGCTGGAACGATGGGACAGGCCGAGCCGCATTTCAGCCTGAGCCGGAAGAACGCCTGCGACATTATGCGCCCCTGAGGAAGCCTATGCTTTACGAGCTGTCAGTCGCCGCCAGAGACTTGATGAGAAAGTCGCGGGCTATTCAAACCGTCGTCTGGCGAACGCGAAAAGCCATCTGGCGCGCACAGACCCTTGGCGAGGCGCGGCGCCCCCTCGTCGAAGCCGGCCCGATCCTGTCCGAGGCGGTTCATTCGGCGCGGCCCCTCGCGGCGGGCAAGATGGGACTCTCCGAACTCAAGGGCTTGCTGCATTTCCTGAAACGGGCGGAGCAGCCGCCCGGCAAAAAGACGCCCTATTCGCGTTATGTCGCCGAACTGCTTTACCTCAACGCCGGCGTGTTCCCGCCTGACGACGAATTATTCGACCGGTTCGGAGCGATTTTCCGCGACTCCGTCAAAGAAATGGACATTCTATGTTCGTGGAATTTGCCGAAGGAACTGACGATATTCAATCGCTTCGCACCGAACGCCGCACTGACGCCAAGGATCAGTCTCGACGCCTTTTATTCAGCCTGAGCCGTGGACATCCGCGCTGGAGGGCAAGCGCGTTCTCGTCGTTTCGCCCTTTACGAATTCGATCAGGCGGCAATACGCGCGGCGAACGCTGATCTGGAAAGATCCGCGCATATTGCCGGAGTTCACGCTTCACACCGTTCGCACGCCGCTGAGCGCTGGACTCGTGACGCCGGTTCACAAGGATTGGGTCGCCGCCCTCGACGATCTCAAGGGCCAGATGGACGCGCAGGACTACGATGTCGCGCTGATCGGCGCCGGGGCCTTCTCGCTCGCCCTCGCGACGCATGCGAAAGCGCGCGGCAGGATCGGCGTTCACCTTGGCGGCACGACCCAGTTTCTGTTCGGCGTTTACGGCGGCCGCTGGAAGGACAGCGCAGAATTCCAGGCCTTTATCAATAAGGATTGGATCCGGCCAGACGAAACGAGACGCCGCAGACGGTCGAAAAAATAGAGAACGGCTGCTATTGGTAGGCGCGTCGGCGACGAACGCGCCCGGCCAGCAGACCGCAAGAGAAACATCAACATGAGATCTCAACGATGAGCAAGACGCAAGCGAGACTGACGGCCCTTGGCGTTACGCTGCCCTCCCCGGCCGCGCCCGTCGCCAATTATGTTCCCTTCGTCATCGCCGGCTCGCTGCTCGTCATTTCTGGCCAACTGCCCTTCGGCGCCGATGGCAAGCTCGATCCGGCCCACGCCGGCAAGATCGGCGGCGCCGTTTCGGTCGAGGCCGGCAAGGCCGCCGCGCGCCTCGCGGCCATCAATGTTCTGGCCCAGGCGAAGGCGGCGGTCGGCGATCTTGACAAAATCCGCGCGTTGCGTCCGGCTCGGCGGCTTCATCAATGCGGCGCCCGGTTTTTCCGCCTTGCCGGCGATCATGAACGGCGCCTCGGATTTTATCGTCGAGGTTTTGGGCGAAGCCGGCCGCCATGCGCGCTCGACCGTCGGCGTCGCCGAATTGCCGCTGGAAGCCTGCGTCGAGGTCGAGGCGATGTTCGAGATCGCCCCTTAACGTGAGACGCGCGTCCGCGAAAAACCGCGCGAATGCGCCGGGCTGGCTGACGGCGCGGCCGATCGCCCATCGCGGCCTCCATGACAAGGCGCGCGGGATCGTCGAGAACACGCGCGCCGCGGCGAAAGCCGCCATCGCGCGGACGCTTCGCCATCGAATGCGACATCCAGCTCACTCGCGACGGCGAAGCGGTGGTGTTTCACGATTTCACGCTGGAGCGCCTGACCCATGCGAAGGGGCGCGTCGATCATTATTTGGCGGACGAACTCGCCGCCGTCGCCTTCAGGGCTTGCGACGAAACCATTCCGCGCCTTTCCGCCTTTCTCGAAGAAATAGCCGGAAAGACGCCCCTCATCATCGAGATCAAGAGCGGCTTTGACGGCGATGAGCGGCTCGCCGCGCGCGCTGCTCACAGTACTCGCCGGCTATGCCGGCCCCGCCGCCGTGAAGAGCTTCGATCCCGCGGTGCTCGCCTTCCTTCGCGCTCAAGGGCTCGACCGCCCGCTCGGCCTCGTGGCGCAGGCGCGCTACGACGCCCGCGAATGGCCCGAACTGACGCCGAAGACGGCGAATCGAACTCGCGACCTTGAGCGATTTTTCCGGCCGTCCGGCCGGATTTCCTGTCCTGGCATGTCGGCGATCTGCCGCACGCGACGCCCGAACTCTGCCGCACCGGCATCGGCATGCCGGTCATGACCTGGACGGTGCGAACCGAAGACGAGCGCGGGCGCGCGGCGATCTGGGCGGATCAGATGATCTTCGAGGGTTTCGAGCCTTAACGGGCCATCCTGAAGACGTTGCGAGATTTTTAACCTGCGCGAGCGCGGTATGACGACGACGTTACTTGACCTGATCTAGGGGCCACTGAATAGTTGTAGCGGCGGGGGAGTAACGCTATTTGGGGCAAGCCATGAAGAAGTTGATCCTTGCCGTCTCCACCGTCGCCGCCCTCAGCCTTTCTCCACTCGCCGGCGCCGCCTTCGCCGCTCCGGGCGATCAGGCTGAACATCAGTCCCAATATTTCGCCGAAAACGCCAAAGCCTTTACCGATGCGCGCATCGCCGCGCTCAAAGCCGGCCTTGAACTGACGCCCGATCAGGAGAAAAACTGGTCGTCGCTCGAGGCGACCCTTCGCGATCTGGCGAAGCAGCGTATGGAGCGCTTCGCCGAATGGCGCGAACAGCGGAAGGAAGACGGGGAGCAGCATCACGACGCGCTGCAGCGCCTGCAACGCATCTCCGACCGGCTCGCGACCCGCGCCGCGAATTTGAAGACCCTCTCGGAAGCCGCCAAGCCGCTCTACGACAGCCTCGACGACGCGCAGAAGAGCCGCTTCGGGCGCCTGCTGCTGGCGACTTCGGCGGCGGTCATCGCGAGGGCGGCTTCGGCGGGAGCATCACTGGCGCCACGCCGAGGCCGAGAGCCCCAAAGGCAATTCGGTCGAATAGGTCGATGCGAACCGGCGCTTGATAACGTGCGCCGCTGCGCTATTGCGCGGCGACGGGTCCCGCCTCCTCCTTGAACAGCTCTTCATTGACGAGAAACGCGATCGATCGCGTGTAGGATTCGACCGTGTCGCCGCGGAACTGGCCGCTCGCATAGGCGACGAGTCTTGCCGGTTTCGACGTTGGCGATGGAGATGTCGAAGCTTGAGATCAGGCTCGACACCTTGTGGATCGTCGAGATCGCGGCGAATGTCGCCCCCGCCTCCTTCGCGATCGGAACCCAGCAGCCATTGCAAGCGTAGCGCGGCGAGGCTTTTTCGATGGCGTCCTTATAGGGCGCGAGATCGACCACGCTGTAGCGTCCGGTCTGTCTCGATCGCCTTGGCGAGGATCGGCGGTCGCGTCCGCCAGCTTCTCTGCCTGATCGGGCTTTGCGCCCTCGCCGCTCGTGTCCCAGAGTTCGACCGGGAACACGGCCAGCGGCGGCGGCGGCTTTGTCTGCGTCTCGGCGCTCGCCGCGGCGGCGATCGTCAGCAGAAAGGCAGTCAGGCCAACCAGTCGTACCGTGGCGCGCATGTCGCTGATCCTCCTTGACGATCCGCTTGTCGCGCGATTTGACGCTCAGCGAGCGCGGCGCTGCTCGCGTAACGCGCCATGTCGCCGAAAGGATCCGCGCCCGATCCGAAGGCGCGCTCAGCGCGTTTTCGGCCTCTGGCGCCGGCGTATTGGCGGCGCTGCGGTCGACGCGCGTGTAGAGCGTATAACTCGGGTCGAAGATGAACTGCGAACAGCAGCCCGAACCAGGATTTGTGCGTCTTGAGATGATCGTAGAATTCCGGCGCCATCCGCTTCAGCTCCGGCAGCCGCCGCCAGGGGATGTCCGGAAAATCATGATGTTCGTTGTGATAGCCGATATTGAGCGCGAGAATGTTCAGCGGCCCATAATAATCGAAGGTCTCCTGCGACGGATCGTTGGTGAAATGCTCCTGCACCCAGCGCGCGCCGAGCGGATGCAGCCCGCCGACCGAGAACCAGAACGAGGCGAAGAGATAGAGCAGCGCATTGGGGCCGAGCAAGACCAGCACCGCGATGTCGAACAGGATGACGCAGACCGCGTTGATGAAGGTCCAGCGGCCCCACATCGGCACGGTGCCTCTGAGCCGGCCCGAGCCGCGCCAGCTGAAACGCGGCGAAGAAGAACATCCAGGCGGCTTTGCCATACCAGCTACTGGCCGAAGGTGCGCGCCTCCCAATGGCTCGGCAGATCGGCGTCGTAATCATAATCGCCGAGATGGGAATGATGCTTGATGTGATAGTAGCGAAACCCCATCGCGGTCGGCACGGCGTTCGGCAGATCGGCGAGAATGCCGACCCATTTGTTCCAGACCGGCTTCTTGAAGATGGCGTTGTGGCAGGCGTCATGAATGATGACGAACAGGGCGTGATTGGCGAAGGCGCCGATCGCCGAAGGCGACGATCAGGGCGAGCCACCAATAACCGAGGCCGAGATGGCCGAGAAAGCCGGCGATCGCGACCTGGCCGACGACGATGCAAAGCGTGATGCAGCGCCGTCACCGGGTCATAGCCGATCAGCCCCGCGACCTCCGGATGCGCCAAGAGGATCGCGCGCCGGCGCGGCGGATGCGGACGCGGCGTCTCGGTCAGCAAGAAAGCCGCTCGGCCCCGGCGACGGCCTTGCGCGTTTCGCCGGCGCGGCGAATCAGCTGACGTGAAGACTCATCGAATTTGTCTCCTGAAAGTGGATCGGCGCAAGAATAGGCGATCTCACTCCATGTCGATCTGATCTGGCGCAGGTCAGCGTCAAAATGGCGCTGTTTGCTGCTTACAATTCGACGCTTGCAATCCGACAGACGGCTTTTGAACTATTCTAAACGCGTCTCTACGACTGCATCGCGATCGGGCGTCGAATGTTAAAGAATAGCCTCATCCTATTCAGGCGGCGAGGTTTTTCTCGTAGATGCGATGAACCTTGTCGATTTTCGCGCCGGAGAGTTCGATCGGCCGCCGCATGCCGAGATTGTCTTCCAGAACCCAGCCGAATTCGACATGCGTGACCGACGTCCGCGCGCTGCGCTTCCGGATCTCCTCGATGAACGCCAGAATGACCGCGCCGCCCGCCGCCTTTTTCTGCAAGGCGCGGCGAATGCCGAAGAGCAGCAGCCGCGCCGATTTGAACTTGTGATTGCGAATGCGCGAGATGAGGCGCGGCAACCCCAGCGGCAGCAGCCGCCCGTCGAGGTCCGCGGTGATTTCGTGCAGATTGGGCACAGCGATGCCGAAGGCTTGCGGCGTTCCGTCGAGTTCGATGATAAAGCCGCCTTCGGGCGGCATGATCAGTTTGAGGCCGTCGGCGGCCGACATGAACTCTTCATGCGTGAGCGGAACGAAGGCCCAGTTCTCGCTCCAGGCGTCGTTGAAGATATCGATGATGATCGCCGCCTCGTCGCCGAGCTTTTTGAGATCGATCATGCGGATCTTGAGGCGATCGCGCCACTCGGGGCGCGTCGAGAATGCCCGGGCCCGGCTGCCGGTCCCGTTCGCTCGCGTCGTAGCGGTAAGAGATGAGATCGCGCGCCTTGGCGTAGCCCAGCGTTTCAAGCGCCGGGCCGAGATAGGGCGGACTCCAGGGCACGGAAACCATCGGCGTCGCCTCGAACCCTTCAACGAGCAGGCCGGCCTCGCCCCAGACCGATGGCGTAAACGGTCCGTAGATCGTCTGCCGCGCCGCGGTCGCGCAGCCATTGTCTCGGCCGTCTGCGTCAAAGCCGCGATGCACGGCGGGATCGTCGATGGCGTCAAGCGCGCCAAACTGCGCCTTCGAAGCGCCGACCGGCGTCGGAGACTGCGGGCTTGTATATTTGCGCCATGATGCGCCCGGCCGGCTTGCCGTTCTTGCGCGCGATCCAGGCCTGCCAATCGACCTCCTTGAAATGCGGATTGAGCTTCGCCGCGTGTAAGGTCCAGCGCTCGGCGTCGAGCGGCGGGCGCAAAGCCCGTCCAGCCCTTGTATATCTGCCGCGGCAGGCGGCAAAAGGCGAGGAAGTTCAGCAGTCCCCTGGCGGGAACGACTTCGACCGCGCCGGATGCCGTGGCTTCAACTTTGGCGTCCAATGAAAGCGCTCTCTCGGGCAATTAAGATTGGCCGACGATCATGCCGGCCGCCCGCCACCGGCGGCTAGGTGGCCGCGCCGAGCGCCTGCGCGGGCGCCGCCGCGACCGGCTCCCGCCTGGCGAGGAAGTCGATGACGCCCCTGATCTCCGTCCTCGGTATGCGTGGCGGAGATGAAGAAACGCAGCCGCGGCTGATCCTTCGGCACGCCGATCTGGATGATCGGCGGCACATAATAGCCATTGGCCATCAGATGCCGCGACGCGTCCAGCGTCTCGAGGCTGTCGGTGAAAAGGATCGGCACGACGCCGCGCCCGATCGCCGGCCCGGTGTCGAGCCCGGCCTCGCGCGCCAGACGCACAAATAATTCGGCGTTGCCGCGCAGCCGTTCGCAGCCGCCAGGTCTCCTCCTGCATCAACCGCAGGGCGGCGGCCGCGGCGGCGGAAATGACCGGCGACAGCCCGACGCGAATAGACGAAGCCCGGCAGCGTATAGCGCAGCCATTCGATGACGGCGGCCTTGCCGGCGATGAAGCCGCCGCAGGAGGCGAGCGCCTTCGACAGCGTGCCGATCATGAGATCGACGCGCTGCGGATCGACGCCGCAATATTCGCAAAGGCCGCGTCCCTCGTCGCCGAGCACGCCGAGGGAATGCGCCTCGTCGATCAGCAGCCAGGCGTTGTGGGCCTCCTTGATCTCGACAAGGCGGTTGAGATCGGCGACATCGCCGTCCATGCTGTAGAGACTTTCCACGACGATCAGCACATTGCGATAGCTGTCGCGGCGCTCGCTCAGCAAAAACGCGAGATGGTCGAGATCATTGTGGCGGAACACGATGGTTTCGGCGACGGCGCTTTTCGCCCCGCTGACGATGCTGTTGTGGGAGAGCTCGTCGATGAACAGCGCGTCGCGCGATCCAAGCAGATGGGCGATCGTCGTGACATTGGCGAGATAGCCGCTGACGAGGGTCAGGGCCGCGTCGGCGCCGAGAAATTTCGCCAGCCCCTCCTCGAGAAGATGATGCATCGAGCGCTCGCCGCCGACGAGGCGCGAGGCGAGCGCGCCGACGCCGAACGTCGCGAGCGCGTCGCGCTGCGGCGCTCTTCACCGCGGGATGCGCTGGAAAGGCCAAGATAATCATAATTGGCGAAACTGGTGAATTGGCGCCCGCTGGCGGCGGCCTCGTCGCGCAAACTATCGACCGGCGCGAAAAAGGGGTCGCCGCTCTCCAGATAGGCTTTGCCGGCGAGGCGAAAGCGCCGCGTTGCATGATCTTCGAGGCTGTTGATCTTTGACACTGATCTCTTGGTTTTCCAAACTGTTCAAGAAACGCCCGAAACGAAAGAGCGCTTCAACTGCGAAGGATCGAACGGATCCTGAAAACGGAAATCGAGCTTTAGCATCATGACTTCGAGGGAGCAAAAGCGAACTGCTGCGTGCGCCGCGCGCGGCGCCCCGCGGGGACGCCGAAAAAGTCGATAAAATTTTAGACTTCAAAGACTTACTCCCATTAGTCAATTCGAGTTACAAAACGTAACAATAGGACCGTGCGCTGCATTCGCGACGTTTGATGCGGGGCTGACGTCGAAAGATCGAGGGACCGAATCAGCGTCGCGCAAGGCGATCGCCTAAGCGCCCGCGCGACGCGCGAAGCTCCAGATGAGCCCGGCTCAAGCCAAAAAAGCGCCCCCGCGCCCACACAGCAACTTCCGGCGGATGCCATTTTGGTTTAAGAATTTTTGCGTCCGGGACAAGGGCCTATCGTTGAGGGAGGATATAATGAGCGACGTCGTTGTGCGCACGCCGATGCAATATCTCGACAAGGCCAATAGCGCATTGCGCGACCTCGGACTTGATGCCGGCCAAGGTCGAGGACGCGCCGATCAATGCGCTTCTGGAGAAGATCTCCGATCTCGAGCCCGACAAAATCGCGGTGATCGCCAAGACGCTGGGCCAATCCTCGGTGTTCAATGAGGTCGTGCGCGAGCAGACCGCAGCGATGTCGATCGGCCAGCGCTATCAGGACATCGCGCGCGGCTTCGATTCGATCCGCGACGACGCCAAAATGATGGTCGACCAGCTCGATGACGGAAAGATCGATTTCTTCGAGCGCGTCAATAATGTCTGGATGAAAGTCAGCCGCGGCGACATCGCTGTGCGGTTCGACAAGATCAAGGCCACCTTCCTCGAGGTGACCTCGGCGACGAAGGACCAGATCCAGCGCGAGGCGCGCATCCTTGAGGCCTATCGCGACTATCGCGGCGCTCTGAAGCAATCCGAGGTGCTGGCGCTTCAGGTTCTGAAATCGGCCGAGGCGAAGCTCGAGGCGGCGAAGGCCGGCCTGAAGACGGCCTCCGACGCGGTCGCCAATTTCGCCGGAACCGAGCCCGCCGAGCGCGCCAATCTCGAATTGACGCGCGACGAGCATCTGCGCCGCGTGCAGGACGAGGAGAAGCGCTACCAGATCGCCAAAGACCTCGCCGACAATCTGACGATCAGCTACAATACCTCCGAAGTGATCATGGCGCGCCTGATGCAGACGACCAACGCGAAGGAGCGGGTCTATGCGCAATCGGTCAGCTTCTTCTCCACCAACGACAGCGTGCTGACGGCCCTCAAGGCCTCGTTCACGGGCCTCTTTGGCCTGCATGAATCGACCGCCTCCCTCGACGCGATGAAGGAGGGCGTCTCGAAATCGATCGAGGTTCTCGCCGATATCGGCGGCAAGGTGCAGGAGGCCGCCATCCGCAGCGGCTACGGCCCGACGATCCGCGCCGACGCGGTGAAGAAGCTGGTCGACAGCGTCATCAGCTTCCAGGAGCATTCGCTCGGCATCGTCGCCGAAATGCGCGACATGGCGACGAAGAATTCCACCGAGATCCGCGACGCGGTCGAAGCCGGCAACCAGCGCATCGCCCGGCTGATCACCGAAGGCAAGGCGCTCGGCGATCGATGGCTGACGCCTTGGCCCCGGCGCTGGCGGGGGCCGAAAGCGCGCCCGCCCAGCCGGTCAAGCTCGACGACCTCATGCTCGCCATGGACGTCGTCGATACGCTGCGCCATCAGGATTCCTTCGTCGCGCGCGAACTCGACGAGGACGCGCGCGAGCGGGAGCTGATCGCCCGCCTGCGCAAAATCTATCGCGATCAGGGCATCGAGGTCTCGGACGAGACCATCGAAGAGGGCGTCAAGGCCCTCAAGGAGAGCCGCTTCGTCTACACGCCGCCAAAGCCCGGCCTTGGCGTCACGCTCGCGCGCCTCTGGATCGCGCGCGGACGCATCGGCGCCGTGCTCGCCGGCCTCATCGGCGCCATCGGCCTCGCCTGGATGGGCTATTATTTTGCCGTGCGAGCGCCCCGCCGCCCTGCGGGCCGAGCGCGCCGAGATCGAGCTCACGCAGACGCTGCCGAAGGCGCTCGATGCGGCCTATGCCGGGGTCCTCGCCGAGGCCAAGACGCCGGCCGCGGCGCCGAAGGCCGAACAGCTCCTTGCCGATGGCAAAGACGCGCTCGCGCGCGGCGACGCCGCCGGCGCGACGGCGGCGCTCACAGGGCTGGAGCAGCTCACCGCGGATCTTCGTCAAAGCTACCAACTCATGATCGTGTCGCGGCCCGGCGAGCGCAGCGGCGTGTTCCGGATTCCCGACCGCAACACGGGCGCGCGCAACTATTATCTCATCGTCGAGGCGATCGGCCCGGACGGCAGGCCGATCGAAATGCCGATCACGAGCGAAGAAGACGGCGCTGCGAAAACGGTGACGCAAATGGGGCCTCAGGGTCGATCAGAAGGTCTATGATGCGGTCGCCGCCGACAAGGCGGCCGACGGCATCATCCAGAACCGGAAGGTCGGCGAAAAGCGGCGCGGATTCCTTAACGTCGATTACGCAATTCCGACGACGGGCGGGGCGATAACGGAGTGGTGAACGCATGATCAGCGGTCAGCAGGCGCTGCGCGAGATCGAGCAGGCGACAGCCGCCGTTCGTAGCCAGGAGAGCGAATGCGCGGATCTGCTGCAGGGCGCGGATCAGGACCGCGCGCGGCTGCGCGCGGCGCGCACGGACTTGCTGCGCCAGCTTGCGGCGGCGCGGCTCGACGCCATGCAAAGCGAGAAAATCGCCGGCGAGCTCGCCTCCGCCGAACAGCGGGCGCTCGCACTGATCGCCAAGGCCAATGCCTCTCTCGACGCCCTCGCGGCGCGGATCGACGACGCCCAGGCCGCGCGCACGGGCGCCGAGGCGGACCGCGCCGCCAGGGCCGCGGAGGTCACGGGCGTCCTCGACGAACTCGAGGAGCTGCAGGCGCGCGTCGAGCCGAAGGTGCGCGGCTCGGCCGAATGGATCGGCCAGAAGGACATCGTCGACCGGGCGCAGCGCATCCATGACGCGGCCGACGCCAAGGCCGATCGCGCCGAGGCCGACCGCGCCGCCAAGGGCAAGCCCTATGAGGACGACCCGCTGTTCAAATATCTCTGGTCGCGCGGGTTCGGCACGTCGCAATATCGCTCCGGCTTCTTCGTGCGCTACGTCGACGAGAAGATCGCGCGCCTCGTCGGCTTCCAGGGCGCGCGCGCGAATTACGCCATGCTCAATGAAATACCCGTGCGCCTGCGCGCCCACGAGGAGCGCTGCCGCGCCGCCTTCGACGCGGAGCGGCAAAAGCTGGAGGAGATCGAGAAGGCGGGCCTTGCCGCCGCGGGCGCCGGCGCGCTTGAGGACAGGCTGCGCCCCGCCGAGGCGGCGCTGACCGAGGCCGACGCGCGCCTCAAGGCCGCGGATGCGAAGCTGCTCGCGCTCGACCGGGAGCGCGACGCCGCGCTGAAGACCGAGAGCGAGGGCGCCTATGCGAAGGCGATCGAGATTCTCGCGGACGCCGACAGCCGCGAGAGCATCAGCCGCCTTTACTACAAGGCGACGCAGACGATGTCGCAGCAGGACGATGCGATCGTGCGCCAGATCGAGGCGAACGACAAAAATATCGCCGCGGCTGATCGCAAGCGCACGGACCTCATCGCCAGGGCGCAACAACTCGCGCAGCGCCGCTCCGAGATCGAGGCGCAGCGCGCGCAATTTTACCGGCGCGGCTATGACAATCCGATGGGCCAGTTCAGCAACGAGGCGGCCATCGCCAATGTGTTAGGTGGCATATTGCAGGGCGTCGTTCAGGGCGCCGTGCTGGGGCAAGTGCTGCAAGGCGGCTACAGCGAGCGCCAGCGCCGCGCCGACAGCGGCTTTGGCGGCGGCAGCGGCTTCAATTTTCCGGGCGGCGGAGGGTTTGGCGGAGGCGGCGGCTGGATCGGCGGCGGTGGGGGCGGCTTTGGCGGCGGCGGCGGAGGCGGCGGCTTCGGCGGCGGCGACGGGTTCAGGACCGGCGGCGGATTTTAGAGCGCGATTGCTTTTTGGCAGTCCGGCGGGATTGGCTTTCGCCCGATGAGGGCCTGTCAACGCATTATTCGAACCGCACTCGGCCTTTTCGATGGAACTGGCGCGCGCCCGAAGCGTTAACTATGGCTTACGGGGGAATGCGGCCATGAGAAGCCCAACGATAATGCGAGGCGCGATTGCGCTCGCCGCTGCCGTACTTTGCGGCGGTCTCGCCATGGCGTTCGCAGGCGTCGGCGGGAACGGCATCGAAGGCCGTTTATGGATCGAAGACGGCGATAAGGTCGTCGCAGGCGGCGGGCCCGTCGGCGACGGAAAGCTGGTCGAGGGCCGCAGCGTGAGCGTCGATCGCCTCACCAACGGAAGCGCATCCTGGGGCAGCTTCCATAGCCCGTGCTTTCCGAACGGTTATAACTCGGCCTATCCTTATGGGCTTTATGGCGCTTGCCGTCCCCGCTAGCCGCCGGCGCGGGGGCCCTCCAGCTGCGCGCGAGGAGCCTACTGGGGCCTATTTCTTCCGGCGCCGCGCCGACAGCGGATTGGGCGGCGGCGGCGGCTTCAATTTTCCCGGCGGCGACGGATTCAGGACCGGCGGGGGATTCTAAAACAGGATTTCATCGCCCTACCGATGCGCCGCCGGCGAAATTGAAAATTTGGTCTGACTTCTCTGATTGACTTGGGTCCAAATCGCGGCCGGCCGCGCGCTACGCCAGCATCAATCATCCCCCGGTGACGATCCATTCATCGTTGACGAAATTGAACTCAAGTCGATCCGCCAACTCGAGATTTTCGCTTAGCCTGATCGCGACATCGACCCCGTCCGCCGGAACGATGATATCCCCCGCCAGAGTTTTTGGGTCCGTTGCTCCCATTACGAAGTGCGGCCCGAGACGCATTACCTCGCCGTTGGGTTTCTTGAAGACGGTTTCCAACACCCAATCCAGACATGGAACCCAATCGGTGCCAGGATATTGGCGCCTAACGGAATCCGTGAACCGGCGAATATAGTCCTGTGCGGCCGGCGAAAAGGAAATCTTGATTTGGTGCATTTGATCGTCTGGCATGTCCATATCTCCGATCATACAGGCAGGCTATTTCTCGCTTGACAAAGCCATGCTTGGTCAACAGCTTCCGAGTCTACCCATCAAGGAAGCAAATTTCCCGGCACTGGCTCAATCCCGCGGCAATCTCTGATCCCTAGGTATCGAATAGAAAACTCTCCAAAAACAAACTCATAGGTGCAGTTTGTAGTTGGTATTTCACCCGCCACCCGCCCGGTGGAAAACCCGACCAAAGTCCCCATGTGGATGACATCCCCAGCGACGCGAACAGCCGGGCTGGAGGGGTTCTCCGATTGACCAGACCCTTTGTCTTTGCTCCATCTGCCGCTTTCACGCCCGTTCCCAGCGGCGACGCGCGGTTGGCCCGGATGGTAATCTTTGCGAAATTCGTTGGTGTCCGGATCGAGGCCAAGCTTCCGCATGAGGCCGCGTGGCGAAAAACGCTTTTCCAAGAGCTCTTCCGCGAGAAACAGGCGAAACCCCTCCTCGCGTCCTTCGAGCCTCGGGAGCCCGGCGAAAGCCAGTTCGATGGCGGAAAGGCATTTTTCGCCACGGCTCCATTGCTCTGAGGCCCGAGCCACATATTTCATCACGTTGCGCGGAGCTGGCCGGCCAAGGACGGCCATGAGCATGCAGAGGATCCGCTCTTTGTCCGCATCGACGGCGAGAGCCGGCCGCCCGGACCGATCCTGCGTCATCCGGGCAAGGACCGCGCCGGCGCCGAAGACAAGGCCTTCGTCGGCGATCGCAATTGCGGAATGGAAGCGATGCGATCTGAGATGCTTGTCCCACTGTTTTCGTAAAGCTCCGATTGATCGCCCCCCAACCTCCGAAAGACGCGGAATGAACGGATCAAACATAACTTAGCCGACGTGAGGCGTCAAGAACATAACAAGAACATAGTCAGGTGGGAAATTGGTGCAAAGCTGTCTTCGCGGCGCCAAAGCGCCGCCCCCCTACTCCATCACCATCAGCAAATCCCGCGCGTCGATCTGCTGGCCGGGCGCGACCAGTATCTCCGCCGACCTTGCCGTCGCGCGGCGGCGTGCAGCGAGGTCTCCATCTTCATCGCCTCCAGCGTCGCGACGATGTCGCCGGCCTTGACCTGCTGGCCCTGACTGCACCGCGATGGTCGAGACGGCGCCCGGCATCGGCGCGGCGACATGCGAGTCGTTGCCGTCCTCGGCCTTGCGCCGCGCCGACCTTCGTCACCGCCGCCGAGCGGTTCTGCACCTTGATGATGCGCTGCTGGCCGTTGAGCTCGAAGAAGACCTTGACCTGCCCTTCTTCGTCGGTCTCGCCGATCGTGACCAGCAGCAGCACCAGCGTCTTGCCCGGCTCGATCTCGATGGCGATCTCGTCGTTCGGCTGCATGCCGTAGAAGAACACCGGCGTCGGCAGCACCGAGACCGGGCCGAAGCGGCGCACGCGTCGCGGCAGAATTCGGTGAAGACCTTCGGATACATCAGGTAGGAGGCGAGATCGTCGTCGCTGAGCTGCCGTCCGCAGGCTTTCTCGGCTGCGACGCGCGCTGCGGCAAGATCGGTCGGCGGCAGCAGCGCGCCGGGACGCCCGTCGATCGGCTTTTCGCCCTTCAGCGCCTTCGCCTGCAGCGCCTTGCGGCCAGCCGCCCGGCGGCTGGCCGAGATCGCCGCGCAGCATTTCGACGACCGAGGTCGGGAAAGGCGATCTCGCGCGTCGGGATCGAGCACGTCGGCCTCGGTGTCAGATTCTGGCTCACCATCATCAGCGCCATGTCGCCGACGACCTTTGAGGACGGCGTCACCTTGACGATGTCGCCGAAGAGATCGTTGGCGGCGCGATAGGCCTTCGCCACCTCGTGCCAGCGGGTTTCGAGCCCGAGCGCCGCGCGCCTGCTCGCGCAGGTTGGTGAACTGGCCGCCCGGCATCTCGTGCAGATAGACCTCCGAGGTGCCGGCCTTGAGATCGCTCTCGAAGGCGGCGTATTGCAGCGCGCACCGCCTCCCAGTAGAAGCTCAGTCTGCCGGATCGTCTCGGCGTCGAGGCCCGGATCGCGCGGGCTGTGGCGCAGCGCCGCGACGATCGAGCCGAGGCAGGGCTGCGAGGTCATGCCGGACATGGAGTCCATCGCCGCGTCCACCGCGTCGACGCCGGCGTCGATGGCGGCGAGCACGGTCGCCGCCGAAATCCCCGAGGTGTCGTGCGTGTGGAGATGCAGCGGCAGGCCGACCTCTTCGCGCAGCGCCTTGACGAGCACGCGCGCGGCGGCGGGCAGCAACAGGCCCGCCATATCCTTGATGGCGAGGATGTGGCAGCCCGGCCCGCTCCAGCTCCTTGGCGAGGCCGACATAATAGTTCGAGCGAGAATTTGGCGCGGTCGGGATCGAGAATGTCGCCGGTGTAGCAGATCGCGCCCTCGGCGAGCTTGCCGGTCTCGCAGACGGCGTCGATCGAGACGCGCATGTTCTCGACCCAGTTGAGGCAGTCGAAGATGCGGAACAGATCGATGCCCTGCGGCGGCGCGGCGCACGAAATATTTGACCACATTGTCGGGATAGTTGGTGTAGCCGACGCCGTTCGCGCCGCGCAGCAGCATCTGCGTCAGAAGATTGGGCGCGCGTTCGCGCACGAGCGCGAGACGCTCCCACGGGTCTTCGGACAGAAAGCGCATCGCGACGTCGAAGGTGGCGCCGCCCCAGCATTCGAGCGAGAGCAGCTGCGGCAGGCCCTTGGCGTAGGCCTCGGCCGCGGCGACGATGTCGCGCGTGCGCATGCGGGTGGCGATCAGCGACTGATGCGCGTCGCGCATGGTGGTGTCGGTGACGAGCACGCGCTGCTCGTTGCGCATCCATTCGGCGAAGGCCTTGGCGCCGAGGCTGTCGAAGCGCTGGCGGGTTCCGTCGGGAACGGGGCTAGTCGGGATAGTACGGCGCGACCGGCGCGCGTGCGGTCGCCGGCGGCTTCGCCCGTCCGCGCGTTTCCGGATGGCCGTTGACGGTGACGTCGGCGATCTAGGTGAGGAGCTTGGTCGCGCGGTCCTTGCGCTTCTTGAAATCGAACAGCGACGGCGTCTCGTCGATGAAGCGCGTCGTGTAGTCGTTGGCGACGAAATGCGGGTCGGTGATGATGTTGTGCAGGAAGGCGAGGTTGGTCGCGACGCCGCGAATGCGATATTCGAGCAGGGCGCGATCCATGCGGCGGATCACCTCTTCGGGCGTCGCCGCCCAGGCGGTGACCTTCTCCAGCAGCGGATCGTAGAAGCGGGTGACGATCGCGCCCGAATAGGCGGTGCCGCCGTCGACGCGGATGCCGAAGCCCATGGCGCCGCGATAGGCGGTGATGCGGCCGTAATCGGGAATGAAGTTGTTTTCCGGATTTTCGGTCGTGATGCGGCATTGCAGGGCGTGGCCGAGGAGCCGGATGTCCTTTTGCTCGGGGATGCCGGTTTCGTCGAGCTGGCCGATATGCCTGCCTTCGGCGATCCTGATCTGCGCCTTGACGATGTCGAGGCCGGTGACGACTTCGGTCACCGTATGCTCGACCTGAATGCGCGGATTGACCTCGATGAAGTAGAATTTGCCGGTATCGGCGTCGAGCAGGAATTCGACCGTGCCGGCGCCGACATATTTCGTCGCGCGGCCGATCTTCAGCGCCGCCTCGCAGAGGCCGAGCCGGGTCGCCGTCGTCGAGATAGGGCGCGGGCGCGCGCTCGATGACTTTCTGGTTGCGGCGCTGGATCGAACAGTCGCGCTCGAAGAGATGCACCAGATTGCCGTGCGTATCGCCGAGGATCTGCACCTCGACGTGGCGCGCGCGGCGCACCAGCTTTTCGAGATAGACCTCGTCCTTGCCGAAGGCGGTCTTCGCCTCGCGCTTGGCGCTGACGCACGGCGTCGAGGAGCTTGTCCTCGCTCTCGATCGGCCGCATGCCGCGCCCGCCGCCGCCCCAGGAGGCCTTGAGCATCACGGGATAGCCGATCTCGCGGGCGAGGCGCTTGATCTCCTTCGGGGTCGTCCGGCAGCGGCGCGGTCGCCGGCATGACCGGCGCGCCGGAGGCGACCGCGATGTTGCGCGCCGCGACCTTGTTGCCGAGATCGCGCATCGTCTGCGGCGACGGGCCGATGAAGATGATGCCGGCCTCGGCGCAGGCCTCGGCGAATTCGGGGCTTTCCGAGAGAAAGCCGTAGCCGGGATGGATGGCGTCGACCTTCGCCTCCTTGGCGACGCGGATGACGTCCTCGATCGAAAGATAGGCCTCGAGCGGGCCCTTGCCCGCGCCGATCTGATAGGCTTCATCGGCCTTGAAGCGATGCAGCGAGAGCTTGTCTTCCTCCGCATAAATCGCGACCGTGCGGATGCCGAGCTCCGTCGCCGCGCGGAACACGCGGATGGTGATTTCGGACCGGTTGGCGACCAATAGACGACGAATTCGGGCCATGGCTGCTCGCTATTGATTTGGATTTCAGGCGGTCTCGCCTGTGCAAGACCTTCGGGGGATGGCTAAGGTCAGGACCGCGGTCATTTAGACGCAAGGCGAGATGATTGTCATCGAGGATTGGGCGAATGCCGGGTTTAATCGGCCTCGAGCCGCGATTCTAAGCAAAAAATGGGCCTTCATGACGTTTTGCATTGGCGCGCATGGGGCTATGCCTGGGCCGGTCGCGAAGGATCGCCGCGCTAGTTCTCGGTCGCGCAGGAGCGGGCGTTTTGACGCGGGCATTTTTCGGCGCGCTCGCGCTCGGCGGCGCCTCAGCGGCCCGCGCGCGACGAGGGCTGCGCGAGCGCCCCGCCGCCCGCCGATCCCGGCTGGCCGCGGCGATCTTGCGGCCGGGACCGGCCGCGTCAAAACCGTCAACGAGCGGCTGGAGTTGACGCTGGAGGACGGGCGGCTGCTCAAGGTCTCCGGCCTCGACCCGCCGCGCCCGACCCCGGACGACCCGGATCTCGACATCGATTCGAGCGTGAAACTGGCTGGCTGGCTGGTCGGCAAGGATGTCGCCTTCCGCCTTCTGGAGACGCGGCCGGATCGCTGGGGACGCCTCGCCGCCGAGGTTTTCGCGCCGCTCGGACGCTTCGACATCGCCCGCGCGGCCGCTCGCGCAAGCCGCGATCGAGGCGGGTCTCGCGCGTTTCGAGCCTGACGTCGCCGCGCCTCCATGCCGCACCGCGCTCCTCGCCGCCGAAGCCAGCGCCAGAGCCGCCGCGCTTGGCCTTTGGGCCGATCCGTATTATGCGGTTATCGCCGCCGGCGACCATGACGCCTTCGCCGAGAAGGCTGGAACGTCCGTCATCGTCGAAGGCCGCGTGACCGGCGTCGATCAGGGCGCGTATCGCACCACGCTCCTGTTCGGACCGCGCCGGGGATGGGATTTTTCGGTCACGATATTGCAACGCAACACAAAGATATTCGACGCCGCCGGATTGGATTTCGAACAGCTTCAAGGGCCGCATCGATACGCGTGCGCGGCCTTCTCGACATGCGGTTCGGGCCGCAGGTCGAAGTCTCCAGTCCGGATGAGATCGAGGCGATCACACAGGGAAAAGACGAAGCCGGGCCCGAATCGGCCCCGCGGCGTTGAGACAGGTCTTCGTCGCGCAATGAAGCTTTTCGCGGATATGGCCTGCTTGCCGCGGGCGATCGCCGGCGCCGGCGCCCCGCGAAAGGCGCATGCGCGCTGGCCGCCGCGCTGGCCGCGTCGCTTGCGCTCGCCGGCTGCGCCTCGATCGAGCCGCAGGGCGACCAGTCGTTCAAAATGGAGGCGCCGCCGCTGCCGCCGCGCCCGCCGCCGCCGAAAACAAGGCGTCGGCGGAGCACAACCGCATGGTCGCGCTGTTCGACGGCGAATATAAGGACCCGGCCGCCGAACTCTACCTCAACGACATTCTGGGCAAGCTCGCCAAAGCCGAGGATCAGCCGGGCGACCCTTACAAGGTGACGATCCTCGATTCGCCGATCGTCAACGCCTTCGCCCTGCCCCCGCGCGATCTCTTCATCACCCGCGGCCTTCTGGCGCTCGCCAATGACGGCTCCGAGGTCGCCGCCGTGATGGCGCATGAGATCGCCCATCTCACCGAAAAGCACGCCGTGCGGCGGGAGGAGGAGGAAAAGCGCGCGGCGGTCATCAGCCAGGCGGCGAGCGTCATTCAGAACAAGCAGAAAGGCGAGGAGATTCAGGCGATCGAGCGCCGCACCATCGCGACCTTCTCGCGCCAGCAGGAGCTCGACGCCGATCAGATCGGCATCAAGGTGACCGCGAAGGCGGGCTTCGACCCTTACGGCGCCTCCCGCTTCCTCGCCGCGCTCGGCCGCTCCGCCGCGATGCGCACGTCGCTGATCGGCCAGAACGCCAGCGCCGACAGGCCCGATATTCTGGCGACGCATCCCTCGACGCCGGAGCGCGTCGCGCAGGCGATCGCGGTCGCCCGCCAGATCGGCGCGCCGGGAATTGGCGTCGCCGACAGAGCGCCCTATCTCGCCGCCATCGACGGCATGATTTTCGGCGACAGTCCCACGGAAGGCTCGGTGCGCGGCCGCAAATTCCTGCATGCGCGCCTTGGCTTCGCTTTTCTCGCGCCCGATGGATTTACGCTCGAGAGCGCGACGAAGGCGCTGCTTGGCGTATCGGCCAACGGCAACGAAGCGCTGCGCCTCGACAGCGTCAAGGCGCCGCCGGGCATGTCGCTTGAGGCCTATATGGCCTCCGACTGGATCGACGGCCTGTTGCAGAGCTCGATCGAGTCGATCGACGTCAATGGCGCGCCGGCGGTGATCGCCAGCGCGCGAGCCGGCGAATGGAACTTCCGACCTCGCCGTGATCCGCTTCGAGCCGACCGAAATCTACCGCTTGATCTTCGCGACGCGCGCGCTGACCGACGAGAGCGAAAAGCGGTTTCGCGCGGCGCTCGAACTCGTTCCACCGCGCGACGCCGGAAGAGATCCGCGCGGTTCATCCGCAGCGCATCAAGATCGTGACGGCGAACCCCGGCGAAAGTCCAGGCGATCTGGCGACGAAAATGGCGGTGCCCGACCGGCAGCTCGACTTCTTCCTGCTGATCAACGGGCTTGAGGCCGACGCCGCGCTGCAGGCCGGCGAGAACTACAAGATCGTCGTCGAGCGAGCAATAGGCGCCGGCGGACCGGTCGCTTTCGCCTCTTTTATCGCGTCAGCGGCGCTGGGCCGGATTGATTTTGGCCGTCGCTGCGGATAGCATCCCCGGCGCGTCAATTAAAATCGTCTTTAAGAATGCGATGCGGAGGAGACCCCCATGCGCCCTGTTTGGCTTCTTCTCCTTATTCCCTACATCGGGCTGCTCTGGGTCCCTTTTTATAATCGGCTGACGCCTGATCTGTTCGGTTTCCCGTTTTTCTACTGGTACCAGCTGCTTTTCGTGCCGATCACCTCGCTGCTGATCTATCTCGTTTATCGGCAGGTGCGCGATGGGCGCTGAGATCGACTATCCGGCCCTCGCGGTCTTTCTGTTTTTCTTCATTCTCGTCACCGTCATGGGCTTCGTGGCGGCGCACTGGCGCCGGCCCAAAACCCTCGCCCATATCGACGAATGGGGCCTTGGCGGGCGCCAGTTCGGCACCTGGATCACCTGGTTCCTCGTCGGCGGCGACTTTTACACCGCCTATACGGTCATCGCCGTGCCGGCGCTTGTCTATGCGGTCGGCGCCTTCGGCTTCTTCGCCCTGCCCTATACCATCATCGTGTTTCCGTTCGTCTTCGCGGTCATGCCGTTGCTCTGGAAGGTCGCGAAAGACAATGATTACGTGACCGCCGCCGACGTCGTGCATGGCCGCTACAATTCGCGCTGGCTCGAAATCGCCGTGGCCGTGACCGGCGTCATCGCGACGATGCCCTATATCGCGCTGCAGCTGATCGGCATGGCGGCGGCGATCCACGCGCTTGGCATTCCGGGCGAAATTCCGTTGATCGCGGCGTTCCTCGTGCTCGCCGTCTACACCTATTCCTCGGGCCTTCGCGCACCCGCGCTGATCGCTTTCGTCAAGGACGCCATGATCTATATCGTGGTATTCGCGGCGATCGCTTTGATCCCGCTGAAACTTGGCGGCTATCACGCGGTGTTCGACGCCGCCGACGCGGCTTTCAAAGCCAAGGGTTCGGGCGGCATATTGCTGGCGCCAAGCCAATACGTCGCCTATGCGAGCCTTGCATTCGGCTCGGCGATGGCCGCCTTCATGTATCCGCATACGCTGACCGCGATTTTCGCGAGTTCCGGCGCGGATACGATCCGCAAGAACGCGATGTTGCTGCCGGCCTATACGCTGCTGCTCGGCCTGCTCGCTCTTCTCGGCTATATGGGCCATGCGGCGGGCCTCAAGCTGACCAACAACAACGACGTCGTTCCGCTGCTGTTCAAGACCCTGTTTCCGGGCTGGTTCGCCGGCTTCGCCTTCGCCGCGATCGTCGATCGGCGCGCTGGTTCCGGCGGCGGTGATGAGCATTGGCGCGTCGAACCTCTTCACCCGCAATTTCTGGAAGCCCTATGTCAATCCCGACATCACGCCCGCGGGCGAGGCGAAAGTCGCCAAGATCACCTCGACCTTCGTCAAGATCGGCGCGCTGCTGGTGATCCTCTTCCTGCCGACCCAATTCGCGCTCGATCTGCAATTGCTCGGCGGCCTCTGGATCCTCCAGACCTTTCCGGCGCTGATCTTCGGCTTGTTCACAAACTGGTTCCGCGCGCCGGGCCTCCTCGCCGGCTGGGCGACCGGATTTCTGGGCGGCACGGCGCTCGCCTGGCTCGACAATTTCAAACCGCTGCACGCGTTCTCCTACGACGGCTCCAAATTCGCCGTTTACTCCGGACTGCTGGCGCTCGCCGCCAATATTCTGGTCGCGGTCCTGGTGACGGGTCTCGCGCGGGCCTGCGAAAAAGCCGGCGCCTCAATGAGCGGCGCGCCGCTGGCGTCGCCGACGGTCGAGCGCAGCCGGTAAGCTGGCGCAGGGCCGTTCCAGTCCTGACCATGATGCAAATTGCTTCAGCGGCGCGGCGCGAATTTGTGCGTTGAATCGGTGCTTCGGCGCGGGAATGGCGCTCGATTGGCATTCACCTCAAGGCATGCTTCTGTATAATATGATGATTCAAAGGAGCGCCAGAAAATGGACAAATTCGATCGCCCGCGCGAAATTATCGAGTTCTGCCTGAAGCCGCTTAATCTCCCGACAGATTCAGTTGAATATAAGGACGCTTATCGCAGGCTTGAGCATGTGATCAAAACCTATCAGTTGATGATCATCAAAGAGAAAATGCCGGTCGCCGTCGACTTTTCCAAGATGAAGACCATCACGATCAATGAATCCGCGCATGGCGACGACTGAAGCGGCGCCGCCCGCGCAAGGTCCGCGCGCAAGAGTTCGATAGAAGGGGTTGCGCAAGGGCGGCTGCGCAATGGTGCGGCCGGGCGCAGCGAACATTCTCGCGCGGCGCGCAACCGATCGGTCCGTTCCTGGGTTCCCGCTCCCGTCGGCCTGAAAAGCCGTTTTGGACTTGGCGGATCGGAAACCAGATGGATCATCCCGGGCAAACATCGCCGTCGCGTGAACTGACCTGCCGGTGCTGCGTCGTTGGCGGCGGCCCCGCAGGAATGGTGCTTGGCCTCCTCTTCGCCCGCGCCGGCATTGACGTGATCGTCATCGAGAAGCATGCGGATTTTCTGCGCGATTTTCGCGGCGACACCATCCACCCCTCGACGCTCGAAGCTCTGAACGATCTGGGTCTCCTCGACGAATTCCTTAAATTGCCGCATCAGGAAGCCCGCCAGATCGAAGGCCGGATCGGCGACGTCACCGTCCCCATCGCCGATTTTTCGCATTTGCCGACGCATGCGAAATTCATCGCCTTCATGCCGCAATGGGACTTTCTCAATTTTCTGGCCCGCAAAGCCGCGCTCTACCCGAAATTCCGCCTTTTGATGTCGACGGAGGCCATAGGCCTCCTGACGGAAGGGGCGCGAGTGGCCGGCGTCTCGGCGAAAACCGGCGACGGCGCGCTGACGATCCGAGCCGATCTCACCATCGGGGCGGACGGCCGCCATTCCCTCGTGCGGGAGGAGGCCGGGCTGAAGCCGCAAAACATCGGCGCGCCGATGGACGTGCTGTGGTTCAGAGTATCTCGCGACGCCGACGATCCGAGCGAGACCTTCGGCCGGGTCGACGCCGGCCAGATACTGGTCCTCATCAACCGCGGCGCGCATTGGCAATGCGGCTATGTCATCGCCAAGGGCTCCGCGGACGCTCTCAAGGCCGCTGGCATCGAGGCCTTGCGCGCGAAGATCGCGGCGCTCGCGCCGTTTCTGCGGGGCCGCCTGGGCGAACTTGCGAGCGTCGACGACGCCAAGCTTTTGAGCGTCGCCGTCGATCGCCTGCCGCTCTGGCACAAACCGGGCCTTTTGTGCATCGGCGACTGCGCGCACGCCATGTCCCCGGTCGGCGGCGTCGGCATCAATCTCGCGATCCAGGACGCCATCGCAGCGGCCAACCTCCTCTCGACGCCTTTGCTGAGCCAGCCCCGGCCGCCGGACGAATTTCTCGCCCGCGTCCAGGCGCGGCGGGAGTTCCCGGCCAAAGCCACGCAAGCCGTGCAGGTTTTCATCCAGAACAGGGTGATTTCCCGCGTGCTCGCGGACGCCGGCAGCAAGATGCGGCCCGCGGCCCCGCTGCGTCTTTTGATCCTTTTTCCATGGCTGCGGCGCTTGCCCGCACGGCTCGTCGGGCTTGGCGTCAGGCCCGAGCGCATCAGGTCGCCCTCGCGTGCGCCGACGCCGCCCCGGACCTGACGATTTTCCCCAATAATGAGGATCGATCAGGCTCGCGCCATAATCTGGCTGCACGGTTGCTGCAATGTCCGACTTGAACATGGCGCGTGCAATTTGCGCCCGCGGGGATGATCAGGATAAGTGAAACAGCGAAGAGCGGGTAAAGTGACCCGCAGCAACTGTTTCGACTCTGTCAAGCTCAAGCAAATGCCAAGCGTCATGGACCTCAAAAGCCCACAACCCAGCGCTTCTGCCCTCAGCCCGATGCGGGCGCGCGAAATTGCGCGCGTCGGTCCTGGTCATCGCCGCCCTTTTTATGGCCGCGCTGGACGGCCTCGCCGCGGGCCGCGCCGCAGCCGCCCCTTCGCTGCTCGTCGACGCGGATTCAGGCGCGGTGCTCTACGAGGATCATGCGACGCAACCCTGGTTTCCCGCTTCGCTCACCAAACTGATGACGGTCTATGTTACGCTAAAAGCGGTGCGCGATCATCGCTTCGCGCCCGACGCGCCTCTCCTCGTCTCGGCGCGGGCGAGCGCCATGCCGCCGTCCAAAATGGGTTTTCGCCCCGGCACATACGTGCCGCTCGACGCCGCCCTGAAGATCTTGATGGTGAAATCGGCCAATGACGTCGCCATCACCGTCGCCGAAGGCGTTTCGGGATCGGTCGAGGCGTTCGCCGCCGAAATGAACGCCGCCGCCGCCGAACTCGGCATGCAGCAGTCGCATTTCGTCAATCCGAACGGCCTGCCCGATCCGGCGCATTATTCCTCGGCGCGCGATTTTGCGATCCTCGCCCGCGCCCTCTACGCGACTTTCCCGGATCAGGCCGGCCTCTTCAGCATCGGGGCCCTCGAGATCAACGGGCGGATCATCGCCAATCACAACAACCTGCTCGGGCGCTATCCGGGCGTCGACGGGATGAAGACAGGCTTTACCTGCGCGGCGGGCTTCAACGTCGTCGCCAGCGCAACGCAAGGCGGGCGACGACTGATCGCCGTCATTCTCGGGGCCCCCAATGTCGCGCTTCGCACGATCAAGGCGGCGGCTCTGTTCGACCGTGGTTTTGCTGGAATCGACCGCCCCTCGGTCGCTCTCGCGGCGCTCCCGCTCCAAGGCGGCGCCCCGCCCGACGAGGGAAATGCGATCTGCCGCAACCGCGGCCGCGACGATCGCCGAGTTCAACGCGGAGAATGAGCGGCTGATCGCGCCGCTGGAGGCCGCCAGCAGCCAGGCTTTCGCCTCGCCGCAAGGCGTCGCGCTTTATAATTCCAGCGCCCTTTCCAGGGTTTCCGCGATGGCGACGCGAATCACCCTGGTTCCGCCGCCGAGTTTCGAGCCCGTCCCCATCCGCATCGCCGGATATCCGGGCGCAGGCCCCGCCGAGGCGCGTGGCTCGAGCGATTCCGAAGCGCCGCCCGAAGCGGTGAGCGCCTATGCCGCGACAAAAGACGTTTCGGCGAGCGCGCCCCTTGCGCCCGCAAAGGACGCGCTGCCCCTGAAGGGACGTTCGAGAGCTGCTCTGCGCGCCCGCGCGCTCGAAGCCAAAGCCGCGCTGGCGCATGCGCGTCTCCAGGCCCACACGCAGGTCGTGAGCGAGGAAGGAGATGGCAAGACGGCCGCGGCGGCGCCCGCGAAAGGCAAGGCCGCGCATCTGCGTCGCGGCGCAGTGGCGGCTAAAGTCCACGCCCATGCAAAGCAGAGCGCAGCAAAAGGATCGCCTGCCAAGGTTTTGTCCGCCAAGGGATCGTCCGTGAAGCCGCATGGCGGAGCCGCCGTCGCCAAGGCCCCCGCCGGCGCAAAAAAGGCCGCCGCGCGCGATGAATGAGTCGGGTGCGGCGCGCGCGGCTCAGCCCGCGACGCTTGAGCCGCGACGGCCGCCGCCGCCCTTGCCGCTGACGGTCATCACTGGATTTCTCGGCGCCGGCAAGACCACCTTGCTCAATCGCCTGCTGCGGGATCCCGCGCTCGCGGATACGCTGGTCATCATCAACGAATTCGGCGAAATCGGCCTCGACCATCTTCTCGTCGAACAATCGGGCGACGGCATGCTGGTCATGACGTCCGGGTGTCTGTGCTGCTCGATTCGCGGCGATCTCATCACGACCCTCGAGGATGTTTTGCGCCGGCGCGATAATGGCCGCATCACGCCGTTCAGGCGCGTCATCATCGAGACGACCGGCCTCGCCGATCCAGCTCCCGTGCTGCACACGATCATGCATCATCCCTATCTCATGCTGCGTTTTCGTCTCGATGGCGTCGTCACCCTGGTCGACGCCGTCAATGGCGCGGCGACGCTCGATGCGCATGAGGAGGCCGTGAAGCAGGCGGCCATGGCCGACCGGATCGTCATCGCCAAGACTGATCTCGTAGGCGGCGACGGCGGCGCCAAGGGCCTGCGCGAACTGCGCCGGCGACTTGAGCGCCTGAACCCCGGCGCACGGGTCCTCGATGCGGCGAAGGGAGAGGCGTCGGCGGCGGCGCTGCTCGACGCCGGCCTTTACGATCCGGACCGCAAGACGATCGACGTCCGCCGCTGGCTGAACGCGGAAGGCTTCGAGAGCGCTCATGACCTAGATGACGACGCTCACGAGCATCATGAACACGCTCACGCCCATCGGGACGTCAATCGGCATGACGCCCGCATTCGCGCCTTCTGCATGCGCTGCGAGACGCCGATCTCCAGCGCCGCATTCGATCTGTTCCTCGAGCTGTTGCGCAATGCGCACGGACCAAGCCTGCTGCGCGTCAAGGGGATCGTCGCCCTCGCCGACGATCCGGCGCGGCCGGTCGTCATCCACGGGGTTCAGCATGTCTTTCATCCGCCGGCGCGGCTGCCCGCATGGCCCGATGCCGACCACGCGACGCGCATCGTCTTCATTCTGCGCGACATGGAGCCGGCGTTCGTTGACGGTCTTTGGAAGGCTTTCGTCGGCGTCCCAGCGATCGATCGCCCGGATGCGGCGGCGCTCGGGCGCAATCCGCTGGCCCCCACGGCGACGGGACTGCTGACTTGAATCCGTGACCGGCGATATCTAAGTATTTAAGTCACATCAGGAAAAGGCATGGCCGAGTCGCAGCGGCTGGACAAATGGCTATGGTTCGCGCGAGTTGTGAAGACCCGGACGCGCGCCTCTGAACTTGTCTCGTCTGGTCATGTGCGGATCAATGCGCGGCGAATCGATACGCCCGCCAAAGCCGTTGCGCAGGGCGACGTCTTGACCATCGCCCTCGAACATGAGGTTCGCGTGCTGCGCGTGCTGGGTCCGGGCAAGCGGCGCGGCGCTTATCCAGAGGCGCGCCTCCTGTTCGAGGATTTGAGCTCCGACGTCGCGACGCCATCGCATCTTCCGTAGAGCGGTGAGGAGACGCGTTGGCGTGGCTTGATTATAGGGCGCAAAAGCGGTAGGGAGCGTTCCGCCGAAAGACGGGGTCGCCCTGTCTGCCGGTCATGCTTAGCCGCCGATTGCGCCGGGACGAGAAGGATTCGTCCAAATGCCGCGGCCGGACTGTCGCAAGCCGAGCAAATCCTGATACGTCTCCGACGGTGCGCGGGCTTGGCCCGCCAAGGAGCTTTTTTAATGACCTATGTGGTCCTGGAAAATTGCATCAAGTGCAAATACATGGATTGCGTCGAAGTCTGTCCGGTCGACTGCTTCTATGAGGGCGAGAACATGCTCGTCATTCATCCGGACGAATGCATCGATTGCGGCGTTTGCGAACCGGAGTGCCCCGCCGAGGCGATCAAGCCCGACACGGAGCAGGGCCTCGAACAATG
This sequence comes from uncultured Alphaproteobacteria bacterium, assembly GCA_963757985.1. Lineage (GTDB taxonomy): Bacteria > Pseudomonadota > Alphaproteobacteria > Rhizobiales > Beijerinckiaceae > Methylocapsa. Next base: position 93,265 of record CAVWTQ010000001.1, on the reverse strand, counting down.
GCTTGAGCTCAACGCTGAAATGGCCAAATCGTGGCCAAATGTGACCGTAAAGCGCGAGCCGGCCCCTGACGCAAAGGAATTTGACGGCAAGCCCGGCAAATTCAAAGATTTCTTCTCGCCCAACCCCGGCAGCGGCGATTGAGGCGCGGCCAAGTCCGTGGCCGAGGGCCGTGATAGCCGCGTTCTTCGACTAGAGCGCAGAACTCGGCATCCACTGGCTTTTGGCCGCCAAGACGTCACAGGCACATCAAATCTTTTGATTCTTGTCGCTTTCCATGTTATACTTTTTTCTATCAGTCGCTAATATGGGACTTTAGAACTTCGCCGTCATCCGCGTTCTGGCTGCAACATCCCGCGCCAGGACTTTTTTATGATGCTGCCCCTGGGTTGAAAGCTCGCCTTTTTCAGTTCGCCTCATCATAAATGGATGATCACCGATCAGGAGTAGCCTCGAGAGGGGCGTTCACGGTTGACGCCGTGAATCATGTGAGCGGCGGATTCCCGATCCGCCGACGATAGCTCGTTCCGTCTCCAAAGCGGAACATGAAAGGGAGCGCCTATGAGGTCCGCTAAGAAGGCCATTAAGCCGTCAAAGGCAGAATCTGCAAGTACAGCCATCCGGCAAATGAAGCAAACGCAAATTCGAAAAGCTGGGACGAAAGCAATTAAATCCGCTGCCAAAGCGACGACTGAGAAGGCTGACGGCGCCGCAAAGCGCAAGGCCGGCGCAGCCCGCGCAGCCAAGCGCACGGCAGAGCGAAAAAACGCGGCGCAATCCGCCGCTTTGGCGAGTGTCGGAGCACGGAAGTCCGCGCGCGTGCGGAAGGCCCCGGCAGCGGTCAAGGCTCCCGCGGCCGCAAAGGCTTCGCGTACCAAGGGCTCTACTGTGATTAAGGCATCTCCTGTGATCAAGGCTTCCACCGTCAAGGCTGCCGCCCCTGTCAAAGCGTCCAAGGCTCCTCAGCGGCGCAAAGTTTCGGATTCCGGCGCGACGACAGCGCGGAGCAAGACTGCGAGCGCGGGCCGGGTTCTGCCGACGAGCAAGAACTCTTCGGCCAAGGCGCGGACAGGCAAGTCGGTCGTCCAAGCCAAGGGAGCTCGCCCGGCCGCGGCGGCGAAAAAGACCAGGTCGGGCGCGATAAAACGCGAAGCGGCAAGCTCCTCGATCGGGGGGCGCGTCAAAACGGCGCCGCCGCAGTCTGTTGCCGCTTCTGTCCCTCCCGCCGCAAAGAAGCGGCCCGCCGACAGCTTGCCGGTTCGGCCGGTCAGGGTTTCCGCGCCTGAGGTGATCGATTTGATCGAGGCCTCGAAGCGACAGCCAATTGGCCGCGCAGCTGCTCCGGGGCGGGCTGCGGCGTCCGTGAATTCGATCCCGTCCGAAGATGAGCAAAAAATAGTGGCCAAGAAAATTGAAAAGAAGACCTCCGTCGAATCGCCCGCCATTGTCCGGCGCCCGGCGGATGCGGCCGTGGCCGCGGCGATCGTGACTGCGCGCGCGGCGGCCGTGCGCGAGGCGGCGCCTGCGCCGGTCGTCGCGGAGCCGACGCAAGTCGAGGCCAAGTCCGGCGACAAAGGAGCCGTGGCGATCGCCAAGCCCGTCAAACCATCGAACGCTTCGCGGCAAGGTTTCAGGCCGAGCGATTTCATCGTCTATCCGGCGCATGGCGTCGGCCAAATCGTCGCGATCGAGGAACAGGAAGTCGCCGGCTTCAAGCTCGAGTTGTACGTGATCATTTTCGTCAAGGACAAGATGATCCTGAAGGTGCCGACGCCAAAAGTAGCGAGCGTCGGAATGCGCAAACTCGCCGACGCCGATGTCGTCCGCAGGGCGCTCGACACCTTGACCGGGCGGGCGCGCGTCAAGCGGACCATGTGGTCGCGCCGGGCGCAGGAGTATGAGGCCAAGATCAACTCGGGCGATCTAATATCGATCGCCGAAGTCGTCCGCGATCTCTATCGCTCGGACGCGCAGCCTGAGCAGTCCTATTCCGAGCGCCAGCTCTATGAGGCGGCCCTCGACCGGATGGCGCGCGAGGTGGTGATCGTGCAGAAGCTGACCGAAACGGAAACGTTGAAGGCCATCGAGGCGCAGCTTCAGAAGGGTCCCCGCCGCGGCAAGGTCGAAGAGATCGACGCCGACGACGCGGAAGCGGAGATCGAAGAGGCGGCCTGAGCCTCGGCCGCCGGTCGTATCCGACCGGCGGCCCTCCTCCTCCAGGTCCGGGCCTTTTTTGGCGGAGTTCAGGCGCGTCTGGCCGCAAAGCAGCGTTTTGATCTCGCGCGAGGGCCGCGCCGGCAGCCTATTGAATTGGCGGCCTCCCTCTCCATATCGTGTCTACGGCGTTAGCCGCGGGTCGCCTCTTTGAGGGTCCCTTTGTCGAAGGCTTTTGTGAGCTTCGCCCATGGCGCGCGGATCGAATTCCCATACACCTTTCGTGCTCGCATTCGGCGTGGTCGAGCAAAGCTTCGCAGGGACCACAAGGTCCGCCTCCGACGGCTATCCCCCCTATAATGTCGAGCGAATTTCGGCGCAAGGCGCAGAGACCGCGCGGCTTCGGATCACCTTGGCCGTCGCCGGCTTCAGCGCCGATGAGATCGAGATCGTTCAGGAGCGGGGGCAGCTCGTCATACGCGGGCGCCGGACGGACGAACGGGAGCGCTTCCACCTGTATCGCGGCATCGCCGCCCGGCAGTTCCAGCGCATTTTCCTGCTCGCCGAGGCGATGCGGGTGGCGGGCGCGACGCTTGAGCGGGGGCTGCTTTCGGTCGAGCTGGCGCCGCCTGAGCCGGAACAGGAGTGAAGCCGAGGCCTTGACCCGCGGGAATCGAAAGGATCATGAGGATACGAAGGAGCGACGATGATGTTAGGAAGTGAAGACGGCGGAACCTTATCAATGACAAACGAACAACTCGCGAGCCTTGGCGGGGGACGCGTCGCCTATCTGAAGGCGATGCGCTCCGAGGAGGTGAACAGGTTGTTTCCCGCGGCGCCTGCGCTGCAGCCCGGCTTGGAGCTCTTCGCGCTTCTGGCTGCGGACGGCTCGCCGATCGCGGTCACCAATTCGCGCGACGCGGCCGTGGCGAACGCCATGCAGCAGGAACTGGAGATGATGAGCGTTCATTAGCGCCTCCGGCGCGAATCGCCCCCCGAAAGCGCGAGGCTGTGCGCCTTGCGCCGGGGGTTTCGTCCAGTTGTCGGCGCGAGGCTGCGCGCCCGGCCCTCCCGATCAATCGGAACTTTCGGCAAATTGCGACGTTCGACCCGCGATGCACAACTATTCGTGGAGCAGAACCAATGGGTCGTAGCCTTGTATTATGGCTTGTCGATATACAGATTCCGGTCATTATCCTTCTATACTTCATCTGGCACTAAGTCGTAAATTATACTTCGGGCTTGATAGTCGATGTGCAGGTCTTTTGTCTGCGCATCAGCGCGCTTACGTCCGTCTCATGTTTCGCGATGCTTCCGGCGGGATGATATTGAGCGCATTCATGCGCTCCGGCCCGGCTGCTGGCGCGCTATCTGCGGCCGCCGGTTGGCCGGCGGGCCGGATGGTGTATTGATCTTCCATCCGAAACCGCACATGACGCTGTCGCAGCCGGGCGCTTCTTTGCTATCCTAAGGCCGCCCGCGCCGTGCGGCGCTTTGGCGCATGCAAATCTTCTCTTGCGCTCGCGTCCGCCCCTGCCGCGGTGGCCAAAGGAGTCCAACCTTGAGCGAACAATGGGCGTACCAGATACGCATCAATCTTGCAGACGCGTTTGCGGAAACGGCGCGGAGCGATCCCCACAATCCAGCGATAAAGCCGCTGACCGATATCCTCGCCAGGCACAATGCGATTTTGAAATGCCAGTATGACGCCTTCGCCGACTATGTCGCTCAGGCTGAAGCGCATGGCGCCGACCAATTTCCGCTCTATAAATGGACCAGGGCGACAATCGCGGATCCGGTGAAGAAGGCCAAATATATCAAATCCTTCACGCTCTATGTCGATGGCGATGAAGTCTACGCGAAGGAGAAAGCGGACTTGCTCGAATCCGACTTGCAGCCTCTCGTCGGCGGCGCGCTGATCACGCGCATGTCCAGGCACGACACCAATCCTGCAAACAACCCGCAGGCGCCGGCCCACCTTCGCTGACGGCGCAGCCGAAACGCCCCGCAGCTGATCGGCCGCCGCGCAGTTTGGCGTCGGAGCGGCGGACGCTCACCGCGCCATCGAAATTGCCGGCACATTCTAGGCCGTTATGCGATTTGTCTATCGGCATATTTGACTTCTCTATAGAGTCGCAATATAGCGACATCGAGATGGCCCGCTCTGTCCGAATCCGGCGCGCCTTCTTGGAAGGCTGCGGGCGCTCTGCGCCATGCGAAAAGCCCTTCGAACAGACAGGCTATTGCCGCGTTAGCCGGCTGGCGCGATTGCGCAAGGCCCTTGTTCAGGGCCACGGCCGCGTCGCCGGAGGCAGGAGAGACAATGACTAAACACGCTGATTCTTTTGTTCCTTCTTTCGGAGTCGATAAATCCGGCCTCGAAGACTTGAAGAGCATCTTTCACAACCTCGAAGCTCCACAACTTTACGAAGAGGCCATTCGCCGCGGCGAGGCCACGATCGCCAGGGGCGGCGCTCTGGTCGCAAATACCGGCGCGCATACCGGGCGATCGCCAAAGGATAAGTTCATCGTCCGCGACGCCCTCACGGACCGGGCGATCTGGTGGGACAACAGCAGCGCCATCACGCCCGCGCAGTTCGACGCGCTCCACGCCGACATGCGCGCCCATGCCGCGGCGCGCGATCTCTTCGCGCAGGATCTGTACGGCGGCGCCGAACCCGCCAAACGGGTGAATGTCCGCGTCTTCACCGAATACGCCTGGCACTCGCTTTTCATTCGCAACCTTCTGATCCGGCCGTCGAAAGATGAACTGCGGTCCTTCGTCCCCGGTTTGACGATTCTCGACCTGCCCTCGTTCGCGGCCGATCCGGCGCGGCATGGGTGCCGGTGCGAGACCGTCGTCGCCATCGACTTCACCCGCAAAATCGTGCTCATCGGCGGCACCAGCTACGCCGGCGAAATCAAGAAATCGGTGTTCAGCTATTTGAATTTCGTGCTGCCGCCGCAAGGCGTGATGCCGATGCATTGCTCGGCGAATGTCGGGCCGGATGGCGTCTCAACCCTTTTCTTCGGCCTCTCTGGCACCGGCAAGACGACGCTCTCGGCCGACGCCTCGCGCACCCTCGTCGGCGACGACGAGCATGGCTGGAGCCCCGACGGCGTCTTCAATTTTGAGGGCGGATGCTACGCCAAGGCGATCCGGCTCTCGAAAGAGGCGGAGCCGGAAATATTCTCGACCACCGAGCGGTTCGGCTCGATCATGGAGAATGTCGTTCTCGATCCGCTGACCCGCGCGGCGGATTTCGACGACGCCTCCAGAACCGAGAACACGCGCATCGCCTACCCGCTCGATTTCATCGCCAACGCCTCGGCTTCGGGGCGCGCCGGCCATCCGAAAAATATCGTCATGCTGACCTGCGACGCCTTTGGGGTGTTGCCGCCGATCGCAAGGCTCGACCCGGCCCAGGCGATGTTCCATTTTCTCTCGGGCTATACCGCCAAAGTGGCGGGAACCGAAAAGGGCGTCAGCGAGCCCCAAGCGACCTTCTCGACCTGCTTTGGCGCCCCCTTCATGTCGCGCCACCCGAGCGTCTATGGCAATCTCCTGCGCGACCTCGTCGCAAGGCACGGCGTGAACTGCTGGCTCGTCAACACGGGCTGGACAGGCGGCAAATATGGCGTCGGCCAGCGCATGCCGATCAAGGTGACGCGCGCGCTTCTCGCCGCGGCGCTGGACGGTTCGCTGGCGAAGGCGCCCTACCGCACGGACCCGTTCTTCGGCCTGTCGATCCCGGTGACCGCGCCCGGCGTTCAAGCCTCGATCCTCAACCCGGTTGAGACCTGGTCGTCGCCGGAAGAGTTTGCCGAAGCCGCGACAAATCTCGTCGAGATGTTCCGGACCAATTTCGTGAAGTTCGCGCCCCATGTCGACGCCGAAGTCATCGAAGCGCAGCCGGCCCCCGTCGCGGCGTGATGTGTTCTGCTGCTCGACCGGGAGCGGCGGAAAAGCGATTTCCGAGCTTCGACGCGACAAAAAAACGCCGCCACGAGACCGTGGCGGCGTTTTTTTAAGCGTTCGCGGTGGCCGCCGGCAAGCGGCCGCGGGCGTCAGAACTTGACGAGGATATCGCCGCCGAACGTCCACTGCGAGGATTTCGTGCCGACGTCGAAGGGCGTCGTATTGTTGAGCGACGCGTCGTAGCGGATTTCAGGCCGGACGGTGACGCTCTGGATCCACGCCTCTTTGGGGAGATTGAACACGTTCGGGATCGGCGGCGCGGAGATGTTGAGGCCGGCCGTCAGCTCAAGATAAGTGGTCGGCGGCGCGAATGTGCCCGGCGGGGGGAATCCGCCAAAGAAGCCGACATAGGCCGGGTTTGTCGTTGCGCCATAGTTGGCGTAGCCGTGTTCCGCATTGACGAAGTTGAAGTTGCCGTCGACGCCGGTCGAGGAGACATAGAAGCCCTCGGCGTCGCGCCAGACCTCGGCGCGGCCATTGATCTTCAGCCAGTCGTTAATGACATAGGAGACATATCCCGCCCCGCCGTAGGCGTTGGCGCCGTTAGAAAACTGGTGCGTGTCGTCATGCACATAGTTGCCCTCGCCGACGAAGGTGAGCTTGTCCGTCGCCTTCCAGGTGACGACGAGGTCGTTGTAAAAGCGCAGGGTGTCGCTCGGATAGCAAAGGCAGGTCAGGTCGCCGAGGGGCGTCGCCGGATTTTGCGGGCCGATGTTCGTTGTCGCGACAGCGGTCAGGTTGCCGCCAAGCAGGTTGAGGCCGATGCCGCCCTCGAAGCCGGCGCCGTTGTTGTTGTCGCCCGGCCATCCAAAGCCGGTGTTGTTGCCGGTGTTGACCCCCGCATAAATGTCGACTTCCGGAATGACATGCGCGACGAAGGCGGCGCCGGTCAGCTTGGACGCGATGCCGAAGTTGAAGATATAGGAATGCGAGTAGAAGTAGTTGAGGGTGGGGTCGATGTACTCCTCGCCCTGGATCGAAGGGAACTGGCCGACCTTGGCGTCGATGCCGCCCGCAAAAGCCCAAGGCAGATGGGCCTGAAGGTTGGCTTCGACGATGTCGATCTGGTAGCGGCTGTCGATCGCGTAATCGAGTTCGCCGAGGAAGTGGGTGTAGCGGGCGTCCGAACCGTAGATGCCCTGGAACTTGAAGCCGAAATCATAGTCCTTCGACGTTGAGTTGATTGGCCGGGTCGCCGTCACCTGAAACTGATTGAGCATCAGCGAATTGGCTTTGTCGGTGTAAAGCTGGCCGAAGTTTAGCCCATTCGCCGGATAAGCGGGGTTGACGAGAAGGCCGGCGTCGATGACGCCGTAGACGGTAAACGTGTCCCACCAGCCTGGCGTCGGCTTGGCAGGCGCCACATCGGCGGCGTGAGCCTGCAGCGAGGCTGACAAAAGAAGCCCCGCCACAAGAGTTGAGCGAGAGAGAGATCGACGTGACATAGGTGCGGCTCCTTCCATCCAAGCCTTTGACTGAGCTTAAGAAGCACACATCACGGCAATCGATTTAATCAGTGATCGCATCCTGAAATCGTTTCTCGGGGAAGCGCGGCATCCGTGCCACAGTTAGACGTTTTGTTGTCCAAATTGCATCGCAAATGGTCCAAACTGCCTAACGATGCGTCAGTGGATAATGCCGTGAAGTCAGGGGTTTGCCGACACCGAGCCGCTTGACGGCGCCTTTGGCATGAATCGGAGGCCGGTTCAAAACCGCGCGGTGACGCCGGTGTAAAGATTGAGATCGGGGGATGCCCTGGTGAGGCCGAAATTGGCCCCCGCGTCGAGCTGCACGTTGGGCAGAATCAGATAGGCGAGGCCAACGTCGAACGTGTACACGGCCGGCGTATATGGGTCCGTTCCGATCGAGGAGAAAAACTCGATCGATGCGGTGAGGTTCTGGCTGATGAAGGACACGGCATGGCTGAGATTGACGATATTGACGAGATTGGCGTAGCGCTGACTGTCGTTGGCGTCTTTCAGGGCGTCGTATTCGGTTTGCAGGGCGAGGGCGAAGTCGGCCGGCAGATTGATCTGCATCGGCAGCGCGACGCCCCCCTCGACGACGCCATTGCCTAGTCCGGGCGCGGCCGAGGGGACCTTCACATAGGGCACGAGGGCCATCGCGAAGGTCCCTCCGTCGTCGCCAACCAGATTGATCTTGAACTTAAGGATCGTGTCGCCGAAGCCGTGGCCATTGGCGACGAGGGCGCCCGTCTGGTTGCTATGCGTCGCGGAATTCAGATAACCGTTGAGATCGATTTCGAAATCAATCGTGTTTGTGAGGCCGAGCTTGATCGTCGGATCGGCGGTCACAAAAAGCTGCGTCCCGAAGCCCGCATAATTGGCGGCCGTAAAAGTAATAAAGTCGCTTTCGATCTGAAAGTGACCAGCGTCGACCGTAAAAGGGTTGAGAATTTTCGCGGGACGCTCAGGCTCAAAGGCGCGCATCGCGTCCAGGGGCGTCGGATTGAAGAGGTTGTACATGCTCTTGTCCGCCGGCGCGGCGTCATCCGCCCGTGCGCCCTGCAGCGCCGCCAGGCCGAAGAGCAAAAATGCGGCGAAGGCAAGCCCCGGGACGCGTCTTCTCAAGCACATCGCGAAAGATCCTGCTGCGCTCCTGATGCGTCTGGGCGGTCCGTCAAAAAGGCACGCGGCGCAGGCGAGTTCAATCTCCGGCCGCCGGCTGGGCCTATTTCACGATGGAGCGAGGCTTTTTCGCCACAGCGGCGCCGGCGGGCGCGGGCAAATCAAAACCGCAGCGCCTTCACCTCCTTGACGCCGGGCATCTTTTCGACGTCCGCGAGAACCCGGTCCGGCACGGCGCCATCGACCTCGACCAGGGCGATGGACGATCCCCCCTCTCGATCGCGGCCAAGTGCGAAGGTCGCGATATTGACGCCGGCGTTGCCGAGGACGCTGGCGAACCGGCCGATAAACCCCGGTTTGTCCTCGTTGGTGACGTAAATCATCGACGGCCCGACCGCCGCGTCGATCTTGATGTCGTTGATCGAGATGATTCGCGGCTTGCCGTCGTTGAAGACCGTGCCGGAGACGCAGCGCACCCGTCCGCCGGCTTCGACGCACAGCGTGACGATCGATTCGAAATCCGCCTCCGCGGCGCGCGTCACCTCCTCGATGACGATGCCGCGCTCCTTCGCCACCGCCGGCGCGGAGACGACATTGACGTCGGCGAGCAGCGGACGCAAAAGCGCGGCGATCATGGAGGCGGTCAGGGCCTTGATCTTGAGGTCGGCGACGGCGCCCTCGTAGGTGATCGACACTTTCCGGACATTGCTGTCGATCAATTGCCCCGCGAAGGAGCCAAGGCGGTCGGCGAGCGCGATGAAGGGCTTCAGCTTCGGCGCCTCCTCCGCCGTAATGGCCGGAAAATTGACCGCGTTGGAGATCGCGTCGCGCATCAGATAATCCGACATCTGTTCTGCGATCTGCAGCGCGACATTCTCCTGCGCCTCCCTGGTCGAGGCCCCAAGATGCGGCGTGCAGATCACGTTTGCATGGGAGAGAAGCGGGTTACGCCCCGGCGGCTCCTTTTCCGAGACATCGATGGCGACGCCCGCGACATGACCCAACTCCAGCAAGGCGAGCAGCGCGTTCTCATCGATAAGCGCCGCGCGACAGCTGTTGATGATCATTACGCCCGGCTTGGTCCGCGCCAGATTCTCAGCCGAGAGGATGTTTTTGGTCTGCGGCGTCACCGGCGTGTGCAGGGAGATGAAATCGGCGCGCGCCAGCAGATCGTCCAGCTCAACCTTTTCAACGCCAAGATCCAGCGCGCGCTCCGGCGATAGGAAGGGGTCGAAGGCGATGACGCGCATGCGGAGCCCAACGGCGCGATCGGCGACGATCGACCCAACATTGCCGCAGCCGATGAGGCCAAGCGCCTTGCCGGTGATCTCGACGCCGAGAAACTGGTTCGTCTCCCATTTTCCGGCGCGCGTCGAAGCAACGGCGGCGGGGATGTGGCGGGCGAGCGCGAACATCAGTGCGATGGCGTGCTCGGCCGTGGTGATGGAATTGCCAAAGGGCGTGTTCATCACGATCACGCCTTTGGCGGTCGCCGCGGCAAGGTCGATATTGTCGACGCTGACGCCCGCCCTGCCGATAACCTTGAGACGCCTCGCGCGCTCCAGCACCTTGGCGGTGATCTTGGTCGCCGAGCGAATCGCCAACCCGTCGAAGTCGCCAATGATCTCGGCGAGACGCTGTCGGTCCTTGCCGATCTCCGGCTGGAAATCGACTTCGACGCCGCGCGCCTTGAAAATGGCGATGGCCGCCGGCGACAGTGGATCCGAAATCAGGACGCGCGGTGGCAAGCGGCTACTCCTGGTGCATTTCGCCAAGCGACTCTGTTCAAAAGGCATTTTCGAGCCGAGCCGCGCAGCGCGGCGGCGCCTTCGCGCAAGCCGGGCCGCCCTTCTCTATGGGTTGAAGGCGCGCCGCGGGCAAGCCAAACCTCGCGTCACCCGGCGCATGCGCCAAAACGCTGCGGGCGTCCTCTCCATGCCGGAGAGAACGCCCGCAGATCAGACAGCGCGCGCCGACGGTTCAGGCGGCTTCCGCGAAAAATTCGTATTTCGCTTTCGCATAGGCGTAATCGAGCCAATGCGTCAGCGTCTCAAGATCGCTCGCGTCGACCGTGGCGCCGCACCAGATGCGCAGACCGGGGGGCGCATCCCGATAGGCGCTGACGTCGTAGGCGACGTCCTGCTCCTCGAGAAAGCTCACGATTTCCGCCGCGAACGCCGCATCGGCTTCGCGCCCGCGCGCGACGATCAGGGGATCGACGATCTTGAGGCACATCGCCGTCGTCGACCGGATCGCCGGATCGGCGGCGAGGAACTCGATCCAGGGGGTCCGTTCGACCCAGTCGCGAATGACCTTCGCATTGGCGTTGACGCGCGCGATCAGCGCATCGAGGCCGCCGATCGATTTCGCCCAGTTGAGGGCTGCGAGATAATCCTCGACGCAGAGCATCGACGGCGTGTTGATGGTTTCGCCCTCGAAGATCGCCTCGATCAGACTGCCCTTTTCCGTCAGGCGGAACAGCTTCGGGATCGGCCATGGCGGCGTATGGGTCCGCAGCCTTTCGACCGCGCGCGGGCTGAGGATCAGCATGCCATGCGCCGCCTCCCCGCCGAGCACTTTCTGCCAGGAGTAGGTGACGACGTCGAGCTTGTCCCAATCGAGCTTCTGGGCGAAAGCAGCCGAGGTGGCGTCGCAGATGGTCAGGCCCTTGCGGTCGGCTGGAATGAAGTCGCCATTCTGGACGCCGACGCCGGACGTCGTGCCGTTCCAGGCGAAGACGACGTCATGGTCGAAATTGATGCTTGAAAGATCGACGATCTCGCCATAGTCGGCCACCACCGCGCGCACATCCTTCAGCTGAAGATGTTCGACGATGTCGATGACCCAATGTTCGCTGAACGCCTCCCAGGCGACCACGTCGACCGGCCGCGCGCCGAGCAGCGACCACAAGGCCGCCTCAACGGCGCCGGTGTCGGAGCCGGGCATGATGGCGATGCGATAGTCGGCCGGAACCTGCAAAATCTCGCGGGTCAGCTCAATTGCGAGCTTCAGCTTGGATTTGCCGATAGCGGAGCGATGCGAGCGGCCCGCCGGAGCGTTCTCAAGGCTTTTGAGGCTCCAGCCCGGGTGCTTTGACGCCGGGCCGCACGAAAAATGAGGCCGCGCTGGCCGCGCGGCGGGAATCGTCGTCTTCATATCGCCATCCTTTCAGATGGGCGCCCTTCGTTGGGGAAGGGTGTCCCGCCTATTTGGATAAGCGTCGATCGATGCGACGTCAAGGCAGCTGCGCCATTATGCGCCTAGGTGTGTCCCAAATTCCCCAATTCCCGCGATTTGCTGTGCAAATCGCGTTGTTGGGAAATCCGCTCTCAACGCCATCAGCTCCTCGTTATGGGGCTATGAATTTTGCGCCTAATGCAAAGTCTGCCCCATCGAGGCCATCTCCTGAAAGATGAACTCCTCAGGATTTTCCTCGCCCGCGTGGAAAACGAGATGCTCAAGCTGCACCATATTCCTCTGCAGCTCCTGGAGAGCCATCAAATCCAAATATTGGTTCGAGTCAGGCGTAATCTGACCCGCCTCATAAAGATGCTGAAGCTCTGTGAGTTTCGCGACAATCTTTCTACGGAGAGTTCGGCCTGAAGACATCTGAAGCTCCGCATGATCAGAATTCGAGACGACCAACAGACGATAAGTTGGTGTCGACTATCATTATTCATAAGCTAACGCGAGTATTGCAAGTACAACCTATCGTTGTTCTACCTAACCGGTGTAGTTATACTCTAGTATTTTGTCGGCTGAGTGCAAGCGATTTACATGGCCTGTTTGGGTAAAATTTTTCACCGACGTCGGGCTCCAGGCTGGACCCGGGAGCAAATATCCTTCGAGGCTCAGGGCGCTCCGCGTCCGGCTCCTGCGTCGGCTCCCACCCTTGCGCCGTAAGGCTTCGCAACTATAGTCGCGCGGCTTCGTTTCCGCCTCGCCGGCCCCCACTCGAGAGTTCAACAAAATGCCGCAGCAAAGATCAGACGTGAAAAAGGTCGTCCTCGCCTATTCGGGAGGGCTCGACACGTCGATCATCCTCAAATGGCTGGAGACGACATACGGCTGCGAAGTGGTCACCTTCACCGCCGATCTCGGCCAGGGCGAGGAGATTTCGCCCGCGCGCGACAAGGCGATCCTTCTCGGCGTCAAACCGGAGAACATCTTCATCGAGGATTTGCGCGAGGAGTTCGTGCGCGACTACGTCTTCCCGATGTTTCGCGCCAACGCCCAATACGAGGGGCTCTATCTGCTCGGAACGTCCATCGCGCGACCCCTGATCGCCAAAAAGCAAATCGAGATCGCGCGCCGCACCGGCGCCGACGCAGTGGCCCATGGCGCGACCGGCAAGGGCAACGACCAGGTCCGCTTCGAACTCTCCTATTATGCGCTGGAGCCCGACATCAAGGTCATCGCGCCGTGGCGCGAGTGGGATCTCACTTCCCGCACCGCGCTCCTCGCCTTCGCCGAGCAGCACCAGATTCCGATCGCCCGGGACAAGCGCGGCGACGCGCCTTTTTCGGTCGACGCCAATCTGCTGCACGCCTCCTCCGAAGGGAAGGTGCTGGAGGATCCGGCGCAGGAGACGCCCGATTACGTCTATTCCCGCACCATCAATCCGGAGGACGCGCCGGACAAGCCGACCTATATCGAGATCGATTTCGAACGGGGCGACCCGACCGCGCTCGACGGACAGAAGATGTCGCCGGCGACCTTGCTCGCCAGCCTCAACGCGCTTGGGCGAGCCAATGGCATCGGGCGACTCGATCTCGTCGAGAACCGCTTCGTCGGCATGAAATCGCGCGGCATGTATGAAACGCCGGGGGGCACCATCCTTTATTTCGCCCATCGCGGCATCGAATCGATCACGCTCGACCGCGGCGCGGCGCATCTCAAAGACGAGCTGATGCCGAAATACGCCGAACTCATCTACAACGGGTTCTGGTTTTCGCCCGAGCGCGAGATGCTGCAGGCGCTGATCGACAAAAGCCAGGAATTCGTCAGCGGACGCGTGCGGGTAAAGCTTTACAAGGGTTCGGCCGCCGTCGTCGGCAGGTCCAGCCCCTATTCGCTCTATGATCAGGATCTTGTGACCTTCGAGGAAGGCGCCGTCGCCTATGATCATCGCGATGCGGCCGGATTCATCAAACTGAATGCGCTCCGCCTTCGCACGCTCGGCAAAAGGGCGCGAAAAATCGCCGAAAAAGGAAAAATCTGACGCCAACGAGTGGCGAATGCTCAGCGCGCGTCAGACCGGCCGATCATCTTCCGTTCATTTCACACCATTCATACAGGACAGACGGCCTACGACGCAGGCAGAGCAACGGGCGTCCGTCCAGCAGGGAGAACACATCACGGCGGCGGGTGACCCGGCGGAGGCGGCGAACCCGGCGCCTGACGTTGATTCAGCGGCGACTCTGCGCCCGTTTTGATGCGCCGCATGGCTCTGAAAATACTTGCAGCGCATAATCTTCGGGCGCAGCGAACGCGATCTGCAAACCCGCGTTTGCGCCTCCCCCTTGGGCGCAATCGCTTCGAATTGATCGACCGAGTCCATTTTCCTCACGTTTTTCACATGTTCCCGCGCGAGTCTCGGCAGCTTTTTCAAGAAATCGGCAGTTGAAGCGTTTTAGGGCGGCAACATCCAAGGAGAGGCAATATGCGTCGAATGATGTCCATAACGGCCGCGGTCGCGCTGGCCGCGAGCGCGGCGCTTAGCGGCGCGCAAGCGGCGCCGGCGTCTTATCTCAACCTGAAGGGCGTCGAAGCCGGCGACAGCGCGCCGGCGATCGAAAAGGCGCAATATTACTGGGGCGGCCAGAATTATTGCTGGTATCCCGCCGGTTGGCGAGGGCCCGGCTGGTATTGGTGCGGCTACGCCCAGACCTACGGCTATGGCTGGGGCGGCGGCTACGGCTGGCGGGGCTGGGGCGTGCCCGGCTACCCGGCTTGGCGCGGCGGCTGGCATGGCGGGTACCCTGGCTGGCGCGGCGGCGGCGTGTGGCATGGCGGCGTATACCGTGGCGGCGTATACCGTGGCGGCGTATATCGCGGCGGCGGCTTCCATGGCGGCTACCGCGGCGGCTTCCGTCGCTAACCAATCTGAGCAGGACGCGCGCTCGGCCAATCGTTCGCGCGTCACCTCTCTCCCGCCGTCCTGAAGACGCCGTCGATCAGATTGTGTTCGAGCAGCGAGGCTGACGTTATCTCGCGCGAGAGGGACCGGAGGCGCACGGGCGTCGCCGCGATCTCTTTGTCGAGAGCGGCCAGCGCGGCGCGGGCTTCATCAAGCCTTGCGTGGCTGAATCGGCAGCTTTCGCCAGGCCGCATCTGGGCGAGGCGGCCGATGTCGGCCAAAATAACATTCCCGAGCTTTGGATAGCCGCCGGTTGGCTGCCGATCGGCCATCAAGACGAACGGCGCCTGATCCCCCGCGATCTGGATGGCGCCCAGCGCCACGCCGTCAGACACAATGTCGTGACCCCGCGCATGGGCGACGGCCGCGCCCTCGAAGCGATAGGCCATACGGTCGGCCGCCGCCGTCAGCGTGTAATTTGCTTCAAAGAAGCCTGCGAGCGCTTCCGCCGAGAAATAATCGTCCTGGGGGCCTGGCACGACGCGAATCGGGTCGAGCCTTCCGCTAAGCCACGGCGCGTCGATCGCAGCGTCGGCAGCGGGCGCGCAGACGCGGGTTGGCCCGACCGGGAGAACGTCGCCGGCGCGCAGCATGCGGCCCTCAAGCCCGCCGATCCCCGATCGCACATGGGTCGCCCTGCTTCCCATCACGGCGGGCGTATCGACGCCCCCCGCAACGCCAAGATAGGCCCAGGCGCCGCTTTTCCCAGCCCGCGCGGAGAGGATTTCGCCGCGGCGCAGGATCAGCCGCGCCGCCGTGGGCAGCGGTTGTCCATCGCGTCGCCAGTCGAAGGCGCCGCCGGCGAAGGCGACTATGAGAGGAGCATCCTCCGCGCCGACGCTAAGGCCGCCGACCGAAACCTCGATCGCTGCGGCTCCCGCCTCATTGCCGAGGGCGAGAGCGACCGTTTGAAAGGCCGTCCAGTCCATCGGCCCGGCGGGGGTCACGCCATAGCGCAGATAACCATGCCGCCCGGGGTCCTGGATGGTGGCGCCGGGACCGGCGGCGAGAATCCGAAGTCGCGCCAAATCACCGTCCCGCTGTTGTTTGCGCATCGACGCACATCTGAGCAAAGGCCGCCGCGTCAATTCGCTCGAATTGGATCATGTCGCCAATGTCGGCGAGAACCATAGGCTCGCGCCTCCAGTCGAACACGCGCGCCGGTGTCCGGCCGATCTGGTACCAGCCAGTCGGCATGCTGACGCTGGCGATCAACGCTTGGCCGCCGGCGATGAGCAGCGATCCCGGCGGGACTGGGGGGCGCGGCGCCGCGCGGCGCGGAATGGCCAGCGCCTCCGGCAGGCCGCCAAGGAAGGTGAAGCCCGGCGCAAAGCCATACATATAGACGCGATAATGCGCGCCGCTGTGCAAGGCGACGATCTCCTCTTGCGGCAGGCCGAGGCATCGCCGCGACCTCGCCGAGATCTTCAGCGAAAGGCGGATCGTAGCAGACGGGAATGCGCCAATGGCGCGGCGGTTTGCGAGGCGCCCCGGCCGGGTCGAGGCCTCGCACGGCGTCGATCAGCGCCGGCGTCGAGGTCCGCCTCGGATCGAAATAAATCATCAGCGAGCGATAAGTCGGCACGGTCTCGATCACGCCCGCAAGATTGGCGCCCGCAACCGCTTCGTCGAGAGCGAGAACGCGGTCGTGTATGGCTACATCGATCCTCTCGCCGAACTCGACGACGAGCGCACATTCGCCGGCGGGAAGATAGCGCGGCGCGATGGCGCCCGTCATGTCCGCGGCCGCGCGAATGGCGCGATTCTTACGCCCGCGCCCTGCAGACGCGCGCGGACGGCGCCCGCCATGGCGGCGGCGTTCGGATGATCGCCATGGACGCAGATCGAATCGACGCCAACCTCGATGCGCTTGCCCGATTGCGCTATGATCGCGCCCGCCGCGACCATAGCGAGCGCACGGTCGGCGATCGCCTCGACGTCGTGCAGAACCGCGCCGGGCGCAGATCTCGGAGCGAGAAGCCCCGCATCGGTATAGGCCCGGTCGGCGTAGACTTCGCGCGCGACGCTCAAGCCCTCGGCGCGGCCCGCCGTCTCGAGGTGCGTGCCGGCGATGGCGAGAAAGCCTAGACCCGCATCGACGGATTTGACGGCCCGCACGATCGCCTGAGCGACATCTCGGTCGGCCGTGGCAAGGTGGCTCAGCGCGCCGTGGATCTTGACGTAGCACAGGTGGCAGCCCGACAAAGCCGCAACGCCCTCCGCCGCGCCGATCTGATAGGCGATCAGCTTCTCGATCTCACTAAGGCTGAACTGCTGGGCGCGGCGCCCGAATCCCCAGAGATCGGGATAGCCGGGATGGACGCCGATGGCGACGCCCTTCCCCTTGGCGGCTTCGAACGTCGCCGCCATAGTATATGGGTCGCCGGCATGAAAGCCGCACGCGACGGATGCGCTCGTCACAATATCCAGCATGGCGGCGTCATCGCCGATCGCGTACGCGCCAAAGCCCTCGCCGCAGTCGCAGTTGAGATCAACGGACAGCGCCGCGGCGGTCATTGCGCGCTCTCGCGATGCTCGCGCAGCGCACGCCCCCCAACGGCCGCGAAATGAGGCCTGAGACCAACTTCCGCCGCCAATTCGTCGATGCATTCCTGGCCAATCATCGTGGAATCCATAGCGGCCGCGAGCAGCTTCCTGCGCCCGTTTTGGGCGCCCTGCACGATAGCACCGATAGGAGCCCCGCGGAGACCTCCCCGGCGCTGTTCCAAACTGTCTTGCAGGCCGGGCGCAAAGACAATAGCGGCGGCGATCCCCGATCCAAGGCCGTGCGGCAACGCCGACGTCGACCGGCGTCATGCTCTATAGGGACGGCGGCCTTTGTTTAAGACGCGCATCGATCAGCATATTGGCGATCGTCATGCGGCGTGCGGCGCCGAGCCTATGCGCGGGCTCGAAGCGATCTGGATGGTTTTTCTTGGCGAAATCGCGCCGGATGCGCCGGAGATCGACGATGGCGAGATCCGCGCGAAGCCCGAGTTCCTCGGCGATTGTCTCGTCTTCGCTTTTTTGCACGCGGGCTTCCTGCGGTTTCGGGTTCGGCGCGGCCGACTTTGCAGTCGCGGACCGCTCCCGCGCGGACCGGACCGATCCGAGAGCTGACGCCAGCGCGCCGGCACCGGCTCGCCATCCCCCCGGAATGTGGCCGAGCAACCGCCACAAGGCATGCACCGGATTGGGCCGGACCGCGGCCGCCGGGAGAGGGGCCTGTTCGACGCTCCGAGGCGGCGGTTCGGGCATCGCGGCCGGGCCTGCCGGCCCGGAAGGCCTCGGAGCCTGCGGCGCATCGGCCTCGCCCGAATAGGGCTCGGGCGCCGGACGCGACGGATCGAGCGTTGCGCTCGGCCAACTTTCCATCGAGTCCTCGAGTTTCCAGTGCGGCCGCGCGCCGGCGCCCGTCTGTTTCGGCTCCGCCGCCGCAGCCACGCGCTGCGCCATTTGCGCAGCCGACGCGCGCATCCGCGCCGATTGTATCCACGATACGTCCATGCTGGGGGGCGTTTTCACGTCGCTGGACGGAGAGGCGCCGCCGCGCGGCGAGTCGCGCCCGGCGGCGGGGCGGTCGGCGCCTGCGCCGAGCCCGGCGAGGATTTCTCCAAAAGCCGCGGAATTCGTCTTCCTTGTGTAGGCCATGGCCGCTGATCCGCTCGAATCGCCGTTTGGACATCCCGTCTCGCAGTCTGCCGGCCGCCGGTTGAATTTGCGTTAAGTCGACCTCGCGGGCCGAAGGCGACGGGTTGCGCAGCCGGGCGGCTCACGGAACTGTCAACAATTCGTCGGGATTGTCGTGGCAGTATGGAGCCCCTCGCCGGTGCGCCCCGTTTTGGAGAGCTCATCCAACAAAAACGAAGGCTTCAGGGGCGCCTCCTTAAACCAGACCATGCCATAAACCGGCTCTACGCTGCCAATGGAGAAAATAATGAAAACGCGCCTGTCTCATTTGATGACCGTGGTGCTTGCCTCCGGCTTCGCCCTGGCCGCCGCCAATGTCCATGCGCAAGAGCCGCACCCGGGAATGGCGCCGCCGCCGCCCGGCATGGGCATGGACGTGGAAGGCCATGGGGCGCCCCACCCGCATTTTTCGCCTGCCGATCGCGCCGCCTTTTTCGACGCACACATCGCCGGGCTGCATGCGGGCCTCACTTTGACCCCTGACCAGGAAAAACTTTGGCCGCCGGTTGAAGCCGCGCTGCGCGCCGGCGCGAAGAGCGCCGAAGATCGAATGGAGAGTGCGCAGACGGCGCCGCACCCGGCCAACGCCATCGCCTGGCTGCGTAAATTGAGCGAAGAGGATATCGCCAAGGGCGAAACGCTGAAGGCTCTCGCCGACGCCGCCGGCCCACTTTATGACAGCCTCACCGACGACCAGAAGCACCGGCTGCCGTTTCTGCTGCACGGCATCCGGCCGCATGGGTTTGGGGCCCTCGGACCGCAAGGCGATCATCACGGCGATCACGATGCCGACGAGGGACACGGCGAGCCTGAATAAGCGACTGCCGGATCAAATCTGAGCGCCGACCGGATCAATTCTTCAGGGAGTTGATCCGGCCGGCGCGCTGCGACGTCGTCTCAGAAGAGTTTACGAAGCCGTAATTTTCAGGGCCGCGGCGATCTCGGCGATCGTGGCCTTCTCCGCCTCCGTGACCTCGACGCCGCCGAATCCAAAAAATCCGCCGGTCGAGGCGGCCTCGGCGACTCGCTCGGCGATATGCTTCAGCCAATCCTTGAACCCGGCGGCGTCCTGCGGCGCCTTGGCGTCGAGGATGGCGGCGACTTCCGCCAGCGTCGAAATGGCCTTTTGCTTGATTTCCGCCGGGCTCTTCGACGAAAGTTCGGCCTGAAGCGCTTCGCGGGCGCTTGTGCGCCCTTCCGAGGTCTCCATATCGGCCGCGACCGCCTTGCTCAGTGCGCTCGCGCCGGGATCGGTCCTCGCCTCGAGCAGTGCGCGTCCGCTCGCCATGCCTTCCTTTAAGATCCCAAAAAGGCCGGTCGGCTCGGCAAGCGTCACCGCCATTCCGGCCAGCATGGGTGCGGTGACGATCTTGCCCCATTCATCCGGCGTAAAATCCGCTTTTCCCGCCATACTCCGCTCCTCCGCGACTAAACCACGATGATTTTGGGGTAAATCGATCCAAAATCACGAACACCAGGATTCGGCGCAAAGCAGCTTTCCACTTCGCCTCATCCTGCACTATCTCTCCGGCCGTATCGGAACCAGCATCCGCAACCGGAAGCCTTCCGGCTCGAAAGCGACATTCACCTCCGCCCCGATCTGCTGCGACAGCACGCGCTTCAACAGCATCGAGCCAAACCCCTCGCGCCCCGGCGGCGTCACGGTCGGCCCATCCGTTTCATTCCATTCCCAACGCAGCGCAACGCCGACAGGACTGTCCGCAAGACTCCACTCCACCTCGATTCGCCCAGCCTCCGAGGCGAGGGCGCCAAATTTGGCGGCGTTGGTGGTGAGTTCGTGCACCGCCATGCCGAGCGGAACGGCGATCTGCGAGGGCAGATCGACGGCAGGACCGCGCAGGCTGATCCGCTCGCTGACGCCGTCTGCGTAAAAGCCGAGCTCCTGAATGAGCAAATGTTCGAACGAAACGGACTGATCCAGTTCCTCCGTCATGACGGCATGGGTCTTGGCGAGCGACGCGATGCGGCCGGCGAACGCCTCCTGAAAATCCTCGATCGTCGCGGAGCTTTTCGCCGTGGTGTTCATCACGCCCTGCACGGTCGCCAGCGTGTTTCTGACGCGATGATGAAGCTCCCTGATCAGCAGCGACTGACGCTGCTCGGCGCGAACGGAAGCAGTCACGTCGCAGCCCTCGACGAAAAGGCCGCCGATCTCGCCCTTCTCGCCGACAATCGGCTGGCAGACGACGTCGAGGAAATATTCCTCAATCTGGCCCTTGCCGTTTTGCAGCAGGAAACGCATCTTGCGGCTGGCGAAAGCCTCGGCGCTGGTGAAGACATTGTCCAGAATTTCGATAAAGCCCTGGCTCGCCATTTCGGGCAGGGCCTCGCGCACCGGTTTGCCGACGACATCCCGACCGCCGAGAAGTTCGCGCATGGCGACATTGGCCATTTCGTAGACGTGCTCAGGGCCGCGCAGAACGCACATGAAATTGGTCGCCTGCATGAAAAGGCGATCGAGATGGTGCGCGGTCGCCAAAAGGGTCTGATTGAGGACGTCGACCATCTCGAGGCGGTTCCGGCCGCCAACTCGCCAGCCTTCGTCGACGGGCGCGGGCTCCGACTCGGGGAGTTGATGGTATTTCGAGATGTCCTGCGTATTCTGCACCAGAAACGCGACTTTTCCGTCCGCGCCGCGGATCGGCACATGCGTGCAGCTCCAGGCGCGCTGCTCGGGGCCGCCCGCGCCCGCAATCGGATAATGCAGCACGGGCAAAACGTCGGCGACGCCCTGATCGCGGACGCGCTCGAAAAACTCCTGCAGCCGCCGACGGCTTTCCCCTTCGGCGGGAAACGCCTTGAACACGTTGACGCCAAGAAGGCTCTCGCGCTCCCGGCCGGTCACCTCGAGATAGGCCTCGTTCATCGCGACGATGTTGAAATCCGCGTCCATGACCATCGTAGGGATGGGCAGGCTATTGAAGACAGCCTCGAAATCCATGCGGTTGACGACTTCACCAAAAATCATGAGCAATGGGCCATGGCCGCTGACAAGGCTTGGAGGCAGGAGGGCGTTTCATCGGTCGAGCGCCTTTTTTTCGATCAGGCTACGCCGAACTGCCCTCGGGGACGCGCAACTCACGCAAAGGGCATAGTTTGCGGTGATTGATACGCTTTGGGCGAAACTTCCATGGACGCTTAACTTCGTGCGGGGGGCCTCGCCCGCCAAAACCATAACGACTGAGACATTGTTTGGTTGCACGCGAACTGCTCAGCTTTTGAGAGCGTTCAAGGCGGCGTAATCCCGCTGGCCGCGAATCGGGCGCCGGGCAGAGTGGCGCCGCCGGGCCGCTCCGCCTATGGTGCCATCGCTTTACCATACGAGACGCCGCCGCAATGTCGCTTGCTCCAGAACCCATTAAGGCCGGGGATCACATTTTCCTTGTCGACGGATCCTCATTCGTCTTCCGCGCCTATTTTCAGTCGATCCGGCAGGACGCGAAATATAACTATCGCTCCGACGGATTGCCGACCGGCGCCGTCCGGCTGTTCTGCACCAAGCTGTTCCAGTTCGTGCGCGAGGGCGCGGCCGGGATCAAGCCGACCCATCTCGCCATCATTTTCGACAAATCCGAGAAGTCCTTCCGCAAGGAGATCTATCCGCCCTATAAGGGCAATCGCTCCGAGCCGCCAGAGGATCTCATCCCGCAGTTCCCGCTGATGCGGGCGGCCGTCCGCGCCTTCGGGCTGCTCCCGGTCGAGCAGGACCGCTTCGAGGCCGACGACCTCATCGCGACTTACGCCAAAGAGGCGCGGGCGAAGGGCGCCGACGTCCTCATCATTTCCGCCGACAAGGATCTGATGCAGCTGATCGAGCCCGGGCGTCGCCATGTATGATCCGGCCTCGGGCGAAGCCGGCGCCAAAGGCTCGCGCGAGGAGCGCCGCATCGGCGTCGAAGAAGTCCTCTCCTATTTCGGCGTCCCGCCCGAAAAAGTCATCGACGTTCAGGCGCTCGCCGGCGATTCGACCGACAATGTTCCCGGCGCCCGCGGCATCGGCCTCAAGACCGCCGCGCAGCTCATCAACGAATATGGCGATCTCGATTCGCTGCTCGCCCGCGCCGGCGAGATCAAGCAGCCAAAGCGCCGCGAAATCCTGACCGATCCCGAAAGCGTCGCCTTGATCAAGACATCGAAGCAGCTCGTCTCGCTGGTTTGCGACGTGCCGCTCGAAACGCCGCTCGACGAACTGCGGCTCGCGCCGCCGGAGGGCAAGGCGCTGGTCGCCTTCTTCAAGGCGCTGGAGTTTACGACGATCACCAAGCGCGCCGCCGAAGCCTACGGGATCGACGCCGGCATGATCGAGCCGGACACCGCTTTCGCAGGCCCCGCCGGCTGGCGCGGACGCGACGGCGCCGCCCTGCCCCAACCTGCCGAGGCCGCCGCGCCTGCGACGACAGAAGGCGGGGCGCCGCAGGGGCCGGCGCGGAACGCCCGCTATGGCGAACAGGCGCCCCAAAAGACAATCGCGACGGGACCCGGCGAACTCGCGGCCGCGCGGGCCTCCGCCGCGCGTGCGGAAAAATTCGACGTCAAAAACTATGAGACGATCGGGAGCCTCGAAAGGCTCGACGCCACGATCGCCGAAGCCCTGGAGGCGGGCGTCATCGCCGTCGACACCGAAACCTCCTCGCTCGATCCCATGCAGGCTGATCTCGTCGGCATCTCCCTTTGCGTCGCGCCGGGGCGCGCCTGTTACATCCCGCTGCGCCACAAGGGCGAAGGCGCGGGCGATCTCTTCGGCGGCGGCGAACTCGCGCCCGGCCAATTGCCGGCGGACGCGGTTCTGGCGCGGCTGAAGCCGCTGCTGGAGACCTCGGACGTCCTGAAAATCGCGCAGAACATGAAATTCGACTGGCTCGTCTTCGCCCAGCGCGGCATCGAACTCGCGCCCGTCGAGGACACGCTGCTGCTCTCCTATGTGCTCGACGCCGGACGCAGCGACCATGGCATGGATGTGCTGAGCGAAAAATACTTCGGCCACAAGCCGATCCAGTTCGGCGAGGTGGCGGGCTCCGGGCCGCACCTTCATCGGCTTCGCGCGGGTCCCGATCGACAAGGCGACCGAATATTCCGCCGAGGACGCGGACGTGACGCTTGCGGCTCTGGCGCGTCCTGAAGCCGCGCCTTTCCGGCCGAGCATA
Organism: uncultured Alphaproteobacteria bacterium; assembly: GCA_963757985.1. GTDB lineage: Bacteria > Pseudomonadota > Alphaproteobacteria > Rhizobiales > Beijerinckiaceae > Methylocapsa. Next base: position 69,552 of record CAVWTQ010000001.1, on the reverse strand, counting down.
TGAGCGCGGTCTATGAGACGCTGGAGCGCCCGCTGATCGAGGTTCTCGCCCGCATGGAGCGGCGCGGCGTTTCGATCGACCGCGCCATCCTCTCCCGCCTTTCGGGCGAATTCGCGCAGGACATGGCGCGGCTCGAGGCGCTGATCTTCGAACTCGCCGGCGAGAGCTTCAATCTCGGCTCGCCAAAGCAGCTCGGCGACATTCTGTTCGGCAAGATGGGCCTTTCCGGCGCGCGCAAGACCGCGACGGGCGCGTGGTCCACCGCCGCGGGCGTGCTCGACGATCTCGCCGAACAGGGCAATGAACTGGCGCGGCGCATTCTCGACTGGCGCCAGCTCTCCAAACTCAAATCCACCTACACGGACGCCCTGCCCGGCTTCGTCAATCCGGCGACGGGGCGCGTGCATACGTCCTATGCGCTGGCGGCGACGACGACCGGGCGGCTGTCCTCGTCCGAACCCAATCTACAGAATATTCCGGTGCGCAACGAGGCGGGCGAAAGATCCGCAAGGCCTTCATCGCGGCGCCGGGGCGCAAGCTCATCTCGGCCGACTACAGCCAGATCGAACTGCGCCTGCTCGCGCATATCGCCGACATCCCGCAGCTAAAGCCGCCTTCGCCGCTGGCCACGACATTCACGCCATGACGGCGTCGGAAATGTTCGGCGTTCCGGTCGAGGGCATGCCGGCCGAGGTGCGCCGCCGCGCCAAGGCGATCAATTTCGGCATCATCTACGGCATTTCGGCCTTCGGATTCGCCAATCAGTTGGGCATTCCCCGCGAGGAGGCGGGCGCCTATATCAAGCGCTATTTCGAGCGCTTTCCCGGCATCCGCGCCTACATGGACGCAACCAAGAAATTCGCACGCGACAATGGCTATGTGACCACGATCTTCGGGCGCAAATGCCACTACCCGCGCATAACAGCCTCAAACCCCTCCGAGCGCGCCTTCAACGAGCGCGCCTCCATCAACGCGCCGATTCAAGGCTCGGCCGCCGACATCATCCGCCGCGCCATGGTGCGCATGGACGCGGCGCTGGAGCGCGCCGGCCTCTCCGCGCAGATGCTGTTGCAGGTGCATGACGAACTGGTGTTCGAGGCGCCGGACGCCGAGATCGAGGCGACGATCGAAGTGGTGCGGCGGGTGATGGTCGAAGCGCCGCATCCGGTGCTGGAACTGTCGGTGCCGTTGCAGGTCGACGCGCACGCCGCGCAGAACTGGGACGAGGCGCATTAGGCTGGCGGTTCGAGTGGCGTAGCGGGGAAGAACGGTGGCAAGATTGATTGTGCTCGCAAGACTCCCCGGTAGCGGCAAATCGACCCTCGCACGCGAGGTCGCGCGGCGGATCTGGCAGCCATATGGCTGCGCATCGACTCGATGGATCAGGCGATTTGGGCGTCGGGGACCGCGCCCGCCGATCTGCGCGACTGGACCTATCGCGCGGCTCAGGCCATCGCCGAAGACAACCTTCGCCTGGGTCTTGACGTGATCGGCGACTGTGTGAACGACTGGAAGGAAGTGCGAGACCCGCTGGCAGGATGTGGGTTTGCGCGCTGGAGCCGAGGTCGTGTGGCTCGAAATCGTCTGCACCGACCCAGTCGAACACCAGCGCCGGATCGAGACGAGGGTTAGCGACGTACCAGGCCTGATCCTGCCCGACTGGAGGGCGGTGACCGCACGCGAATACCATCCCTGGTACCGTGATCATCTTACGATAGACACAACGCAACAGACCATCTCCGAAAGCATCGAGATAATCCTTACGGCCTTGTAGGCACTCCAACCGTGTCGGCGTATTTCAGCGCGCCGCCGGACAGCGCGACACGCCTATTCCCCCGACCATCGCTCCGACCGGAACGCCTTCGCGATCGCGGCGGCGCGCGCGGTTCGGGCCGCCTCCGCAGCCTCTGCGCCGCCCGCTGGCGCTTCGACTCCCGCGCAGGCCTTGAACGCCGCCTCCAACAACGCCGCCTTGGGATAGGCCGCGCCCGCGCGCTCGCCGTAAGCGCAATAATCGCAGGCGCAAACCTCCATCAGAAGCGCGAAAGGCTCCGGCGCATCGAAGGCGCCGAGGCGCTCCAGCATCAGGGCGACGGGTCCGGCGCGCGCTTCCGAGGTCCGATGCACGCGCTCGCATTCGGCAAGCGCCTGAAGGGCGAGGTCGCGGCAGTCTCGCGGCGCGTTGAAGCGGTCGCAAATGGCTTCGATTCGCGGGCCGCCGCGCTCGATGTGCCGATAGTGAACCGGCAGATGTTCGGGCGGCGAATCGGCCTTGCCGACATTCATGACGAGCAGGGCGAAGCGCACCGCGAGAGGCGCTTCGCGCCGCGCCGCCTCGTCGAGCGCCCGCAGAAGATGTTCGCCAAGATCCGACAGGATCGTCGGCGATCTGCGGAACGCCGAACAGAGCCGCGACCTCGGGCAGCACGGCCGCCAGGGCGCCGCAAGCGCGCAGAGCCAGGATCATCCGCGAGGGAACGCGGGCCATCAGGCCGCGAACAAGCTCGGGCCAGATATCGGACGGCGCAACGCCATCCAGCGCGCCGCCCGCGACCTGGCTCGTCATCGAAATCCCGCGCATCCTGATCGAGCTCGCCATCGCCTTCGCCGAGCAGGGCGGCGAAGCGCAGGATGGAGAGCCCCGGAAGGTTCGGCGTCAGGTCGGGCGGAAGGGAGCTGAATTCGCGATCCATCGCGAAACAGTAATGGCATGTTGGCGAGAATCATAGCGCCGAAGCCGCCCGTTCCCCCCTCAAGACTGATCCGTGGGCTTACGAGCGCGAAGCCGGACTCTCTCGCCGGCTCACGCTGAATAAAACCCCTTCCCGCTCGCCGCGCGGGCGAGAAACGCCTCGCTCGGCCGGTAGATCGCGCCAAGGCCGTCCCACTTCGCGGCGCGCTCAACGACCGTCCTGAGCCCGAGATAATCGGCGTATTTCAGCGCGCCGCCGAGATAGCGCGGCAGGCCGAGGCCGAGAATGAGGCACATGTCCGCCTCGCCCGGTGAAGCCACAACGCCATCTTCAAAACAGCGCGCGGCCTCGAAGATCAGCGGCAGCATCATGCGGTCGACAATCTCGGCGTCCGCGATCGCTCTTGTGCCCCCCGGCTGCCCGGCCGCGAGAAGCGCCGGCACGGCCGGGTCGCTGTCCTTGCGCGGCCGGCCCTTGGGATCGCGCGCATAGAGGTAGAAGCCGCGCCCGTTCTTCTGGCCGAGGCGGTCGTCGCTTTTTAGAAGATCGATCGCCGAAGGCGATGGCGCCTCCATCCGATCGGCAAAGCCGGCCGAGACGATCTCGACGACATGATCGTGAAATATCAAGGCCGATGACGTCGATGAGATAGGCCGGCCCCATCGGCCAGCCGAAGCTCTCCATCACCCTGTCGATGGCGTGGAAATCGACGCCGTCGCGAACGAGTTGCAGGAAGGCGATGAGATAGGGCGTCAGCACCCGGTTGACGACGAAGCCGGGGCAGTCGCCGACGACGACCGGCGTCTTCCCCATGCTATTGGCATAGCCAACAATCGTCGCGACCGTGCTTTCCAATGTCTTGGGGCCGCGCACCACCTCGACCAGCGCCATGCGCGGCACGGGATTGAAGAAATGCATGCCGATGAAGTTTTGAGGGCGGGTCAGCCCGTCGGCCAGATCGGCGATGCGGAGCGAGGAGGTGTTCGAGGCGAGGATCGCTTCAGGGCGCGTCAGGCCCTCGATCTCGCGGAACACTTTCGTCTTGACGGCGAGATTTTCGACAATGGCCTCGATGACGACATCGACCTTGTCGAAGCCTTCAAAATTGAGCTGCGGAGCGATCGCGGCGAGAACCGCGTCGGCCTTTTGCTGTTTCAGCCGGCCCTGCTCGACGCCCTTGGCGAGCAGTTTGCGCGCCTCGGCGAGACCGCCTTCCACCGCCGTCTCCGACACGTCCTTCAGAATAGCGGGAACGCCGCGCAGCGCGCTCTGATAGGCTATGCCGGCGCCCATGACGCCTGCGCCGATGATGGCGGCCTGGCGCACCGGCGCGGCGGTTTTGGCGTATTGCTTGCCGATTTTCTTCAGCGCCTGCTCATTGACGAAAATGGCGACCAGCGAGCCGGCGGCTTGCGAGGCCGCGGTCTTCGCGAACTGCTGCGCCTCGAGGGCGATCGCGGCGTCGCGATCGAGCGCCGCAGCGGCCTCCAGCAGATCGACAGCGTCATGGGCGGCGGGGTAATGCGGCAGGGCTTTCGCCGCGCTCGCCCTGGCGCTTTTCAGCGAGTCGGCGGCGTTCTGTTCCCCAAGACCGACGCTTTGCCGCGCCCGAGCCCGCCGTCCCCGCCATTCGGCGGGGCTGGCGATCGCGTGGCGCAGCAGCGACAGCGCCGCCTCGCGCAGCCCTTCGGGCGCCGCGACCGCATCGACCGCTCCTTGCTCCAGCGCCGTCGTCGCGGTCTGCTGGGCGCCGGAGATGATCCATTGCGCGCCCTCGGCGAGGCCGATCAGGCGCGGCAGGCGGACCGTGCCGCCATAGCCCGGAAAGATGCCGAGGGTCACCTCCGGCAGGCCGACCTTCGCGGCCGACGAGATGACGCGGTAGTCAGCCGCAAGCGCGACTTCGAAGCCGCCGCCGAGCGCAAGGCCGTTGATGGCGGCGACCGTCGGCGCCGGCAGATCGCCGAGCGCTGTAATGATCGCGGCGTTGCCCGCGACGAAGGCGACGACGTCTTCAGGCTCCTGGCGGAACACATCGACGAATTCGAAAATATCCGCGCCGACGATGAAGACGTCTTTGGCGCTGGTGACGAGGACGCCCTTGAGGCCCGGCGCCTTCGCGACGGCTTCGAGCGCGCTGCGCAACTCGCCGAAGGCGAGGCGATCGAGCTTGTTGACGGATTCAGCTTTTCGCTCGAAGCGAAGCTCGACCAGCCCCTCGCCCAGATCTGCAACCTTGATCGCGTCGCCGTCAAAAATCATGTCTCACCCTCAATTCGTGTTGACGGCCGGCCAATCGGCGTGACCCGCGAGCGCCCTGGCCTTAAGGCAATTTTCTCGCCATCGCCCGGCCCCATCCGGGAACGCCGCCTTTATGAGGGATACCGTATATATGTGACGCGGATTTATTTAAAATCTCGCCGGGGCGATCTGCTCGACGACGCGCCGGACCTTCATGGCGCGGCAGAGCGTTCACTCCGGCGGGGCCGGTTGGTTTGGAGCCCTGCCGCCGAACCCCTCCGCGAAACTTTGCTGAAGCCCCTGCCCGAGACTCTGCAACGCGGCGAGCGTCGCGCCGAGAAACGCCGCCGGTGCGATGAGCAGATGGATCGCGCCCTGGATGTTGCGGGCGCCGTCGGCGATCAGCACGCCCCAACTCGACAGCGGCTCCTCGACGCCGAGCCCCAGAAAAGAGATGAAGCTTTCGAGCAGGATGGCGCGCGGCGCGAGCAGCGTCAGAAAGGCGATGATCGGGCCGCTCGCATTGGGCAGGATATGACGCCAGATGATCGCGGCCGGCGTCACGCCCAGCGCGCGCGCGGCGACGACATACTCCCTCTGCTTCAGGCTTAGCGTTTGCCCGCGCGCGAGACGCGCCATGTCGAGCCATTCGACCGCGCCGATGGCGACGAAAATCAGCGCGAAATTGCGGCCGAAGACCATCATGAGGACGATGACGAAGAAAATGAAGGGAAGCGCGTAGAGGATCTCGACGACGCGCATCATGGCGGCGTCCACGCCGCCGCCCGCAAAACCGGCGACCGCGCCATAGGCGACGCCGATGACGAGCGCGACGAAGGAGGCCAGCAGCCCCACGGCAAGCGAGACGCGACCCGCGATCAGCGTTCGCGTCAGAAGGTCGCGCCCGTTTGCGTCGGTCCCAAAAAGGAAAAAATTCCTTTGCAGCGGGATATCGAGCGTCAACCGTCGCCCGTCATCCTCGCGCGCTTCGACGCGGGGCGCGGCGAAAACATCCGAGCGCTCGAAAATGCGCAAATCCCGCGCATCGATTGGCCGCTCGCCAATCAGCGTCACATTCAGCACCCGGCGATCCTGTCGCAGCGAGGCAATGCCGGCGCCCATCTGCCGGGCGATGTCCTCGATCGCGCCCTTGGCCTCGCCCGCAGTCGGATGCGGCGCCAGCGAAGGATCGGCAAAAACATAATCCGGATAGACGCAGTCATAAGGATGTGGCGAGACGATGGGGCCAATGATGCAGGCGAAAGCGATGAGCGCGAGAAGCGCAAGGCTTATCGGAACGCGCTTCGAGGCGCCCGGGCCGGGATAAAGGCTCGCCAGAGCGTCGCTCATCGACCCTCGGCGTCCGCAATCCGGGGATCGAGCCAGGCGTAAGTCAGATCGACGAGAAGGTTGAAGAAGATGACGAGCGCCGCCACGACCACGACCGTTCCCATGACGAGGGTATAATCGCGGCCCAATGCGCCATCGACGAAGTACCGACCCATCCCCGGAATGCCGAAGATCGTCTCGACGACGACCGAGCCGGTCAGGATATTGGCGGCGGCGAGGCCGAGATAGGAGACGACTGGCAGGATCGCCGCGCGGATCGCATGCGCGGTGATGCGCCACGGGGGCAATCCGAAAGCGCGCAGCGTCCGCATATGCGGCTCCTTCAGCGCGTCGCGCAGCGAGGCCTGCATCAGCCGTGCGATGATGGCGATTTGCGGCAGGGCAAGCGCCGCAGCGGGCAGGATCTGATTTTTCCAAGCGCCCTCGTTCCAACCGCCGACCGGCAGGGCGTGCAGGGTCAGGCCGAAGAAAAGCTGCAGCAGCGGCGCAATGACGAAGGGCGGCAGGAGAACGCCGATGAACGCCGCGACATCGACGGCAAAGCCGCCGAGATTCGCGCGCCAGCCCGGCCTTGCCGCCGCGCCGGCGACGCCAAGCGCGGCGCCGATGATGAGCGCGGCGATCATCGCCTCGGCGCCGAGCCGCATCGAAATCGGCAGCGCGTGGGCGAACAGCTCATTGACCGAAAAGTCGCGCCAGTGGAGGCTCGGGCCGAAATCGCCGCGCGCTAGGCTCTGCAGATAGACCAGGAACTGCTGCCCGAGCGGCAGGTCGAGCCGGTAGATATGGCGCAGGTTTCTCGCAATTTCGGGGTCGAGCGGACGCTCAGAATCGAAAGGACCGCCGGGCGCAAGCCGCATCAGGAAGAAGGACAGCGCAATGACGATCAACAAGGTCGCCGCGGAGGCGAGGATGCGGGAGAGCGCGCGCCAGAGCATCGGTTATCGCGGTCCGGATCCAAATGGCGGCTGGCGTGGCGTCATGCTCTCTCAAAGGCGCAATTGGGGGCTTTGAGAGAGCTTAGCAGATACGGGTTCGAAGCGTCACGCGTTCGTGAAACCGCCGGCATTCGGCAGAAGCGTAAATAGAAAAATCCGGGCGCGGGTCCGAGCCGGGTCGGCCGAACCGCAGCGAGATCAATGATTCGGTTCATCGCGCATTCAACTGGATCTTGCTTTCAATCGACCGCGACGTTGAATTGTGCGTTTGCGCCATGAGGCGAGAACATGACCTTTGGCCCTGACCCGCGAGCCGCGCTCGTGGCGCTGAACAGATTCGGGCTCGGGCCGAAGCCCGGCGATCTCATCGCCGCCGCCGCGGATCCGCGCGGCTTCATCCTGCAGGAAACGCAGCAGTCGCGCGCGGCTTTGCTGGAGCTACCGCAACTGCCAAACTCCAGCGCCGCGCTCCAGGCCTTATTCGCGGATCAGCAGAAAACGCGCGCCGAGCGCGAGCGCATCGCTGCGCAAACGATGGCGAGCGCCGCGCAGGCGGCATTGGTCAGCCCGGCGATGGCGGCGACGCCGCAGCAGGCGCCGATGACGGCCGCGACGGCGCCGGACGCCAAGCCGAAGCCGCCGGAGCCCCCCGTAGAGCAGAAATTGTTTCGCGCCGAGGCGAAGGCGCGCTTCCAGAAGCAGGCGGCCGCTTCCGCCGGCCTCCTTGAGCGGCTGGTCGCGTTCTGGTCGAACCATTTCGCCGTTTCCGTCGCCAAGGATGCGATTGTCCGCGCTGCAGTGGGGCCGTTTGAACGCGAGGCGATCCGCCCCTTTGTGCTGGGTAAATTCGCAGACATGCTCAGAGCCGTCGAAAGCCATCCGGCGATGCTTTTTTATCTCGACAACCAGCGCTCCATTGGACCCAACTCGGCGACAGGACGCTTCGCCGGCAAGGGCCTCAACGAAAATCTGGCGCGCGAGATTCTCGAGCTGCACGCGCTCGGCGCGGACGGCGGCTATGCCCAGGCCGACGTGACCGCGCTCGCCCGCATCCTCACCGGCTGGAGCTTCGCCGAGCCCGATAGCGGGGTCGGCGCGCCCGGCGCATTTCTCTTCAAATCCAATTGGCACGAACCCGACGCGCAAATTCTGCTTGGCGAGTCTTATGCTCCGACTGGGCAGCGCCAAGGCGAAGCGGCCCTCGCCGACATCGCCCGCCGCGCATCCACCGCCACCCACATCGCCGGCAAGTTCGTGCGTCACTTCATCGCCGACGAACCGCCGCCGGATCTGGTCGCAAAGCTTGCGAAAACATTCCGCGACTCCGACGGCGATCTGAAAGCGGTGACCGTCGCGCTCATCGGCGACGATGAAGCCTGGCGCGCGCCAATGACCAAGATCCGCACGCCGAACGAATTTCTGATCGCAGCGGCGCGCGCGACGGGAGGCCTTCCGCCGGATCCCGGCCCGACGCTCAATATGTTGAACGCCCTTGGCATGCCGCTCTGGCAACCGGCCGGACCCAATGGCTTCGCCGATACGCTGGCGGCCTGGGCGACGCCGGAATCGATGAAGCTTCGTCTAGACGTCGCCTGGCAAATCGCCCAGCGGACGAAAGATGCAGAGAATCCGCTCGGCGTTCTCGAGGTCGTCGCCGGGGCGGCGGCCTCGCCCGAGACGCGCGATGCCGTATCGCGTGCGGAGTCGCGCCAGCAGGCGCTCGCCATCATTTTCATGGCGCCCGAATTCCAGAGGAGGTGAGCATGGTTTTATCCCCGAAACCGGCGCCGATCTCGCGCCGCTCCCTGCTCGTCGCGGGCGGCGCGTCTTGCGCCATCGGTTTTTTGCCGAGAGCTGCGAGCGCAGCGGCGGCCAGCGATCCTCGCCTCGTCGTCATTATCTTGCGCGGTGCGCTCGATGGCCTGTCCGCAGTGGCGCCCGTCGGCGATCCCGATTACGCGAGCCTACATGGCTCCCTCGCTCTGTCGCCGGTCGGCGACCACGCGGCGCTACCGCTCGACGGATTTTTCGCGCTGCATCCCTCGATGCCGGTTTTCGCCAGGCTCTATAAGGAAAATCGCGCCAGCGTCATCCACGCCGCGGCGACGAGCTATCGCGATCGCTCCCATTTCGATGGGCAGGACGTGCTGGAGAGCGGCTATTCCGGACCGGGGCGCACGGAGTCGGGCTGGCTCAATCGCGCCCTTTTCGCTTTGCAGACGACGGACTCCTTACATCCTCGCGGGCTTGGCGTCGGCGCCGCGCCGCCGCTCGTCATGCGCGGTCCCGCTTCGGTGCTGGGTTGGGCGCCGCAGGTTCTGCCCGGCGCGAGCGATGATCTCGCCATGCGGGTGCTCGATCTTTACCGGCGCCGCGACGCGGCACTCGCTGCGGCGCTGCGGGTTGGGCTCGACACCGACGCGATGGCGGCGCGCGGTGGACTGACCGGCGATATGGCGAAAGCGCGCGGCGGAATGGATCAGCCGAACGGCATGCGGCAGGCCGCGCGGGGGGTCGCGCTCCTGCTGGCTGAGCCAGCCGGCCCGCGCGTCGCGGGGCTCGCTTTCGACGGCTGGGACATGCACGCCAATGAAGGCGGCGCAACAGGCCAACTTGCGACGCGGCTCTCGGGTCTCGACGGCGCTTTCGAGGAGCTTGAATTGGGACTCGGCCAGAATTGGAAGGATACGGTTGTCGTCGCCGTCACCGAGTTTGGGCGCACCGCGCGCATCAACGGCACGGGTGGGTCCGATCACGGAACCGCCGGCGTCGCGCTGATCGCCGGCGGCGCGGTGAAAGGCGGCCGCGTCATCGCCGATTGGCCGGGGCTAAAGGCCAATCAGCTCTATCAGGGACGCGATCTCGCGCCGACGACCGACTTGCGCGCCGTGACGAAAGGCTTGCTCGCGGATCTTTTTCACCTGTCCCCATCGACGCTGGCCGACAAAGTGTTTCCCGATTCCAGCGCCGTCGCGCCGATGCGCGACCTGCTCATCGGCTGAAATCGTTCATGTCGATCGGCGTCGCTCCCCGCATCAAAAAGAAAAGGCGTAGATCGCTCCGTCCGCGCCGACGTAGAGCCGGTCCTCGGTCGCAATCAGGGTTTGCAAGTGGCGCAGGCCGGCCATGGCCTGAGAAGGCCCCGCGAAAAGAGGCTCGCCCGTGTCTCCGCGGAATCCATGCAGCCGATTATCGCCTTCTGCGCCGAGGATCCAGACGATCGGATTCGAGCGCCCATCCGTGGTGGTCACGATCGGCGATCCATCGCCATACAAAGGAGCGCACCAGGCCACGGTCATCGTAGGCGGAGAGCCGGACTGGATTTTCAGGACGGTGAGGCCCGCATCGCGCTCCGGCGCCCGGCACTGCGCGCCCTGCCCGAGAAAGGCGACGAAGACGCCATCGTCCGCAGGATAGGCGGCCGGGGCGGTGACGATGAGCCCGGCGACGGTCTGGACGGCTAGGCTGCCGCCGATTCCGCCAAGATCATCGCGGTCGAGAAGATAGGCTTTTCCATCCTTGCCAAGCGCAAGGACCAGCGCCTGCGCGCCACTTTGCGCCGGAACGTCCAAAGGCAGCGGATTGGTCCCGCCGAGGTCGGCGTCGCGCGCGTCGAGAGCCTGCCAGTCCGACGGGGTGAAGAAATCCTTTTTATCGTCGGATCGACGCAAATCCGGAGCCAATCGTATGACAGCCTCGCCGTCGCTCCAGACCCTTGCGTCGAATGTATTGCCGGTCGCGACGAATAGCGACTTTCCGTCGGTGCTGACGCCGCCCGGCGCCCAGATGCCGCCGCCGCGCGCGCGCGTAGCCCAGCTCGTCACAGTTCGCGGATCGGAAAGGGAAATCCCCACGACAAATCCATGGTACCGGCCGCAATCGCCGGTATGACCGCCGAAAGGCACGTAAAGCGTCCCCCCGAGGATCGCTAGCGCGCCCCGCTGGTTCTGCTCTCGCGGCGCGAAATTTTTTCCTTTGAGCGAATCCGCTATGTCGACCGGCCAGCCTGGCAATGGCGAACCATCCACGAGCGAGAGCGCAAAGACGCGATGGCGGGCCCCCGAGGGTGTTTCGATCGCGGCGTCGAGATAGATCGCCTCGCGCGATTCGTCGATGACGGGCGCGCCGGTGATTCCGAGCGGGTCGATATTGCCGCATGGCAGAGATGATCGGGCGACGGGCGCGCCGAGGGTCCTTTTCCAGACTTCGGCGCCAGTATTCGCATCGACTGCATAGACGACATTGTCTTCTGTCGCGAGAAGCAGGATCGCCGGGCGGGCGGCCGCCCCGCGCCAGTAAAGCGGCTGCGCATAGACATGTCCCGCAATCCGCGGGTGGAAATGTTCGTCGAGGCGAAGCGCGCGGGCTCGGTCCCAGGTCAGCCCCGGGACCACGAAATTACCGCTGCGATCGGAATGGCCATGATAGGAAGCGACCGATCGCAATTCGGGGCCGGCGCGAGACGGGAGGGCCGTTCCGAGCGCGCATGCAAGCAAAATGAGGATTGAACGCTTCATCGGACCATCCGGCATCTGCTCTTCAGGAACCTGCGAATTAAGCGCGATCTGCGCTTCGTTTCAGCTTCGAAGATTCAATCCTATAGACCAACAAACCCCTCCGCGCTTTGGCCTCGCCCCATAAGCCTTCCCCCCGCGCAAAAAATCCTCTATTGGCCAGCCTTCGCGGCGCGGCCGCGCAATGATGGTAAAGACAGCCGATGTCAGACACTTCGCCGACGCGCATCGATCGCCGTTTCGCCGAGCTTGCCAAAGACCGCCGCGCGGCGCTGGTGACGTTCGTGATGGCGGGCGACCCTGATCTTGCGACGAGCCTTGAAATTCTCAAAGCCCTTCCGAAGGCGGGAGCCGATGTGATCGAAGTCGGCATGCCCTTCACCGATCCAATGGCCGACGGTCCGGCGATCCAGGCGGCGGGCCTGCGGGCTCTGCGCGCTGGAACGACGCTGGCCAAAACCCTCCGCCTCGTAGCGGATTTCCGCGCGAGCGATCAAACGACGCCGATCGTCCTCATGGGTTACTATAATCCGATCTATGTGCATGGGGTCGAGGCTTTCCTCGCTGAGGCCAAAAAATCCGGCGTCGATGGCCTCATCGTCGTCGACCTGCCGCCTGAGGAGGACGCCGAGCTGTGCCTGCCGGCGCTGAAGGCGGGGCTAAATTTCATCCGCCTCGCGACGCCGACGACGGACGCCGCGCGGCTGCCGGCCGTGCTCGCGAACACCTCGGGCTTCGTCTATTACGTCTCGATCACCGGAACGACCGGCGCGGCGACGCCGGATTTTTCCGCGACGGCGGCGGCGGTCGCGCGAATAAAAGCCCACACGGATTTGCCGGTCGCCGTCGGCTTCGGCGTCAAGAGCGCGGCGAACGCCGAAGCGATCGCCGCCCACGCCGACGGGGTGGTTGTCGGTTCGGCGATCGTCGAGGCGCTGAGGGCTTCGCTCGACGCCGCCGGCGAGGCGACGCCGCGAACCCTCGAAGCGGTGAAGGCGCTTGTGGCCGACATCGCCCGGGGCGTTCATCAGGCGTCGCCGACGGGGGGATAGATCGCCTCCATCTCGTGCCCGGACCTGTCGGACCGCATTATTTCTGTCGCAAATGCGCCTTGAAGCCTCTAAATAGGCCGAAGTCGTCGCGACGGCGAACGCACGTCGGCGCAGCTTAAGGCCGGCACGCGTCGAAACCAAAAAGCCGAAACCAAAAGGTCGCCTCTATCAGGATCGTGCATGAACTGGATCTCGAATGTCGTCCCGCCCAAGGTCCGGTCGTTCCTGCGCCGGGAATCGCCTGAGAATCTCTGGGTAAAATGTCCCGAAAGCGGCGAACTCGTCTTCCACAAGGACCTCGAGGCCAATCTTTTCGTCGTGCCTGGGTCTGGCTATCACATGCGCTTCGGGACGAAGGCGCGCCTTTCCAATCTGTTCGACGGCGGCGTCTACGACGAGCTTCCGAGCCCCGAGGCGCCGCTCGATCCACTGAAATTTCGCGACGTCAAGCGCTACACCGACCGGCTCAGGGAATATCGTCTGAAGACCGAGACGCAGGACGCCGTGAAGCTCGCCAGCGGCAGGCTGGAGGGCATGGAGATCGTCGTCGCCGTTCAGGATTTCGATTTTCTCGGCGGCTCTCTCGGGATGGCGGCGGGCGAGGCCATCATCACCGGCATGATGACCGCCGTCCAGCGCCGCACGCCATTCATCATCTTCACGGCCTCGGGCGGCGCGCGCATGCAGGAAGGCATTTTCTCGTTGATGCAGATGCCGCGCACGACGATCGCCGTGCAGCGCCTGCGCAAAGCCAACCTGCCCTATATCGTGGTCCTGACCAATCCGACGACGGGCGGCGTCACGGCGTCCTACGCCATGCTTGGCGATGTCCATATCGCCGAGCCTGGCGCCGTCATCGGCTTTGCCGGCGCGCGCGTCATCGAGCAGACCATTCGCGAGCGGCTGCCCGAGGGCTTCCAGCGCGCCGAATATCTCGAAGCGCATGGCATGATCGACATGGTCGTGCAGCGTCACGACATGCGCGCCACGCTGGCGCGCGTCTGCGCGCTTCTGACCCGCACGCCGCGCGTCGAACACGCAGCCTGACGTACGCAGGAAACGCGCACCATGACTCCGCTCGATGCCTTGCTGGCGCGCCTCTTCCTGCTGCATCGCAAGGACATCGAGCTGACGCTCGGCCGGATGGAGCGTTTGCTCGCCGCCCTCGGATCGCCGGAACGGAAGCTGCCCCCGGTCGTCCACGTCGCCGGCACCAACGGGAAGGGCTCGACCATCGCTTTCATGCGCGCCGTCCTCGAGGCTGCGGGAAAGCGGGTGCACGTCTACACATCGCCGCATCTCGTCCGCTTCCACGAACGCATCCGCATCGGCGCGGAAGGCGGCGGCAAACTCGTCAGCGATGACGAACTCTACGCCGCGCTGAGCCATTGCGAAAAGGTCAACGCCGGCGCGCCGATCACGTTTTTCGAATTCACCACTGCGGCGGCCTTCAAGATCTTCAGCGAAAATCCGGCCGACTACCTGCTCCTTGAAGTGGGACTCGGCGGCAGAGGCGACGCGACCAACGTCATTCCCGCGCCGAGGGCGACCGTGGTGACGTCGATCTCGATCGACCACACGGAATTTCTAGGGCAGACGATCGCGAAGATCGCTTATGAGAAGGCCGGCATTTTCAAGGCCGGCGTTCCGGCGATCCTCAGCGTCCAGCACGACGACGCGCATAAGGTGCTGCGATTTGAGGCCGCGCGAGCGGGCGCGCCGGCGATCGACGCGGCGTGCGATTTTTCCGCCCGCAAAGAGCACGGCCGCCTCATTTTCGAGGACGCGCGCGGACTTCTCGATCTGCCGTTGCCGCGGCTGCCCGGGCGCCACCAGCTTGAGAATGCGGCGACCGCCATCGCGGCCTTGCGCTGCATCGAGCCGGATCTGCGCCTCGAAGCCATCGAGCGCGGCCTGACGCAGGTCGACTGGCCCGCCCGCCTTCAAAATATCGTCAAGGGACGCGTTTGCGATATCGCGCCGAAAGGGGCCGAGATCTGGCTCGATGGCGGCCATAATGAAGACGGCGGCCGCGCCCTCGCGGAAGCAATGGCCGATTTCGCCGACAAGACGGAAAGGCCGTTGATCATCATCTGCGGCACGCTAACGACCAAGGATACGGGCGCGTTTCTGCGCTCCTTCAAGGGCCTCGCCCAGGAGGTGCTCGCCGTTCCGGTCAAGACGGAGCAGTACTACGGCAAGCCCGCGGCGCTTGTGGCCGCCGCCGCCGACGCAGAGGGGATCAAGGCTGCGGCCTGCGAGAGCGCCGAGGCGGCGCTACGCTTTCTCTCCGCGCGCGAATGGCGCCGGCCGCCGCGCATCCTCATCGCCGGCAGCCTCTACCTCGCCGGCGAAGTGCTGGCGCTGAACGGAACGCCGCCGAAATAAGGCGCGGTCCGGGGCGCCTGGAGCGGGATGCTCAAAACTCCTGGAAGCGATCACGGTCATGATCTAGTCGCCCTCATATTCGGCCCAACAATCCGGCGTCTCGAACACTTTTACGCTCGAAAGCTGCGGCAGCTTCGGCCTGATGCGATCGAAAACCCACACCGCGATCACCTCCGCCGTCGGATTTTCGAGGCCCTCGATCTCGTTTAGATAATGGTGGTCGAGAGTTCCACGCAGCGGCCCGAACGCATCCTCGATATCGAAAAAATCGGCGACGAAGCCGCTCGACGGATCGACCGCGCCTTCAAGCCTCAGTTCGATGCGATAGGAATGACCGTGCAGCCTGTGGCAACGGTGCTTCTCGCCGACATTCGGCAACCGGTGCGCCGCCTCGAAATGAAACGCCTGCGTGATTTTCATGGAATACCGATCAGCTTGTGGGTCTGGATGCTGAGGCGCCAACGCGGATGGGCGAGGCAATAGGCGATCGCGGCGGCGGTGTTTTCGGCGCGCGCCTCGCCATCCATCGGCTGCAACCAGAAATAAGCGAAATCGAGGCCGCGCAACGTTTCGGGGTCGAGATTTTCCTGCGGAAACACGAGCTTCAGTTCGGAGCCGCAGGTTGCAACCAAAGGCGCGCCGGCCTTGGGGCTGACGCAAAGCCAATCGACGCCGCGCGGCGGCTCCTGCGTGCCGTTCGTTTCGACGGCGATTTCGAACCCCCGCGCGTGGGCGGCCTCGATCAGCGCTTCGTCGAGTTGCAGCAAGGGCTCCCCGCCGGTGAAGACCACGAAACGCTCCTTCACGCCGCCGCCCCAGGCCCGTTCGATCGCATCGGCGAGCGCCTCGGCGCTGGAAAAGGAGCCGCCGCCCTCCCCGTCCGTTCCGACGAAATCGGTGTCGCAAAAGCCGCAGCTGGCCTCGCCGCGGTCTTTTTCGCGGCCCGACCATAGGTTGCAACCGGCGAAGCGGCAGAACACCGCGGCGCGTCCGGCCTGCGCGCCCTCTCCCTGAAGCGTCAGAAAGACCTCCTTGACCGCATAGGCGCTCATCAGCGCGCCCTAAGTGGGGATCGCGCGCAAGCAAAAAGGACCCCTTGCGAGGTCCTTCTCATGGATCGGCGCAATGTTCTGGACGTCAGATGGCCTCGGAAATCCATCTCTTTAGTTCGCCCTTCGGCGCGGCGCCAACCTTGATCGAGGCCTGTTTGCCATCCTTGAACAAAAGCAGGGTCGGGATGCTGCGAATGCCATAAGCCCCCGCAATGCCGGGATTTTCATCGACATTGAGCTTGGCGATGGTGACTTTGCCCTTCAGCTCGTCGGCTATTTCTTCGAGCGCCGGGCCGATCATCTTGCAGGGACCGCACCATTCCGCCCAGAAATCCACAACGACCGGCCCTGCGGCGCCAACCACATCGGCCTTGAAACTCGCATCGGTGACTTTGACGGTCGACATGGCGCCTCTCTAACAAATATCCGCGCGGGCAAATCCCGATGCGTTTCATCCCGAAAGTAAGAAGCCGGGGCAGTCGCGTCAAGGCGTCCTCAGGGGACTTTGCCGGCGAGCCTCCCCGACCCAGCATCGATCGCGGCCATCGCCTCATCAAGGCGCGCGTCGTCGAGCGCGACGACCAGAGGCTCCGCCGTCCAGATCAGCAGCATCCGCAAGCGCTTCTCCGGCCAAAGCGGCGCCAGCGCCGCGCGATAAAGCGCCATTTGCGCGAGATAACGCTGCGGGATGTCGGCCGCGCCGCAAGCGGCACCCGTCTTGAAATCGGCGATAAGCGCCTCATCAGCGTCGACGCCGATCCGGTCGATCCGGCCGACGACATCAATCGATCCGCCGAGCGGCAAGGCCACGCGTCCGGCAACCGCAACCTCGGCCTTGGACTGCGGCCCGAACAGGGCGGCGAGCTCCGGCGCGTCGATGACGCGCAGCGCCGCGTCGATGAGGCCCGCGCGAGTTTTGGAGTTGAGGTCGGCCGCCCGAGCTTCAAGGAAAGCCCGCGCGGCCCGTAGGCGGCCGTCCGCCGGCAGGTCCGGCAGATATTGCAGCAGCACATGCATCAGCGAGCCAACGCGCAAGGCCGCGCGCCGCGCCGGCGTCAGCGCCGCATCGCTCCAGCGATCCGCGGCCGCGAGCGCGCTTGACGGCCGGATGGGCAGAGGCGCCTCGACCACGGGCTCGACGCGCCGGCGGAGCCAGTCGGGAGCCGACGCGGGCGCGGCCGCCACAGACGAGCCGCGCTCAGCTGCCGCAGGACCGGCCGCAATTGCGCCCGTCGAAATCAGACGGATGACGCTTTCCTCCGGGTTCCAGAACGCGGGCGCCCTTTCGATGCCGGCATCGCTCGCCAGCGTCGCGTCGATCATCAGCGCCCAGCAGCCTGACGCCGGCGCCCTCACTCCATAAAATCCTGCGATGTAAAGACGCTCCTCGGCCCGCGTCAGAGCGACATAGAGAAGACGCCGATATTCGTCGCCGCTCGCGCGGCGCATCGCCTCCCGGGCGGTGGCGACGGCCTTGCAGTCGAGAGCCTTGCGCGGCGACCAGGCGACAGCGAAGGCGCCCGTTCGGGGATCGTCGAGCGCGAATATCTTCGGATCATGCTGATGCGCCGGCGCGCCGCAGGTGTCCGGCAGGAATACGATCTTGGCTTCGAGCCCCTTCGCCGCATGCACGGTCATGACGCGCACGACGTCGACGCCGCTCTCCATGTCGCGCTTGATCGAGCGCTCCACGGCCTCGAAATCAGCAAGAAACCCGGCGAGCGAAGGCGCCGCCTCCGCCTCATGGGCGAGGGCGAGACGCAAAAACTCGTCGATCGCGTCCGCCGCCTCCGGGCCAAGCCGCGCCTCAAGCGCGCGCCGCCCGCCGTCCTCGCATAGGAGGCTCGAATAAAAGGCGAAGGGGCTCGCCGCGGCGCGCGCGCGCCATGTATCGAGCTGTTTCCGCGCCGCCTGAAAATTCGCCGCGCGCGATCCCTGCACCGCCTCGAAGAGACTGCCCGGTCGCCGCGGCGCGATATTTAGAAGATCATCGTCATCCAATCCGATCAGCGGCGACTTCAGGACCGCCGCGAGATTGAGATCGTCCTCGGGCAGCAGCGCAGCTCGCCCCGCCGCGACAAGGTCGAGCACCGCGATATGCTCGGCGAGTTGCAGCCGGTCTGCGCCGGCGACGGGGACCCGCTTCTGCTTCAGCGCCCTGATCACGGCGTCGAAGAAGGGACCGCGCGTTCGCACCAGAATGAGGATGTCGCCCGCGCGAATGGGCCTTAATCCGGCGGCGGCGCTGTCGTAAACGCGTTCGCGGGACTGCGCGCCGAGAAGCTCCGCGATCTTCTGCGCGACGCGCTGCGCAATGATGCTCGCGGGGTCCATCTCGTCCAGAATATCGAGCGGCAGGCGCCAGTCGCGCGCGTCCGCGCGGACGCCAGCGCCGACCTGCGGCCAGATTTCGACGAGGCCAGGGAGCTTCTCTTTCAAGGCTTGGTGCGGCATCCACACGTCGAACTCCTCGACCAGTCCGCTTTGATGCTCTGAAGGCGCGAACACCTTGTCGACAGCCGACAGCACGCCCGGCGCCGAGCGAAACGATTGCGTCAGCCGCACATGCGCGAATTGCTCGCCGCCGCCGGTGAATTTCGTCTCGAAATTCGCGCCGCATCTCACCGAACATTTGCGGCGCCGCGCCCTGAAATGAAAAGATCGACTGCTTCTCGTCGCCGACCGCGAAGAACGTGCGCGCCGCCGTCGCGCGGCCGGCGCCGGCCGCAAAATCGCCCGTCAGCCGCTCCAGAATTCGCCATTGCGCCGCGCTCGTATCCTGCGCCTCATCGACGAGAACATGATCGATGCCTGCGTCAAGCTTATAGAGCACCCAGGCCGCCTCGGAGCGCTCGAGCAGCGCCAGCGTCTTCGCAATGAGATCGTCGAAATCGAGTGTGCCCCGCGCCGCCTTGACCGCGTCATAGCGTTCGAAGATCGCGTCGATGAGACCCGCAAGGGCGGCCGAGCGTTCAAGCGTCGCGGCGGATTTTCGCTCCGCGCGCAAAGCATCGAGACGCCCCTGTTCCTCGTAAAGTTCGGCCTCGATATCGGGGCGCTGCTTTGCGAGCGCTTTGGCGAGCAGGCTTTTTGTTTTCTCGTCGTCCGACTGATTGAAAAAGATCGACAGATAAGTTCCAAGGCAGGACTCAAGACTGCCACGCGCGCGATGGGAAGCCGCCTGCCGGAACGCGCGAGCCCTCGTCCGGTCCCTCTCGCCGCCGGCTTCGAGAAACGCCGCGATCTCGCTCCAGCGCCCCGGCGCAATTCCTTGTTCGATCATTTCGTCGCGGATGGCCGCAACATCGCGGCCGGAACCAAGCCCCAGAGCCTTGTGAAGGCTGGCGGCGTGGTCTTGCGGCCAGCGCAGGCGAGCGCGGGCGCGCTGGCTCATCGCCTCCTTGATGAGGCTTTCGAACCCTTGCGCCGAACAATCCTGCTTCACGCGATCAAGCATCTCGGCGAGCCGCGAATCCGTGCGCGCATCATTCAGAACGTCGCGGCGCGCGCGCTGCAACAGCTCCGCCTGCGTCGTCTCGTCGGCGACCTCGAAGCGCGCCGGCGCATTCGCCTCGAAGGGAAAGAGATGCAGCAGCCTTTCGCAAAAGGCGTGGATGGTCTGGATCTTGAGGCCGCCCGGCGTCTCGACGGTGCGCGCGAAGAGCTTACGCGCCTCGATCCGGTCGCGCGCGCTCGGCTCCTTCGCGCCGATCGCCACGATGGCGTCGCGCAGCGCCGAATCATCGAGCCGCGTCCATAGCGCCAGCGTATCGAACACGCGCATCGCCATATTCGCGGCCGCGGCCTTGGTGAAGGTGAGGCAGAGAATTTTCGAGGGCGGCGCGCCTTGCAGCAGCAGGCGGACGACGCGCTGCGCCAGCACATGCGTCTTGCCAGAGCCCGCGTTGGCGGAGACCCAGACTGAGGCGTTGGGGTCGGAGGCCAGGCGCTGCTTTTCCAGCGTTTGCGAGGGGATGTTGGAGAGCGCCATCAAGCGCCCTCCTCGCCTTCGCCACTGATCGACCATTCCTTGACTCGCGCCAGGTGATCATAGGCGTTGTAGCTCTTCGCGAATTTGGGAAAGGGGCGCGGGGGATAAGGCGTTTCAGGATCGCGAAACTGGTTCAGCAATTTGATCAGGCCATCAAAATGCTCTTCGGCCACATCCATGAAGGCTTCATCCTTGAAAGCCACCGGCTTTTCTTTTCCGCCATCCGCGCCGCCGAGTTTGAGGTAGAGCGCGCGGAGCTCCGCAGGGCCGGGCGAAAGGCCGAAGGCGCCGCGCCGCGCCATCACCGCCTCAAGAGTGAGTTGCGGCGAAAATCCAACGCGGATCTCCTTTACGCCCGGCGGCTGCCCGGTCTTGTAATCGACCAGCATGACGGCGCCGTCACGCCCGATCTCCAGGCGATCGGCGCGCGCGGTCAGCGCAAACAGCGAACCATCGGCGAGCGCGAACTCATACTTGCCGGCGATCTCTGTTTTGATCTCCGCCAGAGCCTCACGCCGCTCCGCCTCGAAGCGCAGGTAAAAGTCGATGGTCTTTTCAAGACGAGGCCAGCCGAAGGCGCAAAAATCGGGATCGTCGAGACTGGCTTTCAGCGCCTCGCGCAGCAACAGCGAAAGCTCGTCCCGCGCGGCCGGCGGCAATTCGCCGCGCGGATGCGCCCTAACGAAAGCGTCGAGCGCGGCATGGATCGCGCTGCCTGCCTCAGCCGGCCCCGGCGCCTGCGCGATCGCGTCGAGCGGGATGAGGCGAAGGATCGTTTCGGCGTAAAGCGCGTAAGGGTCGCGCCGCAGCGTCTCGATCTTCGTGACGCTGAGGCTTGCGGGGCGCAAATCGAGCGGCGGCTTCGGCAGCGGCCGCGCTGATGTCGCGCGCTGATACGGCCGGCCGATCGATGAGGCGCGCCAGCTCGACATATTTTTTTCCGCGCAGAGCACAAGAGGCAAACGCCTCGTCGCCGAGGGCGGCGAGCCGCTGCAGGAAGCGCGAGGCGACCGTTGGCGCGCCGCCGCGTTTTTGCGCGCGGCTCAGGATCACTCTGCCGCGCCCCATCGCCTGCGTGAAATCATGCGCCGTTTGACCGAGTTTGCGCTCCGGCGGGGTCAGGCCGAGCGCCGCCCGCATCGGGCGATTTAAAAAGGCGTCGGCGCGCGCCTGCGGCGGCCAGACCGTTTCGTCGAGGCCGCCGAGCAGCATCAGATCGGCGTCCATGAGACGCGCTTCGAGCAAGCCCAGAATTTTTAAGCGCGGGTGCGCGTTTTTCGGCCCGCGCAGCTTGGCCTCGCGCGCGATGGCGGCGAAGAAGAAAGCATAGGATTGCGCGTCGAACCGAATGACCTCCGCGGCCGCCGCCGCGAGTTCGTCGAACAGCGCCTCCAGCGTCTCGCTGTCTTCGCCCGGCGCCGCTTCGCCGTCCCCGGCGACGAGCAAAGCAAGCGCCGCTCGATGCGCGCTGATCCAGCTTTTGAGATCATGCTCTGCTTTGAGATCGAGCAGCGGCCTCAACCCGCCGCCAAGGCGGCGCAGAAGATCCTCGATGCGCGGCCAATCGCCGTCCGAAATGCGCTGCTTGGCCGGATGCGCGAATTGGTCGCCGGCCTCGGCTTTGGCGAGCGCGATGGCGCGGGCGGGATCGGCCAGAATATGCGCCGCGCCGGCACCCGCCGCAGCAGAGCGCAGCACGCCGATTTCGAGCAGCGGCGACAGACGCATAACCTCGGCGCGAGAGAGCCCAAGCTTCACGGCAGGGTGCGCCAGCAGCGCAACGAGGCTCACTGCGGCAAGCCCGTCGGCGGCGCAGGCGATGACGAGCCGCGCCAGAACCCCGGCGGGACTGGCGCTCAACGGATCGCCGCCGGAATCGTCGACGCTGATTCCCCAGCGCAGCAATTCAGCGCCGACGCGCCGCGCCAGTTCGCGGTCCGGCGTCACCAGCGCCGCCGTCTCGCCAGGCGTCTCCAGAGCTTCGCGCATCGCGATGGCGAGGGCCAGCGCCTCCTCGCGCTCGTCGGCCGCCTCGATCAGGCTGACGCCCGCGACCGCCTCATCGAGCTGCGCGCGATCCTGCCCCGCGCGCCAGGCGATCCATTGATCAGTCGAATCGGCCGGACGCAGAGCCTGCGATATGAAGCTCGCCCGCGCGCGCTGTGGCGCCGTCATCTCCCCCAACTCCGCCACATCCGCGCGCGAGACCTGCAGGGTGCGCAGAAGGCGGCAGAGCGCCGCCTGCGGATGCGTGAACGCGGCCTCGTGCTCCGCGTCCCCGCCGATGAGCGCGAAGGATGCGTCGTCGAGTTCGAGATCGAGGCCCGGCAGCACCACGGCGCCGGAGGGCGAGGCGGCGATGGCCTTGAGCAGACGCGCCGTCGCGCGATTCGACCCCGTCGAGCCGATGGCGACCACCGGCCCCCCGCCGGCGCCCTCGGACAATCTCGCGCTCTGCTTTTCGATCAGCGCAACCTGCCGCGTCGCCTTGTCGACCAGCCCGCTCTCCGTGAGAATCTTCGGCCAACCCGTGATGGCGATATTCAAAAAATCCAGCGTGATGCGCCAATAGGCATCGAACTCGGGCAGAGCCAGCGCATCGAGCCGCCGCCACGCGACATCCTCGATGATCAGTTCGTCGATGAGCCCCGCGAGCTCGCCGGCAAGATGCCAGGCGTCGGCGGCGGTCGCCGCGACGAGGATCGACTCGCGCGGATCGAAGACACGCGCGCCGCTGGCGTCGACGCTGACGATGGCGTGACGGAGCGCCTTCGCCCAGATGAGGATCATTTCGGCAAGCTGCATGCGCCGCGCGATCTCCCCCATCGCCACGGGGGGATCGAGAGGCAGGCCAAGATCGTCGCTCGCAGCCTCCTCGAAAATGAGGCCCGTCTCGGTCTCCTCCAGCGCGCCGAGCGGCAGAATGCGCGGCAGCAGAGTTGCCGCACCGCCGAGAGCGCGCGAAAATTCGTCCGTGAGCGCGCGCGCGGCGCGTCTCGTCGGCACAAAGATCGTCGCCTCAGCCAGCGCGAGAGGCCCGAGCGCATGCGAAAACCCCTCGACGACGCGACCCTCGAGAAAGGCGGCCGCAAAGGTTTTTAAGAAAGGCGCGCCAGGCGCGATGGTGAAGATTTTCTGTGTCACACAGGCTTTCGTGATCAAGAAGGCGGCGATTACCGTGCGCTTTGCGGGTCGCCCGTCATACCGGGCCGGGCGACTTTTCCACAGTTGCGGCAGTTGCGCATTGACCCGTTGGCCAGCCTCGATCAGGGATTACCCCGCCTCCAGCTGAATCCGGAAATTGCGTTTCTTGCGCTTGTTGCATTGCGGGAGCAGATTGCCGCCTGCGGAAACGCTCGGCGGAGGTTGACATGTCGAAAGCACGATCGGCGCTTGTTCTGCAGGGAGGCGGCTCGCTCGGCGCCTATGAACTCGGCGCGGCTCGTCGGCTCTATAAGGAAGCTGATTTCGCGCCCGACGTGATCGCCGGGGTCTCCATCGGCGCGATCACCGCCGTTCTCCTCGCGCGGCCGGCGCGGGGTCTGAAACCGCTCGATGCGCTGGAGGCATTCTGGCGCAAGGTCGCGGTTTCCGGCTCGTTTCTGCCTCCGGCGCTGCGTCAATACGCATCCTTGCTCGGAAATCCTCATTTCTTCACGCCGCGGTTCGACTATTTCGCGCTGCCGGGTTGGACTTACATTTACGACACCGCGCCACTCCGTGAAACGCTGGCGCAACTCGTCGACCTCGACGCGCTGGCGGATCAATCGGCCTCCCCCGGACTGCTGGTCAGCGCAACGGATGTCGAAGCCGGCCAGATCGAGTATTTCTACAGCCGCGAACGACGGCTGACCCTCGACCACATCGTCGCCAGCGGCAGCCTGCCGCCATCGTTTCCAATGACCGTCATCGACGAAAAATCCTATTGGGACGGCGGATTGTTCGACAACACGCCGCTCGGCGCCGTCCTCGACAGGCTCGATACGGCGGCGGGCGTCGACCGGACCATTTACGTCGTCAACCTCTTTCCCAACGAAGCGCCGATCCCGACCAGCATGCTCGAAGTCACGACCCGGACGCAGAACCTACAGTTCGCCAACAAGACGGCCGAGGACGTCAAGTTCCTGATCCGCATCGACGAGGTCGCCGACCTCATGCATGCGCTTGAAAGTCTGCCGGGGGGCAATCCTCTCGCGGGCGATCCCGCTTACCAGACAGTGGCGAACCGGCGTTATGTGCGAGTTCCCGGCGCATCGTGTCGATCACGCGGCCGGAGCAAATCGGCGGCATCGGCGCCAGCGATTTTTCGCCGGAGACGATCGAGAAGCGCGCGGCCGAAGGCTACGCCCAGACCGAAGCGGCGCTGAAGGCATAGGACGCAAGCGGCCGAACCTTCAGCCTGCGGATCTCTTGCGCCGAATGAAGCTCATTGTCCCCGTGCCTCCGCGAAACGAGACGGAACATAACACGAACAACAGGAATTTCAACCCCCGCTACAAGACCTCATTCGAAGGCCTCGTTCGACAACCCCACGCTTGACGCCGCCCGCCCGCGAGCATACCTAGGAAGCGCCTAGGGGATCCCCGTCAGGGGGCTGAGAGGCTGGCAACGCTTAAGTCAAGCGGCCCGGCGACCCTTCGAACCTGATCCAGCTCGTACTGGCGTAGGGATGGTGAGCGATGATTTTTCCCCCGATCGATTCAAGCTCAGAGCCCGGCGGGCGCCGGCGATGACGACGCGCGTCCGGGTCATCGGCGCCGGCGTCGCGGGCCTCACAGCCGCGTATGAATTCGCCAGCGCGGGCTGCCATGTCGATGTCATCGAGCGCCGCGAGGGGCCGGGCCTTGGCTGCACTTTCCTCGCCGGCGGCATGATCTCGCCCTGGTGCGAGGAGGAAGGCGCGGAGCCCCCCGTCGTCGAAATGGGCGTCGAATCGCTGCGCTACTGGACCGAGATCGTGCCGGTGGCGACGACGCATGGCTCGCTGGTGCTCGCGCCCGCGCGGGATCGGACCGAACTCGCCCGCTTC
This sequence comes from uncultured Alphaproteobacteria bacterium, assembly GCA_963757985.1. Taxonomy (GTDB): domain Bacteria; phylum Pseudomonadota; class Alphaproteobacteria; order Rhizobiales; family Beijerinckiaceae; genus Methylocapsa. The sequence goes on along the minus strand of CAVWTQ010000001.1, from coordinate 44,304 downwards.
GAGCGCCTGACGAGCGAGCGCGAGCGCATCGGCGCGGCGGAAATCGCGGGGCTGGAGCCCGATCTCGCCGGCCGCTTCGACGAGGCCCTGTTTTTTCCGCGTGAGGCGCATCTCGATCCCCGCGCGGCGACGGCGGCGCTGGCCGGGCGCCTCGCCGCGATGGACCATGTATCGCTCTTCTATGGGGTCGATGCCAGCCAATTGCTGGACGACGCCGATTGGACCATCGATTGCCGCGGTTTTGACGCGCGCGACGCGTTGCCCGGCCTGCGCGGCGTCAAAGGCGAGATGCTGGTTCTTTTTACGCGCGAGGTGACTCTCTCGCGGCCGATCCGCTTCATTCACCCCCGCCATCCCGTCTATATCGTGCCGCGCGGCGACGGCCGCTTCATGATCGGCGCGACGATGGTCGAAAACGAAGAGGTTGGGCGGATCACCGCGCGGGCCATGCTCGAACTGCTGGGCGCCGCCTATGCCGTCCATCCGGCTTTCGCCGAGGCGGAAATCATCGAGACCGGCGCCGGCGTTCGTCCCGCCTTCCCCGACAATCTGCCGGGGCTGCGGATCGAAGGCCGGATCATCCACGTGAACGGCCTTTATCGGCACGGGTTCCTGGCGGCGCCCGCGCTGGCGCGGCGAGCGGTCGCCATCGCGCTTGAGGGCGCCGACGTTGAGGAGGCGATGCATGCGCATCGAAGTCAACGGCAAGAGGCGTGAAGTCGCGGCCGAGACGCTCGCGGCCCTGCTGCGCGAACTCGAATATGACGACCGTCATGTCGCGACCGCGCTGAATCAGACGTTTGTCCGCAAAGTGGACCGCGGCGAGGCGCGGCTGAAGGAAGGCGACCGGATCGAGATCGTCAGCCCGCGGCAGGGAGGCTGACATGCAGGACATCGCATCCGACGCCGACGCGCTCAGCCTTTACGGCGTCCCGCTGTCCTCGCGCCTCATCGTCGGCACCGCCCAATATCCCTCGCCCGCGATCCTCGCTGAAGCGATAAAGGCGGCGCGGGCGGAGGTCGTCACCGTCTCGCTGCGACGGGAATCCGGCGCAAGCCGGGCCGGCGAGAAGTTCTGGGCGCTGATCCGCGACCTTGGCGTTCGCGTGCTGCCGAACACCGCCGGTTGCCGCACCGTGAAGGAGGCGGTGACAACGGCCGAAATGGCGCGTGAAGTGTTCAACACATCCTGGATCAAGCTCGAAGTCATCGGCGAGGAGGACACGCTGCAGCCCGACGTCTTCGGTCTCGTCGAGGCGGCGGCGATTCTGAGCCGCGACGGGTTTCAGGTGTTTCCCTACACCACCGAGGATCTGGTCGTCGCCGAGAAGCTGCTGCGCGCCGGCTGCGAGGTTTTGATGCCCTGGGGCGCGCCAATCGGCACCGCGCGGGGCCTCAACAACCCTTATGCGCTGCGCGCGCTCAGGGCGCATTTTCCGCAAACTCCGCTGATCGTCGACGCCGGACTTGGCGTCCCTTCCCACGCGGCGGCCGCGATGGAGCTGGGCTATGACGCGATCCTGCTCAATACAGCCATCGCGAAGGCTGGCGACCCCGCCGCCATGGCCCGCGCCTTCGCGCTTGGCGTCGAGGCGGGGCGCGCCGGCTTTCGCGCCGGTCCCATTGAGCCGCGCGACATGGCCGCGCCTTCGACGCCGGTGATCGGAAGGCCTTTTACGGATCCTGCCTTTTCGGATCTGGCGCGTGCTTGATCCCTTTTATATGATCGTCGACAGCTCAGACTGGATCGCAAGGCTTCTGCCCTGCGGCGTGCGGCTCGCGCAACTGCGTGTGAAGGATGCCTCAGACGATGTCTTGCGGGCCGAAATCGGCAAGGCGAAAGCACTCTGCGATCTGGCCGGCGCCCAGCTTATCGTCAATGATTATTGGCGTCATGCAATCGACGCCGGCTGCGATTTCGTCCATCTCGGCCAGAGCGATCTCGATACCGCCGACTTGCCCGCGATCCGTCGCGCGGGACTAAGTTTCGGCGTCTCGACGCATGACGAGGCCGAACTCGAGCGTGCGCTTGAGGCCGAGCCTGCCTATATCGCGCTCGGGCCGATCTATCCGACGATTCTGAAGAAGATGCCGTTCGCGCCGCAGGGCCTCGCACGCCTGAGCGAATGGAGGAAGCGCATCGGCGAGATTCCCCTCGTCGGCATCGGCGGAATCACGCTGGATCGTGTGGCCGGCGTACTCAATGCTGGCGCCAATAGCGCGGCGGTGGTGACCGACATCACGCTCAACGCCAACCCCGAGCAACGCGCCCGCGACTGGGCGAAGGCGACCCGCGTCTTCGCGCATTGAACATTTTTGCAACGCGTGAGAAATGACGACAAAGATGGAGTGATCGATCCATGTCCAACCTCCGCACTGTAGAACTCAAGCCATTTGTTCCAGCAAAAGACTTTGATCTCTCCAAGCGCTTTTATCGGGACATTGGCTTCACGTTAGGTTCAGACGCTGGCGGCATCGCCTATTTTCACCACGAGAACGTCAGCTTTCTCCTCCAAAACGGATATGTAAAGGAGCTGGCGGACAATCTGACGCTTCACCTCCTGGTTGAAGACGTGGACGCCTGGGCGGCGCATCTGGCGAACGCTGACATTTCCGGGAGATTTGGTGTCCCCATCTCGCCTATCCAACAGCAGCCTTGGCGGATGCGTGATTTCGTGCTCAGCGACCCTTCGGGGGTTTTGTGGCGAATAGCGCAAAACACGGGCTGACTACAAAAAATCAACATTTTCGAAAGCACTCTCAAGCCTCGTCCCGAGCCCGCCGCTCGACATGCCTGAAACTCCATTCAATTTCGAGCCCCTCCTCGGTATCGCCCGCGATGACGATCTGCGCCGAGGCCACGGGACCTTCGGGCGCGGCGAAAAAGATGCTCTCCTCGATATATGCGGCCCATGTACTCTCGAACAGCCAGCGCCTGCCGTTCGGCAGTACGCAGAGGACGGCGTGACCCTCGCGTACGCGCTTCAACCGCACGTTCGGGTGAACGTGGAAGCGCAGCGCGAAGGGGCGCCTGCCGAGTGATCCCGAAGCCGCGCACACGCGGTCCGCCCCGTCGAGGCGCCGGCCGTCCCTGCGCAAGGCGAGGCGGCGTTGATGCAGCAGTCCGAATCGCGGCTCGTAGCCATTGTGCTCGATGACGACGCTCGCCCCCGAGGCTCCTTCGCCGCGCTCGACATCGACGCGATCTGGTCCCGAGATGATCTCGTCGTCGAGCCAGTTGCGCAGGCGCCCGTGGAAGGCGAAGCGGCATGAGGATCTGTCGTCGACGACCAGCGTCGAGTGAGCGGCCGTCATGCGCGCGGCCTCCTGCTGCGCCGCCGCGCGGTTCGGGTCCGGCGCGCCGCAATTTACGACGAAGCGCTGGGCGCCCGCCGAAAACTCGAACGACGCGCAGCCTGCATGGGCGCGCGTCGAAAACAACGGCGGCGGCGGCCGGCCGGCATCCGCGATGACGATCGCATCCTGCATTTCGAGGCGCTGATAACCGGAGTGCGGCGCATTGGTCAGCGCGCGGGCGCGCGTGTCGTCATAGGCGAGCACGGTCGCGAGCTGCTCAGGCGCCGTCACGCCCATGCCATTGAACAGGGCCAGCGCGCCATCGCCATGGCGAAACAGGCGCAGCATAGGCATCATGCGATCGATCGCGTTGAGCAGTTGCGGCGGCGGCTGCACGCCGCGCGCGGCATAGGCCTGGCGCAGCGGCAAAAGGTCGAGCAGAAGGTCGATCAAGAGCTGCGGATTGCGGCTGATATGTCCGCCGTCGGGCAGAATCTGACGCTGCAGCTCGTCGGCCAGCAGCTTGCGGCTTCGCTGCAGCAGCTTGCCGGCGCCTTCCGCGCAGAGGCCGAGTTCGACCAGCGCGATCGCGACGATGAGGCGGTCCTCGCCGGAGACCCCCTCGGCGAGTTTGCGCTCCAGAAACTGCTCCGTGCGCCCGATGCCTTTCATGAAGCGGCGATAGAAGACCCGATCGGCGCCGTATAGAATGATCGGCGATTGGGAAAGCCAGGCGAGCAGCCGGCGCGCCGCGACGCGCGTCTCCCAGGCCGGGCTCTGGCTCGGCTTGCCGGAGGCGGCGAGAAAATCCTCGACGAGCGCCCGCGCATTGGCCTTGGCGATCGCCGTATCAGCGGCGCGCAAATGGCGCAGCCAGCTAAAGCTCGACAGGGCGCGCGCCCAGGCCTCCGTGCGCGGCTCCAGCTCGAAGGGCGAGCGGCCATGCGCGTTGACGATCTTGCCGCCGAAAGCGAAATAGCCGGCGTAAATATCCGCCGCAAGGGTTGGATCGCTGGTCCTGATATCCTGTGGCGCGATCAGCAGCCGTTCGGGCGGGCGCCGCCGCAGTCCCTTGAGGACGCGCCAGGGCGTCGCCAGGAAGCGCCCGAAGCCGGCGGCGCTGCGCATGGCGATGAGGCCCGCGACGCGCAGCCGGTCCCTGAAAATCGCGCCGGCCACAGGTTTCGACTCCTCGAATTCGTGGAATGGGCGGCCGCGCCTCGGCCGCGCCGCGGCGATCTCGCGGGCGAATCGGCGCGCGCGCCCGCGCTTGACGCCCACAAGGTTAAATTATCCGTGAGAAACCTCTCGGCTTTGTTAACCACGCCGACTCAACCGGGCCGCGAAAAATCCGTCAAGGCCCGAGAGACGCGGATCCGCCGCCGGCAGATGGCAAGGCAGCGTCCGCAGTTCGCCATTCTCGTTGATGACGCCGGCCACGTCGCCGACCTCGGCCGGCGCGATCGGCCAGCGAATCACATCGGGATTGCGCCGAAGCAGGGCCGCGACCTGCATTTCGCCTTCCTCGGGCTCGAGCGAGCAGGTGCAATAGACGATCGCGCCGCCGGGCTTTACCAGCTCCACCGCCTTGTCGAGCATCCGCGCCTGCACGGCGACGAGAGCCGCAATGTCGGTCGGCTTCTTGGTCCAGGCGATATCGGGATGACGCCGGATGGTGCCCGTTGAGAGACACGGCGCGTCGATGAGGATGGCGTCGAAGGGCTGGGCCTTGAGGCCGACGATGTCGGCGACGATGACGTCGGCATGAAGCTTGAGCCGCTGGAAATTAGCGGCGAGCCGCTTCAATCGCTCCGCCGACCGGTCGATCGCCGTGACATCGGCGCCCAATTCCGCGAGCTGCGCCGCCTTGCCGCCGGGAGCGGCGCAAAAATCCGCCGCGCTGACCCCGGGTCCAACCCCGAGCAGCCGCGCGGGCAGCGCCGCCGCGGCGTCCTGCACCCACCATTCGCCATCCGCGTAGCCGTCAAGCTCGGCGATCGGCGTATGCGTGATGAGCCGGACGGAGCCGGTCGGCAAAACGATTCCGCCAAGCCGCTGCGCCCACAGCGCCGGATCGGATTTGACGGTCAGGTCGAGCGTCGGCTCGTCGCGATTGGCGGCCGCAATAGCGCGCGCCAGTTCGTCGCCATAGGTCTTGCGCCAGCGCGCCGCGAGCCAGGCGGGCGTGTCGAGATCGAGCGGATCGCTCTCGGCCAATATCTTCTCGCGCCCCCGCGCGAGATTGCGCAGCACGCCATTGATGAGCCCGGCGAAGGGCGCGGTCTTCGATTCGAGCCGGGTCGCGCGCACCGCCAGATCGACCGCCGCGTGATCCGGCACGTCGAGAAACAGCACTTGCGCCGCCGCGGCGATCAACGTCCATTCGAGATGGGCGACCTGGCGCGGCAGCCCTTTCTCAAGCAGCTCGCCCAGCGCCGCGCGAATGGTGCCAAGTCGCCGCAGCGCGACGGTCACGATCGAGCGGGCGAGTCCGACGTCGCGCGCGTCGAGGCCGCCAAGCCGGGCCGGGATCGCGCCCGGCGAAAAACACTCTTCGAGAGAATGGGATTTGCCGATGATGTCGCCTAGAATGGCGGCGGCGGCGAGACGCGCGGGAAGCCCCGGATGATGCTCGGCCTCCAGTCTTGCGGCTTCCGCGGAGCCGCCCTGCCCCGGCCGATTGAGCGCGCCGTTGCGGTTCCGTGGTCGGTCGGGCCGGCGCGGAGGGGCGTTCAAATTCATGCTCTGCTCGGGGCCTCGACGATCAAAAAAGGCGGGTTTCGTTCCATGTCGCTCTGATTTAAAATGAATATATCATGATCGGGCCGACGCCGCGCGGTTGTTTTGTTTCAAATCCAGAAGCTTCTGGGCTTATTCGCGCATTCGAGGCGAAAAGCTGGGGAAAAGGAAAAAGGCGTTGACATGAGCAAGACGGATTCAAAGGCCGCCCGCCGCGAAAGTGAGCCCGCCAAGGCGTTGACCCCGGCCGCCCGGCGCGCGCTCGCCGAAGCCGAGGAGCGCCGCAAGGCCGCCGCGCCCGCGCAGGAGGCGCGACCGAGGGAGATCAACGGCCGCGGTGGCCCGGAGCCGGTGCGCTACGGCGATTGGGAGGTCAAGGGCATCGCCAGCGATTTCTAGAATCCTCGGTCTTCAGGCGGAGCTCAATACGAGCCGCCATCCTTGTGCGTGAAGCGCCAAGTCCCATTTTGCGTCATGACCGCCTCAATGTCGTCATTCGGATAGGAGCCTTCGTCTCCCGGCGTGCGGTCGCCGATCTCCAGGATGACCACATCCGCATCGGTTCGATTCGCTAAGTGATGCGCGGCGCCGCCAGCGGGAAAGCCGGCGCACATGCCGGGGCGCAGTTCAATTTCGTCCACGCCCGTGAAAAGGGTTGGGGCGCCCTCGATGACATAGATGAATTCATCTTGCCGCGAATGGCGATGATGGAGAGCGGAGACGCCCCCGGGCCGAAGGCGCGTCAGATTGACCCCAAAATTCTTCAGACCAAAAAGATCGCCGAGAGGATGTTTGATCCGATTCGCCATCATCGACGCGAACGGCTCGGGATAGTTCGTCGACTTTGTTCTCGCCGGAGCGGACGCGGCTGCGATCGCCTGAGGCGGTTCAACTTCTTTCGGGCTCATTGATCTCCTCGCGCGCATCATGCGCATATCCGGCTTCACGCGCTGAGGCCGCCGACGAGGTTCGGCAGGTCGAGCGGCCGGAAGCCATAATGCTTCAGCCAGCGCACATCGGCCTCGAAGAAGGGGCGCAGATCCGACATGCCATATTTCAGCATGGCCAGGCGGTCGATGCCAACGCCCCATGCAAACCCCTGATACACGTCCGGGTCGAGGCCGCAATTCTTCAAAACATTCGGATGCACCATGCCGCAGCCGCCGATTTCGAGCCAGTCCTCGCCCTCGCCGAAGCGGATCTCGCCGTCTTTCCGCGAGCATTGAACATCGACTTCGACGGAGGGTTCGGTGAACGGGAAATAGCTCGGCCGAAAGCGGATCTTCACGTCCGCCACTTCGAAGAACGCCTTCAGAAACTCTTCGAGAATCCATTTCAGATGGCCAAGATTCGCCGAGCGGTCAATGACGAGGCCTTCGACCTGGTGAAACATCGGCGTATGCGTCTGGTCCGAATCGCAGCGGTATGTGCGCCCGGGACAGATCACGCGGATCGGCGGCTTTTGCGACAGCATGGTTCGCACCTGCACCGGACTCGTATGGGTGCGCAGCACCTTGCGTTCGCCGTCGGCGCCGGGACTCAAAAAGAAGGTATCGTGCATGTCGCGCGCGGGATGGTCTGGCGGAAAATTCAGCTTGGTGAAATTATAGTCGTCCGACTCGATATCGGGCCCTTCGGCGATGGAGAATCCCATATCGGCGAAGATCGCGGCAAGCTCGTCCATGACCTGCGTCACCGGATGGATGCGGCCCTTGCGCGAGCCCGCGCGCGCGGACCGGCAATGTGACGTCCACCGTCTCGGTGTTCAGCCGCGCTTCGAGCGCCGCCTCCTTGAGGATTGCGCGGCGCGCGACAAGAGCCGCATTAACGCTGTCCTTCAGCGCGTTGATCGCCGCGCCTTCCGTTTTGCGCTCGTCCGGCGTCATCTTGCCAAGGCCGGACAGTAGCGCGGAGACCGAGCCTTTCTTGCCCAGCGTCGCCACCCGCACCGCCTCGAGCGCAGTCTCGTCGCCCGCGGCGGCGATGTCGGCGAGGATCGCCGCTTGAAGTTCGCTGAGGTCGCTCATGTCAGGATGATCTCGTGGGGAGTTAAAGGTCAAATGCGCCTGGTCGCCGCGGCGAGCCAGCGCCGCACGGCGGGCTCGACCAATGGCGAAAGCGCCTTGCGCACCCGCGCATGATAGGCGTTGAGCCAGGCGATCTCCTCAGTGTCGAGCAGTTTCGCATCAATCAAGGAAAGGTCGATCGGGGCCAGCGTCAGGGTTTCGAATCCATACATTTCGCGTTCGGCGCCCACGATCGCCCTCGGCTCGACGACGACGAGATTTTCGATCCTTATGCCCCAATGGCCGGCGTAATAATAGCCCGGCTCGTCGGACAGGATCATGCCCGGCTCCAGCGGCGCGGACCCCAGTTTCGAGATGCGCTGCGGCCCTTCGTGCACGGAGAGATAGGAGCCGACTCCATGCCCCGTGCCATGGTCGAAATCGAGCCCGGCGCGCCAGAGCGGAAGCCGCGCCAGCGCGTCGATCTGCGCGCCGGATGTGCCCTTCGGAAACACCGCGCGGGCGATTGCGATATGGCCTTTAAGCACGCGGGTGAAGCGGTCGCGCATCTGCGCCGACGGGCGCCCAACCGCGAGGGTGCGCGTGATGTCGGTCGTGCCGTCCGCGTACTGGGCCGCCCGAATTGATGAGGAAGATGCCTTTGGCGATTCGCGCATTGGTCCTCACCGTCACGCGATAGTGCGGAATGGCGGCGTTGGGGCCGGCCGCGGCGATCGAGGGAAACGAGACGTCCTTCAATTTGCCGGTCTCGCGGCGGAAGGTTTCGAGCGCCTTGGCCGCGTCGATCTCGGTGAGCTTTCCCTTTGGCGCGTTTTGCGCGAACCAGTGCAGGAAGCGCGCGAAGGCCGCCCCGTCGCGAATATGCGCCGCGCGCGCGCCGGCGAGTTCGGCCGCGTTCTTGCGCGCTTTCATGAGGGCGATCGGATCGGTGGCGACCGCGCAGACGCCGCCCGCCTCCCTGACGATGCCGGCGAGTTTTTCCGGCGCGGTCGCGGCGTCGAACATCACCCGCTTCCCCTTGCGGCCAAGGTCGTCGAGATCGCGTTCGAGATGCTGCGGCTCCCTGAGATCGGCGAGAAGTCCGAGCTTCGCGCGCAAAGCTTCATCGAGCTTGCGGGCGTCGACATAAAGCCGCGCCTTGCCGGTTTTGAGGATCAGCGCAAAGGCGAGCGGCAGCGGCGTGTGCGAGACGTCCGCGCCGCGAATGTTGAAGAGCCAGGCGACCGAATGCGGATCGCTGACGACAAGGGCGTCTTCGCCAGCCAGCAGCGGCGCGACGCGACTGAATTTCTGCGCCGCCGCCTCGCCGGCGTGCTTGTGCGGATGCAGGCTGATCTTGCCGAGGGACTGCGCCGGCCGGTCGGTCCAGAGGCTGTCGATGGGGTTTGGCTCGACGGCGATCAATTCGCCGCCGACGGTTTGCAGGGCCTTCTTCAGGCGCTCGACCTGATCTGGCGTATGCAGCCAGGGATCGTAGCCAAAGCGCGCGCCCTTGCGCAGATTGGCCTCCAGCCATTTGGCGGGCCCGGGCGCGGCGAGCCCCAGCGGCTCGAAAACGGCGAGATCGACCTGATCCCTGACGGCCAGCGCATACCGCCCGTCGACGAAAATCACGGCGCGATCCCGCAGCACGATGGCGACGCCGGCCGAGCCGGTAAAGCCCGACAGCCACGCCAGACGCTCCTCCGACGAGGGGACATATTCATTCTGATGGCGGTCGGCGCGCGGAACGATGAATCCGTCGAGGCCGAGACGCCGCATCTCAGTGCGCAGAGCCGCCACGCGGGCGGCGCCCTTTGAGGCGTCGGCCTGATCCTCAAAGGACTGAAAAACGCTTTCGAACATAAAATCTAGAGTAGGCGCTGGCGGCGGCCGCCGCAACCCGGCGGCATCCCGGAGATGCGGGTTCGCGGCGCAATCATTCGTCGCCGCAAGGATGGCCCGGCGCGCACTTCGCCTTCCAGCGCTCGCCCTGATCGGTGAGCCTTGCTTCGAGACATTCGACCTGCAGCCGCAGCGCGCAGCCGCCGGAGAAGATGAGGTCGATTTCGCCCGCTGGCGCGGTGGTCTCCCTGAAACCGATGCGCAGCAGGTTGAGGATCATGTTGTGATCGCGCGGCGCGAAGCCGGAGCAGGACACCTTAAGGACGCGGTCGAAATGCAAGCCCGTGCGGCAACGCTCAAGGCAACCGCTTGCAGCCCCGACCCAGTCGAAACGCGCCGCGAGGAAAGCGAACTGCTTCGAGCGTGGCAGGAACGCCATGTCGCCGACCTTGACGACTGAATCCTGCAGATTGGCCGAAATGACGTCGAGATCGTCGCTATCGAAAGCGACCAGACGAAGCAGGGTCGCGCTCATCGCATGTCCCACAAACAAACGCTATGCCTAAAGCTTCGATCCTTCCGGAGCTAGTGGATAATTTAATGCGTCTCGCCCGCGCGACAATGGCCGGCCGAGAACGCTAGAATTCCACGCCGCCCATGACGCGGAAGACGTTCTGGCTGCCGCCGCCATTGGCGTAGGAGGCGGAGGCATAGACCGGAATCGGCGCGTCGAAGCGATATGCGGCGGTGACGCCGACGGCGCCCTGATTTTGGAAGAACCCACCGCCGACGGCGACGGTGAACTTGCCCGGCGCCGACGGGGTGAGGATCGGCGGCATCCCCGCGACGGCCGCAATGCCTCTGCGCTCTTCTTTTTGAACGTCGTTCAGCTGATTTTGCAGCCCCGCGACGCTTTGCTGCAAGCCCGACACGTTCTGCTGAAGGCCTGTTACATTGGCGCTCATGCCATAGAGCGTCGCGATGTCCTGCGGGCCATAGATCGAAGAGGCGACATGGCCGGTCGCGTCGGTGGTGAAGAATTTGGTCGTCCCGGTTTGCGCGGCGAGGCTCGCCGCCGATGTGACGCCGGGCGCGACGAGCGTCGTCGCCGACGAGCCGAGCGTCACCTGATTGGCCGCCGTGCTGACCGCCCCCGCGCCGACCGCCGTCGAGCCCGCGAAGCCGGCGGTCGAGGCGCCCGAGCCGATCGCCGTCGAATTGGCGCCGGTCGCAATGGCCCCCTGCCCCAGCGCAGTCGCATTGGCGCCGGTCGCGGCGGCCCCTTGGCCAATTGCCGTGGCGTTGTCGCCGACGCCGGGCGAGACGCCCGCCACCGCTCCCGCGCCGAAGGCCGAGGCGTTGTTGGAGAGCGCCTGCGCGCCCGTGCCGACGGCGGTCGCCGGATCGGCCGAAGCGACCGCGCCCTGGCCGATCGCGGTGGCGCCGACGAAGCTCGCGACGGCGCCCTGCCCGACCGCGGTCGCCTTGTCGGCGCCGGCGTTGGCGCCTTGCCCGTAGGCCGTGGCGGTCGCGCCGTTGGCGATGCTGCCTGCGCCCGTCGCGGTGGCGTTGGCGCCATTGGCGGCGCTGCCGGCGCCCGTCGCCGTCGCCGAGGCGCCATTGGCGACGCTGAGAGCGCCCACCGCCGTCGCAAGCGTGCCTGTCGCATTGGCGAGCCCGCCAAAGGCGCTGGCGCTGCCGCCATTCGCAGTGCTGCCCTCGCCCGCGGCGGTGGCGGCCGTGCCGTTGGCGTTGCTGAATGCGCCCGTCGCCGTGGCCGAGAGCCCCGTCGCGTTGGCGCTCTGACCGAAGGCGCTGGCGCTCGTGCCATTGGCGGTGGCGGTGACGCCGGTCGCCGTCGCATTGGCGCCATTGGCGAGGCTGCCCGCGCCCGTCGCCGTCGCATTGGCGCCATTGGCCCCGCTGCCCGCGCCCGTCGCCGTCGCGGAAGATCCGTTGGCGACGCTGAGAGAGCCCACCGCCGTTGCCAGCGTGCCGGTCGCATTGGCGAAGCCGCCGAAGGCGCTGGCGTTGGCGCCATTGGCGACGCCGCCCGCGCCGGCGGCGGTGGCGGCGGTGCCATTGGCGTTGCTGAACGCGCCCGTCGCGGTGGCTTCGAGGCCGCTCGCATTGGCGCTCTGGCCATAGGCGCTGGCGCTCGTGCCATTGGCGGTGGCGGTGACGCCGGTCGCGGTGGCGTTGGCCCCGCTGGCGACGGCGCTGACGCCCGTGGCCGTGGCGTTGGCGCCATTGGCCAAGGCCCCGGCCCCCGTCGCGGTGGCGTTGGCGCCGGTCGCGCTGGAGCCGTCGCCATAGGCGCTGGCCTCGGCGCCGTTGGCCGAGCTTTCAAGGCCTGTTGCGGTTGCCGCGCCGCCATTGGCCACGCTCATGGCGCCCGCGGCGGTGGCGGCGGCGCCGTTGGCGACGCTGCTCGCGCCGGTCGCCGTCGCCTGCGCGCCGTTGGCGGCCGCGAAGGTGCCCGTCGCGGTGGCGCTCTGGCCGCTCGCGTTGCTCGCCGCGCCGGTCGCGGTCGCATTGTCGCCGTTGGCGATGCTGGTTGAACCGGTCGCCGTGGCGGCGAGGCCGCTGGCGTTGGCGTTGGCGCCCGTCGCGCTCGCCGCGGCGCCATTGGCGGTGCTGAATCCGCCCGACGCCGTCGCCTCGACGCCGGTCGCATTGGCGTTGACGCCATAGGCGCTGGCGCTCGCCCCATTGGCGGCGCTGGTATTGCCCGTCGCAGTGGCGGCGGCGCCTTGCGCATTGCTGAAGGCGCCCGTCGCGGTGGCGCTGTCGCCATTCGCGGTCGCGGTCACGCCCGTCGCCGTGGCGTTGGCGCCGGCGGCGTTGGCGTTGTCGCCTGTCGCAGTCGCCACGGTGCCATTGGCGAAGGCCGCCACGCCCGTCGCGGTGGCGCCGGCGCCGTTGGCGGTGCTGAGGGTCCCCGTCGCCGTGGCGCCGGAGCCCCTCGCGATGGCGTTGGCGCCAAAGGCCGCGGCCTGCGCGCCAAGCGCTTGAGTCGAATAGCCAAAGGCGCTGGCATAGACGCCAGACGTCGCCGCAAAGGGGCCGACCGCCGTGGCGAAACCGCTTGGCGGGGCGTTAATGCCGCCGCCAGCCACGTAATTCTGAGCGCGAGCCGGGCTGGCGCAGAGCGTAGCGCCGGCCGCGACGGCGGTCGCGAGCGCGAGGCCGCGCAGCGTCCCGGTGGCGAGCGCGCTGGTCGACAGCAGCGAGCTGCGGAAGTGCAGAGGGTCGGCGTCGCCACCCGCGCCCGACGATGTGCTGCAGGTCCTAAATCGCCGAGCCATGCGCGGGCGCTCGTTTCGTGAGGGTCGTTAAGTGTGGATTCAACCTGAAGTCGATTGCGCCTGCACAGGCAAGGCTTGTTTACGGCGCGCGGCGCGATGTCTGCGGGCTGTGGCGCAAACGCCACAATCCGACACGAAATGTCGATCGGACAACTCGTCCCCGGCGTTCTGTAAGGTGGGCGCTTTCGCATGTCCGGTTCGGGGTCAGAACCGGTCAAAAAAGCTGTTTCACGTGAAACAGGTCGGGGCAATTTCGGGGGTGTTTCACGTGAAACACCCCCTAATTTTCCACGCCGGAGCCCGTCGGCGTCTAGCCCGGATTAGACAGCCGCTCGATGATCGCGCCGCAGCCGCCAAGCTTGGTTTCGAGATGCTCGAAACCGCGATCGAGATGATAGACGCGGTTCACCATGGTTTCGCCCTTCGCCGCCAGCGCCGCGATGACGAGCGAGACCGAGGCGCGCAGATCGGTCGCCATCACTGGCGCGCCCTGCAGCTCGTCGACGCCGTCGACCAGAGCGACGTCGCCGTCGAGCCTGATGTGGGCGCCAAGCCGGGCCAGCTCCTGCACATGCATGAAGCGGTTTTCAAAAATCGTTTCGGTGATTCGCGACTGCCCTTTGGCCTTCGTCATCAGCGCCATGAACTGCGCCTGCAAATCGGTCGGAAAGCCCGGAAACGGCGCCGTCGCGATATCGACCGGCATCAGCCCCGCGCCGTTGCGCCGGACCCTGATCCCCTCATTGGTGACGCCGACATCGGCGCCGGCCTGCTCGATAGCGTCGAGCGCGGCCTGCAACAGCCCGGCCTCGGCGCCTTCGAGCATGACGTCGCCGCCGGCCATGGCCGCGGCGATCGCATAGGTGCCGGCCTCGATGCGGTCAGGCAGGACGCGATGGCGCGCGCCATGCAGGCTGCCGACGCCCTCGATTTCGATGCGCGACTGGCCGGCGCCCTTGATCTTCGCCCCCATCTTGGTGAGGCAATCGGCGAGATCCTCGATCTCCGGTTCGCGCGCCGCATTCTCGATCAGGGTATGGCCGTGGGCGAGCGAAGCCGCCATCAGCGCCGTGTGGGTGCCGCCGACCGTCACTTTGGGAAAATGGATCTCGCCGCCCCTGAGGCCCTTCGGCGCCGTGGCGTGAACATAGCCGGCCTCGATGGCGACATCGGCGCCGAGCTTTTCGAGCGCCATCAGCAGCAGATCGACCGGCCGCGTGCCGATGGCGCAGCCGCCGGGCAGCGAAACCTTGGCCTCCCCCATCCGCGCCAGCAGCGGCGCGACGACCCAGAAGCTCGCCCGCATTTTCGAGACCAGCTCATAAGGGGCCATGATGTCGACGATGTCGCCCGCCGTGAGATGAATCGGGCGACTGGCGTCGGGGGCGGCGCCGTGGCGGCGTCCGTCGATCGAATGATCGACGCCAAGGTGGCCGAGAATGCGCAGCAGCATGCGCACGTCGGCGAGGCTTGGCACGTTTTCAAGGGTCAGCGTCTCCCTCGTCAGCAGCGCGGCGATCATCAGCGGCAGGGCCGCATTCTTGGCGCCGGAAATGCGGATGACGCCGTTCAGCGCCTGTCCGCCCGTAATGCGAATGCGATCCATCAATCCCCCGTTTCAACTTCGCGCGCGGAGCCTTCGCGGGCGGGGTCCGTCGGCGGATTTTCGCCGCCCGCGCCGACATTCCCCGCATCGTCCGCCGCCGCATTGTCCGCAGCCGCTCCGTCCGTCGCCGCGTCCGAAGTCCCGCGATCCCGGCTCTTCGCCTTGCGCCGGCTCAAATTCGCGCGCAGCGCATCGGCGAGGCGGCGCCGCTCCGCCTGTTTCCGGTCGGCCAGCGAATTGGCGTCGGCGCCGGACCTCCCCATCGCAATTCTCTCCGATTCAAGCATCGACTCCAGCAGAGACGATACTGGCAAAAACTCCTTAAAACTGCGCTGCGGCTGAAAAAAGGCTCGGCTTGCCTATCGGGCCCGCCTATGGCAATACCCCAGCCGTTCCGGCCCGCTCGGCGAGGGCTGCGGTAGCTCAGTGGTAGAGCACTCCCTTGGTAAGGGAGAGGTCGAGAGTTCAATCCTCTCTCGCAGCACCAGTAAATCAAAGACTTACGTCAAGCGACCAAACCACTGGGAGTTCATTTGAACTCTCCGTCGCCGACGCTGGGAGCGCGAAGGAATTTCGGGCCTTCGGAATGGCCGCCTACATCTTTCTGCTTTTCTCACTTTGATAAACAAATGCTTTTTGCTCGTTCCAAAGCGCTTTGATCGCGCTCGCTGATACAGAGCTTCTTCCCTCTTTCCCCGGCCGCTTGATTCTCCCTCGCGAAGCTCGTTCGACCGTCATGTCCTTTCACTCGAGAAACCTCAATATCCGAGCATTGACGATATCGGCTCGCTCAGACAGCACGAAATGCGTCCCGCCTTCGATGATAAACTCATCGCTCCCGGAAATAGCTTTAGCGAGTTGATCGGTGTGCTCGCGCTTGACTTCGTCAAACTGGCCGGCGATGAGCAGAGTTGGGACTTTGATCTTGGCGAGGTCAGCCAAAGTATAGTGTGGCTGCGTCAGCCACATCGTCGTAACCTTGCGGTAAAGCACCGGCCAGTAAGTCGGATCTGGCGCATTGAGCACATAGAAACCGGGGGCCAGCGGTATTTTGGCGCCCAAATCCGGCTTCCAAACGAGACCATCCGGATCGAAGTTGGCGCCGATTGCGACAATTCGCCGGACGCGATCTGGATGATGCATCGCAAGATCGAGCGCGATGATGCCGCCATCGCTCCAACCGACGACATCCGCGCGGTCGATCTTCAGCGCGTCGAGGACCTTCAGCATATCGTCCGCCATCGCCGCATAGGTGAGTGGGGCGTCAGAGTCAGTCGACCGTCCATGGCCGCGACTATCCACCGCGACGACAAATCGCTCCCGAGCCAGCGCACGAATCTGGTGCTGCATGTCCTCGATGACTCCGAGGCCGCCATGGAGAACAAGCACTGGCGGCCCCCGGCCATAGGTTTCGAAATAAATCCGAAAATGGTCGATGTTGACGTATTGTCCGCCATGCGCCTCGCCCGAGATGACTTTCCAGACATAAAATCCGAGCCGCCCCGTCGCCAATCTGTTGAGCGCGTAGAATGCCGTCACCAGCGATACGATCAGCACGGCGATGCGGACCAGCCTGAAGGGGATCGATTTTATCATGAGAGGTATCTGGGCCAGTCGCATCGCGATCCTATCCGCCGCAAGTGCCCTTGCCTCGCGACGCGGGCGGCAAAGGGGTTCATTCTCGGGGCAGATCCCGGGTGTTCAAAGCTGATCGAAGGGCGCAACATCTGTTGTAGCTCGGCGACGGTCTCCGAAGGCTTGCAACGCTCCCTCGCCAACCGTTGAACATCCCGGGCGGATCACAAGCGCGACGGATCGTCATCGCGTGGCGAATTCGATCAACGGCCAAACTCTGCCCGGACGTGGGATAATCCTTCGTAAGCTCTGAAGGCGGGAAAGAGCAACCGGCCGCGCCGGCTTGGAGACACTTGCACGGCATCGTGGAAAATAACCTCTACGGGCTTCCAGCGTAGTTTCGACTGATCATTGCCGGTCGACAAGTTGACGCGCTGGAGGCCATGCGCGATGGCCCATTTGATCATCTCGCAGACCAATATCGTCATAACGCTGTATTTTCTCCAGGACGGATCATATCCTGCAAAATACAGGTATAAGTCAGATCCGAGCAGAAAAGCCAAACGGCTTGCGATGACGACGCCATCAATTTCAAGCTCAAATATTCGCAGACGTCCTCTCTCCGCAGTTTGGCGAAGATAGTCGACCAAGAAAGCACGATTGCGCGAGTCTGCGAACTTATTCGGATGATTGATCATATCCGCAACTTTTGACCGCGCGGCGTGGAGTAAGAGAAATCGGTCGATCGCCGCCTGGACATCGTCGGGTCGCTCCACGATGCGAAGATTGAAGCTGCGACCATCGCGTTCGAGGAATTCATAGGGCTTTCGCAGATTCTTTCGCATATTCGCCGAAACGCGCGCCCTTAGCTCGTCCCACCTGCCCGGTAACTCGATAATGTAGTCGGACAAGTCATGCCTTGCTATGAATTCACAGGTTGGCGAATTGTACGCGGACGCATTGTGACGAAGGCCGTTCCACCTAAACACATCCCATTCGCCGCGATGCCGCAGAAAGTGCTCGGTCAACGCCCCGATCACTTTATCCTGGTCTTTCGGCTGGCAAATGACGCCGCGAAGCTCGGTGATGCTCGGATCAGTCCCGAAGAACTGGACCATACGCATCCGTGGCAGCCCAAGTCGCGGACAGTACGTCCGCATCAACGGCGCAACGGCGACGAGGCGGCCATCGGCATCGCGGACGACGTGGCAGAAAAACTCGTCCCGGAATAGAGGATTTTGTCGTCGAATGTGTCTCCACCAGAGTTCGATCCACAATGGCGACGTGAAGGGCGAACGGGGAAAGATTTGCTCGTCGAGCGCTTCCCATTCCGCCGTGAGATCCACCCACGCCTCGGGGCCGGACAATCTCTCAACGTTCAAAGTCTTCACTATTTCAACATTGATATGCATGGCAGCAGCGCGTAGCGCGAGAGGCCCTTCATTGCATAAAATTCTCCGGCGCCGCGCTCCGCCCGGTATTTGGCATGCATGCGCCGCATGCCTTCGCGGAACTGCCGCATTTCGTCGTCGCTGAGGTTCGGCGCGTGCATGAGCGAAGGGGATCCTATGCGATATCTTAACGCTACGCGGTCGATGAAATTTGCGCCGAATTCCCGAATCGCACGGCTGAAGAAGTCGACGTCCTCACCGAGGCAAATCTGCGGGTCAAATCCGCCGAGCTTTTGCACGCACTCGCGGCGCACCACAGCTGCTCCGCAGACGAGCAGCGTGCTACCGAATATCATGCATGCGCTGAATGCAAATCTGGAGCCAAATCGACTGCAGACTGACGCGCGGCGCCCCGCATCCCCAAAAAAGAGGCGTTCGCGGCGCATTTGAGCTTCTGGCGCGTCGCCGAAAGGTTCAATGCGGCCGAAAACGACGCCAACATCACAATGCTTTGAGAATGCCTCCTTTACAGCAAGGTAGTGGCCCTCGGGAACGATGTCGTCATCATCAAGAAAATGCACGAAAGCTCCGCGCGCAAGCGGCCATCCCAAGTTTCGGACCGCGCTCGGAAAGCCGCCGGTCGGCTTGGGGTTTTTCAGATATCGGACCCGCGCGTCTCGAAAATTGGTCACGACCTCCTGAGCTGAGCCTTCGGGGCTGTCATCGACGACGAAGATTTCAACCGCCACGCTTTCCTGGCTGAGAACGCTGGCGATGGCTTCGCCAAGCGACTTTGGCCGGCGAAAGGTTGGAATCACGATTGAAACATCGATAGACACGTTAGGGCGTTTCTCGAACAAATTGCCAAAAGAAAAAAGCATGCCCGCGTTTAGGCTTGAATTCAAGACCCTGAAGACATCGATTTCTCCTGTGGCGGCAGCACGCGCGGCGAGAATGGGACAGACGACGCAAATTCCTAATTTAGGATTGTTGTTTAGCGTAACTCGACGTTGAGCCCATCGCCGCCCTGCGCGAAGATCGCATGCGATTTTGGGTCGCCGATAAGGCCGCGGTTCATTCGACGCCCCTTGTCGACCGGGGTACGGCGCGTCCGGTTTGCACAAAATGCCCCTAACCTGGACACAGGCTTTATCCTTCGCATCGTGCACGAGGCTGCTTCACAAGCTGAATGGTTCTGCCAAGCTTTGCCGATTTGGTATGGACCAAAACGCACATCAATCGAACGCCTCGCATAGTCGATGTGACCGCCGCCGCCCCGACAACGCCACTCGGGCGCACGCTCGCCCGCCCCGCCCATGGCGTCAGCAATTTCCGTGCGTTAACATTGAAATCGGGATCGCTTTGGGGGGAGGCCATTTGCCGGAGGCGGCGAATCACTAAATTCACGCTGGCGGAAGCTTGATAGGATGCGGCCTCTAGAACGGGATAAGGAAAAGCAGCGGTTGGTTTTCCGCCGGCATCCCGATCGCCCGAGCCAGCTTCGGCGATCTTTCGCAGCGCCGATCCACAGTTCGCCCAGCGGCGTGTTTTGGATTGTTGCAGCGGAAGACCGAAGCGATCTCGGTTCGATTCAACATACCTCACTTCGGGAACGACATGCTGATTCGAAACAGCGCCCTATATATGGTCGCCACCCTGTTGCCGGGGCTCTTTGGCCTTGCGACAACCGCCGCCCTGACCCGCCTGCTCGATCCGCATGAGTACGGGCTCTATGGTCTGGCGCTGGTCGTAATGATGCTTGGCTCAAGCGTCGCGTTCGACTGGCTCGGCTTGTCGTTCATCAGATTCTATCAGGCGAGACGACAAGACCCCCGTCTGGTCGCAACGTTCATGTCCATGTTCTTCGCGCTCTGCGCCATTTCGGCGGCAGCGCTCGGCATCGCGTTGCTCGGCGGCATCGTGCCCGCGGATTTGGTTGCCGTCTCTATTTTAAGTTTGGTTATGGTGTGGGCGTTCTCATGGTTCAATCTGGTTTCCCGAATCGCGGTGGCGGAATTTCAGCCGCTCGAATACATGAAGATGAATCTCGGACGGTCATTTCTGATTCTTGCAGGGGCGACGACGGCCGCGTGGCTGACGAGGAACTCGCTGTGGGCCGCCTTCGCCACCGCCGCGGGCACATTCGCTGGCGCCTTCTTTGGAAAAATACCGATCCCGCGCCCATCGTGGCGCTTTTTAGATCGCGATCTCGTCCGCGACGTGCTGGTTTTCGGCATGCCTCTTGCCGCCAGCCTGGTGCTTTTCAGCCTCACCGACAGCGGAACGCGAATACTCCTGGAACGACTGGACTCTGCGGCGGCGCTCGGCGTTTATACCGCCGCGTCCGTTTTGGCTCAGGCCACGCTTGGGGTTATTGCGGGAGGAGTCTCGTCGGCCGGCTATTCGCTTGTGGTGCGGGAGATCGAGCGAGGCGATCACGCCGCGGCGCGGCGACAACTCCTGGCAAATGGGACATTGTTGTTGGCGGTGCTCGCCCCCGCCAGCTTGGGGATAGCCCTCACCGGCAACTGCATCGCGACGACCCTCGTCGGCCCGAAATTCGCATTTGGCGTCGCCGCGCTGATTCCCTGGATGGCGACGAGCCAATTCCTCAACTGTATGGCGACTCACTTCGTCCAGGCGTTTCAGCTTGGCAAACGGCCGCATCTGCAAATCTGGGTCGCAGTGGTTGCGGGAATCAATGCGATCGGATTGAGCATCTATCTGATCCCGAGACAGGGTCCGGTCGGCGCCGCGATCGCCGTGGTCGCCACCGCGGTCGTCACATGCGTTCACAGCATGGTTGCTGGGCGATATGCCTATCCGATCCCGTTGCCGATTTCGGGCGCCGTCCGAGTCGGCATCTGCTGCGCCATAATGGCCGTGGTGGTGATCCAATTTCCCGACACTGGTTGGACGGGACTCGCTCTGCGCACAGGATTTGGCGCCACAGCCTACGCGCTCGCAGCCATCGCGCTCAATCTGCTGGGTAGCCGCGAACACGCCATACGCCTGGCGAAGAATGCCGCCCGGTGGTTAGCGGCGTTCGGAAGCGCCGCAGTGTTCAAGAAACTTCGGTGACAATCGATGCTCCGAAAGCTCTGTATCCGCGCGCCAACTACGCTTCGCCGCAATTGTCCATCAGCTGTGCGGCCGCGCGTCCACGGTCTGGTAGCCGCGCGGTCGAAATCCAATAGCCTGCCGCAGGGCGAGGCGGAGCTGCTCGCATTGCGGCGGCGGATTGCCCACGCCCTGATGCATGACCGCGCAGGTGCGCCAGTTCCGGAACGCGGCCTCATAGGAAATCGCCGGCTCGCCTTGAGGCGAACCCTGCACGGCGCGGCTCGAATCGACCGGCGAAACAGTCACTCTGGCCTGCGCGCCCTTGTCGATGGCGCCCGTCGCATCAATGTCCGCGGCGCCGTTCTGATTCTGCGACGCGATCGTCTGATTCATCGTCTGATCCGGCGCGTTCTGAGACTGCGCGGCGCGCGAAACGCCCTGCGCGTTGAGCGGCAGCACTTGAGCCGCGACGACGACGAAAAGCAAGGCTCCCATCTTATTCATCAGGTCTTCTCATCTTCAGTGATCCGCCCGAAGTTGACGCTCGTTGATAGCAAACAATTGTTGCCTCAACCTTGCCGCGTTCGGCGTGTGGGGAACGTGATAAAGCGCATATCCGAAGGCTGACGCCCGCCGGAAACGTCAGCATGAACGCCAATCTGACCAATCCGGAGGCATCAACACCGCGAAAGATGGCTTCGGTATGACGGATTTATGATTACTTCAACAAAAATCTTTCTGTCTATAATCCAAATGGGCTCGCGATATCCTTGATGAGGATGTCCACAGAGAGACAAAGCCGTCAGGGGAACGTTAAATCCAGTATAGCGACTGCATCTTAATTCCATAAACATTCTGTTTTGATCCAAAGCGGCGCAGCCGGACTGATTCGTTTGCAAATTTTATCTGAGGAAAGCCGTGCGGCCCACAATGTTCCGCGGCGCGCTCGGCCTTCGAGGCTGAAACTGAAACACTTTCATCGCTTGCGAATGCCCCCTTTGCGAATATTCGGATATATTCGCATACATAGAAATTTTACATCTATTCATAAATCGTTATCTGATGCCGCCGTGGCTGACGCAAGTCACTTTAACGATTTATCTTCGTTATGCTTAAAGGTGTCGGTTACTATGCTTAACCGGGATTTATGAGCGAACGCTCGCCGACGCCAAGCCGCGCGCCGACCTCGACCCGAGCAAAAGCGCGTCGAACGATTTATCCACAGGAACATTTGACAACTCGCCGCATGTTCTGTATTTGTTCCCCATCGATATGCGTTATGTTCCAGCCAACAGGATCTCTGCCGTGGCGACAGTCGCCAAAAAGACGCTGAAGGCGCGCCCTGCTTCGCGCAGGCCCCCCGCCTCTGCCCGTCGCAACATCGCCAAGACGCGCCGACGGCGATTCGGAGCAGCCGTTCGCCGCCGCGTGGCGCGGTCGCGGCGCGTCGACCAACGCGAGCGGCCGGTTCGAGCCGGAAATCCGCATTCCCGAAAACGATGGCTGGGACCTGCCGGAGGAACTCCCGCCGCTGCGGACCGCGGTGACGCAGGAGCGCGCAAAAACAATCATCACGCGCAATGATTCGCCCGACATCTCTTTCGACCGTTCGATCAATCCGTATCGGGGCTGCGAGCACGGCTGCGCCTATTGCTACGCGCGCCCGACCCACGCCTATCTCGGGCTTTCCGCCGGCCTCGATTTCGAAACGCGGCTGTTCTCCAAGACCAATGCGGCGGCGCTGCTCGAACGCGAACTGTCGGCGCCTGGATATCAGCCGAAGACCATCGCGATCGGGACAAATACCGATCCCTATCAGCCGATCGAGAGCGACCGAAAAGGTGATGCGGCAGGTGCTTGAGGTCCTGTCGCGCGCCAATCATCCGGTCGGCATCGTCACCAAATCGGCCCTCATCGCGCGCGATATCGACATCCTCGCGCCGATGGCTGAAAAAGGCCTCGTCAAGGTCGCGCTGTCGGTGACGACGCTGGATCCCGTGCTGGCGCGCAAGATGGAGCCGCGCGCCAGTTCGCCGGCGCGCCGGCTCGACGCCATGCGGCGACTGGCTGAGGCCGGCATTCCGACCGCAGTCATGGTCGCGCCGATCATCCCCTCGATCAATGACGCCGAGATCGAGGCCATCCTCGACAGGGCGCAGGCCATGGGCGCGCGCGAGGCCGGCTATGTCATGCTGCGCCTGCCGCTGGAGGTGCGCGATATCTTCGCCGAATGGCTGATGACCCACTATCCCGGGCAAACTGCGCCACGTCCTGTCCCTCGTCCGTTCGGTGCGGGACGGCAAGATGTATGATTCGACCTTCGGCAAACGCATGACGGGGTCTGGTCCCTACGCCTGGATGATCGGGCGCCGCTTCGAGGCCGCCGCCGCGAGGCTCGGCCTGTCGAAAAGCCGCGTTCCGCTGCGCTGCGATCTGTTCGCAAGGCCGGCCCGGCAAGGCGAGCAATTGCAACTGCTGCTGTGATCGTCCGCGCCACCGACGCGCGGCGCGCAATGCGGCTCGCCGCGCGGCGAAGCTGACGGTGCGCCAAACTGGCGGCAGCCTTTTCTTGCGGGAGCCGATCGCTTAAATCTTAACGCATGATCCCCGTGCAAAAGAAAGATTCGAGGCGCCGTCTGCGCGGCGAACGCCGATTTCCCGCCCGCCTCCGAATTGGACGATCAGGCCGCCGGCGACGCCGAAGACCCTCGATCTCGACCGCGGTCTCGATCTCGGCGACGACGAGGCCGCGCCCGCCTCGGTGCGTCAGGGCGCCGCCGTCATCCGCGGCTTCTGGCGCCACGCGCCGCTCGGGCCCGGCGTCTACCGCATGATCGCGGCCGACGGCGAGGTGCTCTACGTCGGCAAGGCGAAAAGCGTGCGCCGCCGCATTGCGAGCTATGCGCGCGCGCTCGGCCACAACAACCGCATCGCCAGGATGATCGCGCTGACCGCCTCCATGGTCTTCGTCTCGACCGAAACCGAGACGGAGGCGCTGCTGCTCGAGACCAATTACATCAAGCAGATGAAGCCGCGCTTCAACGTCCTGATGCGCGACGACAAATCCTTTCCCTATATTCTTCTCACCGGCGATCACGCGGCGCCGCAGATCGCCAAGCATCGCGGCGCGCGCCATAAGAAAGGCGACTATTTCGGGCCGTTCGCGAGCGTTCTCGCAGTCAATCGCACGATGAACGCCTTGGAGCGCGCCTTTCTCTTGCGCTCCTGCTCGGACAGTTTTTACGAGAACCGCACCCGCCCTTGTCTGCTCCATCAGATCAAGCGCTGCTCGGCGCCCTGCACCGGCGAAATCAGCCATGAGGACTATGCGCGGCTCGTCGCCGAGGCGCGTGATTTCCTGTCCGGCAAGAGCCGCGCGGTGCGCGATCTTCTCGCGCGGGAAATGGCGGAGGCGTCCGCCGCGTTGGAGTTCGAGCGCGCGGCGCGGCTGCGCGATCGCATCTCCGCGCTCTCCGCCATTCAAGGCGCTCAGGGCGTCAATCCGAAAAGCGTCGAGGAGGCCGACGTCTTCGCCATCGTCGAGGAGGCCGGCCAGTTCTGCATCGAGGCGTTCTTTTTCCGCACCTATCAGAACTGGGGCAATCGCGCCTATTTTCCGCGCGCCGACAAAAGTCTGACGCCGCCCGAGGTGCTCGGCGCCTTCCTCGCGCAATTCTACGACGACAGGCCCGCGCCCCGGCTGATCCTTCTCTCGCACGAGATCGAGGACCACGCCGTGCTCGCCGATGCTCTGTCGGTCAAAGCCGGGCACCGCATTGAGATCGCCTGCCCGCAGCGCGGCGAAAAGCGCGAGCTCGTCGATCACGCCGCGCAAAATGCGCGTGAAGCGCTAAGCCGCAGATTGGCCGAGACAGCCTCGCAGGAGAAGCTTCTCGCCGCCCTCGGCGAGGCCTTCGGCCTCGAACGCGCGCCGCGACGGGTCGAGGTGTATGACAATTCCCACATCATGGGGACGCAGGCCGTCGGCGCGATGGTCGTCGCCGGCCCCGACGGCTTCATGAAGACGCATTATCGCACCTTCAACATCAAGGGCGCGGATCTGACCCCGGGCGACGACTATGGCATGATGCGCGAAGTGCTGCGCCGCCGCTTCGTCCGGCTCGCCAAGGAGCGCGCCCTGGCCGAGGCCGCAGCAGGCGAAGACTCGTCGGGGAAGGCGCGCCTGAGGCGGACGCTTTTCCGCAACGGCCGGACCTCATCCTGATCGACGGCGGCAAAGGACAATTCGACGCGGCGAACGGAATTCTCGCTGAGCTCGCCGTCGAGGACGTCGCGGTCGCGGCGATCGCCAAGGGCGCCGATCGCAACGCCGGACGCGAAACCTTTTTCGTCGCCGGCAAGGCGCCGTTCAGGCTGGCGCCGCGCGATCCGGCGCTCTATTTCGTCCAGCGCCTGCGCGACGAGGCGCATCGCTTCGCCATCGGAACCCATCGCGCGCGGCGCAAGAAGGACTTCACCCGAAGTCCGCTCGACGAGATCGCCGGCATCGGCCCCGCCCGCAAGCGCGCCCTGCTGCACGCCTTCGGCACGGCGAAGGCGATTTCGAAGGCCGCCCTGTCGGATCTCGAGAAGGTCGCGGGGGTCAATGCGGCGACGGCCCGGCTGGTCTATGATTTTTTTCACGATGGCGGCGGATAGATCCGGCCAGAAGCACGTTCGATCTCCGGAAGCTGAATATTTCGCCGAATCGGCGCCTATTGACGACGCCGCCCAGAGGATGTTCCTTCAAACCATGGTCACGACGACGATTTTGCGAGGTTCGCGCGGAACCTGGAGCCTGCCGAACCTCCTGACCTATGGCCGCGTCGCCGCGGTGCCGGTCGTCGTCGGCTGCCTGTTCTATTCCGAAATCGACTGGATGCGCTGGGTCGCGCTCGGCGTCTTCATCGCCGCCGCCATCACCGATTTCCTCGACGGCTATCTGGCGCGAGCGCTGGCGCAGCAATCGGCGCTCGGCCAGATGCTCGATCCGATCGCCGACAAGCTTCTCGTCGCCGCCGTTCTGATGATGCTGGTCGCCGATCACACCATCTCCAGCTACACGCTCGGCGCCGCGGTCGTCATTTTGTGCCGTGAAATCCTGGTCTCGGGCCTGCGCGAATTCCTCGCCGAGCTCAAGGTGCCGCTGCCTGTCAGCC
This sequence comes from uncultured Alphaproteobacteria bacterium, assembly GCA_963757985.1. Classification (GTDB taxonomy): domain Bacteria; phylum Pseudomonadota; class Alphaproteobacteria; order Rhizobiales; family Beijerinckiaceae; genus Methylocapsa. Next base: position 18,315 of record CAVWTQ010000001.1, on the reverse strand, counting down.
GCATCGCCAAATGGAAGACGACGCTCCAGCTCGTCGCCCTCGGCTTCCTGATCGCCGGGCCGGCCGGCGACAAGGTATTGCCGGGGACGACGCAGATCGGCCTCGCGCTGTTCTGGCTGTCGGCGCTTCTCACGATCTACACCGGCTGGGACTATCTCAGGGCCGGCATCAGGCACATCCTCGAGGACTGAGAGTCACCGCATGAAAGCGCTCTATTTCGCCTGGGTGCGCGAACGCATCGGCATCGCCGAGGAGGAGATCGCGCCGCCGCCCGGGGTCGCGACGATCGCCGAACTCATCGACGTGGCTGCACGGCAAGGGCGAAGGCTATGAGGCCGCCTTCGCCAATAAAAAAGCGATCCGCACCGCGCTCGACCGCACCCATGCGCGCCATGACGCCGCGCTTGGAGACGCCCGCGAAATCGCCTTCTTCCCGCCGATGACCGGAGGCTGAGGATGACGCAGGCGGTCGTGCGCGTCGAGGCCGCGCCCTTCGACGTCGCGCGCGAGTCCGCGCGGCTGACCGAGGGGCGAACCGACATCGGCGCGCTCGTCACCTTCACCGGGCTCTGCCGCGACGAGGACGGCGCGCTCGCCGCGCTCGAAATCGAACATTACCCCGGCATGGCGGAGGCGGAGATCGGGCGCGTCGCCACGCAGGCGCTGGCCCGCTGGCCGCTCCAGGGCCTTCTCATCGTGCATCGCTTTGGCCGCATCGCGCCGGGCGAGCCGATCGTGCTCGTCGCCACGGCGAGCCAGCATCGTCACGAGGCCTTCGCAGCGGCCTCCTTCCTGATGGATTTCCTGAAGACGGAGGCGCCCTTCTGGAAGAAGCAGCGCCTCGCCGGCGGCGCCGACGCGGGCTGGGTCGCGGCGAAAGACGAAGACGCAGCCGCCGCGGGGAAATGGCGGGCGTAAGCATGGCTGCGGCGCGCCGAAGGCGAGGCTCGAACTCGGCGGGTCGGCGAGGCGAAGCAATCTCCCAGTCAAGGTTTCGGCCGAGCCGCGCACGAGCGCGTGATCGGAACGGCCCGGAATATTGGCGGGCCTCATCGGAACTGGCGGATGCGGTGGGCTAACAACCTCTCGCCGAAAACATTCAGGCTCAACCCCGCCATGACCAAAGCCGCGCCGGCGAACTCAATTGGGCTGAGCGGCTCGCCGAAAACCAGCCATCCGGAGATCATCCCAACGACCGGAATGAGCAGCGCGAAAGGCGCGACCTCAGCCGCCGGATAATGCGCGAGCAGCCGGCTCCAGAGGCCAAAGCCGACGACCGTCCCACCATAGGCGAGCGCCGCCACGCAAAGCGCGAGGGTCCAGCTCGGATGGGCGAGCGCCGCGACGGCGCGCGGGCCCTCGAAGAAAAGCGAAAGCGCCAGCAGCGGCGCCGGCGCGGCGAGGCTCGACCAGATCGTGAAGGCGAACATGTCGATGCGGCCGGCCCGTTTGCCGACGATGTTGGCGGCGCCCCAGCACAGCGCCGCCGCGATCACCAGCAGGAAGGGCGAAAGGCTCGCGCCGCCAAGCCGGGCCGAGCCGATCACGACGATGCCGAGGAGAGCAAGGCTCGCCGCGCTCATTTGGACCGCCGTCGGCCGCTCGCGCAAAAACGCCCAGGCGAAAAAGACCGTGATGAAGGCCTGAAGCTGAATGACGAGCGAGGCGAGGCCGGCCGGCATCCCCTCCGCGATCGCCAGAAACATCAGCCCGAACAGCCCCACCCCGATCAGCAGCCCATAGAGCGCGACGAGCAGAGCCGGCGCCTTTGGCCGGGCCACGAAAAACACGGCCGGAACCGCGGCGAAGGCGAAGCGCAGCGCGGTCAGCAGCAGCGGCGGCGCCTGCCCGACGCCGATCTTGATGGCGATGAAGGCGAGCCCCAGCGCCAACGCGGCGACAAGGGCGGACAGGATGTCGCGCAGACTCAAACGATCTTCTCCCTGTTCGACCTGCTGGCTCCCGGCTTTGCCGGGCGATCCGTCACGCGAGAAGGCCGCGGCCGCTCTCCCAGATTTCGCGCGCCAGTTCGCCCGCCGGCTGGACGCGGCCGAGGGCGGCCGACTGACCCGCCCAGGCCTGCATGCGCTCCACGTCGCCGGCCCGTTGGGCGTCGGCGCGCATCGCCGCGGTCAGCCCGCGTTGGACGGGATAGGGGGCGCAAGCGGGCGCGCCTGTCGCCGCCGCGGCGCGGACATAGGCGGTGGCGATGCCGCGCCCGGCCCGGCCGCTGAATGCGCGCGTGATCATGGTGTCTTCGGGCGCCGTATTCGCCAAAGCCGCCGCCCAGGCCGGATGGATGCCCGCTTCCGGGCAGCGCAGAAAGGCCGTCCCGATCTGCGCGGCGCTGGCGCCGAGAGCCAGCGCGGCGGCCACGCCGCGCCCATCGGCGATGCCGCCGGTGGCGACGACCGGAACGCCAACCGCATCGACGATGGCGGGCAGCAGCGCGAACAGCCCGACCAACTGGCGCTCGGCCGCGGCCTGATCGAAGCAGCCGCGATGGCCGCCGGCCTCCATCCCCTGTGCGGCGACGACGTCCGCACCGGCGGCTTCGGCGGCGCGCGCCTCCGCGACCGTCGAGACATTGGCGATCCAGGCGATCCCTTTCGCTTTCAGGCGCTCGACGAAATTAGCCGGGTACAGCCCCATCACCGAGGAAACGGCGGCCGGCGCCGCCTCGAGCACCGCCTCGCATTGGGCGGAGAAATCAACGAGCGCGGCGTCTCCCGCCGTTTCCGCGACCACGGGTCCCCAGGCCGCCAAAAACTCACGCATCTCCCGCTCTTTCGCCGCATCGCGCAGGGGCGCCGGATCGGGGATCCACAGATTAAACTGGAAGGGACCGTCGGAGCCCGAACGAACCTCCGCGGCCCACGCCGCGATCTCGGCCGGCTGCATCGGCAAAGCCCCGCAAGCGCCAAGTCCGCCCGCCCGCATCACCGCGATGGACAGCGCCGGCGCGCGCGCCCCGGCCATCGGCGCAAGCAGAATGGGAAGCTTCAGGCCAAAGCGAGCGCAAAACTGTTCGGTGCGCGCGAAAACAGAAGACATGGCGGGCTCCGGCGTTTGGGCGGCAGGCGGCTCGTCCGAAAGCGCCCGCGCCGGGCGGACCTTAGCCCGCGCAACTAATCTGGAAAAATGGCAATCTATGATAGTTTTGTTCTGTTTTAGAGATAGGTTAGGCGGCGATCATTCCTGTCGCCCACGGAAAAGCCGACGGAGGCGCCAATGGACGCATCTGATTTAAGAATCTTCGAGGCTGTGGCCCGATTGGGCGGAATCAACCGGGCCGCCGCCGACCTCAATACGGTTCAGTCCAATGTCACCACCCGCCTCCGCCAGCTCGAGGAGGAATTGGGCGCGCGCCTGTTCGACCGGAGCAGGCGCGGGGTCGCGTTGACCGCGGCGGGCCAGCGCCTTCTGCCCTACGCCTACAGGGTGCGGGATGAGATCGACAACGCCCGGCGCGCCGTCGCCGACGACGGCGTTCCGCGCGGTCCGATGACGATCGGCTCGCTGGAGACGACGACGGCGATACGCCTGTCGCCGATTTTAGCCGCCTATGTCGCCTCAAATCCCGACGTCGACGTCACGCTGCGGGCCGACACGACCACCGAACTGATCCAGTCCGTACTCCAGCGCGGACTGGAGGGCGCCTTTGTTTGCGGGCCGGTCCATCATCCGGAACTGATCGAGGAGACCATTTTCCGCGAAGAGCTTGTCGTCATGGCGCCGCCATCCTCGCGCAGCCTCGGCTTCCTGTTGAGCCAGTCGAACCTCCGCATCGTCGTGCTGCGCGCGGGTTGTTCCTACCGCCAGCGGCTGGAGGACATTCTCGCCCGGCGCGGCGTCGTCGGACTTCGCCTGCTGGAGTTCGGAACGCTGGAAGCCATCTTCGGCTGCGTCGCGGCGGGTCTTGGCGTTTCCCTGTTGCCAAGGGCGCTGGTTGGTCCGGTCCTGCGACACGGCCGGGTTTCGATCCATGCGCTGCCGGCGAGCGAGGCGATGGTGGAGACCGTCTTCATCCGCCGCCGCGACGGCTATTTATCCAGCGCGTTGTCGGCTTTTCTGCAGCAGGTCAGATCGTCGACCGCGCTCGCCGAGGCGGCCGAATGAGGGGCGCTTAAAATAACTCGCAGTCGCCGAACGCCGCGCCGGGCGCCGCGGCGTCATCGTCGCTGAAGGCGAGGCGCGCGGCGAGATCGGCGAGCGTCACGAGCCGCGCCGCGCCGCCCGCGTCGACGAGGCAATCGCCCGGCGCCACCAGCGCCAGCGCCGCCAGGAAATCGGCGAGGCCCTCGACCTTCTGCCGGATATGGTCGAGGTCCTGGATGTGGCGCAGGAGATCGGCGTCGCGCGGAGCGGCGGTGAGAACGAGCGGGCCGACCAGCGTCTCGACATGCCCGATGCGCCCGGAGAGATGGTTGAGTTCATGGGCGACCCGCGCAAGCACGTCGGCCATTGGCGCGTGCAAGGGCCGCGCCGCCTCGCCGGGCGCAGTTCGCATTGTTGTCCTTCGTGTTGTCATGGTCGGCGGTCCGTCGCGATCAAGACGAGAGATTAAGCGCGGACTCTTCCTCAGAAGAATTCGACGGACCCTTCGCTCGCCGCCTTCGCGACAGGAATGGCTTGCGCGGCGGGCGTCTGCATCGCGGTGAGGAAGACCTGACGCGCGCGTCCCGAGACCGGCCAGAACTGGATCCTTCGTCCGTGCTCGCCCCTGAGGCTGCCGCCGATGAGGCGAATGCCTTCATGGCGCGAGGAAGCGCTCGGCGAAGCCTGCATTGCGCGCGCCGATATCGGCGAGGCCGTCCATCGTCCGCGCGCCGCCGAAGAGCTTGCCTTCGAGACGGTCGCGCCGCGCGCCGCGCCGCAGCAGCCCGTTGACGAGAAGCTCCATGAGGTGAACCCCATAAGTCTCGCCGACGCTGCGCGGAACGCCCTCGCCCGCTTCCCGTCCCGGAAGCAGAAAATGATTCATGCCGCCGATGCGCGCGACGGGATCGCGCAGACAAGCGGCGACGCAGGAGCCGAGCAGCGTCGTCAGCATCACGTCCGGATCGTCGCTGACGTTATATTCGCCCTGAATGATATGAACGCGCCGCTCGCCGCCTTCCGGTCGAGGGGCGGCGAGACGCGGCTCCGACGCGCGTCATTTCAGGCGTCCCACGACAGCTTCGATCTGCGATTTCAGCACGGGAAGCGTGAAGGGCTTGGCGATGACATTGTTGACGCCGAGTTGCTGGGCGCGCTCGATCAGCGCCTTGTCGCCGCGCCCGGTGAGCAGGATGAAGGCGGCCTTTTGCGTCGGCGGATAGGAGCGCACGGCGCGCAGGAAGGCGAGGCCGTCCATCTTCGGCATGTTGAAGTCCGAGATGACGAGATGGGCGGGTTTCGCCATCATGCTTTTGAAGCCCTGCTCGCCGTCGGCGGCCATGTCGATGTCGGAGACCCCAAGGTCCTGCAGACCGCCCCGGATCAGGAGGCGGCTGGTCAATTGATCGTCGACGATCAGGACTCGCAAGGCTGCTGCGAACGGCATCGGAGTTCTCCTTATTCAAGCGGCGCTGGCGACGCGGCGCTCGACGCGCAAAATCTCTGAAGCCATCATGTGCAACGGAACCTGCTTTTGCGTTGCGCCGATTTCAAACGCGGCCTTCGGCATGCCATAGATCGAGACAGCTGGCTTCGGTCTGACCTATCGTCGGCGCGCCCGCCTTGCGCATGGCGAGAAGGCCTTCGGCGCCGTCGCGGCCCATGCCGGTCAGGATCGCCCCGATGGCGCGCGGCTCCGACCGCTTTGGCGACGCGACTGGAACAGCACGTCGACCGATGGCCGGTGGCCGTTGACGGGATCGCTCTGCCACAGGCGGCAGCGCGGCGGCGAGGCGCCCTCGACGCGCAAATGCGCGGCGCCGCCCGGCGCCAGATAGACGCGCCCGGGCTCCAGCGGCGCGCCGTCGAAGGCCTCGCACACGGCCGCCGCGGCTGAGCGATCGAGACGCTCGGCGAAGGTTTTCGTGAACGCCGCCGGCATATGTTGCGTGATGACGGTCGGCGGGCAGTTCGGCGGGAAATGCGACAGCACCGCGATGAGCGCCTCGACGCCGCCGGTCGAAGCGCCGATCGCCACCACGCGGCCATCGCTGAGATAGGGACGCTGCGCCGGCGCCGGCGCGCGCGCGCCGCGCGTCCTCGGTCGTCCGCACGCGCCGTCCGGACGCCGCCTTGACGCTGGCCAGCAATTGCTCGCCAAACTGCGTCATGCTGGCCGCGACAGCGGCTTGCCGACGCAATCGAACGCGCCCATTTCAAGCGCCGCGATGGCGGCGTCGGCGCCTCTGCTGGTCAGGCTCGAGACCATGATCACGGGCGTCGGCCGCAGCCGCATGATCTTGTCGAGGAAATCGAGCCCGTTCATTTTCGGCATCTCGATATCGAGCGTGATGACGTCGGGATTGAGCGTCTTGATCGCCGCGCGCGCCTCATGCGGATCAGCCGCCTCGCCGACGACCTCGACCGCAGGGTCGCGCGCGAGCAGCATGCGGATCAGGCCGCGCACGGTGCGCCGAATCATCGACGATGAGGACGCGCACCGATTTCATGTGCGGACGCCCTCCTTCAGCCGGTAGCAGGTGACGCCCTCGCCGTCGAAAGCGCGCGGCCGCGGCGCCGGTCAGCCGCTCGGAATGGCCGATGTAGAGCCGGCCGCCCGGCGCCAGCATCGGAACGAAGCGACTCCACAGCTTGCGCTGCGTCGTCTCCTCGAAATAGATCGCGACGTTGCGGCAGAAGATCGCCTGGAACGGGCCGCGCATCGGCCAGTCGCCGAAGAGGTTCAGTTCGCGGAAGACCACGAGATCGCGCAATTCGTCGGCGACGGCGACATAGCGGCCGCGCTCGCCGCGCGGGCCCTCGGCTACGGACGGCAGCCAGCGCTGGCGCAGTTTCGCGGGCGCGGCCTCCGCGAAACTCTCGGCGTAAACGCCTTTTTTCGCCTCGGCGAGCATGTTGGCGTCGATGTCGCTGGCGAGCACCTTGACGTCGAAGCGATGGGCGTCCGGCATCAAGGATAGTATGACCATCGCCATGGAATAGGGCTCCTGGCCGTTGGAGCAGGCGGCGGACCACAGCCGCACGCGCCCGCCCTGCCGCGCGGCCTTCGAGAAGCGGCGGCAGAACGACCCGTTCGAGATGGTCGAAGTGATGCGGCTCGCGAAAGAATTTGGTGACGTTGGTGGTCAGCGCCGCGAGCATCTTCTGCCGTTCGTCAGCGCCCGCCGAGCCCGCGACGAGAGCGCAATAATCGCGAAAGCTTGCAAGGCCAAGCGCGCGCAGGCGCCGCGCGAGGCGCGAATAGACGAGCGCCGCCTTCGTCTCGGGCAGATGAATGCCGGCGTCGGCGTGAAGCATCGCCGCGATCTGGCGGAAGTCCTCGCGCGAGAGCACGAACTCGCCGGGCGGCGAGGCCCTCGCCTCTTGCGATCGGCGGACTGGCGAGCTCGACCTCGCTCATGCGGCTTCCCGTTCCGCGCCCGGCAAGACGTGGTCGAGCGCGATCAGGCTGATCATGCGGCTCTCGATGGCGATGACGCCCTTCACGAATATTTTCGCCATTTCGGAGGCGACGTCCGGCGTCGGCTGCAACAGATTGTCGGTGACCGAAAGAATGTCGGACACGGCGTCGACGAGAAGCCCGACGGACTGATTGCCGATCTGCGCGACGATGATGACATGGCGCGCGGTCGGGTCGGTCGGCGAAAAGCCGAGGCGGGCGGAAAGATCGACGATCGGCAGCACGGCGCCGCGGAGGTTGACGACGCCGCGAACGAAACTCGGCGATTGCGGCAGCGCCGTCGCCGGAGTCCAGCCGCGAATTTCGCGCACGGACATGATGTCGACGCAGAATTCCTGCGCGCCGATGCGGAACGCGATGAGTTCGCGCGCGCGCTGCGGATCGGTCTTGCGGCGGCCCTGGTTCACATGTTCGGCGTTCATGGGATTATCCTGCTGTTGCGAGAAGATGATCGAGGCTTTGAACGTCCGCCCGCGAGCTGGCGACGACGGCGTCGACGTCGAGGATCAGCGCGACGCGTCCGTCGCCGAGGATGGTCGCCGCCGCGATGCCGGGAACGTGCTGGTAATTCGCCTCGAGGCTCTTGATCACGACCTGACGCTGGCCGAGGATCGCGTCGACCAGCAGCGCAAAGCGCGCGCCGCTTTCGGATTCGACGAGAATGGCGACGCCCGCCACGGCGTCGGCGTCATCGTCGCGGTAGCCGAGTTCGCGTCCGACGTCGATCAGCGGCGTGAATTCCTCGCGGATGGCGATGACCCGCGCGCCGCCGCCAAAGCCATGCACGTCGGCGATCTTCGGCTGCAGCGTCTCGATGATGGCGGTGAGCGGAACCACCAGGGTCTGGCCGCCGGCCGTCACGACCATGCCGTCGAGCACGGCCAGCGTCAGCGGAAGGCTCAGGATGAAGGTCGATCCCTGTCCCGGCCGCGACTGGATCGAAATGCGGCCCCCCGAGCGCCTGGATCGAACGGCGCACCACATCCATGCCGACGCCGCGTCCGGAAATGTCGGAAACCGTCGAGGCCGTCGAAAAGCCCGGCAGGAAGATGAGATTGTCGATCTCCTCGTCGCTCAGCGGCGCGTCCGCCGCGATGAGGCCCTTGCCGGCGGCGAGCGCCTTGACCCGCGCGCGATCGATGCCCGCGCCATCGTCGGAGACCTCGATGACGATGCGGCCCGACCGGTGCAGCGCGAGAAGACGCACGACGCCTTCCTCGGGCTTGCCCGCGGCGATGCGCGCCTCCGGCCTCTCAAGCCCGTGGTCGATGGCGTTGCGGATCATATGCGTCAGCGGATCGGCGATGCGCTCGATCACCGTCTTGTCGACCTCGGTGTGCTCGCCCTCGGTCACGAGGCGCACCGTTTTGCCGGTGAGGGCGGCGACCTCGCGAACGAGGCGCGGCATGCGCTGGAACACCGATTTTACCGGCTGCGCGCGGATCGCCATCACGCTGTCCTGAATTTCGCGCGTCAGCTGTTCGAGTTCGCCGAGGCCCGTCGCGACGCCGTTCGCGCGCGAGAGCCCCGCCTCCTGCACCTGCTGCGCCAGCATGGCCTGGTTGATGACGAGTTCGCCGACGAGATTGATCAGGCGATCGACACGGTCGAGATCGACGCGGATCGACGCGCCGCCCTGCTCCGGCTTCGCATGATCGGGCTTGGCCGCAAGATCAGGCTTGGGCTCGCCGTCCGGCCGCGCCGGCGCGGTCTGCGTCTCGGCTACCCGCGCGAGCTCCGCTTCGACGTTTGCCTGCATCTGTCCGATCAAGGCGGCGATATCGAGGTCGCCATGCGAGTCTTCGTCGTTGGAGGGGAGGCCGTCGCCGCCCCGGCCTAAGCCTTCGCCGCTGGTCGCGATGTCGAGATCGCAGTCGCCATCGACGAATTCGAACACGTCGCGAATCGCGCCCTCATCCGCGCCGGTCCGCAATGAAATGATCCACGTCAGATAACCAACGTCGGGGTCGAGCTCGGACAAGAGAGGCAGGCCCGACCGATCGCAGGTAACGGACATCTCGCCGAGACCGGCAAGTTCGCGCAGCAGCAGCGCGGTCTCGTTCGCCTTGGCGTAGAGGTCGCGATGCGGGCGAAAGCGAATGGCGAACTCGGTCTGGCGCGCCGCCGCGTCCGGGTCGAAATCGTCGAACATGGATTCGTCCATCGGCACCGGGCTGAAGGCGAAGGAATCGTCTTCGTCCGCCGCGCCCTCGCCCGCCGGCCGCGCCGGATCCAGCGCGCGCAGCTCCGCGGCGAGCGCCGCGATGCGGGAGGGCTCGACGCCCGACTCGTCCCGCGCGGCCGACACGAGATCGGCGAGCGCGTCGGCCGCGCGCAGCATGGTTTTCAAAAGCTCCGGCGCGGGCGTCAGCCGGCCGGCGCGCAGATGATCGAGCGCGGTCTCGAAGACGTGGGCGAAAGACACGAGATCGTCGAGGCCGAACGCGCCGGCGCCGCCCTTGATCGAGTGCACCGCGCGAAACACGGCGTTGACCGTTTCGGGATCGCGATCGCCGTCGTCGATCGCAAGAAGCCCCGTCTCCAGCTCGGCAAGCTGCTCGTCGCATTCCTGGAAGAACGTCTGCCTGATTTCCGCCATCGCATCCATGGAGCTAAAATCCTCGTTCCGGTTCAGGCTTCTCTGGTCACTCGCAGAACGGCTCACGCCGCGACGCGGCGGATGGCGGCGACGAGCTTCGCCGGATCGAACGGCTTGATGATCCAGCCCGTTGCGCCGGCGCGGCGGGCGCGCTCTTTCTTCGCGGCGTCGCTCTCCGTCGTCAGCACCAGAATCGGCACCGACGCGATGGCGATTGTCGCCGCGCACGCCCTCGATGAAGCCAAAGCCGTCGAGACGCGGCATGTTGATGTCGGTCACGATGACGTCCGGCGTTTCGCCGGCGAGAACCTCGAGGCCGTGCACGCCGTCGTCGGCCTGCACCACCCGGTAGCCGGCGTCGGACAGCGCGAGCTTCAACATGTCGCGCATGGTCCGCGAATCGTCGACGGTGAGAATCGTCTTGCTCATTGCGTCAGCTCCCTGTCGATCAATTCGGCCGGCGCGACGCCGAGCCGGGCGAGGCCGTCGGTAAAACCCGAAGATGCGCCGACGATGGCGAACGGGACGGCGTCCGCCCTCCAGGTGTTGACGGCGCGAGAGCAGCACCTGCAGGCACTGGCCGCCGATGCGCGCGACGCGAGAGGCGTCGACGCTGAGCGCTTCGCCGCGATGGCTGAGGAATTCGACGGCGAGCGGGCTCGCCGCGTTGAGATCGAGAATCTCCGCCAGCTCGATGCGGGCCGCGGCGCCGACTTGCTGCGCGCTCATCAGAATTCCTCCCAGCTGTCTTCGGCGGTCGCGGCGTCCGGCTTGCGGACGGCGCCGCCGCGGCCGGACACGGCGAGCGTCTTCAGCGCCGGCTGCGCGGGCGTAGCCGTCGTCCGCCGCGGCAAGCCCGCATCGCCCTGGCGGCGCGGCGGCGCAGCGCCGGCGATATGCCGGACCTGGGCGCTCTTGGCCGCCTGCGCCTGCCCGAGCTGGAACAGCCCGACGAGGCGGGCGAGCTCCGCGCTCTCCTGCCCCAGCGCATGCGCGGCCGCGGTGGTCTCTTCGACCATGGCGGCGTTTTGCTGCGTCACCTGATCCATCTGGTTGACCGCCGTATTGACCTGATGCAGCGCGCTCGCCTGTTCCTGCGCGCTGGCGGCGATGGCGCCGACGACGGCGTTGATCTCGGCCACCTGGGCGACGATGCGCTCCAGCGCCTTGCCGGTCTCGCCGACGCGGTCGACGCCCTGGCCGACATGCGTGGTCGAGGCCGAGATGAGGCCCTTGATCTCTTTCGCCGCCTCGGCCGAGCGCTGCGCCAGCGCGCGAACCTCCGAGGCGACGACGGCGAAGCCGCGGCCGGCGTCGCCCGCCCGCGCCGCCTCGACGCCGGCGTTGAGGGCGAGAAGATTGGTCTGGAAGGCGATCTCGTCGATGACCCCGATGATCTGGCCGATCTGCTTCGAGGACCGTTCGATCTCGCCCATCGCCGTGATCGCATCGCGCACGACCTCGCCGCCGTGATCGGCTTCGGACTTCGCGGTCGATACGACGGCCTGCGCCCGCACCGCGCCTTCCGCCGTATTCTTTACGGTCGCCGTGATCTGATCCAGCGTCGCGGCGGTTTCTTCGAGCCCCGCCGCCTGCTGCTCGGTGCGCCGCGACAAATCATCGGCCGCCTGCGCGATTTCGCCGCTGCCCGAGGCGAGGCAGGAGGTGTTGGCGCGAATGCTCGCCATGGTCTGCTGCAGTTTTTCGACGGCGGCGTTGAAGTCGGCGCGAAGTTGCGCCGTTTTCGGCGCGAACGGCGTCTCGATCCGATAGGCGAGGTCGCCGCCGGCGAGCCGGCCAAGCCCCTCGGCGAGGCCGGTTATCGCGAGCTGATCCTGACGCGCCTCCTCGGCGGCTTTGGCGGCGCGCGCCTCGTCCTCCTTCTGCCAGGCCTTGATCAACTCGGCCTCGGCCGCGTCTCTTTTCACCTTGGCGATCGCCGCATTCTTGAAGGCCTGAACCGCCTCCGCCATCGAGCCGATTTCGTCCTTGCGGCCAAGTCCGGGAATTTCGACCGCGTGATCGCCGCCCGCCAGTTTTTTCATGACGGCTGTCATACGCATCACGGGCGCGGCGATGATGCGGCTCATCCACCACCCGATCAGCGCGGCGAGCAGGAAGGTCGAGACGGCGCCGACGACGACCGTCGCGTTGAGCAGCGACATCAGCCTGTCGAACTGGGTCCGCGCGTCTTCAGCGAAGGCGCTGATCTCGCCGCGGGCGTCCGCCGCCGCCACCTTGAAAGCTTGCAGCAATTCCGTCGCGCGTTCCGAATTCGCCAGTTGCAGCGCAAGGTCCGAATTCGGATTGTCGCGGGTCAGACGCATGACCTGATCGCCGACGTCGCGCCGATAAGCCTCGCCGGCGGCGTCGACCTTGTCGATGAGGGCGAGCGTCCCGGGATGCCCCGCGGCGTTGCTGCGCGCTTGCGCGAGATTGCCGGCGAAAGATTTGACCGCGTCGTCATAGATGTGGACGAATCGCTCGTTTCGCGTCATCAGGAACCGGAGCGAAGCTCGCGATTCCTCGTGCGCCGCGGCGGTCGTCAGGTCCATCTCGTCGACGACGGCGTTGGCGTTTCGCGCGACGACAGCCACCGCGTCGAGCGACTTCAAGAAGACGATAAGCCCCGCGCTCATCAAGGCGACGACAAAAAGGACGCAAGCAAAGCCGACGCCGAGCTTCCGTCCAATCTTCATGTTTGCAAGCGTCATGCTGTCCTCAGGTGGTTCAATCCGGACATCGCGGCGGCGCCCGATCAGGATCCGCGCGTCGGCGCGCGCGACTGCGCTCGCAGGCGGCATTGATTCCAGCTGAAAATCAGGCCGCTCGGATAAATCGCGTGCAGATCTTTATCGGCTGAAATATTGAATAAATCATCAATGCCGGCGCAATTCACAAGTATGATGCCAATGTATACTATTTATATCAATGTTTATATATGCATTTGAGGAGAACATTTGCCGTTCTTGTATCTGTTGCTTATTTACAAGGCGGCGTTTCGTTACAAAAGTCGATTGAATCGAAAACAGGCCGTCAAAGCTTAGATCCGAGACGAGGGATGGCCGGGTTCTGGATCGAAAGCCGTTGCGCCACTACAAAAGCGTAGCTTTCGCTTTGATTTGGCCTTGCAAATACCGCATTCGTCGGTTCATCTGAATTCATCACGGGGTTTGTCTTCGGGATTTGTCTTCGTCTTGCATAATGCAACGACGCGGCTCGACAGCAAAACAACCGGATGCCACAGAATTGCGAGTCGCGACTTGACTTGATATACGTCGAACCCCATACCGATTCGGCGTAGCAGCACAAAAAGCGTTGGATTATCGCTTTTTCGCGATTGGCGAATCCGCGCAGATCCGGTCAGAAGTCGTGGCTCGATGCAAGGGCCAACGTCTTCCCGCAGGTTCTTGCACGCAGGTTCATTACACGCAGGCCGTCGTTTAGCTTCCGCTCAAGGAATCGGGTGCCCGAAATTCTCTCGGCAATCGAATTTTCCCCGGCAAAAGAAAATCTATCGGACATCTCATGAAACAACCGCCCAAGCCCTTCGCTATCGAGATCAAGCGCTCTCGCCGGCCTCCGACTTCCGCCTCGCCGATGGATCTTTTCGGGAAAGACAGTTCCACTCTTAACGTGGCGAGCGCCGGTTTTTTTTCGCGGCGCGAGACGGCTTCAAATTCGGCGTCAAACCCGGCGCGCGCATCAGAATTCACGGTTCCGGCGTTTTTGCAGACCGACAGGTCGGCGCATCGGTCGTCAGCCGATCAACTCTCGACAGAGGCCGCGCAGGTTTTTGCGCCGAAGCCGGCTCAGGCTCCCCCGACCTCGCTCGACGACCAGCGCCACACCTCCGAGGCGCGCCAGCCACGCATCTTGCCGAGCCTCGTTCCGCCGGACAGCGCCGCCCTCGACGCCATCGCGGAGACCGGCCCGCGGCCGCGGGCCGTTCGTCAGAGCCGCGCGCTTGAGACACCGACGCGCAAGCCAAGGGGCGCCGCGAAGACCGATCGCAGCGAAAAGATCAAGGCTCCGGCCAAGCGGCGCGCCGGCGACGGCCGCGCCGCCGACGCGGCGGACATCGCGTCCAAACGCGAGCCCGCGGCTGCGCGGAGCAGCGCCGCGCCGGCGGCGGCCAGCTCCGCCCCGCCGCCAGCGCACATCGCGGCTGAAGGCAACGGCGCGCACACGAACGGAAACTGGCGCGGCGCGCGCCCGCGGATCGCGCGGCGCGGCCGGGAAGACCCCGCCGCTCTGCCACCGGGCCAGCACTGGAAACGCAGGCTCAATCCGCGCGCTTGGTAGCGCAGCGCGACAGAGGTCGCCGTCGCCACCGCGCGGAGTCTGGAAACGGCCGTAAATACAAAGACATGGCGCGGATCATAAAGGGCGCGTCATAGAAGCGATATAATGCTTCCCATTCCCCGCCGCCGCTGCTACACCGTCGACGCGGGGTGGAGCAGCCCGGTAGCTCGTCAGGCTCATAACCTGAAGGCCGCAGGTTCAAATCCTGCCCCCGCAACCACCGATACCGACACTCCCGATGCGCAGGCGCCGGGAGTGTTCTGCTTTTGGGCCGTCCATTCGAGGATGGTGCCGAGGTCGCCATGAAGCGTGGCGGCGATCTCGCCGCGTTTGGCGCCTGGCCTGAGCGTGATGCGCTCGATGAGCGCGCGGATCGCTTCGGCGGCCTCGTCGCGTTCCTGCGGGTGCTGTAAGGCTTCCGCAAGCCGCTCCACCTTGCGGCGATAGACCCCGGCGACATTCGGGTGAATGTCCGGGATGTCGACCGGCGCCTGGGAAAGCCGCGCTGTCAGTTCGTCCTCTCGCGCTTCAAGCTCGCGCAATCGCGCCACCATGGCGCGGCTGCCGCCGCCGTCCTCGATGGCGGTCGACGATCTCCTTGATCTATCGCGTCGATCTTCTGCCAGTTCGCGTGCGGTCGGCGTCGCCGGACGAACGCCGCTCGCGATTGAGCCGGTTGGTCTCCTCGGCATAGGCGCGCATCGCCTCGGCGGCGATTTCCGGCGCCATGAGGCGGTCGCGGAGTCCGTCCAGCATGCGGGCCTCCAGCGCCTCGCGCGTCGATCGTGCGGCTATTGGCGCAGCTTCCGTTCATGACGTGATTGGAACAGGCGTAGCGGTCCTGGCCGCGAAGAGAAAACGGGCCGCCGCAGCAGCCGCAGACCAGCAGGCCGGAGAGAAGCGATCGCGGCCGGTGCGTGCCGTTCAGACGTTGCGGCGCGCGGGTCGCGGCGATGACGTTCGCGTATTTGACCGCGATCTCGCCCTGGCGCGCCTTTGCGGCCTGCCATAGGCCGTCATCGACGATGCGAAGCTCGGATACTTCGCTCGTGATCCATTTGTCGCGCGGGTTGAGGCGCGAGACGCGCTTGCCGGTCGCCGGGTCCTTGATGTAGCGGAGCCGGTTCCAGACCAGCTTGCCGACATAAAGCTCGTTGTTGATGAGGCCGGTGCCGCGCGCGGCATGGCCGCGCAAGGTGGAGTCGGTCCACAAGGCGCCGTCGGGACCGGGAATGCCCTCGTCGTTGAGTCGTCGCGCGATCGAGCGCGGGATATGCCGGCGGCGAACTCGCGGAAGACGCGGCGGACGATTTCGGCTTCAGCTTCGTTGATTGTGCGCTCGCCGCGAATCGGCTCGCCCGCGGCGCTGATGTCCTTCACGACGTCGTAGCCGTAGCAGAGACCGCCGCCGGACTTGCCCTTCTCGACCCGGCCGCGAATGCCGCGATGGGTCTTGGCGGCGAGGTCCTTCAGGAAGAGCGCATTCATCGTGCCCTTCAGGCCGACATGAAGCTCTGAAATCTCGCCCTCGCTCAACGTGAAGATCTGAACGCCGGCGAATCGGAGATGCTTGAACAGGATCGCGACATCGGCCTGGTCGCGGCTCAAGCGGTCCAGCGCCTCCGCCAGGACGATATCGAATTTGCCGCGCTGGGCGTCCTGCAACAGGGCCTGCACGCCGGGCCGCAGGATTACGCTCGCGCCCGAGATGGCGGCGTCATGATAGGCGCCGATGACCGTCCATTGTTCCCGCGTCGCGTGCTCCCGGCAGATGCGGAACTGGTCCTCGATCGACGTCGACGCTTTGGTTGTCGGAGGAATAGCGGGCATAAAGCGCGACACCAGTCATCGAATTGTCTCCTCTCCTGCCTCTTTGTCCCGCGGCGGTTCATCGGCGGCCACGTCGTCGGACGGCCGATTGTCGTTCGCGGCATTGGCCTTCAACCGGGCGAATTCCTCGCGCGCGATCTGGCGGCCAAGGGCGCGGGCGATGGTCAGGACCAGCGCGTCGATCCGACGCTGCGTTTCAGCGCCACACTTGCCTGCCTTCGAGCCATTGTCGTTCGCGGCTTGAACATCTTTCCGCTCCTTTTCCTCCGCCATCCCTGTGCTCCGTCGATCATCTCGATCGCACAAGAAGCAGCATGGAAGCGAAAGGGGAAAGTGGAAAAATCGAACCATTGTAGTGTAGCGAAATAATACTTGCTGGCGACGGTTTTCGGCCTTTTGGGCAAGAGATTTTTACGATAGTCCGATCGGCTACGAACCGCGATCATCGCTTACAATCCCAGCCCGCGTTTGCGGCCGAAATCCCAATCGATTCCGCCGCCGTCGCGCACCGTCCCGGTGATCTGCTGGCCGATCCGCTTGTCGAGGACCGGCTGCCAGGGCACGAGGCTGAACCCCAGGCCACCGTCGCCGCTGAAGCTCTCGATCATGGCGAAGCGCCCGCTGGCCAGTTGGGTCGAACCGACGAGCTTGCCGCTGACATATTCGCCGGGCCTGGCCTCCTGAAAGGCCAGCCCGCGTTCGGCCGCAATCGCCCGGCCGACGCGGGTCGTTTCGGCGCGCTCCAGCCGTGACAGCAAATCGCCGGCGGCGCGGATTCGTCCGTCCGGCAGCCGGCTGGCATGGCCCATGTCCGCCAGCGCCTGTTTGCGGCGCTCCATCGCGTTCGCCACGTCGCGGCCGAAGCCAGTGTCGGCGAGCGGCGATCGGTTGCGTGAGACCAGTTCCCGGTCGAGCCAGGTCGCGCCATCGCTGCCGATTTGAGCCTGAAGATCGAGCGTCGAAAGCGTGCGGACGGCAAGGCCGTCGCCGCCGCGGCTCAGGTCGTTGCGCATCCCGCGCGCGCCAATGTCGGCGGGGATGCGCCATGCGTCAGCGTCGAGCCGCTCGACATGGCCCGCCCGGCGCAGCGCCTCCAGGCGGCGGACATGGGAGCGGACGAAAGCCCCGGGGTCGCCGCCGATGCGCTCGATGCCCTGGCGCGCTCGCTCGAGATGCGCGCTTGGGCGATAGATGCCCGCCTCGTCCGTCATGTCGGCGATGTTGAGGTCGGCCGCTCGCGGGCGCGCGGCCATAGGGCCCATCTCAATGATCATGCCCCGGCGCACGTCGTCGATGCGGGCCGGATCGGCGAACTCCAAATGATGAACCCGGCCGTCGACGCCATCGACGACCAGATAGACCCGCTCGCTCATCTCGTCGCCGGCCAGCCCCTTGCCGATGACGCGGCCGATGACGGGCTGCGTGAGCTGGCCGACATGGGGAAGGTACTGGCTGACGCCGCGCTCGTCGGCGAGGCCGTGGTCGGTCAGCGCCCGGTGCATCGTCTTGATGATGTCGCCGCGCTCGCCAAGCGCCTTCAGGGTTGCCTCGGCCTTGTCGGAGACGACCCAGCGGCCGGGGTCGATCTCGGACGCAAGGCCGTAGCGCTCCAGCCGCTTCGCCCGGCCGATCATGAGCTGTGATTCTCGCGGACGAGATACGAGCTTTCCTCCCCCGGCCGGAGATCGACGAAGCCAAGTTCCCGCTGTTCGGCGATCAGCATCTTGTCGAGCCGGGTCAGCCGCTCGGCCTCCACCTCTCTCGCCAGCTTGCGCGCGACTTCGATCTCGCTCTGATGCCCGAGCTCCAGGGTGACCAGCTCGCTCGCCCGATGGCGGACGCCATGGGCGATGTAGTCGCCGGCGATATTCAGGGTCTTCCCGTCGCCGGTGACGCCCCGGACGATGATGTGGGTATGGGGATGGCCGGTGTTATGGTGATCGACGGCGATCCAGTCGAGCGCGGTGTCGAGGTCCGTCTCCATCTGCTGCATCAGGTCACG